>DAOPJV010000003.1:48173-180158 GCA_035399845.1 Phycisphaerae bacterium | reverse complement strand
CATCCAACGCTACTTGAGAACGCTGGCCTGATGGGTTTTCAGACGGAGCCTAATCTTACAGTCGCTTTTCGCCCTGGGCACTGGTGGGCAAGCCACCAGTGGCACCCGCGCGTCCGCGGCCTGCGCTCCACCCGGGGCTCCGGCTATCTCGGCCCTTCAGGCCGGACGATCGAACGATCGACGCCGGCGCGGCGCGTCGAGGTCTCGCCCTCGAAAGATGAACTGATTCCGGACAGCCTCGGGCAAGCCGACCAGCGGCGCCCGTTTGGCAGCCGACAATACCACCCGGCTGTCGGGTCGATGACCCGACCTACGCTCGGGCCGGGCCACGGGATCAGGAATCACCGACAATCCGACTCCGTCAGCGGCGAACGAGTCCGCACAGCAGGTTGAACCAGGCGGCGCCGGCGGCGGTGGGGGTGTGCGTTTCGAGGAAGAATGACCGCGCGCGTTCGGCGCATTGTCGCCAGGCGGTTTCGTCCGCCAGCATCGTTGTGAGCGTGTCGGCGATCAGGGTTTCGTCGGTCGTTGTGCGTCGTCCTGTCGCGTGCGTCGTGATGACGTTGTCCGGGTCGATGGTCGAGATGACGGGAACGCCTTGCGACCAGGCCTCCATGAAGGTGTTCGGATACCCCTCCCAGTCGCTCGTGCAGAGCAGCAGGGCGGCGCGCGCGTAGAAGGGCGCCAGCTCCGCGTAGGGAACAAATCCGTGAAGCGTCACGTTCGGCAGTTGGCGGAGTTCGTCGACTGCCGCGGCGATTTCGGGCGCCGGGTTGGAATGTGAGCCGATGACATCGAACTGAACGTCGGGACAGGCTCGTGCAATTCCAGGTAGCCGATCGAGTCGTTTCTGTCGCGAAAATCGACCGATCCAGAGAACGCGGCGCTCGGCAAGGGCGGCGTCGCGCGACGCGTCGGCGAAGGGGTCGCCGGGATCGGGGGCGCAGCTTCGAATGACAGTCGCGTCCAGATTGAATGTCGCCTTCAGTGTATCCTGTTGCTGACTTGTCTGTGCAACGACGCGATCGGCGTGCAGAAGCCCATACTTGTAGAAGGCGCGCTCGCGCCAATTGCCCTTGGCGCCGAGACGACGATCGCACTCAGGATCATTCGCCACTGAATACACAAAGGGCTTGCCATTCTGATTCGCCCACAGGGCGGTCTGTCCCGTTTCGACGCCCGATGTTCGCTGGATGTAGATGTCCGCGTTCGCCCGGCGCATGGCGGCGCAGAGGCTGGTCCAGCGCGGATGGATGAAGCGCAGACCGGGCAGGCCATCGTGCTTGGCGCACATCCTGAAGACGCGGACACCGTCGTGTTCGACAGCGTCGGGCTGGCCGTGATCGAGTGTCACGAAGCTGACGGCGCATCCGCGCTTGACGAGTTCACGCGCGATGAGAACGCGCTGCACTTCCGCGCCGCCGATCTGCGCAATGTCTCCGCGGCCCGCCAGGACGGCGTAGTTATTGGGGGCGACGAAACAGACACTGGGCGGATCGTTCGGCATACGAGGCGGCTACGCTTTCTTTGTTTGAACGCTATCGACGGGTTTTCGCCATGAGAACACAACGGCTGCGCCCAGCGTGATCAGCAATGGATCGAGCGGCAATCGGAATCGCGTTTCGGCAAAGGTCATCGCATGAAGGAGCGTCACGATCGCCAGATAGCCGATGATCAGGCGGACCGCCGCCGGCCGACGGGTCCTGGCGCCGCGACATCGTACGATGGCCAGCAGGATCAGGGCGGCGAGGGCGAAACCATGAATCGTCGAGAGCATGGTCCAGATCGACTTGTGATACTGAAATGAGTGCAGTTGGATCTCATCGCTCCAGACATCGATGTATCCACTTCCGAACGGCGTGGGAACAGGAGAGTAGAGCGCGGCGATCTTGATGATCGCCATCCGAAGCGTCTCCGCCGGATGGGTTTTGGCAAACTCGATCGCTTCGGCTTTCAGCCATTGATCCCGCGCCAGTTCCTGATGTGGCTCGAACCCGCGGTAAGCAAGTTCCCGATCAATCGCGCCGCAGTATTTGTCCACATCGATCCAGGGAATGAGCGTGCGAGCGGCCGGGTTATTCCCCTGAAAGAGATTCAGACCACCGGAGGTCGTACCCGAAGGCACAGGGGCGCCGAAGCTGCGGTAGAGAAACACCTGCCAGGGGAGGACGATGGTCGCGAGCGCGCAGCACACCATGACCACGCGGGCCAGTCGCAGGCGGAGCGTTCGATGTTCAAACTGGAACCACGCGGCGGCCAACAGCAGTGGTATCAGCGCAATCCCCGTCGGTCGTGTCAGCCATGCCAGGCCTGTGAAGACCGAGAGGGCGAGCAACGGCCCAAGACCGACACGGCGACTTGCCGCGGCGTTCATGAAAGCGAGGAGCAGCGCCGTGTACAGCATCGTTTCTCGCTGGGCAAACGCTTCCAGGTGAAACGTGACATCCGCGCAGTACAGCAAGGCGACCGCAACCATTGCCGGCGTGGAGCGGGTCAATCGGCCCAGCAGCGAGAGCGTTAAGGCCAGGCACGCGACGTCCAGCAGCAGATTGACCGCGAGGGCAAACGGCTGCGACCTCGGATTCCCCGGGTTGCGCAATACGGACAGGAGGAGCGGAAAGGCGGGTGGGCGATAGCCCGTCGGATGAACGCCATCGATCGAATAGCGGCCCGAATCCGCCAGGTGGTCGGCGATTTCGCCGTAGGTGACACCGCCCGTGAACCCCGCGACATCCTCACCCTTCAGGTAACGCACGACGAGCAACGCCGCCAGTACGAACAGGAGCCCGACGAGGGAGGCGATCCACACATCCCGGCGGCTGGGTTCCCAGGTGAAATTGTCCGGCGAGTCATTCATAGGCTCTGGCGGTTCGGCTCCCAACGCGCGCCGTGTCGGTGACTCTTCTGCATCGGCTGATTCGGCGGGCGGCGACGCATGTTAACGGACACAATCCGTCAGGAACGGGCAATGCGGACCGCGCGGAAGTCACGCCCCGCGGCTATGATCGGCGCCATGACAATGGACGCAAGAAAGCGTAAATCGCTGGTCGGACGCTCCCATCCGCTCAAGCCGATCGTTCACGTGGGGCGGCATGGCCTGCAGGCGTCTCAGATCGAGACGATCCGCCAGCATCTGGCGAAGACGGATCTCGTCAAAGTGAAAGTAGACGCCGCCGATGGCGACGAGGCGGACGCGATGGCGGCGGCGATCGTCGAGGGCGTTCCGTGCGAACTCGTGGCCCGTCGGGGCTACGTCCTGATTCTCTATTCCGAGGCGTCCGACGAGGACTAGCGGGGCGAAGCGGACCGCGCTTTCGGACGGCTTCGATCGCCGCTATAACGGCGGCATGGAGCGAAGCGAAACCTATCATCATCGCCGTCTCGACTGCGGTATCGATTTTGCGGCCCTGGAAATGCCGGGCCGTCATACGGTCGCGCTGAATGTGCGCGTCGCCGCCGGGATGGTGGACGAAGACGAGTCCAGGCTGGGCCTCGGCGGGATTGTCGAGCAGACGATCACGAAGGGAACGGCGACGAAATCGGCCCGCGACGTCAGCGACGCGTTCGACGCCATCGGCGCCCAGTTCACGGGCGGTGTCGGGCGGCAGTCGACCGTCTTTCGGCTCGGCTGCCTGCCGGAGCATCTGGACACGGCGTGCGCCCTCGTGGCGGAAGTGCTGCAAACGCCCTCCTTTCCCCAGGATTCATTCGAGGTTGCGATTCAGTTGGCTCAGCAGGAGCTGACGGCCATGGAGGACGATCCGCAGGAGCTGGCGTCGCGACTGATCGCGCGAAACGCCTACGGATCGCGGTTGGGCCGGCACGAGCTTGGATCGAAGGAAACGCTGGCCGCGATCACGCGCGACGACGTCGTGAACTACTGGAAGCGATATTACGGCGCGGCGCGGATGCAGGTCTGTGTCGGCGGCGCGATCGATGTGGATGGCGTGGCCCAGTCGATCGATCGACTCTTTCAGGGATTCGGCGATGGCGCTTCCGGCGCGTTCGAGACGATTCCCGTCGAGTTTTCGCCGGGCGTGCGGCACCAGGACAAGGCGCTGGAGCAGGAGCACATTCTGATGTGCTGGCCGGGCGTTTCGGCGACGTCGCCCGAGCATTCCGTCGAACGCGTGACGCTGGGAATTCTCAGCGGCGGTATGAGCTCGCGACTGTTCACGGAAGTGCGTGAAAAGCAGGGGCTTGTGTACTGGGTCGGCGCATGGAACGAGCACCCGCGCGGGGCCGGCATGATGTTCGCCGGGGCGTCGACGACGCCGGCGCGCTGCGATCAGACGGCGCGAACGCTGCTTCGCGAGATCGATCGCCTGGCGGAAGACATCACGCAGGAAGAGCTGGATCGCGCCAAGATCGGCATCACGGCAAAGATGCAGACGCACGGCGATATCACGCGGGCGCGGGTCGGCGAACTGAGTGGCGATATCTATCATCACGGGCGACCGATTCCCATCGAGGAACGCAGGGCGACGATCGAAGCCGTCAGGATGGACGACGTGCGACGGTACCTGGAGACGCATCCGCGTGACAAGCTCTGCGTGCAGACGCTCGGACCGCGACCGTTGGAGGATTTTCGAGGATGACGCAGTCCGGCGGTTTTCACGAGCACACGCTGAAGAATGGTCTTCGCATCGTTGTGGAGACGATGCCTCATGTGCGCAGCGCCGCGGCGGGCTTTCTCGTGCGCACAGGCGCGCGCGATGAGACGCCGGACCTGGCGGGCGTTTCGCACTTCGTGGAGCACATGTGCTTCAAGGGCACGAAGAAGCGCGGCTGGGAACAGATCACGCGCGACTTCGACGACATGGGCAGCACCTACAACGCCTACACGTCGAAGGAGCGGACGGTCTATTTCGGCTGGGTGCGCGTCGAGGATCTCGAGCGTCAGATCGAGCTGCTGGCGGACATGATGCAGTCGCAGATGCCGTCGGAAGAGTTCGACATGGAAAAGAACGTGATCCTGGAAGAGATCGCGATGTCGGACGATTCGCTGGAGCGAAAGGTGTATGACCTGCTCCACGAGCGGCTCTACGCCGGTCATCCGCTGTCATGGCCCGTCCTGGGGACGACGGAGTCGATCACGGCCCTGTCGCGGGATTCGCTCTACGGCTATTTCGCCGATCGATATCACCCGCGGAACATGGTCCTGATCGTGACAGGCGCCGTTGAACCGAAGGCGGTGTACGACATTGCCGAGCGGATCTGCGGCGACTGGGCGCCGGCCGAACCGCGACCGGATCGCGCGCGTCCGAAGGCGACGCTGACGGGCGTGCACAAAGGTGTTGTGGATCGATTCCAGCGCCAGGCGATCGGAATTCTGTATCCGGCGCCGTCGGCCGCGGACGAGGATCGGGATATCGGCGATCTTGTGGCGTCGATTCTCGGTGGGCGCAACAGCCGTTTCTTCTGGAACATTGTGCAGACGGGCGTCGCGGCGAATGTCGCGGCGGGCCGGCTGGATTACTGCGACGAAGGTCTGATGCTGGCGTTCGGGTTCACGGAGCCCGATCGGGCGGATGAGCTTCTTGGCGCGATGCGGAAAGAAATCGCGACGTTGCAGTCGGGGGGCGTGACGGAGGATGAGGTTCAGCGGGTGAGGAATCGCGTGGCGACGTCTTTGGCTTCCGAGGGGGAGGCGCCGTACTACCGATTCATGCAGATGATTCAGGAGATCGACGTGTTCGGTCTGCCCCGGACTGTCGAGCAGCGGCTGGCAGTACTGGAAAAGGCGACACCAGCCGTCGTCCGAGAATATCTTGCTCGCTGGCCCTTGCAGGGGGATGGCGCGGTTATCAGCCTTGGTCCGCGGGATTGGCCGGTGTAGCGGAAACGCCGTCCGATAACGCGCCCCAATAAACCCGCCGATCCACCCAATTCCATCCCGCTCCCGAAATCTACTGCCGATGGCTTCGTATAAGAAATATGCGGACCTTCCGCGGCCTGTGGGGAATCGGGTCGCGCGCACGGACCGCGCCAACCAGCACGAAAAAGATCATGGATACGCCGAAACCTACTCCGAAGCCGGCCACGGGAATCTCGCTTCATCCGCCTCGACCCGCCGGAGCGCCGGCGCCGCGTCCAGCCGGCGCGGCGGCGCCACGCCCCGTGGGTCCCGGTGTCCCCGGCCAGCGACCGCCCGCGCCTCGACCCGCGGCGCAGCGGCCGGCGGGACCGCAGACGGTCAAAGTGGTTCACGACAGGAACGCGAAGCCGGCGCCGAAGGACACGCCGCGGCCGGGTGGATTCCGACTGACAATCGGTTTCGTCCTGGCGGTCATTGGCGGGCTGGCCATCGCCTACTACCCCGAGCCATTCTCGGCCATTGTGAAGGCGGGCGTCACGAAGTATTACGAATACGAGGCGATTGGCGTCAACGCGTTCTCGCCGGACGCCGTTCCGTCCGTCGTGGCGGCGGCCGCCATCGAAAAGGCGAATCAGCTCGCACAGTCGTATTCGCATCTCTATCGATGGACGCCGCAGGTGGCGGGCGCCTTGTGCATTCTGCTGGCGGGCTGGTGCCTGAAGAAGCGCGTCGGACTGTTCATCGCCGCTTCGCTGGCGGTCGCGATCACGATCGGCGCTCTGGCCGCCGCATACGACTGGTTTATCCCGCCGCACTGCCTGACGCTGCCGGGGTTTGCGCTGGGGTACCTGATCGAGGCGGGCGCCAGGCCGACGAATATCACGATTCGCGGTCTGATTGGTTTCGCGTTCGTGCTGGCGTCGATTGTCGGGTTGGCCCTGGGCGTCTTCTATCTGCCGCGATGGGGCGCCGAGTCGGCGACGATCAGCGATTCAATTGCAAAGCACGGGCCTCAGTACCTGTGGGGCGAGCCGGCCGGGGCGACGTCCGTGTATTTCCTGTCTGAGGCGTTTGTGAAGCAGTGGACGGACGTCGCGTTGTGGGGCGCGGCGCTGCTGACGGCGTCGATCGGGGCCGTCCTCTGTCGTGACAAGCTCCTGCGATTCCTGTCGGCGTGCCTGATCGTGACGCTGACGATCCTGCTCTTCAAATCGGCCTATGTGAAGTGGATCGCCTTCCCCATGCTGGGCCCCGATGTGCCCGCGCAGCCGAAGTGGAGTTACACCAATATCGAAATCTGGCAGTGGGTTGCGCTGGTTGAGCTGGTCATTGTCGCCGCGGTCCTGATCTACAAGTCGATTGGCGCCGGCGGCCTGACTGTCGCTGTGGCGTTGGTCTGGCTCTGCTGCTGCATGCAGGTGGATACCTTTGCCTGGCGGATCAACACGGCGCGGGTGCTCTCCTCGGCGTCGGCGCAGCAGATTTCG
Source organism: Phycisphaerae bacterium (assembly GCA_035399845.1). GTDB lineage: Bacteria > Planctomycetota > Phycisphaerae > UBA1845 > UTPLA1 > ECT2AJA-110-A. The sequence goes on along the minus strand of DAOPJV010000003.1, from coordinate 172,853 downwards.
AAGCCGCAGATCCTTCCGACGGATCCCGCGCCGGGCGCCGAGCCGCAACATCACGCCGGCATGCTGGGCGCCGATGTGCGGATGACGGAGGCGGAAATGAAATCGGTCGCGGCGGGCCTTGGGGCGCCGTTGGGCTGGTTCTACCTGACGATGATCCTGAGTGGCGTCATGATTGCCGCGGGCCTGAGGATGATGATCACGTGCAAATCCGCCCGAACCCTGGTGATGTGTATGCTGTGGGTTGGCTTCTGCGCACTGGCGGCGCTGGTCGTCTGGCGATGGCCGACGTCCGAGGCCTTTGATCCGGCGAAATTGATGGCGGCCATTTCGACGCACGCCGTCCATCGGACATTGGCGCTGTGCCTGTCCGCGGGCGCCGCGGCCCTGTTTGGAACCTGGGCCCTGCGTTGGGACAGCCGATATCACACCTGGCTTTACACGGCGGCGACGTCGGTCTTCATTTCGACGCTTCTGAGCTTCATCGCCCTGGCGGTCATGATTCGATGGGGCGGATTCGGTAAGCTGCCCGTCGCATCCTACATCATCCTGGCCGTCGGGCAGTCGGCGCTGATGTGGGTTCTCCTGCTGCACGCGAATTTCGTTCAGCCGGAGCCGGCGACAGTGACAGCGGGGGCGCCACAACGACGCGCGGCCTGACGAGGGCGATCGATTGAGTGAAGCGAGCCGACAGGCGCATTCAGCGGGCCGGGGGAATGGGCCGGGGCGACGATTGGGCGCCGGATACTGGCGCCTGCTGGCCCTCGTGACACTGGGAAGCGGTGTCGGCTGCCTGGACGAGGGCAGGCTGAACGCCGTCGAGCGGCTCGATCGCGGGCTGGTCGTGGTGCTGCCCGGCATCGAGGGACCCAGCGTCTGGAACCGGGCGCTGGTCCTGGGGCTCGACAAGGGCGGCGTCGATTGTGCGATCCGCCGGCACGAGTGGGGCACGCCGGTTCCCGGCGGCTTTCTCATCAATCTCACGGACATCGAGCGAAATCGTCATGAGGCGGATCGGCTTCGGGATGAGCTGGTCGACTACATGACGGCCTATCCGGGGCGCCCTGTGCAGCTGGTCGGCCATTCCGGTGGCGCCGGGATTGCGTTGATGGCGACGGAGCGGATGCCCGCGGACGCGCCTGTGACAGCGGTTTTTCTGCTCGCGGCGTCTGTCAGCCCGGGCTATGACCTGCGGCCGGCGCTGGCCCGAACGTCCAGCGAGATTGTCAACTGCTATTCCGAACTCGACGCCATCCTGCTCGGCCCCGGCACGATGATCGCCGGGACCATCGATCGGGCGCACAGCGTGTCCGCCGGCAAGGTCGGCTTCCAGCAGCGATCGACCCTGTCGCCCCTGAATCATCGGGATGTCGCCGTGCTGCGGCAGGAGGCCTGGACGCCCGCCATGGCGAAACTCGGCAACGACGGCGGTCACTTCGGCTGGACGGATCAGCGATTCGTCCGGAAATGGCTGGCGCCAAGGCTGTGTCGCCACCTCGGGCGACGAACTCGCTGATCCGTAACTCTCCCGATTCCCGCCATCCGTGTGTCGATAATCACTCCGCCTTTGACGGCCATGCTGGTGATTGCGCAACTCGCTCCGGGTTCGAGGCGATCCTTCGAACCTCGTCAGCCGACGATAGCCGAGTAGGACAATTGGCGCATGCGGCGGTGTCCGGGGTTCATCTGTGCCGTCGAACGCCGCGAAATCGGGCGCCGATGTCGGCGTGTGGCATTTGTTGGATGATCGGGTGATTTGCCGGATTTTCACGAAGGCGAGGTGTCCGGCGGCTTTGTCTTCGGACAGAGCGGCGAATATGATGTTAGATGGAGGCGTGTTGCGCAGGGACGTGTAACGCGCGAGGACAGCTCGACGTCCGCCCGACCAACGCTTCGGAGGTGAGTGTCGGCCCGGGTAGGGGTAGGTCGAAATCATGAGCGCCACGGCAACATATCGCAGGATACTCGTCCTTGCGGCCGGCCACGAAATTCCGGACGCCCTTCAGGATCGCTTCGGTCCGAGCGCGGACTTTGAATGCGTTGAATCGCTTGAGGCGGCGCAGCAGCGACTGAGGGAGACCAACTTCGAGTTGGTCATCGCCGATCCGTCGTACATCGAGATGATGTGGGCGCCGGGCGACACCAACGCCAATCTGCGACTGCTGCTCGAGACGATCGGGCAGGGCGTCTGCATCTTCGACGCCAATGGCGCACTGCAATGGGACAACCCGCGGATGCGAAGCTATCCGCGCGACCTGATCGATCGCATCAGCGAAGCGTGTAAACGAACGTTTCGCGATCATGTCAAGGAATTCGCCAACTCGACGCCGGCGCACGCACGTGCCCGGCGTTTCAGCCTGGTGGCCGGCGACGATCAGCATTTCGACGTGACAGTCACGCCCGTCGTCGAGGAATCGGGACGCATGGCGCGCTTCAGCGCCGTCGTCTGGGATGTGACGCACAGCCGGCGGCTGCAACAGAAGATCGACGCGATCGACCTGGCCGGGCGCGAGCTGGTGCGACTCGACGCGGAGTCGACGGCCGGCATGGATGTCGAAGAGCGGCTGCGACTTCTCGAACGCAAGATTCTTCGATACCTCCACGATCTGCTTCACTTCGATAACTTCGCCGTCCTCCTCGTTGACAAGAAAACGAATCGCCTGGAAATGGTGCTCCAGCACGGCATGTGCGAGGAGAGCCGCGATCTCGATATCTACGCGTCGACGGAGAACAATGGCATCAGCGGATACGTCGCCGCGACGGGTCGCAGTTACATCTGCCACGATACCGCGAGCGATCCTCGATACCTCCAGGGGCTCGAACAGGCCAAGAGTTCGCTGACAGTCCCGCTTCGCCTGCACGATCGAATCATCGGCGTGCTCGATATCGAGTCGGATCGGGCGGCGGCGTTCAATGAAGACGATCGCCAGTTCGCCGAAATGCTCGCGCGTTACGTCGCCCTGGCGCTGAACATGCTCGACCTGCTGATCGTCGAACGCTATGAATCGACGGGGCAGCTGGCGGACGACGTCATCGACGAGATCGCGGGTCCCCTGAACGACATCGTCACGGAGGCCGGCACGCTGGTCGAGGAGTTCATCGGCAACGACGAACTCCGCCATCGCCTGCACGCGATCATCGACAGCGTCGACTCGATCAAGAAGAAGGTGCGAACTGTCGCGTCCCCGCGCTGCGGCATCCTGGGGCGCCACGGCGACATGACGGAGAAGGATCCGCTCCTCGAAGGCAAGCGCATCCTGATTGCCGACGACGAAGAGACGATCCGCGAGACGATCGGCGGCGTGTTGCGTGGTCGCGGCTGCGACGTCACGCTTGCGAAGGACGGCGCCGAGGCGATCGGTTTCCTGGAGTCGCAGTCCTACGACATGCTGCTCGCTGATATCAAGATGCCGCATCGCAACGGCTATGAGGTCTTTGCGGCCAGCCGGGAGATCCATCCGGATATCTCCGTGATCCTGATGACGGGCTTCGGCTACGACCCGAATCACTCCATCGTCCGGGCTCGCCAGGAAGGGCTGAACGCCGTTCTGTTCAAGCCGTTCAAGGTCGACCAGCTCATGACGGAGATTCGCTCCGCCTTCCAGCCGGCGGAATAGACCGATATCGTCCGCCGATCCGTTGTCGTGTCGGCATGATTGCCACTCCTCCCCCGCATTCATAAGATAGAAGCATTGCCCGCCGGCCCAAGCTCACCTGCCGAGGGGTTGTCTCGACTTGCATGCAGAGGTCGTCATTCATGAAATTGCGCTGCCCACGTTGTGAGAAGAAGTTGTCGATCGCCGACAAGTACGCCGGTCGCGCGATTCGATGCCCGGCCTGCAATCGCGGCTTCACGGTTCCGAAGCTCGAGCAGGCGGCCGGACCGGCGGCGGAACTGGATCTGGCGGGCCTTGCCGCGCTGGAGGCCGGCACGCAGCAGCTGACGGACGAGGAGCGCGAGCACCTGGAGTCGCAGGCGGCGGGCGTGGAAACGGAGCCAGGGGTTCGCGTGTGCCCGAGCTGCGGCGCGAAGACGAAGTCGAGCGATCCCAACATCGAGATTCTCTGCTCTCACTGCTGGAAGGCCATCCCGGCGCAGACAGCGTCGGGCGGCTATGGCGGCAAGAAGATCAAGAAACACGTGGAGATCGGCGCGCTCAGCCGCGGTGGTTTCTACTCGGAAATCGGTAACGCCATCGGATACCCGCTCAGTGCGCTGAGTTCGATTCTTACGGCGGCCCTCGTCGCATTCCTCGCGGGCGTTGTGCCCGTCGTGTTCATCACGGGCGCGTCGAACGTGATGACGTTCAGTAATGTCGGCACCTCCCGCGAGAACGAGGCGGCGGACCTGTCGAGCATTCCGGCCATTCTGTCGATGCTCTTCACGGCGGAGATCATCTTCTTTGCGGCCGTCGCGATTCACTCCTTCTTCGACATCGTGCGATCGACGGGCATCGGTGAGGACGGCGCCCCGAAGCTGACATGGGCGCCGGCGCAGCTGAGCAAGAGCGTCGTCTCCTATCTCGTTCTTCTGGTCTACCTCTGCGTCTCGATGTACATCGTCGCTTTCCTGACGCTGCCGTTCGATCCGATTGAGACCGTGCTTGCGGGCGACGTCGGCAAGTTCTTTGATGGTGGCACACCGTTCTTCATCGGGGTGGCGATCGTGACCTTCCTGATTCCGATGCAGCTCATCGGCCTGAGTCTCGGCAACGTGCAGCAGGTGATGAACGTCGTGAATGTCGCCAAGTCCATCGTCAAGACGCATGTGCACTACATCTTCCTGTGTCTGCTCCTCGCCGTATTCGGCAGCATGTTTGTCGGCGGATTCGGCGCCCTGCTCTTCACGTGGTTCATTCCGCAGGTGTCCGAAATGGTCGAGAAATCCGGCGAAGGCGCGCTCGGCAAAGTGGCGATCGCGCTGCTCGCGTGGGGTGTCGTCATGGCCTGTTTCTTCTACGGGTCCTACATCCTTGCCCGGATTCACGGCCTGTTCGTTCGCTCGTTCCGCAAGAAGCTGCTGTTCGGCACGGACTAGCGCCGCCTTTTTCGGACGCCTGAATAGAGGACGTATCGCAAGCTCATCCGCCGACGGGATCGGTTCGATCCTCTCGGTATGAACGTTTCCTCCGTCGCTTCAGCCGTGTCCAGCCTCAAGGCGGTCCAGACCGCGTCGCAGGTGCAGTTCGCCGTGGCGGCGAAGTCACTCGACCAGCAGAAGGCGACGGGAGACGCGGTCGTCAGGCTCATCCAGAGCGCCTCGGACAATCTCGATCAGTCGATCGCGAACGTGTCGGACGCGATCGGCGGGTTGCTCGACGTCGCGGGCTGAGCGTTCACTAACTCACTTCATCCATTCAGAAATCAATCGGGTGGCCCATGGCTTCAGCCGTGGGGGCGCGACGATCGACGCGCGAAGGAACCAAGGGATCGCTCGACGCGCCTGTTCGCCGATCATCGCGACTTCAATCCTCAGACGCTTGTCGTTACCCGCAAGCGAACATTGCGTCTTCATATGTACTTCCGAGGGGCGAATCGCGCGAGGGAGTTCTCCATTGTGTGGCGCCTGCGCCCGTTTCGATCATCGGGACCCCATCCTCGGAGAGGATGGGCCACCCGGTGGGGGCGCGACGATCGACGCGTTGGGGCGCTTTGGATCGTGAGCCCCGCCGTTTTCCCGATCATCCTGAACTCAAATCCTGAGAGACTTGTCGCCGCCCGCGAGTGAACACGGAGTCTCACGATTACTTCCCGGGGTCAATAGCGCAGGGGAGTTTTTAATGGGCCGAGTCTGCGCGCGGATCGATCATCGTGACCCCACCCTCGGAGAGAGGGTGGGCCACCTGGCGACCTTTGCTGCGAGGGCGGTCCGCGTTTCCCCTATAATCTCCGGATCATGATGATTCGAGAACCGGTTTTTGCGGGGCGCTTTTACGCCGACGGGGCGGCGGCGTGCGAGGCGTCTGTCGATGAGTGCATACGTCGGGCCGAGGCGCCGGCCGAATCTCAGCGCGGCGCCATCGATCGTGATCGCCTGATCGGCTGCGTCCTGCCGCACGCGGGATGGGTGTATTCGGGCGGCGTGGCGGCGCGCGTGCTGCGCGCGTTCGCCGGTCGGAAACACCCGCAGGTGTTCGTCATCTTCGGCGCCATTCACGTGCCGGATGTCGGCGCGCCGTCGATCTTCGACCGCGGGGCGTGGGAGACGCCGTTGGGCCTGGCGGGGATCGACGATCGACTCAGCGATCGACTCATGGGCCAGACGGGCCTGCTTCGCGCCGATCCGCACGCGCACGATCACGAACACAGCATCGAAGTGGAGATCCCCTTCATTCAGCGGCTGATGCCCGAGACGCTGATCGTGCCGATCATGGTTCCCCCGGATGGCAACGCCGCGGCGCTCGGCCGGGCCGTGGGGCGGACCTGCCGCTCATACGGCGTGCGCGCCGCGATCGCCTGTTCGACGGATCTGACGCACTATGGTCCCGGCTTCGCCTTCACACCGAAGGGCGTCGGCGCCGAGGGCGTGCTGTGGGCGAAGGAAGTGAACGATCGCCGCATCATCGAACTGATGCTTGCGATGGATGGCGACAAGGCGGTCGAGGAATCGATCACGCAGCGCAACGCCTGCGGTGGCGGCGCCATCGCGGCGACACTGGAGGCGTGCAAGGCGATGGGCGCCGAAGAGGCGACGCTGCTGGAGCACACGACGAGCGACGAGATCGGCAGATCGTATCTCGGGCAGCGGGGTGATCGGGATTCCGTCGGATACGCGGGGCTCGTATTCGCCTGACGCGCAGGTCGGGGCATCGATCCGAAGGATTGGCGTGCGCGGCGCTGACAATGTCGGGTCGATGACCCGACCTACTCGAATGTCGGTGTCATCGTTTCGAGTTGTTGATTGTCGTTTGTGACTTCTTCGGCCAGGGGCCATCGCGCGTCACGTTGATGATCTTCTCCCCTTCGAATCGAAACAGCCCCCCCGAACAGCCGAGCCAGAGAATACCGTCTCTGTCTTCGAAAAACTCCTGCACATGCGCGCGGGCGGGCCTGCCGAAGATGATCAGGTTCGGATCTTCCGGGTAGGCCTTGAAGGTCTTTCCGTCGTATCGACAGGCGCCGGCGCCGAGCGTGGAGAACCACATTGCGCCCGATCGATCTTCCATGATCTCAAAGATGCGATCGTTATTCAGACCGTCGGCGGACGTGAAATTGCGGAACGACGATCCGTCGAAGCGACTCACGCCGCCACCTTCGGTCCCGATCCAGATTCGCCCCTGGCGATCGCCGCAGATGGATCGCACCATGTTGCCCGCCAGGCCCCGCTTCTTCGTATAGCTGGTGAATGACTTGCCGTCGAACCGATGCGCGCCCTCGCCGTCCGTGCCGAACCAGAGATTGCCCGCCCGATCCTCGCAGATGCAGAAGACCACGAGTGGCGTGAAGCGTGACTCAGGGGCGTCGATATCGATCCGCGGCAGTGGAAATGGGGCCCACGATTTGCCATCAAATCGACAGACGCCTTCATGCGTGCCGGCCCAGATGTTGTTGGCTCGGTCCCGGAAAATGCACCAGACCTGGTTGTGGCTGAGACCATCTTCGGTTGTGTAGTTGGTGAAGCCGCCATCCTTGTAGCGGCTGACGCCGGCGTTGGTGGCGAACCACAGGGCGCCGTCGGGCGACTGAAGGATGCCCCGGATGGCGGAGCCGGCCAGGCCATCCCTGACGCTGATGTAGGTGAGCTTCTCGCCGTCGTAGCGGGCGAGACCATCGTCGTTCGTGCCGAACCAGTAGACGCCGTCGCGATCCTGAAAGACCTCGCGGATGTACATGCTGATCTGCACATCGCCCTTGTCGTCGATCAATGGATCGGGCTTCGTATCGATCGGTCCGACGATGGGTTCTGAAGGTCTTTGAAGCATGGGCGGAATGGCCGGTCCTTCGTTCGCGTCGGCGAGTGTGGTGGTCGTCTCGGCGTCAGGATGCGCGACCTGCGCGGCGGCGCCGGCGGACAGAGTCAGGAGGATGGCGATGAGAGAGGCTTGGGCGCATCGGCGCATGATGGGCAAAGACAAGATCAGGCTCCTGGCTGAAGGTTCGAATCGCATGGCGATTCGACGCCGTCGGCCCCGGGGAAGTTCCCCGGAATAATCAAAAATCTGCCCCGCGATGGAGTACGCAGGTCGGGTCATCGCCCCGACGGACTCGCCTGTAACACCCTTTCAGGGTTGAATCAAAGGGGCGCAACGGGGACCCAGGGTTGCGCCATGCCCGCTGCCCTGGCTGCGCTTCACCCTGGGCTGGCGTGTTGCACGCCTTTGGCGTACGAGTCGTCGTTTGCGATTGTGCATCGCAAATCGCGAGCCGGGTCATGCATGGCGAAACACAGGCAATTAAATGTGCAGGTCGTTGAGCCAACGAAGTCGATTTCGTCGCCGTGTGGACACGGCGGCTCTGACTCAGGATTTGCGCGAGCGACGTTGGTCCTGTCGGGGCGATGAACTGACCCGCACGCCGTGCGTAAATGAGAATCGCCCCGGCGGACCGGGGCCGCCGGGGCGATCATCTATATGAATCAGGGATCGCGCACGTTCGCGAATCGCGTCCTGCTAACCTTCGACTGTCTTCTCGACGCGATTGAACTTCGCGTAGACCTTCTGTCCGTTCCAGAAGCCCTGAAGCTCGAGTCGCGTCGCCGTGACGAACCTGGCGTTATACGCGTGCTGTTCGCCGCTGTGTGCCGTCAGCGTCAGGGTATCGTCGTCGTAGATGTAGGTTCCCGACGATGTTTCGATACCCGTTGCGCCGCGCGCTTCGGCGTAGAATGTGCCGTCTTCCTGTAACGTGAGGCTCTCGAATTCAAAGTCACGTCGCGCCGCCGTCGGTTCGACGTCAGAGAGGGACCATTTGCCCTCCAGCGAGCAGCCGGTCATCATCAACGCCAATCCCGTCAGCGTCAGTCGTCTGAGTGTCTTCATCGCTGTTGTCCTTTCTTGCTGTCTGTTCAGAGGCGGACCGTTCCGGGCTTCGCCCTGACACATTGGTAGTCATAGAGCGATGGGATTCAGCGACGCTGAACTGGGGATAACGATCTGTTTAGGCGCGGGTCGGCGGATCGAGTCGACGGATTGGCGCGTGCGACGTTGGTGGTGTCGGATCGATGATTCTCTCGTGAGTCGAATTGGACGATCACGTGAGTCAGGGGTGTGTCGTAACACCCTTTCAGGGTTGAATCAGAGATGATCAACAGGGCCTCAGGGTTGCGCTACGCCCGCTTCGCGGGCTGCGCTTCACCCTGGGCTGGCGTGTTACACAGCTTTGGTGTGCGAGTCGCAGAAAGGTCGATCCATTGCGATTCGCTGCTTGGCGCTTTCACGTCGGTTCCAAAAGTGGTTGTTACACAGCGAATCGCAAGCAGGTTCACGCATGGCGAAACGCTGACGATCTCATGCGCGGGTCGGGTCGTCGACCTGACAGGATTCCATCAGTCGTGTTGATCGCCTGGTGTGGATGACCTGACGGCGTTGCTTTCGTCGCCGTGGGGACACGGCGGCTCTGACTCAGGATTCATGCGTGCGACATTGATCGTGTCGGATCGATGACCCGACCTGCGACGTCATGGGCGCGACTCAGAAGATCGATCGAGCGTCGCCCAGTAGCCGCCGTCGTGTGAATCCTTGGGGAGGGTGACTTCGTCGCGCGTGAGCGTCCAGGCGGGATGGACCGCGATGAACGCTTCCACCTGAGCGCGGTTCTCTTCCTCTTCCAGTGAACACGTCGCATAGACGAGGCGCGTGGCGGGGCCGGCGAGGCGTGCGGCGTTGGACAGGATTTCCATCTGCAATTCCGTAATTTCGCCGAGGGCCTGCTGGCTCGCGCGATAGCGGGCCTCGGGTCGTTTGCCGAGGACGCCTGTGTTCAGGCAGGGGGCGTCGATGACGATGACATCCGGCGCGCGACCCGCCGCGGCGATGCGATCGGCCAGCGCGTCGAGGGCGCAGGTCTCAACGATCGAGGTACCGTGCGATTCGGCGGCGCGGGCGGCCGAATCCAGTTTGCGTTCATCGATGTCGCTGGCGATGACGAGGCCGTCGTTGTTCATCAGTTCGGCGGCCTGCGTGGATTTCGTGCCGACGCCGGCGCAGTAATCGATGACGAACATGCCGGGTTTCAGGTCGGCGCTGCGCAGCGTCTTCTGCGCCGTCGCGTCCTGCGGCTGGCAGAGACCTTCGGCGATCTCGGGAATGTCGGCGGCGGCGATGTCGGGCGGCAGGAGGATCGACGCCGCGCTCTCGTCCAGCTGGGCGGCAATTTCGCGTCCCGTCAGTCGCTTCATCAGATCGTTCGCCGTCAGCTTCAGCGTGTTGGGGCGCAGCGTCAGCGTGCGCCGGCGAATCGTCGCTTCGCAGAGCTGTCGGCAGCCGTCGCGCTTGAACTTGCGATTCCAGCGTTCGACGAGCCAGGGCGGAACGCCATAGGCCGACTGGAAGTAGAGCAGCGATTTCTTTTCCGGATCGGGAAAGACGTTTGTCGTGAACGTGACCTGTCGCGCGTCGTCGAGCAGGAGCGTGGTGCGCGCGTCGAACTCCGCTGACCTTTGAGACGTGTCGCCGCGATGCTGCTGGACCTGGCGCAGGACGGCGTTCGTGATCTTGGCGGCGCCGACGCCCATCTTCTTCGATTGTCGCACGGCCTGATCGATGGCCGCGTGATCCGGGATGCGATCGAGCCAGCAGAGCTGATAGACCGCCATCGCGAGGATGTAGCGATGACGATCGCGCAGGCTCGCCCAGCGGCTTCGATAGAAGTTCGCGGCGATGTGTTCGCATGTGATGAGCCGCCGGACGGTCCCGATCGCGAGCTCGGCGGCGAGGCGCTCGTCGGCGGGGGAGAGCTGCGACTTGGCCTGCTGCATGTCGAGCGCGGCGCCGACGAAGGCGTCGCCGCTCATGGCGGTCTCGATGGCGTCGATGGCGGCGTCGCGCGCGTCGCGTCGAATCGTGGCGTCCCGCGTCATTCGTTCGGCTCCACAGGCAGGAATCGATCGCCGGTCTGGACGCGCCGACCGTTCACAAAGTCGGGCCACGCCATCAGGTTCTTGCCGGCGGGCTTGATCTCAAGAATCTCGATGGCGCCGTCGCGCGCCTGCACGGCCATCATGTCGTTGATACGGCCAAGATCGTCGTCATTCGCCGCCGCCTGCGATCGCCCTTCGTAGGGCCGAACGCGCGCGAGCGTGACGCGTTCGTCGCGTTTGCCGTCCGCCGAGACGAATCGGCAGTGGGCGCCGGGCCAGCTCCACAGGCCGTTGATGCGGCTCGACAGCGCTCGGGCGGGCGCGTCGAAGTGGATGTGACCGTCGGTCTTTTGGAGTTTGGGGGCGATTGTCGCGCTGCTGTCATCCTGCGGTTCGCCGGGCGTATTGGGATCGGCTTCGAGGAGTTTGATCGTTTCGCGAACGGCGTCGCAGCCGATGCGCGCGAGGCGATCGTGGAGGTCGCTCGACGTTTCATCCTCGTTGATGGCGGTCCGTCGCGTGATGAGGATGGGCCCCGCGTCCATCTCTTTGACGATTCGAAAGGTTGTGACGCCGGCCTCGCCCGTTCCGTTGATGACGGACCATTGGATGGGGGCGGCGCCGCGGAGGGCGGGGAGAACGGACCCGTGAAGGTTAATCATGCCGGCTGGGAAGACGCTCTCGCGAAGGTCGCGGGCGAGGAACTGACCGAAGGCGACGACGTAGCCGAGATCGGCCTTGCATTCGCGGATCTGTTCGACGATTTCCGGAGCGTTGACATTCTCCGGCGTGATGACGGGGATACTCGCCTCGATGGCGACGGCCTTGAGCGGCGTCGGCGTCAGTTTCTTGCCACGGCCCTGCGGCTTGTCGGGCTGGGAGACGACGAGGGGGATATCGTGGCCATCACCGCGAATGGAATCAAACGTGGGGATGGCGAATTCGCTGGAGCCGAAGAAGACGATACGCATAACGCGGATGAAACCTCCAGGCCGCAAACGGCGGCGTGAGTCAGTCGAACCAGGCGGGCATGGTAATCGAAAATGGTGGGGGCGCGGGGGGCGGGTGATCGATCATCGTGAACCCGGGGTTGAAACCCCGGGCCACCCGGCTTACCTGCGATTGCGAAGCCGTTCGAGCAGGTGACGCCGCGCGCCGGTGTCAGCGTCGGGCGCCGGTTTCGCGGGGATGTTCTCGACCAGCCCACCGAGTTCCCTGAACCTGGCGATCTGGCCCGCTATGAACTCTGCGCGCGGCTCCATGGCGAGTTTTCCGTTGCGATCGAGCAGGACCGTCGTCGGAAAGCGATCGATGTGAAGCTGTTTGGCAAGCGTGTCATCACGCAGATGGACCCCGGGAAGCTGGTTGTCCCTGATAAATCGCTTCCAGGCTTTCTCCTCGCCGGCGCAGCAGATCGTGACGAGTTCGATGTCGTTGACCCCGTCCGTCGCCAGGACAAGCGACGGGATGTTCGCAAAGCACGATGATTGCCAGAATTCGACGACGACAATTTTCCCTTTCAGTTGCGAGAATTGGAAGCCGACGCCTTTGTGATCCGCGGCCGCAAAGGTCTCAATCCACTTATCACTGTCAGGCGCAAAGCGTGTGATTCGGCGCGTTGGGCTCATGGGTTCGGCTTCGGATTCGTCGTCCGGGGAGATCCTCTTAATTGGCTTTCGGCTAAAGGGCGACGTTAGACTTTCCGGAGAGAACCACCGTGAACGCATGTTGTATTTCTGATGCGCAATCGGATAGGCGTCAACACCGTTGTGCCCGCAAATGTAGGTTTCCGACGAAACTTCCTTCGATATCAGATTCACAAACCAGTAGCCCAGTTGCGGCGCGCTCTCATCGGATTCGGGCGTCACTCGAAGCATGGCGTACGTGTAGCCACCGATGCCGTCGACGCCGCGATGTCGGGCGAACTGCGTGGACACAATCAATGGGATGGCGAGGGCGTACTTCCGTCCGTCGTTCTGGAGCCACGTTCGCATGTCCTCAACACTCACCGTCTCGACCTGGACGCCATTCTTCTGATAGGCGTCGGCGGTCGCCTTTCGCATCGCGACCGCCGCGTCATAGTTGAGACTGTCTTTGGGCGGGTCGATCAGGAGCATTCGGAATGGGGGAGTGGACGGCGCCGCGCCCTGCTGGGGCTGCGCGGCGGGCTGAATCGCCAATGCGGTGTTCGTCAGAAGCGGGATCAATGAGAATATCGTGAGAGCGTGACCGCGCGGATTCATTGATTGGCCCTTTCCTTGAGGTGGCGGCGCATGCTATGTGCCGCTCGTTGGATCATATCCTCCGGAGCGGGCGTGATGAAAGGAAAAAGGGGGGGACGCCTCTGGGTGTCGGTATGGCGGCCCTTCCAGGCGACGCGTTGCGTGTTGTTGATCATCGCGCCCCCACCCCCTTGCAGGCGTGGACCACCTGACAATTCGTCGGATCGAGCGGGCGCCGTACCGAGCCACGCGCGTCAGCGAGTGGCCTGGCGACGGTCGCCGCTACGCGGAATTCAGTGCAACTGGGCGCATCGATGCGCGCCATCGACGCGTCGCTCGTTGATTCAGGCGCTCGCGACAGTTCCGGCGACGCGCGCCCGACTCCCTGACGGTCGCGGCTCGGAACGCGGTGTGCGCCGATGGTTGCTGAACGACCTCGCGGTTCGTCGATCATCGTGAACCCGGGGTTGAAAACCCCGGGCCACCCGCGCTATCGGATTAGCAGCGAGCGTCGTTTGCGGATTCGCCAGCCGATGACGCTCATTGCCGTCAGGCCAAGGAGCGGCGTCGTCGCGGCGCCGCAGAGCGGGCCGCCGGGGCCGGTTCCTCCCGTGTTTGCGCCGTCTTCGAGTGAGACGTTTGCAATGGTCGCGGCGGCGGCGCCGTTACCCGCCGCGTCTGTCACGGCGTTGGCGGCTAGTGTGGCGCTGATGGTTCCCGTTCCCGAGACGCCCGCGACGATGACGCGATAGGTGGTTTCGCTGTCAGCCTCGATCGTGATCGACTCGTGGGCGGTTCCGTCGTGATTGAGCGTGATGTCCTCGGAACTCAGGCCCGTCACGGCTTCGCTGAATGTGATCGTGACGACGAGTTCGTTCGATTCGTTGAGGCCCTCGGGCGCGTCAAGTGAATCGACGACCGGCGCCGTGTTGTCAATAACGACGGCTTCGCTCGCGGCGCTGATCGTGTTCTTATTGCCAATGCTGTCGCTCGCGGCGTTGGCCTTGACGTACAGGACGAGTTCGCCATCGCCCGTGACTCCGCTGAGCGTGACGTCGTAGGCGGTGTCCGATTGCTTCGTGATTGCAACACCCTTGTGCGCCGTACCGTCGTGTTCGATGCTGACGTCGTCGGTGTCGTCAAAGTCGCTGACATCCTCGTCGAACGTGACAGTGAAGTTGAGCGTGTCGGCGTTGGTCGGACCGGGCAGCGAAGGTTCGACGGTCACGGCGGGGCGGACCAGGTCGACCGTGTAGACCTCGCCGTTGGTGACGGCGCCGTTGCCCGATCCAGCGCCGCCCAGCGGGTTCAGCGCGGCGTCCTTGATCGAGTCGTTGTCGATGAGGTCGATACTGAGCGATCCTTCGCCGCCGCCCGTGTTGACGCTGACGAGGAAGTTCCCGCCGCCCTGGTCCGTCACGCCCGTGACAGTGGCGCCCGTGAGTCCCGACGCGTCGATCGTGAAGTCACTCGTGTCCACGCCCGTGACGGCTTCGTCGAAGGCCACGAGGAACGTGACCTGCGAGGCCTTCGTCGGGTTGGCGCTGTTGCGCGTGATGGCGCCGCTGGTGAGCGCTCGCGGTGTCCCGCGATCGATTGTGTAGACGACTGAGGCCGTGAAGTCGCCGTTGCCCGTTCCGGTTCCGCCCAGCTTGACGGACGAGCCGTTGGTGATCGAGTCGTCATCGACGAGCTTGAGCTGGACAGTTCCCGAGCCAGATCCGGTATTGATCGTGACGGCGTAAATGGCGCCGCTGCCGACGTCGAGGATCGACGCGTCAACGCTGGCGCCCATGACGCCGGACGCGATGACACTGAAGTCGGCCGCATTCACCCCCGTGACAGCTTCGCTGAAGGTGACGAAGTAGGTGACCTGGCTGGCGTTGGACGGGTTGACGCTTTGTTGTGTCATGGACTGGACGACGGGAATCGCGGCGATCGTGCCGAAGGCGTCGTCATCGTCACCCGAGGTGGCGCCGTCGTCGCTGGCGATGTTGGCGTCGGCGCCGCTACCGTAGTCGGAGTTGATTTCCCTTACTGTCGCGCCGCTCCTGATGTAGATTGCGCCGCCTTTGCCTTCGCCGTCGGTGGCGTCACCGCCACCCGCCGATCCGCCAGTCGCAGTATTCCGATAGAATTCGCAGTCGATCAGTTCCAGCGTTCCTGCTCGAATGAAGATGGCGCCGCCGAGTCCTGCGCCGCCACCGCCATACCCCTGGCTGGAACTGGAGCCGGAACCGCCATCGCCGCCGTGCGTCCCGCCATTTCCTCCCGCTGGCGCCGTCATGACCAGGTCATTGTCTCCGGCGCCGCCGCCGCCGCCGCCGAATCCTCCGTCTCCACCGATACCGCCGTCGCCGTTGTCGAAACTGAAGTCGCCCTCGCCACCGCCACCGCCGCCGCCGCCGAAGCCGCCAAGCTTTCCAGGGCAATGACAACCGCCGGCGCCGCCACCGCCGCCAGCGCCTTCGCCACCGTTTGCGTTGAGTCCACCGCCGCTGCCACCAAGGAAACCACCGCCGCCACCGCCACCGTGGGTCCCGTTGGCGCCGACGCCGCCGCCGCCCGCGCCGGACGAAAAGTTGCCGCTCGACACGCCGCCAATTCCGCCGATCGCCTCATTGTCGGCGCATGCAACCGTGTCGAGTCGGACGAATCCGTCGTTTATGAACAGCGCGGCGCCCATGCCGGCGGCGCCGCCACCTCCACCGCCGGTAATCGTGCCGCCGCCATTGCCGCCCTTCGCGCGCGCATTGGCGACAGACAGGTCGCTTATCGTGACATTCGTGCCTGAGCCCATGACGATGAAGACGCGATAGAGATCGGCGCCGTCGATGATGAGGCTGGTCCTGCCGGGACCCTGGATATCGACGTTGGTTGTGATCGCGGGCAGGTCGGCCGTCAGCGTGATCGTTCCCGTGACGCTGAAGTCGATCGTGTCGTCCTGGCCGTTGCTGTTGGCTTCATTGATCGCGTCGCGCAGCGAGATACCGCCGACGCCGACGCCGTCGTTCTCGTCGGTCAGCGTGTCGACGGTGATTGTCGCGGCGCTGACGGTTGTCGCCAAGGTCAGGAAGCCGATCAGAAGGGCGATCGACAGTCGGGCGATGGCGTTGGCGCGAGGGACATCCATAGAGCGTCTCCGGGTTCGCTTGAGCGCATTCAATAATCAGATTACGTCACATAGGAAATCGGTCAGGGCAACCTGTGAAGTTCGCTAGGGGCGTTTCAGGGGTTATCGGCGCCAACCCCGCGGTGGTGTCGCGGCGTCTTCTCGGACACGCGACAACACGCGCCTGCTACAAGAAAAGCGCGTCCGATACGGGGCGTGGCGAGGCGCTGGCGAGCGTTTCACGAAGGGGAACAACATCGCCGCGGTCGCGTGACGCGTTGTGGCTGATCGATCATCGTGACCCCAACCCCCTGCAGGCGTGGGCCACTCGACAAATCGTCGGATCGAGTGGGCGCCGTACCGAGCCACGCGCGTCAGCGAGTGGCCTGGCGACGATCGCCGCAACGCGGAATTCAGTGCAACTGGGCGCATCGAAACGCGCCATCGACGCTTCGCTCGTGGACTCAGGCGCTCGCGACAGTTCCGGCGCCGCGCGCCCGACTCCCTGACGGTCGCGTCTCGAAACGCGGCGTGCGCCGATGGTTGCCGAACGACCTTGCGGTTCGTCGATCATCGTGACCCCACCCCCCTGCAGGCGCGGGCCACTCGACAAATCGTCGGATCGAGTGGGCGCCGTACCGAGCCACGCGCGTCAGCGAGTGGCCTGGCGACGATCGCCGCAACGCGGAATTCAGTGCAACTGGGCGCATCGAAACGCGCCATCGACGCTTCGCTCGTGGACTCAGGCGCTCGCGACAGTTCCGGCGCCGCGCGCCCGACTCCCTGACGGTCGCGTCTCGAAACGCGGCGTGCGCCGATGGTTGCTGAACGACCTTGCGGTTCGTCGATCATCGTGACCCCGGGGTTGAAAACCCCGGGCCACCGGATTCTCGCGACTTCTCATGCCGACGTCGGGCGTCGGCATGCCACCCATTGGGGGGCGATCCGTTGGATCAGGATTCGGCGCCGGCTTCGCAGAGCGGCTCGCTTTCGCCGTTTTCGTCCGGCAGTTCGTCGTGCGGGCAGACGTTGAGCCCCTCGCATTGTCGGCATTCGCATTGCCGGCTACGTCGATCGAATTCCCATTTGGCGGGGCGACAGAGCGACAACGGAGTCACGATAGATCGATCGGGCAATGCTCAGTCCGATTCCGGCCTGGCTGCCGTCTGCTTCTGTTCGAGATGTTTGAATGTCTCGATATACGCCGCAATCGGATCGCCCGACGGATCGGCGATCAGGCGACCTTCGCGATCCATGATGTAGGTCGATGGAAAGCCTGTGACGTAGAGCTGATTGTAGAGCGTGTCGTCGCGGACATGAATGCCCGGCAGGTGATTGTCCTTCAGGAAGCTCTTCCATTCGGCGTCCTTGCTTCGGCAACAGACGGTGACGAGAACGACGTCGTCATAGGCCTCGGACGCCAGCGAGACTTCGGGCATTTTCTCGATGCAGGGTTGGCACCACGTCCCCCAGAAATCGAGGATGACGATCTTCCCTTTCACGCGATCGAATTTAAAGGGATGGCCTTCGATATCCGTGGATTTGAACTCGCGAATGAACTGGTCCCACACTCGGATGCGTTGGTTGCAGTGGAATGGGCGACGAAGGACTGGCGTGATGTCGAAGTTGAGCGATTCGTTGTTTCGTTTGACCGTTAGCTTGACAGACGCGTTCTTCTCATCATGGATCATGTCATCGAGTGTCTCTTTTGTGACGTCGGCCTGGTCGTTGACCTTGAGGATGACGTCCCCGACTTTGACGCCCGCCACATCTGCGGGGCTCGCCGGCAGAACTTCATCAATGATCTTGTTGCCATAATCGAAGTCGATGCCAATGATCTTCGCTTCGCCGCCTTTGGTGCGCATCGTGTGCATATTCGGGTTAAAGACGGGTGGCATCGCGTCCATCGGTTGGATGGCGCTGTCGATGATCCATTCGAGTTTCTGCGGATCGAAGTGCGACATTCCGGGCGTTGCGAGGTCGTAGGGTTGGTCCGGCGCGAAGTTCATCCTGATGCCCGTGACGTGGCGCTGATGCGTCCTGAGATTGATGAACCAGGGCTTTATCACGCGAACGGACTTCGTCTCGCGATAGGGCGTATAGTCGTCGAATTCAAAGCCGCCGATGCCGTCGGCCTTCCGTGCCTGCGCAAAACGGATGCGCTGAATCCCCGGGACGGCTCGGGTAAAGGCGATGCCGTCGTTCATGAGCCAGGTTTCAAGATCGGAATGCGGCAGGATTTCCACGCGAGCGCCGTGTTGGCGATAGGCGTCGGCTGTCACTTTCGTTTTCTGCCTTCCGGCTTCGTAATCGGGATTGTCTGTTGGCGGCTCAATCAACAGAAGAAAGTAATTCTGGCTTGTTGGCCGCTTGTTTGAGTCCGGCGCCGAATCCGGCGCTGAGCCCAACAGGATTGCCATGGACATGAGGACGACGAATGCCATCAGATTCATGCGCGCATGCATAGTGCGGCCCTATCGAAATGTTGTTTCAGCAACCCAATCAGCCCGGTCGAGAGCTTCTAAACGGAGAGACTACGCGGGTTGCGGAAAATGCAGGGGATCTGATGCGGAGGGCCATGGGAATGGCATTCCGCGTCGGCGAAGGGAGTGTCGATCAGGAATCTGCGCGGGCGTCGCTGAGTTCTTCCGCCGCCGATGTGGATTCGACGGGCCGCGTCTGCAGGTCGACCATGTAGCGATAGCGACCGCTGGTCGCCATGAGCTGTTCATGGGCGCCTTCCTCAACGATGCGACCGTCCTCGATGACGACGATGCGATGGGCCGAGGCGATCGTGCTGAGGCGATGGGCGATGACAAAACTCGTGCGGCCCTTCATCAGCGTACGCAGGCTCGCCTGGATGATGCGTTCGCTCTCGGTATCCAGGTTGCTCGTGGCCTCATCGAGGATGAGGATTTTGGGATCCGCGAGAATGGCGCGGGCGATCGTCAGGCGTTGGCGCTGGCCACCGCTGAGACGCACGCCGCGCTCGCCGATCAGCGTGTTGTAGCCGCGTTCGAGATCGACGACGAAGCCGTGGGCGTTGGCCTTGCGGGCCGCGTCGATGATCTCCTCGCGCGTGGCGTCGCGGCGTCCGTAGCCGATGTTCTCGGCGATCGTGCCGTCGAAGAGAAACGTGTCCTGTTCGACGATGCCGAGCAGGCGGCGATAGCTGTCGACGTCAATGTCGCGCAGGTCGCGGCCGTCGATCGCGATCGAACCGGATTGTGGATCATAGAAGCGAGCGATGAGGTTGCAGAGCGTCGTCTTGCCGGCGCCGCTGGGACCCACAAGCGCGATTGTTTCGCCGGGCGCGACATCCAGCTGCACATCCTGCAGGACGGGCGCCTTCGTGCCGGGATACGTGAACGCGACATCCGTCAGCGTGATCCGGCCCTGCACGCCGGCGCGATCGAGCTGGATCGAAGACGCGTCGCCCGCCATGTCGATCGGCTCGGCGAGCAGATCGAGGGTGCGATCGAGGCCGGCGAGACCGTTCTGGAGCGTCGTCGCGCTCTGCGCCAACGTCGCGATCGGTCCGAGCAGGGCCGTGAGGTAGGCGAGAAAGACGACAAGATCGCCGACACTCAGGGCCTGCGTCGCCGTCAGGGCGCCGCCGCGAACGAGCGCCGCGTCCGCCAGGACGCGCGAGCCGCCGTACCAGAGCAGGATCGCCGTGGCCAGCGGAATCAGCACGGCCCACGCCGCGTCGACACCGCGCATCCACCACCAGGCGAAGAGCTCCTGTCGCGCCATGAAATGGTTGCCCGACGTGAAGCGCGCCGTCTCCGTGCGATCGCGCGCGAAGCCGCGGATGACGCGGATGCCGCCGAACGTTTCCGTCGCCTGACCATCGATGGCCTGGCGCGTCGTGCGGATGTCGCGCCAGAAGGGGCGGATGCGACCGACCCAGGTGCGATGCGTGTACCAGACGGTCGGAATCAGGGCGAGCGAGCCGAGCAGCATGCGCCAGTCGACGAAGATCAGAACGAAGAGGCTGCCGAAGAGCTGAATGATCGCGCGCCACGGGTTGTAGATCATGGAGAAGACGAGCTCACCGATGCCGCCGGCGTCCTCCCGCAGCACGCTCGCGACGCCGCCACTCTTGATCGTGTAGATGCGATGCAGCGGCAGGCGCACGACGTGGTCGAAGAGGCGGCGCCGCGCTTCGACCGTCACGCGCTTGCTCACGCGCGTCGCCTGCCAGCGGCCCCACATTCCCACGACGAGCGAGATGACGGACAGACCGACCATGCTGATCGCGATGACCGCCAGCAGTGTTCTCGGCTCGGTCGGCAGGTGGAGCCACGCGGGGATCCCCGGCGGCATGGGCTTGTCGCCGAGAACGTTGTCGACCACAAGCTTCGTGCCGTAGAGCGGGACGAGCCCCAGCAATGTGGAGACGCTCAGCGTGCAGAGCGCCAGGTAGAGCGTGGCGTGATGACTGCGGAGAAACCCCCAGAACGCCGCAAACAGCTGGCGAAAGCTGCGATGCCGCTTCGTGGATTTGATCTTCGCGGTCTCAACAGTCAGCGCGGGGTTGGCGTGAGTCTCGTCGCGTCCCGACGACTTCGACGAGCCGTCGGCCTTGCGATCGCGGATCTGCCGGCGGTACTGGTCGTAGCGCCGGCGGCTTGAGTGGCTGGTGGGCATAGGGGGGATTGTAAGCCCGACGCGGGAGGACTTCTCGACGATGGCGCCGGCCATCCGTCGGGCGTTTTTACCCCGGCGGGCGCCGCGTCAGGTTCCCGGATTTTCGGGATCGGGCAAAAAAAGTTCGCGATTCATGAAAGATCCGGTCCTCGAGGCGGCCAGTCTCCCTAACGGCGGGGTTGTGGGCCCCGCGTTCGCTTCTGAATCGAGATCAAAAGGGAGACACGACATGCATCGAAATCCGAAATCTGTGCGATCGTTCGCGCTGCTGACGGCGGCGCTGATTTTGGCCGGAACCGCCGTTCCGGCGCTCGCGGGGCCGATTTTCTCCACGGAGACCAGCCGGATCAGCTTCCAGGCGCTCCTCACGGACGGCGTCGGCGATCCATTGCCCGATGGCCCCGTCAACCTTTCCTTCACGATTTACCACCCGGTCATCGGGCCCATTGAGGGACCGATCGTGGTGGCGACGACCGTCTCCGGCGGCGTCGTGAACGTGATGGTCCCCGTCTCGCGGAGCAGCTGGGACGGCGGCGCCCGGGAACTGGGCGTCAGCGTGAACAACGATCCGGAGCTGTCGCCGCGGATCCCCCTGGTGTCCGTGCCGCACGCGTTTCGCGTGGATCGCGTGGAGAACGAGGAACTGACGAACGACGTCGTCCTCGGTCAGCCCGGCGACGCCGGCACGATGAAGGCCCTCGATTCGGCGGGAACGACGACGGTTGAGACCGACGGCGCCGCGGGTCGCGTAAAGACAATCGCGGGAACCGTCTCGACGACGCTGCTCGGCAATTCGCTCAGCGGTGGCGGCTTCATGGAGATCTACCAGGCGTCGGGCGCGCTGGGCCTGAGCCTCGACGGCGATCAGTCGGTGGGCACGTCGGGCGGCGACGAAGGTGGCGCGATCAAGGGCTACAACGGCCAGGGTGTCTTCACGTTCTCGCTGACGGCGGACGACAACGGCAACAGCGCGTCGCTGCTGACGATGCGCGATCACATCACGACGACCGTCCGGCTCAACGCCAAGGGCGCCGGCGGCGGCGGTGGTCTGACACTCTTCAACGACGGCGGCGTCGAGACGCTTCAGCTCGATGGTGACGAGGACAACGCGGGTGAAATGATCATCTATGACGCGAATGGCGTCGGCACGCTTCACGCCGATGGTGATGACGGTTCGAACGGCGCCCGTCTGGCGCTGGGTGATGGCGCCCGCGAGATCTTCCGGTTCGACGCGGGAACCCCCGGGGCGAGCGTGCCGGGCGGACCTCAGATGCACGTCTGGAACGCCGCCGGCTCGGAGATCTTCCGACTGAACGGCAGCGGCACGGGGAACGATCCGGAGTTGTCGCTGCGAAACTCCGCCGGCGAGGATGTCTTCTCGTTCATCACGGATGACGACGACAGCGGTCGCCTGGTCATGAAAGAGGGCGTGAGCACGCGCGTCATTCTCGACGCCGACAACGACGACGACGGTGGCCGACTCGAGCTTCGCTGGGCGAACACGACGGCGGCGGTCCTCGACGCCTGGAGCGTCAACGGCGGCGCGGGCCTGGAACTGTACAAGAACGGAACCTCCGGCGCGCGACTGCTCGCCGATGACGGCAGCGGCGGCAGCCTGACCCTGCGACGCGCGGGCGCCGTGGCGGCCGTCATGGATGGTGACGACGGTAACGACAGCGGTCGCATCACGCTCTACCAGGCGGGTCAGACGGCGGTCGTGATCGACGCCAATCAGAACAGCGGTAACGGCGCCTACATGGAGCTGCGCGACGCCTCGGGCAACGCCAAAATCATCCTGGATACGGATGTCAACGGTGACGCCCGTGTCATCACGGAAGAGCTTCAGATCACGGGCGGCAGCGACCTGTCGGAGCAGTTCGAGATCCGATCGGCGACGGGCGTCGAGGCGGGCATGGTCGTCTGCATCGACCCTGCCAGGCCCGGTTCGCTGGTCGTGTCCGGAAAGACGCACGATCGAACGGTCGCCGGCATCGTCAGCGGCGCGGGTGGCGTTCGCACGGGCATGATGATGGGACAGCAGGGATCGATCGCCGACGGTCGCTACCCAGTCGCCCTGACGGGCCGCGTTTACTGCAAAGTGGACACGTCGAAGGGTGACATTCAGCCGGGCGATCTGCTGACGACATCGGACAAGCCGGGCTGCTGCATGAAGGTCACGGATCACGATGCGGCGCAGGGCGCAATCATCGGCAAGGCGATGACGTCGCCGTCGAATGGTCTCGTGCTGGTGCTCGTCAGCCTTCAGTAAGGCGGCGACTGTGGTCATTCCGGAAACACGAGGACCCATCATGCAAACACAAACACGATACAGGCATTTCACTGGCGCTGCGATCATCGTCGCGATCGCGTCACTCGTCGGCGTCGCCCGGGCGGACACGTTCCGCATCGAGATCGACTACATGGGCAGCGACGGTTCACACGATCATCAGCCGAGCCAGATGGTGCTCGACGCCGTGATTCAGATGTTCGCGTGCCAGGGGCATACGCTGATCATCGATCTTGACGATCAGATTCCGCACTGCAACGCGCTGTTGACGGACCCGATGACGAACTGCGGGAACTTCTGGACCTACGACGGCGATCCCTGCACGTTCAAGGCGATCAAGGACACGTATTTCGATCATGCGGGCGACGATCCGGCCTGGTTCTACTGCGTGTTCGCCCATCAGTATCGATCATTGAACTCGGCGAATCCGCCCGCCTGCGTCACGTCGGGCAGTTCGGGACGCTCCGACGGCGGTCAGAACCTGATCGTGACGCTGGGGAACTTCGGCGGCCAGACGGGAACGCCCTTCGAGCAGGCGGCGACGCTGGCGCATGAGTTCGGTCACTGTCTGGGCCTGTCGCACTGCGGCACGATGGACTGTTCGTCGAACACGGATACGGGGGACCCGACGTTTGTGGGGCCCCAGGTGCCGAACCTGCCCAGTGTGATGTCCTATCGATATCAGTTGGCGGGCGTTCGCACGCAGACACTGATGCTGGGACTGGCGCCGGACGAGTCGCTGTTCAAGGACATCGACTATTCGTTCGGGCGCATGTGCAGCCTCGACGAGAACAACCTCGACGAGACGCGCGGCACGACGATGACGCCCGTGGACTGGGATTGCGATGGCGTGATGAACGTCGGCGTCGTCCAGGACATCAACGGCGGCAACTCGGGCTGGTGCGGATCGACGGGCAACACGACGACGCTCGACGACTACAACGAGTGGGCCAACCTTGTGCCCGGCGTCGGTCTGATCGGGGGCGGCGTTCCACGAGCGGCGGATATTCTCGCGGAGCGACGCGCCATGCTGGACTCGCAGCCCTGCATTTCCGCGGAGGAGTGGGCGCAGGTGCAGCTGGAGATCGGCATGCCGCGCGGCGGCGGCCCCGCGCTGATGATCGAGTCCTGCCTCAACGGTATCAACATCTACCTGACGCCCGACGACCAGCTCTTCATGACGGGCTCCTGCACGGCGCCGATCGACTCGGTTCTGATCGCGAACGCGTTCGCCCCGGCGGGAAGCGTCTGTTACCTGGAGCCCGGTGTCTACCAGGAAGGGCAGGAGATCCTCCTCGACAAACCGGTGATCTACCTGTGCGAGATCGGCACGGCGGTCATTGAGCCGTGACACACGCTTGATGCGAGACCGGTCTTCAGGCGCCGGAGGCGACCTGGGAGAATGTGATGAACGCCAGATACCTTTCAATGATAATCATGACGACACTCGCGGCCTCGTGCCTGATCGCCGCAGATCGAGTCGAGGCGGGGACGTACGTCGGGACGCAGGCCGAACTGTGGCCGAACGGCGTCGTACCGTACGAGTGGGCGCCGGATTTCATTGCGGCGAACCAGCAGTATGTCCTGGACGCCATGGCCGTCTGGGAAGGCGTCGCCAATGTTCAGTTCGTTCCGCGAAACGGCGAAGACGACTACGTCCTGATCCAGAACGCGGGCGAAGGCGAGGGCAGCAACGCCCGCGTCGGTCGCGGTGAAGGTGGCGCCCGGACGTTCAATATCCGCGAGAGCTGGTCGGGCTGGTCGCCGTCGGCGATTCTGTACGGGCTCGCTCATGAAGTCGGACATGTGCTCGGATTCCATCACAGCCATCAGCGACCGGATCGCGACCTCTACATCGATGTGAAGTACGAACGGATCAACGACTGCAAGTTCGGCAACTTCGACATCGATGCGGGTTCGCTGGGCTGGCCGCGCGATCGGATGGACTTCGATTCCATCATGTCTTATGGACAGTGCATCTTCTCCACGTGTAACTATGACCTGGACGATGAGTGCGAATGCAATGACGAGGAGTGCCCGCGCTGGGCGGGACGCTCGTGCGCCGAGGAATTCTGCTGTTCGGATGATCCTTCCATCTGTGCGGGTCTCGACATTCTGCCGCCCAATGAATCCTGGCAGACGTCCATGGGACAGCGAAGTCACCTCAGCGATATCGACATTCAACTCATGTCGTTTCTGTATCCGCCCGCTGACTGGAAGTTCGTGGAGAATGACGCGCCTAGCCTTCCCGGTTCGGGATCGTTTCATCGGCCGTACAAGACGTTGCCTTTCGCGTCGTTCCTGGCGCCTGAGGACACGATATTGTGGATCGTGCCGGACACGTACCAGGGATCGGCCAGCGTCTATGACAAACCCATGCTCTGGAAGGCGACGCACGGCGTCGTCGTCGCGGAGTAAACGCTAACCATCGGCGACGGGAACAAACCCCCTGATTCGCCGCGGAGAAATACGATGATGACACGCAATCGAATTCAACTCACGCTCATCGCCCTGGCGGCCACGTTCATGGCGGCGCCGAGAATCGACGCCGATCAGGCGTGCAGCGTCCTGTCCGTGGGCGCCCAGATCGGCGCCAACCCAGGCTCGGTCATGATCGTCGGACAGACGGCGATCGGATTCGCGACGGACGGCAACACGAACCTGTACGCGGGGGCCCTGCACTGCCTCAGCGGCGACGCCGGCGCGGGCTGCCTGCTCGGCGATGTGGACAACAACGGCCTGATCGACGGCCGGGATATCGATGAGTACCTCATGGTCTACATTGACGGTCTCGGAACGCCGCAGCAGATCTGCGCCGCCAATATCGAGGTGGCGGACTTTGTCGCGCTGCTGCTGGCACAGTAACGGCTGAGTGATCGTGAATCCCAGGGGCGGTCCGCGCTTGAAATGGCGCGGGCCGCCTTTTTTCGTTGGGTTCATCCGGCGTTTCAGGGAACCAGACATCCTGGTCAGAGCCTCGCTGTCCTCAGCGTAATAAGCACGCACTGCGCGCCGGGCGCGTTCCGCCATGAGGACACGGCGGCTCTGAGTGACGCCGCCGCCAGGCAGGCGCATTCCACATCGTCGCGCACTGTCGATATACTCCTCGCCAATCGCCGAGGGGCGACGCGGATGATGGAGACGACGAGATGGGCCGACGGGACAGCGAAATTGAGTCGGGACGAGTGTATCGAAGCGTCGGCCGACATCGCGCGTGGTTGAACCTGTGTCTGGCGCTCGGGATGTTCGGCGCGCACGCGGCGTGCATTTTTCCGGAGACCGTCAACAAACGCCTGAAGCGATATGAGCCGTCCGGCGGTTATCGCTTCGCGAATATCGAAAAAGGGCCCAACAACAGCGACGAGACGTTCGTCTGCCTGACCTTGTCGGGCGGCGGCGCGCGGGCCGCGGCCCTGGCGTATGGCGTGATGGAGGGGCTGCGTGAACTTCCGGCGCCCGGCGGAAAGGGCGTGATGCTCGATGAGCTCGACATCATTTCGTCCGTCTCGGGTGGATCCTTCGCCGCCATGGGATACGGCGCCTGGGGGGACGCCTTCTTCGAAGGCGAATTCCGCAGACGCTTCCTGGATCTGAACCTGCCGATGGAAATCGTCCGGCAGATGCTGGATCCGAGGATCGCCTTTCGCCTCCCCTCGGCGGTGCTCGATCGGACGGACGTGGCGGCGAGCTACTACGACGATCGGATTTTCGAGGGATACACCTACGGCGATCTGCGGCGGCGAAATCAACGACCTTTCATCGTTATCAACTCGACAAACATCGCGACGTCGACGCGCGTCGAGTTCACCCAGCAGGACTTCGACCTGCTGGCGTCGAATCTGGACAGCGTGCCCGTGGGCTGGGCCGTGGCGGCGTCGTCGGCGTTTCCCGTCGTGTTCAGTCCGCTGCGGATGAAATACCACAAGCCGCTCGCCGAGATGGATGTCATTCATCATCACGTGATGGCCGCGAAGTCGGCGGACTACGAGTCACGCCTGCAGAAGTGGGCGCACCACATCGCGACGCGCCAGCCCGATCCGGGGACGGGCCAATATGACCTGGATCGATCGCGGCACAGGTATCTTTTCCTTGGCGACGGCGGTCTGGTCGACAACCTGGGCCTGCGTCATGTGATTGATTCCATGCAGCACGGCGAAATCGAAGAGATGATCGACGCGGGTCGAATCAAGCGGCTTATCGTGATCACGGTCGACGCGGGCGTCAGTTCGAATATGCCCATTGAGGATCGCGCGACATCGCCGGGAATCTTCATGCAGACGTTCCAGGCCGCCTCCATCGGCGTGGACAACTACTCCGACGCGCTCGTTCGGATCATGAATCATCTGATGTGCGAGGAACCCCGGATCTACGAGTCCGCGGCCCTTGCCGTGGGCGCCGCCTGTCCCGAGGCCGAAGTGAAATTTCGATCGAATCGCGCCGAGGTTCAGCGAGAATTCCTGCACATTGGTTTTCACCAGATTGAGGACGCCGAGCGCCGCGCCAGGTTCGACGAGATTCCGACAAGCCTGTTTCTGCCGAAGCGTGATGTGGACGATCTGATCGCCCTCGGCAGGGAGTTGATCACGAAATCGATGACGCGCGAATGATGGCGCGACGCGACCCGACGGGATCACGTCGTGGCGCACAGCCTGGCGAGACGATCGAGTCCCTTTTCCAGGTCCGCCATGCCAGGTCCATAGCTGAGGCGGACGAATCCGTTCATTCGCGATGCGATGTTGCTGCGGCGCTGTCCGGGGTTCACGTCGAAGAAGCGGCCCGGCACAGTGATCGTCTTGTAGTTGAGCGCTTCGTAAAAGAAGTCCATGCCGTCGCGCAGGTGGGGCGGCAGATTCTCGAGCGACGCAAAACAGTAGAAGCCGCCCGGCGGTTCGAAGTCGAGGACGAATCCGATCTCGCGGATGCGATCGATCATGTATCGCCGCTTGCGAGCGAACTCCGCCTGGATGCTGCGGGCCTCGGCGTCGGCGATTGCAGGACTCAGCAGCTCCACGGCCGTCGCCTGGACGGCGTGCGGCGCGCCGCCGTCGAGGAAGGACGCGGCGGACGTAATCGCCTGAATCACGTCGGCCGGGCCCAGCGTCCAGGAAAGTCGCAGGCCGGGATAACGCCAGCTCTTCGTCAGGCCATCGAGAATCAGCACGGGATCCGCGTTGACATCATCGACATGGGCCGCGGCGCTGTTGGCGACGCCGTGTCGGGCCGCGTCGTCGTAGATGTAGTGCGAATAGAACTCGTCGAAGATCAACGCGCAGCCGGACTCGCGCGAGAGATTCACCCAGCCGTCGAGGGCGTCGCCGTGAATGACGTCGCCCGTCGGATTGCAGGGATTCGATACAAGCAGGGCGCCGAGGCCGCGGCCGATGATCTCGTCCCGCAGACGATCGGCGTCCGGCAGGCGGCGATCCTTGTTGAGGATCGGAATGGGCAGGAAGTCGCGGAAGAGTTCGAGCAGTTCCTCGTAGGCCGTGTAGTCGGGTAGGAAATGCCCGAGGTGTACGCGATTCAGCGCCGCGGCGACACGCGTGAGACCCGCCCGGCCGCCGGAGGAGATCGCCACGTTCTCCGGGCCATACTGCGACGACTTGCCCTGTCGATAGCGATGGTTGTACAGCGCGGCGACGGCGGCGCGGAGCTGGGGCAGACCGCCGACGGGGGCGTATTCGCGCGCGGTGTCGGCCACGACGATCTGATCGACGCGTGGCGGTGAGCCCGGCAGGGGCCCGGTTTCCGGCGCGCCCTGCCCCAGATTGACCCAGTCGGCGTCGCCGGCGTGATAGCCGCGCGACATGGCTTCTTCCATGACGAAGATGACGCCAGTCTTCGGAACGGGCCGAAAGGCGCGGAGCGGCGCGTTGGACGGAAGCGGTTGCATGCGATCGATGATAGGTGCTTTGCCAGCCGACGTAAAAGGAACGGCGCGCGAATTCGAGGCTGACCGGATAGCGGTTCCCGGACGGTTGGACCGCCTACCGGCTACTGGGCGCCTGCGGTTGAAGGGTTGTGTTTCGGAAATGAGGCGCGTGGCCCACCACTTCAGTGGTGGTGGGCGCGACGATAGGCGCGTGAGAGATCGTGTTTCGGAATTGAGGCTTACTCTGCTTCGTATCGTCGCGCCCCCACCCCTGGAAGGGGTGGCCCACCCGTCAAGGCGACTTTGACACGCTACGGCGCGATGGCGGACGTGAAGCCGCTGATATCGGCGCCGTTGACGACACCATCCGCGTTCATGTCCGCCCTGAGCCGCGCGACACAGTCCGTATTCGCGCCGAGCAGGACGGCGACAAACTCGGGGATGTCGTTCAGGTCGACGCCCGCCGGCGCGACGAAATCGCCTGCGTCGCCGTAATGGACGTCGATGCGCGTCGTGGACGCGACGCCGGCGTCGAGGGCCCCGAGAACGCGCACGCGGCCAGTCCCGGCATCGTAGCTGTCGACACCCGCGGTGACGCAGTCGAGCGCGTCTGTCCGCGTGGCGCCCAGCAGATTCGCGCCGGCCGGAATTCGGATGACGGTATCGAAGTCCAGCGCCCCGCCGGTCTCATTCGTAAACGTGTTTCCGTTGACGCCATCGGCCTCGTCACAGGTGACGCTGACGCGGACATTGCCGACAGGGATATTGGCGAAGGACATCGTCGACCAACCGCTCGGCAGCTTGGGCTCGATGCGGAGCGTGTTGTTCGGCGCGTCGGGTGTGACGTCGAGGAAAAGCATCATCGAATCGACGAAGAAGCTCATGGATTCCCATGCGTTCGGCCAGGCCGTCTGGAGGAGGAAGTCCGGCGCGCTGGGCTCGAGCAGGCTGTTGCTGGGGGCGATCTGTTCGGCGCCGAATCCGATGGGGCCCAGGCGATCGAGCAGGAGTTCCGTGCGATAGCGATGGTTGTCGATGTCGCCCTTGCCGGGGTTGATGTCCTGCCGCATGCCGTAGTAGCAGCCGTACCACATCGTCGTGAGGAACCACGGGCTGCCGTTGGCGTTCGGAGCGCCGGGGTTGTTCCAGTAGCCGTCTCCCCAGTATCGATTGATCAGGTCATTCCATTCGCCGCCGAAATTCACCAGCGGATGGTTGTTTCCGAACATGTCGTTGGCGACGCCGTTCATGCGATCCATCAGGAGTTCGGCCCGCGCGTGGCCCGGCGGGTAGATTTCGAAGGGATACGTAATGCCGATCTGCGAGATGTCGGTGTTCTCGCCGTTCCAGACAAGGCGCGCGTCGAGACCGGCGCGGATCGCGTTGGCGCGGGACTCGAACAGGGCCTTGTCGCTGTGGTAGCCGCAGGTACCGGGACCGCCGGGGCAGACGTTCTGATCGAGAATGTCGGCGACGCGGGCGGCGTCTTCGAGACCCCGAATCACGCTGGCGTTGGAGTAGTTGAAGACATCGAAGGAGTCTTCCCAGAGGTTCATGGAATAGACGAGATCGACGGATTCCTCGTAGCGCAGGCGCGAATCGTTCGTGCTGTCCTGGCTGGAGGCGAGACCCGCCTCATACACCTCATCGTAATGATCCTCAAGAAACGTGATGTCGCCCGTCACGTCATAGATGTACTTGACGCCCCACGGATAACACGACGTCTCGTCGACCTGCGGCGTGCCCCAGATCGTGAACCCATCCGTCGAGTATTTCTGCTTCCAGAATCCCTTCCGTCCCCAGCCCTCGGTATCGCGATAGGCGATGTCGCGCAGGAATCGGAAGATCTCCCTGCCTTCGTTGATGTGGCCCGTGCGCGCGAGCGTGATGGCGGCCCATGCGGCGTCGCGCGGCCAGACGAAGGGATAGGCGCCGTTGTGCATGCCGGCGATGATTCCGCCGTTCCTGCCGTCGAGGTGCAGGGCCGTCGCGAGCAGGCCTCGCCTGAAGGTCTCGTCGAATCGATCATCGGGGAAGTCGATTGTCACGCCGCCGTTGATCCAGTTCGTCCAGTAGTTCTCCGTCGCCGTCTGCGCGGCGGCGAGATCGCTGTTGAGAAACCAGTCGATGGCGTTATCCATCTGGAAGTCATAGGTCCCCGTCGCCCCGGCGAAGTTGTCAAAGCCGCCGACGTAGATGACATCCACTTCCTTCGCGGCGCCGGCCGGAATCGTCAGCCGGCTGCCGATCCAGCCCTGACCCTGGTCAGCGCTGGAGTCGCTCCAGAAATCCGTCGCGGGCGTTCCGCTGGCCGCGCCGAGCGCGTCGCTCGTTCGCATGGCGACGCCGAGATAGACGCTGACATTCTTGACGTAATCACCAAACGTCGTCGGATTGTATTCGCCGCTGGAAGAGGTCAGGCGCTGCGTGTTGTCGTAGGCGATCATCGCGCCGCGGGCCGCGTCGGTGAACATGCCGTCGAAGCTGTCGCCCCCATTGAGGGCGAAGTCGGCGTAGTAGTAGAAGTCGATCGTCTGGGCGCTCGCCTCGTTATTCGTGATGAGGTATCGCTTGATGTAGAGACCGCGGTTCGGGCTGGCGCCGTCGTCGAGCGGGAAGGCGATGTCCTTCGGGCAGAAATCGTACTGGTCGATCGTGATGTCCGCGTTCTTCAGTTTTGCCGTTGTGAAGATGACGTTCGTGTCGTCGACATACTGCTGGGCGTTGTTCTCGTAGCCCACGCCGGCCTCGTTGCTGAGCCAGTAGGTGACGCCCCCCAGGCGAACGCCGGCCATGCCCTGGTTCATGTGCATCTGGCCGCGGGCGCCGGACGGAAGCAGCGGCGGGAAGGTATCCGCGCCGTCGACGTAGCCTTCATTCTTCGTGCTGATTCCCTGCACGCAGCCGGCCGACGGGTAATACACGTCATAGACCGTGCCGTTCAGATCAAGCATGACGTTCATGTAGTTGTTGCCGACGACGCCTTCCTCGAGGTAGTGAGCGACGGGCGGGAAGCCCTCGGATGGATTGGCCGCGCCGGCGCCTGCGCCGGGCCACGCGATGTGGACCTCGAAATCCCGGACTTCGCCATCGCCGGCGAACTTCTCGCCGGGTTCGCCGCTTTGCCACGCGCTGATCTTGTAGCGGATGGTGTTTCCGTAGTTGAGGGCGCCGATGGGGAAGTTGACGCGCCACCAGTCGTCGCCACCTTCGTTGTACTGGAAGAAGATCGTCGGGAAGCCGCCGACATTGCGCAGGGCGGTCGTCGCTCCGAAGCCGATTCCCTGGGCGCCGTTGGGTGTGTCGCCGTTCGTTGTGTAATAGACGGCGACGTTGTCATAGCTGAAGGAGGGACCAATCTTGATCCAGAGCTGAAGGATGTCGTTTTCCCGAACGACCAACGGGTTTCGCTGTGTGACGCCGCCCGGCTGATTGAAGACGGCGTCAGCGGGCGCGTGGGAAACGAAGGACGGCTCGGCGCGGAGCGTCTGGCTCGCGACGGCGAAAATCACGAAAAGCGAGAGACGTTGGATAGACATGACGGGCCCTGATAAAACGATTTATCTGGTCGGCGAACAAAAAGGCGGGGCTGGCCCGCCTGACGTTTCTTTTAGCGTATCGAGTCCCGGGATCGCGGGTCAAGTCGGTCTGCAGCGTCCAATAAAAACCGCGACTATCGCCGATGGGCGAAGTCGGCCATGACGAGCGTCGGCGCCCGGAATTCGCGATGGCAGTCGGCGCAGGTGTCGAGCATGTCGCGGAGATTGTTGCGGAGCAGCGGCAGGTCGTTGTCGTGGGCCGCGGCGACGACTTCCTCGGCTTCCAGCCTGAGGCGCGTGGACATGGATGTCATGAGTCGGCGCGCTTCGCTGGTCATCGTGGAATTCTCGAGCAGGAGCGGAAGCAGCTGGGCGTCGGCGGCAAGGGATTCCGCCATGGTTGCGACGTCGCAGATATCCCGCTGAAGCTCGCCCGTAATTTCGATCTCCTCCGTGATCTCATTCAGTCGCAGGGCGTGCAGCTTGTTCATGATCATTCGCAGATCGGCGTTGCGAACGGTATGCAGACCGTGAGACTCGACTGTCACCTGAGCCGATCGATCCGATGACGGGGCGGTGGTCTGTGATCCATCGCTGCAGGCGATGCCGATCGAGACCGCCACACACAGGAATCCTGCGAGAAGAAAGAGCGCCGGCCGAAGCGCCGGCCGAATGTGAGAGTTGTTCGGCGCCTTGAACATGATCGAATCCTCCTCGGAAACGAATCCGCGTCAGGGCCGAATCCGGCGTCGCCCGGCCCTGCGCGTCTTTCCACGAACCATGCAATAAGAGTCTGTCCACCACAATTGTATTCGGATTGTGGAGCGCCGCATCCACAATTTGTCGGCGCCGCCGGATTGCGGCCGGGATTCTGACGAATTCGGGACGGATTCAGGGCTGGTTTGCGGAAGGACGAGCCCTCCATAAGATGGTGGGGGGATGAGGAATTCCAGGTGATGAAGCGCGACGAATTTATAACAGTGGTTTCGGGGCTGCCGCGAAGCGGGACGAGCATGATGATGAGCATGCTCGACGCCGGCGGTGTGCCGCCGATCAGTGACGGGATTCGGACGGCCGACGACGACAACCCGAAGGGCTACTACGAGTTCGAGCGCGTCAAGAAGATCAGGGAAGACACGGCCTGGATACCGGAGGCGCGCGGCAAGGCGGTCAAGATGATCTCCAAACTCGTTGTCGACCTGCCGGCGGGCCATCACTACCGCGTCCTGTTCATGCGGCGGCGCATGGAGGAGATCCTGGCGTCGCAGAAGCGGATGATGGAGCGGCGCGGGACAGTCCGCGACGACGGTCCCAGCGACGAGGTCATGGCGCAGTTCTTCGAGAAGCATGTCGCCGATACGCTCGGCCGTCTTCAGGCGGGGTCGCAGTTCGAGTACATCGAAGTGGACTACAACGCCATCATGACGGGCGGCGCCGACGCCGCAATCGAACAGATCGACACGTTTCTCGGCGGTGGCCTGAATCGGGCCGCGATGCGAAAAGTCGTGGACGACAATCTCTATCGACAGCGCGCCTGACGAATCGGCGCGGTTTTCGCCGACGTGAAGACGAACGAAAGAAAAGGGCCCCGAGACAGGTTGTCTCGGGGCCCTTTGTCATTCAGGGGTTCGTGTGTCCGTCGCGCGATCAGGGCGTGACGGGGGGCAGTTCGATGACCTGCCATTCAATGTAGTTCGCCTGGCCCCAGCGCTGTCGCTGGAACTGGAAGTTCGAGCTCGATGTCAGCACCCCTGTCGCGTACGAGCGCGGATAGGCGGTACCCGTGCCGTCGCAGGTCAGGCTGTGGAAGGTCATCGTGCGCGACGTGTCCACGGCCGACAGGGAGGCGTTGGCCGTCGACCAGTTCGAGTTACTCGTGAGATCGAGCTGTCCGCCCTGGGCCGCGGCGCCGGCGC
The DNA here is from genome assembly GCA_035399845.1 of Phycisphaerae bacterium. Classification (GTDB taxonomy): domain Bacteria; phylum Planctomycetota; class Phycisphaerae; order UBA1845; family UTPLA1; genus ECT2AJA-110-A. The sequence continues at coordinate 138,238 of DAOPJV010000003.1, read as the reverse complement.
CGAAGTCGATGACCGTGTACTCAACGGTTCGAACGCCGCTCGAACCCGTGTGCTGATAGAACTCAACACTGGTTGCCGACGCGAGCTGCCCCGCAACGGCCGTGTAGGTGAGGCCGTTGACGGACGTGCGGCTCTGGAAGAGCAGGATCGAACTGTTCGGGTTGACGGCGCTGATCGTCGCCGACGCCCGGTTGTTCTCGCGCGGCGAACTGAAGCTCAGGGCGCCGTGCTGGATCGAGTCGATCTTCGACGTGTCGAATTCGACGACCTGCCAGTTGAAGTTCACGCTCGAACTGCCGGTGTCGGCGCGTTCGATCTGAACCGTCGTCGTCGAATCGACATTCGCCGTCAGGTGGGCTTCGCTGTAGTAGTTGCGGCTGTTCGAGTTCGAATCCGCGTACACAAGCGCGAGGCAGTCGGCCGGGTTCACGCTCGCCCCGATGCTGAGCGAGGCGGCGCCCTGTCCGTTGGAGAACGAACCGGTACCGCGATAGGTCGTGAACTCGTCGCCGGCGCACTCGATGACCTGCCAGCTGACCCACGACGAATTGCCGGAGTTGCCGCGATAAAGTCGCAGCGTACTCGCGTCGAGCAGATCGCCTCGGACCATGACCTGGTTGGCGTTGGTGTTACCGTTCCTGTAGCCCGTGCCGTAGCTGAGCAGAACGAAGGCGTGATTCGGATCGACCGGCGAAATCGTGACGTCCGTCGTCGAACCCGTCACCTGTGTCCGGCCCGACTGAACGACATAGCCGCTCGGCTGCGCGAGGCCCGGCGTGACGGCGGCCTCGTTGCTGTATCCGCTCTCGTTGCCGGACGTATCGACGGCCGAAAGCACGTAGTAATAAGTCACGCCGTTCGTCAGGCCGCCATCCGCCCACGCCGTCGCATCATCGCGGTCGACTTCCGTGTAGGGACCGCCGCTCGTGGTTCCGCGATAGATGACGTATTCGCTGAAGTCGGATTCCGAATTGGCGTCCCACGACAGGTTGGCGCCACCGTCTGTCGGCGTGGCGACGAGATTCGTCGGCGCCGCCGGCGGGAAGAAGTCGCCGGGAGTTCCGTTGACCTCAGCGCTGTAGGCGCTTTCGCTCTGGTGGTTGTAGATCGTGACGACGACGTAGTAGTACGTGACGCCGGCCGTGACGTTGTAGTCCGTCCACTGCGTATCCTGCACGGCGCCGGCCTGTGCGTAGGGGCCGCCGCTCGTCGTCGAGCGATAGATGCCGAAGCCATCGACGCGGGGATCGTTGACCCAGTCCCATGCGAGCCGAACGTAGGTCGTCGTCGAAACCGCGTACACGTTGGATGGCGGCGGGACGGGGACCGGCGGCGTGGCCGAGACTTCGTTGCTGTAGGGGCTCTCGTCGCTGAACTCGTTGGTCGCCGTGACGACGTAGTAGTACGTCTGGCCACCCGTGACTGTCGTATCGACGAAGGCGCTCGGGCCGGGCGTGGCGATGGCGGTATAGGGGCCGCCGGAAGTCGTCGCCCGGTAGACCGTGTAGAACTCGAACGAATCGAAGTTGTCCGACCAGTTCAGCGTGACCTGGTTGTCCTGGGTCGTCGCCGTGAGATTTCGCGGCGCGAGGGGCGGCGGTTCGCTGGCGGGAATCGCCGAGACCTCATTGCTGTAGGCGCTTTCGTTGCCGTCGTCGTCGAAGGCAGTGACGACGAAGTAGTACGGAACGCCCGTCGTCAGACCGAAGATCGGGAATTCGCTCGGGTCGTCGTTGTCATACTCCTCGTAGGGGCCACCCTGCGTCGTCGAGGTGTAGATGGAGTACGAGTTGAAATCCGGCTCCGAATTGTCGTCCCAGTCGAGGAAGACACCGCCGCTGTCGAAGATATAGGCCGCGAGGTTCTGCGGCGCCGCCGGCGGGATGCCGTCGGTCGGGATGGCCGTCGCCTGATTGCTGTAGCCGCTCTCCTGGTTGGCGTTGTCGACCGCCGTGACGACGTAGTAATAACGAACGCCGTTCGTGACGCTCGATTCATCAAACTGGCTGACGACATCCGCGTCGAGCTCCGTGTAGGGCCCGCCGTAGGTCGTGCTTCGATAAATCCTGTACTCGTTGATGTCGCTTTCCGGATTGTCGTTCCAGTCGAGGTGGATGACGCCATCGCCGGGCGTTGCCGTGAGTCCCGTCGGCGCCGACGGCGGCAGGTCGCTGGTCGGCGTGGCCGAGACTTCGTCGCTGTACACGCTCTCGTTGCTGGCCGTGTCCGTCGCGGTGACGACGTAGTAGTACGTGACTTCGTTGGTCAGGCCGCTGTCGAGGTACTCGGGATCTTCCGGCGAATCGACAAAGGTGTAGGGACCGCCCGAGGTCGTTGATCGATAAACCGTGTAGTAGGCCAGTCCCGGATCGCTGACGACGTCCCAGGAAAGCTGGACGGCGCCTTCACCGCGCTGGGCGATGACGTTTTCCGGCTGGTCCGGCGCCTGGTTGTCGACCGGCGTTGCGGCGACTTCGGCGCTGTAGGGGCTCATGAGGGTCGACGCGTCTTCGGCGGCGATGACGAAGTAGTAAGTCACGCCGTTGGTCAGCCCGCCGACGAGCCACGACGTCGTGTCGTCGTTGTCGATCTCCTCGTAGGGGCCACCGCTCGTGAGCGAGTAGTAGATGAAGTAGGAGTTGAAGTCGGGTTCCGTATTCGGATTCCACGTCAGGTAAACGCTTCGATCGCGCGGTTCGGCCGTCAGGCCCGTCGGCGCGGCCGGCGGCAGGTTGACAGGTGTCGCCGACGCCTCGGCGCTCTGAGCGCCATCGTTACCGTTGGCGTCGCGGGCGAGGACAACATAGTAGTAGGTGACGCCGTTCGTCAGGCCCATGTCGCTGTAGTCGCTCGACGTGACGAGGGCGCTGTTGATCCGCGTGTACGGCCCGCCGCTCGTCGTTGCGCGCAGGACGTGGTAGCCGAGGAGGTTCGGCTCGCTGTTGTCATCCCAGTCCAGTGTGATCGTCTCTTCACCGGCCGTGGCGATGAGATTCTGCGGAGCCGCGGGGAATGCGACACCGGCCGTGCCGAGGTCTTCGTTCCCCGTGTCGCTCTCATTGCCCTGGGCGACGGCGGCGACGACGTAGTAGTACGTCACGCCGAGCGTCACACTCGTGTCATCGAACTCGCTCGTCGTCGGGGACCCGACGAAGGTGTAGGGACCGCCGGAGGTCGTCGCGCGATAGACGACGTAGTTCGTGATGTCGGGCTCGGGATTGTCGTTCCAATCGACGAAGATGCTGTCGGCGTCGGCGGTCGCCGACAGGCCGGTCGGCGTGCCGGGGTAGCCGCCCTGGACGAGCCAGCTGCGCGTGTCCGTCATGTAATTCGTTCGGATGCTCTCGTCGCGGACGCGCGACGTGTTGTCCACGACCGTGACGCTGACGGTATGGAGCGTATCGCTCAGAGCCTCGTAGTCCGGCGTGAAGTTCGCGCCCGTGGCGCCGGGAACATCGACGCCGTCGATCGCCCACTGAATGTCGAGGTCATGATCCGCCGGCTGCATCGGCGTCACAAAGAAGCTGGCGCCGGCCAGGTAAGCCTCGGGCGACGCGGCTGTCGCGTCGTCGATCGGCGAGACGGTTTCATAGACCAGTCGGACGAGCTGCTCGACGTTGACCTCCTCGAAGTCGCCGCTGAGGGTTCGCATCTTTGATGCGTTCGTGGGTCGATAGACGCCGAACTGGGCGTAGTGACCGCCTTCAAATGTGTCCACATTCGGCAGATCGAGCCAGCGGAACCACTTGCGCTGCTGGGCCGTCTGCGTGGCGGCGTCGTAGATGCTCACGTTCGCCTGGCTGGGCTCGTACGGCGAGTGCGTCACGCCGGTCGTGTAGTATTCGTCGGCGAGGTTGCCGAAGGAGTGGCCGAATTCGTGCAGGGCGACCTGCGTGGCGAGACCGTTGCCGCCGGGGAATGTGCCGACGTCTGCGGAGAAGTAGCCGCTGCCGCCGTAGGTCGTCGTATTGGCGACGGCGAGGACCTGCTCGAACTGCGGTGCGCTGGCGGCCGCGGCGCGGGCGAGGCTCGTGCTGACGCTGATGCCCGTCGAGGTGGCGCTGACGACCATGTTCAGGGCCGTGTCGCGGACCTGGCCGATCGCGGGCTCATCGACGCCCGATTCGTTCGAGATGACGTCCACGCGATGAACGTTGTAGTAGGACGCGTAGGCCGCGAACGGTTCCTCGGCGAAGAAGCCGGGGAGGACATTGTCCACATGCGTGGCGTAAGTCGGCAGATCCGCCACTGTGTAACCGTCGCCCACGAACACGATGTCGAGTCGGTTGTCGACGGGACCGTTGTCGATCAGCGTCGTGTAGGCCCAAGTGGTGCGCGGCATGGCGAATCCGCGCCGAGGTCGCTCCTGGAGTCGGGCGTCGACATGATCCGGGTCACTCAGCTGATCAACGGCGCAGTCGTGCGCGTGGAGTTGCAGGACGCGCGCGTCGGCGTTTTTCTTCAGCGGCGGCGCGGCGCTGGCGGTTCGCGCCGTGGCGAGAAGTGCGATCATCGCCATCATGGCGAGCGCAGTGTTGAGGGTTCCTGTCCGTCGTTGGGTGTTCATGCGTGCTTCTCCTGAAGTTTGTGATGGATGTGATACGCGAGGGTCTGGCGTGAATTCAGGCATTCTCGATTCCCTGCCGCCTCCGCGCGTAAGGTACGGCGCGACGCGGGATCGACAAGGTGGAACCCCGCAAATCCAGTGTTAAGATCCGGCAAATTTCACGACGTTTCGTCGAACGATGATTGAATCGCGACGTGACGCGTCTTCGTTCGGCGCTTCCGGTGAGGATCGCCGCTCGGTAGAATGCCAGTCGTCTGGCGTCCATTGTTCCGCTTAGGTGAATTCGATTGCGATCGATCGCGTCCGGATGGATGTTGCGTCGGCGTGTCCAGGAGTCGTGTCATGAAGCATGTCGGTAGTCGCATTGTTATTACGTCGTTGCTGGGCCTCACCGCCATGGGGATGAACGGATGTCCGAACACGATGTCGGGCGTGACCGGAAACACCAATACCAACGGCGGCGCGAACACCAATACCAACACGAACACGAATATGAATACGAGCGGCGCCAGCATGAGCGCCGAAGAGCTTCAGCTCGCGATGGACGCCCTGACGGCGATCAACAACCATCGGGCGGGTAAGAGCTTACCCGCCTACACGTGGTACGCCGCCGGCGCCAATGTTGGGTACGCCCATTGTCTGGCCATGGAGGCCGGCAGTTTCTTCGAGCACGTCGATCCGAACACGGGCAAGGATCCGGCGACACGGGCGCTCGATGCGGGGATCATGCACGATCCGGATGGAACGATCGATCCGACAAGCGGCAACCCCTTCGTCGGCGAGAATCTCTACATGGCCGTCAACGCGGGTCTCACAGGGCAGGATGCGGTCGACGCGTGGGTGACGTCCCCCGGGCATCACACGCAGCTCGATGCGCCGATGCCCGTGAGCGGTGCGCAGACGATGCCCGCGTGGACCCATTGCGGCATAGGTGTTCGCCGAAACGGCGGCAATGTCTGGTACACGGCGATGTTCTTCAGGAACCCGAACTGAGATCGGGCCTCGTTCGGTTCAGGCTTTTCTTCCCCGGGGGAATCGGGACCAGCGGGCGGCCGGGATGACGGACCGCGGGAGACTGCGAATGCAGAGCAAAGCGACAACGATTGAAGCGTATCTCAAAGCGTTGCCGGAGGATCGGCGCGTCGCCATCAACGCGATTCGAAAAGTGATCAACAGGAATCTGGGCAGGGGATTCCAGGAGGGCATGCAGTACGGAATGATCGGCTATTTCGTTCCGCACAGCGTGTATCCGCCGGGCTACCATTGCGATCCCCGGCAGCCGCTGCCGTTCGTGCAGATCGCCTCTCAGAAGAACCACATCGGACTTTATCTCTTCTGCGTCTATATGGATGAGAAGCTCAAACGCGAATTCGAGGACGCATGGAAGAAGACGGGTAAGAAGCTGGATATGGGCAAGGCGTGCGTTCGCTGCAGGAACCTCGAAGGGATCGCCCTGGACGCCATTGGCGACACGATTCGCAAATTCAGCGTCGAGTCCTTCATCGCGACGTACGAGTCGATTCTTCCGCCGTCCAAACGGAGCGGCGCTTCGGCGTCGGGTCAGAAGAAGACGCCGGCAAAGAAGAAGACGTCGGTGAAGAAGAAGCTGACGAAGAAAGCGCCCGCAAGGAAGACGGCCGCCAAAAAGGTCCCGGCCCGCAAGGCGGCGACGAAGAAGAAGGCCGGCGGGAAGACGTCGAAGGCGTCGTGATGTCGATCGGCCGTGGCGCCGGGTGAACAAACACCCTCGCAGCGTGATGAATGAAAAGAGCCGTTCCGACGGGCGCGAGGCCTGTCGGAACGGCTCCTGTTTTTTCATGAGTTCAACGCGGTGTCAGCGGCGTCGTCGGTTTCGGCGACGCATGGCGACGCAGCCAATGAGGAGCATCGGCGCCATCAGTGCGCTCTCGGCGCCATTGCCGCAACCGCAGGTGTTCGGAATCATGTCATTCATGTCCTGCGTGTTGTCGTTGGTGTTGTCCGTGTTGTCATTCGTGTTCGTCGTCGGGTTCGTCGTGGGCGGACCCGTCGGAACGCCGAGGATGACGCCGGCGCCGCCCGGGTCCGTGATCATCCCGTTGGCCATGAGGTCGATGTCGCCCCGGCCGCCATCCACATAGTGGAGCTTGATGAGGTTGGCGCCCTCGATCAGCGTGCCCGTCGTGCCGTCGAAATCGAAGTTGTACCAGTGCGGCGTCGTGTTGTCGGGCGTCGGCCCGTACTTCCAGTAGCTGTTGATGGCCACATTGCTCGGAAGAATGATCGTGACCTGAACACTGCCGCTCGACGGGATGCCCGTGACCTGGTAGGTCAGGAAGCCGACAGGGAAACCAACGTTCGCCGGCGCGTCGGACGGCGATGGGTTGGGGATGATCGCCGCGTTCTCGATCTTCGTGCCGGCCGGAGACACGATTGAGATTTCGCGATTGTCCGGTGTGAGCAGGCTGACGACAAACGGCGGCTTCTCCTCTTCGGTTTCTGACAGGACTTCGGATTCACCGCAGGTCACAGTGTCACAGGTCGTGTCCGTTCCTGTCCAGACGCCGCCGAGACTCACGCAGTCCACGCGCGGCAGGGCGTTGAGGCACTCCGTGCTCTCAAGACAGCAGGCCCCGCGCGGGTCGGCGGGGGCCTGGAAGCCGCCACCGAAGGCGGGCGCGTCGTTGGTGACTTCTATCTGGTCGAGACCGATGCGTCCCTGGGTCGATCCGAAGGAGGGACCGAATTCAAACCGCACGGCGGCGATGTTCGTCAGATCGAGACCGCTGCCGTTGGTCAGGAAGTCCGTCAGGCGGATGCGAATCGTTTCGAACTCATTGCCCCAGCCCTGGCCGAAGCCGGCGCCGGTCCTGGCGTAAGGTTCCTCGATGCCGCCGCCGTAGGCGCCGATGTTGATGCGTCGCAGGGCGCCGTTGGTATCGCGAAGGGCGACGCTGAACGTCAGATCGCCAAGCTCGGCGATTGTGAGCGGATGGCGCGTCGTCTGGCAGGCGCGGAAGCTCAGGAACTGATATTCGTTGAAATTCCGTCGATTCGGGATGATGCTGATTTCGTAGAAACGATCCGCCTGGTCCCAGTCCAGGATGACGCCGCGCGACGTGTCTGTGGCGCTGGCGTAGGTCATGCCATTCTCCGGATCGCCCTCCGTCCACGTGAATGACAGGTCGCCGTCGTCGAACCGATCCTCAACGGGATCGCTGACGTTCGTCGTCACGAGCCCACCTGAACTGGCCCGATTCACCTGGAACTGCGCCTGGTAGTCATCGATGACAAATGCGCTCTGGTCCGCGCCGTTGTGGAACGTGTGCGAGACGACGATGCAGTTGTTGGTCGGCGCTCCGATCGAGTGGAACGCCTCCCATTGCCGGGTGAAGAAGTCCTGCGCGGGCACATTGCCCTTGTTGTAGTATTCAATCAGGGCTCGCAGGTAAGGCAGCAGGATCCTGTGCGTGTCGGCGCGGCCGATGAGGCAGGGACCGAAGGCGACGGACCCTGTCGGACCATCGTGGAAGTCGCCGTGGCCGGCGCCCTGCACGATCGTCGAGTGGCGATAGTTCGTTGCGCGGTCGTGCAGGTGGAACGTCTGGCCGATGTCGCTCTCGGGGCCACCGTCGACGTCGGCGTCGGCCGCGGCCGTCCACAGGTGGTAGTGGGAATTGTGCGGGTCGGAATTCCCCGTGCCGAGAAAGTCGGTCGGCAGCATGCTGCTCAGCAGGCGAAGATTGTTGATGCTGAAGTTCACGGGCACATAGACGCCGTCGAAAATGCGATCGTAGGCCCGCGTGATGGCTTCGGCGCCGCGGCTGTGGCCGATCCAGGTGATTTTCGTCGTGTCGATCTTACCCGAGAGGGCGCCGCCGTTGATGACGCCGCGCTGCGCGAGGAACGCCTCGGTATGGCCGATGATCGTTGTGGCCGAGGTTTCGATGCCGGGGACCGTGTTGTTCTGGTGCGCCATGACGACATAGCCGTAGGAAGCGAGGTACTCGCCGATGTGGTCGTACCAGATGTACTGATGGCCGTTGCCGTGGGAGACGACGACGAGGGGGCGGGCCGTCATGCCCGAGATATTCGATGGGTAATAAATGCGTTCGTTCGTGAAGCCCGCGGGAATGTCGAACACGGTTCCCACGCTGTGCTCGATCGTCGTGACATCGAGGGGCCCCATCTGGTTCAGGTCATTGACGACGTAGAACCCGGAGGCGGCGCTGTAGCCGTCAATGATGTCGCCGGTGTCAAGCAGACCGTTCTGATTGACGTCGATGACAACGTCGTAGCCGACGCCGAACCCGATTCCGGCGTCGCCGGAAAGTTCATTGGGGCCGGCAATCTCAATTGTGTTGGCCTGGATGTTGGCGCCGTTGAACGTCACGGTATCGGGGCCGGCCGCGCGGGCATCGACAAGCATGTTGTCAGCGCCCCACTGTGCCGTGTTGCGGGCCTCCGTGACGTAAATATCGACCGGCGAACCGTTGACGCCGGGAAATCGCGTCGGGTCGATGGCGAGTGACACGGGCGCGTTTTCATTGAACGCGCGAACGTACTCGAAAAACGGGTACTGGGTCAGCGGGTTGCCGGCGAGTTCCGTCGATGTCACGGAAAGCTGGGCAAGCGCGGGCGCGGTTTGCGCCAGTCCGAAACAGAATACGATTGCGGCGAGTTGATGAATTCGATTCATGTCAGATGATTCCTGATGATGGCGCGACGTTTCGGGGGGCCTGTTGTCGCCACGCCGTATTCCCCCAATTGTGGAACCTGTTGTCTCGCGGGGCGCCATTCAGCGCCCCGATTCAAGCCGGGAGTTCGACGACTCAGGCGCCGGCGCCCGAAACGGGCAGTAACTGCTGGGCGACGTCCGTTTCCGTGGGCGACTCCTGAACGATGAGTTCGGCCGCCGTCTCCAGGAGTTTGGCGCGATCGGAAACGACGAGCGGCTGGCCACCGGCCGCGACGGCCGCCGCCATTGCCGCGGCGGACGGGCTGGAAATACCGGCCTGGTCGGCCAGGGCGATCTGCCGCTGAATCTCCGCCAGGTCGATTCGTTCCGGCAGCTCTCGACTGCCGAACCAGAACTTCGCCGTCGCCAGATCGACATCGCCCGGAACGATCACGACGATATGCCCCTGTTCGTTGCCAGTGTTGAGGCGCTCGGCCGTCTGAGCGCCCACGTAGAGCACAGGCTCCGCCGTCTGCCGAGGCGTGACGAGGTGCGGGTTGACCTTCAGGACAAACAGATAACCGTGGTTCACCTGGGGCCGTTCCTTGCGCCACCAGTGCGTGAAGGGCGTGTCCGTTCGGAAGGCGCGGGCGTAGAGCACGTCATCGACGGCGGCGGGCAACGTCGGCGCGGACGCCCGCGGTCCCTGCGTCGAAGGTGTGTCCGCCGGCGGCGCCTGGGCAGGCCCCGCCATGACGGCGACGATCGAACACGCCGCGGCGGTCACGAGGACGGAAACTGCAAAAATGACGGAAAATCGGCGATTCATGGAGGGCTACCTCAAGGTTTGAATACGGGAAGACAACTTCTCTCTGGCCGCCATTTTAGCGGGCCAAGGCGGGAAAATCACGAGTCCGGGCGCTGCGCGGGGACCGCATTCAGGTTTCGGCGCCGCGGTATTATCGTCACATTCGTTGGACTCGGGGGATATTCGGACGGCGGCGGTCCCGCCCCTGGTCCCGGCAAATCCGGAATTCGCGGCGTTGTCACGGCGGACGGTGGGTGGCGTCGATTCACCATCGAACGGCGGATCCACCAATGGGGGTTATCGATATCACGCATCGGTCGGCGGAAGGCGTGACGATTCGGCCCGCCATGGTCACGAACGGGCGCGCTGACGGGGCAGACGTGATGGGCGAGCCTCCGGTCGCGCCGGACAGCGTGTGGTCATTACCTATGTTGCGTCGATCGACGACGGGTCACTATCTGACGGATATTGCGCCATGCGAACTCTGCGAATCAGTATCACAAAGACAAACGTGAGTCCGTTGACAACAAGGCGCCATGGCGGAGTGACAGGTTCCAGCACATCCATTCGATTCCGACACGCGTGACCATTCAAATTCATGAAAAGGCGCTTGTCCTTTTGACGAGAATAGCGCATGATTACGTGTGCGTCCCCAACGTGAGACTTCCTTTCCTTTTCTCTACTCTCCGGCCCGAGAGTTGGGGACGCACTAAAAAGGCCCGCCGGCTCGGCGGGCCTTTTTTTATGTGCATATTGCATAGTTTTGGGGCGTATTGGCTCATTTTCGACCCGCTCGCCGCCGCGACAATCGGCGTCCGCGCTGTCGACGACGCCGATCGCGCATCAGGAAGAAATGCGCATGTTGTGGCGATCTCCCGCGTCCCTGTCATGCGGATCGTACTTCCATCGTGCGCGCGGCGCGGGCTCGTTGTGCGCCAGTTGTAGTGACGCGTCGAGGACCTCGGCAAGCGCGTTCAGCTGCGCGCGAGTGATGTCGCCGGGGGGGCGCCTGTTATCAAGACAATCGTCTTTATTTGAGGGGCGGGGATCGCGCAGGCGCGCCGCGTAACGTCGACGACACTCGATGACTCGCGTCGCTCGACGGACGCATTCGTGACTCGGGCGCCAATCCGCGTTGTCGTGCGCTGGAGTATCCACTCCCTGTATATTCGGTAAGTGTTTGGGTTTCTCTGGAGGGATTCCGGAGAGATTTTGCGCGGGATCAGTCGGGTTGTGTTGAGGTGACTGAGGTTCGCGATTGCCAGGCGTCGGCCTCGTCGGCGCGCCCCGTGGATGCGTAGAGGTCGTGGACGAAATCGCCGACGGCGCGGGTCCGCCGATGATCGGGGCCCATCGACGCGGCCAGCTTCTCGTAGCAGTCCAGGAGCTCCGTCTCCGCCTCATCGACGCGTCCGTTGGCCGCCCTGCAGTTGGCCCGATTGGCTCGCAGAACCAGGGTCATGAGGTGCCCGGCCGGCAGCGATTGCTCGGCCTCATCGACGGCCCGGTCGAAGAACCCCAGCGCCTCGGCGGCGCGTCCCTGCGCCAGAATGGCCTTCGCCAGGTTGTTGAGCGTCGCGGCGCGGGAATGATGGACTGGCGGCAGCGACTTGTCCTTCAGGTCGAGGGCGCGGCGGCTGAGAGATTCCGACTCCTGAAAGTCGCCGAGTCGCAGCAGGACCAGGGAGAGATTGCCCAGCGTCTGCGCGACATTGGGATGGTCCGGGGGCAGGAGCTTCTCATTGATCGACAGCGCTTTCAGGTGCGCCTGTCGCGATTCCTCGTATCGCCCCGCCGCCTCCAGGCAGTTCGCCATGTTGTTGTACGTGGAGGCGACGTCCGTATTCAGTTCGCCGTAGAGTCGTTCGTAGATCTCGACGGCTTCCTGGAGGTGTCGGATTCCCTCGTCGTATCGGGCCTGTCCCTCGAGTGACATGCCCAGCCCGTTCAGGGCGCGGGCGAGGGCGGAGTCCATCCCGTGCCTGCGGCAGATCTCGGCGGCCTCGCGATACTCGCTTTCCGCCTCCACATAACGCCCCGTGAAATAGAGAACGCTCGCCAGGCTTTGTGGCCAGACGTCGCCGTAGGCGTGCGGGTCATCGCCGAGCGCCTCATGGATCGCCTTGGATTCGCGGAAGAGGCGTTCCGCTCCCGAATAGTCGTTCAGGCTGACGAGTGTGTTCGCCATCAGGTCGATGCTGTTGGCGACACGCGCGTTCGTGGGCCCAAAGACCTCGCGATTCAGATCGCAGGCGCGCTGCAGGTGCTTCCTGGCCTCCTGGAATTCGCCCAGGGCCTGATAGCTTCGGCCGATCGTCGTGTGCAGTTCGGCGAGCGTCGCGGGATGTTCGGCGACGGCGCCATGATCGATCATGTCCGAGGCTCGATCGAGTATGTCCCGGACCGTGACTTCCCTGCCGAGGGCGCGATCCGGATCGGCGGACGCAAGGAGATTGCTCAGGAAGGTCACGCTCGCTCTGGCGCGTTCGGCTTCCTGTTCGGCGATCGTTCGCGCCTCGGTTGCGGCGACGGCCTCAAACGTGGCGATTGCCGCGACGGCGACGAGGGCAGTGAGGGCGAGGCAGATCGTCGAGACCAGCGCGCGATTCCGCTTCGCGAATTTGCGGAACTCATAAACGGCCGACGGCGGCCGGGCGATGATCGGCTGGTCGGCCAGGTAGCGCCGCAGGTCCTGCGACAGATCGGCGGCGGAGAGATAGCGCCGATTGGGGTCCTTCTCCATCGCCTTCCGCACGATCGTCTCCAGATCGCCGCGCAGCGTCCTGTCGAAGTGGCTGAGGCGCGTCGGCGCGTCGTCGCGGATGGCCAGGGCCGCGTCCGCCAGGGACTTGCCATCAAGATTGAGCGGCAGTCGCCCCGTCAGCAGCTCATAGAGAATCACGCCCAGGGCGTAGATGTCCGCGCGGGCGTCGATGTCGTGGGCGGACGACGTCGCCTGTTCCGGGCTCATGTAGGCGAGCGTGCCGACAATCTGGTCGGCGTGGATCGTCAGCGTTGTCATCTGGACATCGGCGTCCGTTACGCGCGCGACGCCGAAATCAAGGATGACGGGCGCCCCGCTCTCGTTCACCATGATGTTGCCCGGCTTGAGGTCTCGATGAATGACGCCGCGCAGGTGAGCGAAATGGACCGCGTCGCAGATCGCCGTGAACAGCTCGATTTTTGTGCGGAGATCGAGCTGAGACTGCCGCACCGATCTCATGAGCGTTTCGCCGCGGATCAGTTCCATGGCGAAGTAGGGCTGTTCGCCCGACGGCGACATCACGGTCCCCGCCTGGAAGATGCGCGCAATGCCCGGATGATCGAGACGGCCGAGCAGGTCGATTTCCCGCCGGAAGCGTCGGACGAGCTGACGGCTTCCGAAGTCCGCCCGCATCATTTTCAGCGCCACAACGCGCCGGGGCGCCGATTGTGACGCCTCATAGACGGTTCCCATGCCGCCTTCGCCGATCTTCCGGATGATCGTGAATTCGCCGATCGTCGCGGGGATCGCGAGGCCACGGCTCGACGATTCGTCGCCGGCGTCCTCGGCAAGCATGCTCTCAAGCTGTCCCCGAACAACATGGTCGTCGACCAGCGCCATGGGGCGCGCGTCGCTGGCGAGCAGGGACTCAACCGCCTGTCGCAGCGCCGCGTCGTCGGCGCACACCGCACCCAGAAAGGCGTCGCGTTTCGACTCCGGGATTTCGCAGGCGTCCAGGAAGACGCCCTTGGCGCGTTGGAACAACTCGGGCGTCATGACTCGTAGCCATCACGCAGGCGGGCGCCGAGCCACGCCCGCGCCATGCGCCATTCACGTTCGATCGTGGACTGCGAGACGTTCATCGCCTGGGCCGCCTCCTCAATCGTCATGCCCGCGAAGAATCGCAGCTCGACGAGTCGATACTGACGTTCGTCCAGATTCGACAGTTCCGTCAGCGCCTCGTCGAGATCGACCATGTCGATTCGGCCGCCGCCGCTCGGTGTCTCGATGTCGCTGCAGGTCACCTGATGACCGTCCGGGCTGCGCTTGGCGGCGCGCTTGTCACGCGCATGGTTGGCCAGCACCTGGCGCATGGCCTTGGCCGCGATCGCGAAGAAGTGAACCCGGTTCTCCGGGACGCCCGCGTTCGGCCCGAGCATCTTCGCGCAGGCCTCGTGTACGAGCGCCGTCGGCTGAAGCGTATGCCCCGCCGGCTGATGGCGCATGAAGGCGCGGGCCAGGTCCCGCAATTCGTCGTAGACGAGCGGCAGGATCTGGTCGACGGCGGACCCGTGGCCCTGAGTGACCCGCTGAAGGGCCTCTGTGATTCGATGATCCGGCATGATTGGTGGCGCCCCAGAGACGATAAGTTCTGGATTTACTATACCCTAACGCCCTGGAGATCGAAGGCAAAACTGATGCGCTGTATTTCTGTCACGGCCGATAGCGTGTCGTTTTCCACCTGAAGCGTCCTGATCTCGGGGGTCGGCCGGATTCCGAAAAATTCTGACGGGGATCGTCGCGCGTCCGTGTATGGACTAGTGGCGTTGTCGCCGCGCCGCGCTGCGCGGCGCCGGCGACTCCCGGTTCCTGACCACTGACTCGAGACAACGGAAGGCTTGGCCGTCAAATTGCGACGGCGAGGAGCGATTTCATGGCGACTCGACATCGACATTCCCGTTTCATGAGGTTCACGATCGCCTGCCTGAGCGCCGGCGGTCTGATCAGTCTGCTGGCGGCGGAGTGCGCACAGCAGTCGGCGCCGGACACGCCATCGGCGTTCCAGTTGCCAACGACACAGCCGACATCCGCCGCCGACAGTTCCAATCGAGAGCGGCCGCGCGTGATCGGCGCCATCTCGCTGGGCAATACGACGGTTGTCGTCTCCTACGACAAAGTGATGGGCGACAGCGCCACCGAGCCGTCGAACTACCTGATCGCAACAACCAACATCAACACGGAGGCGGGCTACGTCGGCGTGATGTCCGCCAGGTTCGTCGATCTGGATCGGACGGCTGTCGAACTGACGACGTGGGCCCAGAGCCCCGTCCAGTACGATCTGGCCGTGATCAATGTGAAGGATCGCGTCGGCATTCCGATGGCGCCGAAACAGATCGCCTTCGACGGTCGCATCGACTCCGACATCTCGTTCTGGGGGACGGCCGCGGCGAACGGCGGACCCGATACCGACGGCGACGGCCTCCCCGACGCCGAGGAGCAGCTTGGCTGGATCGTGCGCATCACGATGACGGACGGCGAAGTCGTCGAGCGCGGCGTCGTCAGCGATCCGAGCGTCGTCGACACGGACGGCGATGGTCTCAGCGACCTGCAGGAAAAGCTCCGCCGGAGCGATCCCACGGACAAGGACACGGACGACGACACGATCAACGATCGAGACGAGTTGTTCGTGCATTTCACGAGTATCGTTCGGCAGGATACGGACGCCGACGGCATTCCCGACGCCTCGGAGATCAACGTATTTCGAACCTCGCCCCTGCTGAGCGATACCGATGGCGACGGCATCGCCGACAACGTCGAGACTATCCTGGCGACGCGGAATCCGCTCATCGCGGACCTCCCGCGACCACGCATCGATGTCGGCGACATGGCGCTGCGCCTCGATACGCGATTCGCCTATACCGACACGCAGGGACAGAGTCAGAGCGTCGCGGAATCAACGGAAGTCACGCTGACGGAGAGCGAATCGAAAACCTATCAGACGAGCGAGACGGAAGTGAACAAGCTCGTCGGCGAGGCGGGCCTTGAACTGTCCCGTGGTACCAAGGTTGGTACGGAAACGGAATCGTCAAACGGCCAGAAACTCAGCACGAAATTCACCTACGCCAACGAGACGACCTCCACCGTCAGCCAGGCGTCCACGCGACAGGCCCAGCAGGCGTATCAGGAATCGCTGTCGACAACGGCGCAGGTGGACGAGACGCAGTCCGTGACGCGGACCGTTGAGGGGGCGAGCGTCGAGGTGCTCGTCAGCGTCCTGAATGACGGCGATACGGCGTTCAACATCAGCAACCTCGAACTGACGGCGCTCACTCAGGATCCGACGAACCGATCGGTCTTTGTGCCCGTTGCGACACTGCTGTCGGCGTTGACAGTCGATACCGGCGCCAATCCGCAGTATGCGCTCAGTCCACAGGGCGAGCGGGGGCCGTTCGTCTTCAAGAGCACGGAAGTCTATCCGAGTCTCGTCGAGGACCTGATGCGCAGCCCGCGCGGTCTGTTGTTCAAGGTGGCGAACTTCGATGTTGTCGACGAGGCGGGCCGCAATCTGGCGTTCATTACGCAGGATGTGAACGATCGCACGGCGGGGCTCATCATTGACTATGGCAACGGCGCCGTGGAGCGTTATCGCGTTGCCACGAACAGTGTATTCGACGCCAACGCGCGGCCCGCGGGCATCACGCTCGGTCACGCGCTTCAGGAGATTCTCGGCAAGCGCAAGAACGCGGCGTTCGACGCCATCGGCGTTGGACCGAACGGCTGTGCGGAAACGTGGGCCATCGGCGACGACGTTCAGCTCGACGATCCGATCTGTCTGCCCGTGGCGCCGGGCGGTCTGATTATCGAGCCGGGGCCCAACGAGTTTCTCGAGTCGGTCCCTGCGGGTGATGACATCCGCGTCGGCAACACGATCATCGACGGTGGCGACGGCTGCGCCCATACGCGAGCCAGCCGCGACGACATCCAGGTCGTGCCGGGAGATTGCGAAGTGGCCGGACAGGACGGCGTGCTGATTCTCGCGGGACCGAACGGCGTGCTCGATACGACGCCCGGCGGCGATGACGTGCGCATGACAGTCAACGGGTATGGCACGAGGGTCGTGGGGCGATGTGACGGGAACACGACGCCGTCCATCATCGACAATGGCAATGGCGTCGCGGATACCGTGGCGATGGGCGACGACACGCAGTTGATAGCCGTCGGCGATCCCGCCGGCGTCGGCCAGATCATCATTGGCGCGGGGCCGAACCACCGGATCGACACCGATCCGATCGGGGATGACGTGGTCCAGGGCCCCGGGGGCGGCTGCGGGGAGGGCGGCGATTGTCCGAACGGCGCCTGTCGCGAAGTTGAGGTCCTGACCCGAATCGGCGGCGTGGAGAACAACTTCGGCGAACGTCGCTTCTGGACGATCTTCACGACGCGCGATTTTGATCCGAGCGTGGATTTCGATGATATCCCGCTGAATGCGGGCGATGTCATTTCGATCGCCTACGTGCAGGACAAGGACGACGACGGTCTCTTCGCCCGAGAGGAATTCCTCTACGGCAGTTCCGATCGGGATGACAACACGGATGGCTGCCCGCTGGGTGATGGTCAGCCGGGTTGCGATACCAACGTCTTCGACTTCGATACTGTTCGTGACTATGAGGAGGTTCGACTGGGCTGGCCGGTGCAGGTCGAAGGCCGGCCGAGTTACTTCGCCTACTCCGATCCGATCTCACCGGACACGGACAGCGATCGCCTGTTCGATGATGAGGAGCGATTCTACGGAACCGATCCGATCAAGCAGGACACGGACGACGACGGCATCTCCGATTCTGACGAACTTGGCGGCTACGACGTGCTGCGGCGTGACGGCGCCCTGATCCGCCATGTGCCGCAGTATCAGTCGGCGGTCATCGTCGCGACGCGCACTGGTGTTGCCGAAACGCTCGCGGTCCTGGATGACATCCAGGTCATTGCCGTCGGTGATCCCGTGGCGCCGGGCGACGTCGTCATCGCGCCGGGTCCCAACGGAACGATTGAAAGCAATCCGACGGGTACGGAGCGGCTGGAGGCGACGGGTATCATCCTCGATGGCGGCAACGGCCTGCCCGAAACAGTCGCCATCGGCGACGACATTCAGATCGGGGCGTCGCCGATGAGCACGCGGACCGTCACTGTGACATTCCTCGATTTCGAACCGCGGGGCAACGCGTGCGACGGCGCCGACGACGGCGAGTATTCGTTCAGCCTCAAGATTCGAAAGAACGCGACGCAGACGCTGTTCACATTGAATGACCAGGCCACGCTGCCGCAGTTCGGTCTGCGAAACTTCGACGACGCGACGGACCCGAACGGCTTCAGCTTCGACGTTGCGCCGTCGGATACGTTTGCGCTGACGGCGTCGATCCGCGAAGACGATCCCGTCTGCGATGCGGCGACGGGCAACGCGATCATCGAGCCGACAACGGGCGGCAACGGTTTCGCCGATACCGTCGCCGTGGGCGATGACCTCCAGGTGGTTCCCGTCGGCACGCCGGTCATGCCGGGCGACGTCGTGATTCTCCCCGGGCCGAACAACATGCTCGACTCAGCCGTGGGTATGCCGGGCGTCTGTGTGCCCGTCATCATCGAACCGCAGATGAACGGCAACGGGACCGTCGATACCACGGCCGCCGGTGACGACATCCAGGTGATCGCTGTCGGCATGA
This sequence comes from Phycisphaerae bacterium, assembly GCA_035399845.1. Classification (GTDB taxonomy): domain Bacteria; phylum Planctomycetota; class Phycisphaerae; order UBA1845; family UTPLA1; genus ECT2AJA-110-A. Next base: position 119,788 of record DAOPJV010000003.1, on the reverse strand, counting down.
TGGCGAACCCGGGAGATGTCGTTATCTCGCCGGGACCCAACGGACAGATCGACACGAACGCCGCCGGCGACGACGAACCTGTCGCGGGGGGCGGGGCCTGCGCCACGTGCTTCGGCGCCTGTACGGGCGACGACGTCATGTCGACAGTGATGGCCGGCGATTCCTGCGAGGACTCCGGCTGCCCCGGCGGAACCTGTCTGACGGGAATCGACTTTGACGAGTGGAATCCGCAGCCGAAGGCCTACACGATGGCCGGCATCTCGGACGGCATGATCGTGACCTTCTCGGGTGGTCCGGGGTGCTTCTCGTCGGCGCGGCTGCGGGCGAGGATCAACATCAGCAGCGGCGCGAATGTTGTTCCCGGCGCCGTGCTCGTGCGGGCGGGCAATAACGGCGTGGTTGATTCAACACCCATGGGCGACGACCTCTTCGGCGCCCCGCACCTCAGGAACTTTGCGACAGATCCGCTCAATCGTGATACCGACGCCGACGCGCTGTTTGACGGCGTCGAGCGATCCCTGACGGCGAACCCGAATGACGTCACGGATGCGTCGCGCTTCAGGGACAACGATCGGGACGGCCTCGTCAATTACGTGGAAGACACGGGATGGTTCATCGGCGCCGTCATCAACGGCCAGCTCATGTGCCGTAATGCGGCGGGCGGTTTCATCGTGGTGACGGACGAGTTCAATCCGCCGGCGGGCTGTGTCATCGTGACGTCGGACAAGTTCGAACCGGACACGGATCACGACGGACTGCCCGATCTTCTCGAAATGATGGTGCGGAGCGATCCGAACGATCGCGACACGGACGGCGACGGGCTGCTGGATACGGACGAGTTCAATCCCGAATCCCAGTTCAGCGTTCCGCTGCCACTGTATCGCGACTTCCAGGACCTCTGTTTTGACGCGGATCGCTGCGCGTTCACACCGATTGAAGACGCCTACGGAACAAGCATCGTTCTCGCGGATACCGACGCCGACGGACTCGACGATCGCGAGGAGATCTTCGAAACGTGGGTGATTTCGCCGTGCATTGTCACCGCGGGCGGCGCCGTGTCGCAGTTGCCGCTTGAAGTCTCCTCGAGGCCGACGTCGAGCGACTGGGACAATGACGGCGTGCCCGATGGCCAGGAACGCAACCAGGGCACGGATCCGAACAACCCTGATACGGACGGCGACGGTCGTGTCGATGACATCATGGTCGACGGCGCCCCGGACGGCTGCGGCAAGCTCGTGACCGTCAGTTTTGTGAGCCTGGCCGTCGGCGCTGATGAGTGTGAAGACGATCCGGGCGACGGTGAGTACATCATCACGCTGCGTGTCCATCACAACGGTCTGACGGACACGTTCACGCGAAGCGCGGCCGACGTCGATGAGAATGAGACCGTCATGTTCGGCAGCGGCTTCACGACGACGTTCCTGCTGCGTCCCGGCACGACGTTCTACCTGTCAGGTGAGGTTCGCGAGGACGACCCGAATGACGACGAAGTCTGGACATTCGGATCGCGGGCCGGGACCTCGTTCAATTTCAATGTGATGACTGGCAGCAACCTGACGATCCAGCCCGTTCCGGGTGAGTACGACGACTCGTGTCTGGATGATGACGTGATCACGTTCAACATCTCGATCGCACCGGCCTAGTCGAACCTCGTTCGGCTGGAACCCGGCCCTCTCCTCCCACGGGGAGGGGGCCGGGACGTTTTTTTGACGTCTCTGAACAAATCGGGCCAGTCGCGCTGCGGCGCCGGGGTCCGACGCAATAGGTGGAGATCATGAGCGCACGAAATCGACGACGCCTCAATGTCAGACGCCTGAAATCCTGCCTGTGTCTGCTGCTCACGCTGAATACGCTCTGGCTGCACGCGGGCTGTGGCAGCGGCGCCGAACCAACACTGGCGGCCGGGGGGCGCCAGGTCCTGGCCATCGACGGAACCAGTGTCCTGGGACGCGCCCTCGCCGGCACGACCGCCGCCAGGGCGAAGACACTGGATGTCGACCTGAACGCCGGAACGTTTCGACTGATCGATCGCAACGGCGACGCGCTGCTCAGTGGACACATCGATGTCGCCGGCGCCCAGCCGATCGTGACGTCGCTGACGATTCACGGAGCGCTGCGGGACCTGACGCTCGAACTCGACGCGTCGCGCCGCGTGGTCGCAATGCGGGCGACGGACGATCTCGAATGGCGTCGCGAGGCGGGCAAGGCGGATGTCGCGAATGAGCGATCGACGCGTTCCCTGCTGGACGCGAATCGCGATCTTCTGGCGATCGCCAACGACATGGACGGTGGCAAATACGACGGCGCCGCCGAGCAGTCGCAGGTCGATCCGGGTCTTGCCGGGCTGCTGTCGCTGATATCCGCGTTGCTGACGCCGATCGGCGGTTTCCTGCAGCCCCTGCTGGCGATCTTCTCCATCATGACGGCGATCGAGGCGATGAAGCCCGCCGATCCGCAGATTCAGATGGGTGTCAGCGGCGCCTACGTGATCGAGTTCTATCTGGATCCGGCCAGTCCACGCCGAGCGACGCTGTCGGAGTTCGATACCGATCGCAGCCTGACGCTGCTCGGTCCCTCCGACGCGGCGACGGAGCACATCCTGCTTCGATCGGGGGGCGCCGTGATGCACATCGTGGCCGACGGCGCGGGAACCTTTGCGGGGGTTCGATCGGGCGACACGATTCTCATCCTCGACGGGACGGCCGAGCAGGTCATCGCGTGGTACGCCAACGTCAATGACAGCGCCTTCAGGACAACGGGCTATCTGGCCTACGAAGTGATCGATGTTCTGAATTACCTGCAGGCGCAGTCACGGAGCGGACGCGCATCGGAAAGTGACTGTGATCCCGTCATGGCGGGCGCCGATGTCGTCGCGGGTTTTCCGATTCCCGCGGGCAGTGTCTTCGAGAACATCGCCGCCGACGCGGACCTTGGCGCTGATGCGACGTTCTGCACGCAGCTCAGTATTTACTCGGCCGTGCTGTTCGCGCTGGATCGCGATGGTTTCATCAATGCGCCGCAGCAGCCGCAGCGCGAGCTGGTCGGCTGGGGAAGTGTCGCCGCCGAGGCGGGTGTGTGTGGTTCGCTGTTCGGACCGACGCAGACGTGTACCGAGATGATGCGTGCGGAGGATGAGCTGCTTGCGGATGAGGCGAGTGACGCCGAGGTCCTTCAGGCCACGTATGACGCCGTGACGGCGCTGCTCGAAACGTTCGTTGAACCGGTTCCGGCGCGGCTCGAGTCCAGCCTGCGGATCATGGCGGAACGGAGCAATCCGGCGCAATAGTCGCGTGCGCCTGAGACGGGGCTGCGAATCATGATGACGCATGGATACAACAAACGGAGCGAACGATTCGTGGGGATGACTCGACATGGATGGCGCGTGGCGCTGGCGTCGCTCGCGCTCCTCGGCGCCGGCTGCGAGACGCTTCCCGTTGGCGTTCGCCCTGCGGCCGAATCGCCGACAACGAACACGTCCCCGTCCGGCGCCGACGCGTCGCATGTCGATGACGAGGGCAATCCCTTCGGCGACTTTCCGTTGGCGCCGCTGGTGATCGATGAAGACCAGGACGGTCTCCTCACGCTCGATGAACTGCGCCTCGGGACGGATCCGCGCGACCCGGATTCCGACGATGACGGTTTGTCCGATGGCGACGAAGTGGCGAGCGGTCTCGATCCCACAGACGGAGACAGCGACAACGACGGACTCGAAGACGGCGCGGAGATATCGTTCGGCACGAATCCCTTCGAGCCGGACAGCGACTTGGATGGACTGCTGGACGGCCATGAAGTCCGAATCGGAACCAATCCGCTGGCCGACGACTCGGACGATGATGGCGCCAGTGACGGCGATGAGGAAGAGAAAGGTACGGATCCGAAAAATCCGGACACAGACAACGACGGCGTGATGGATGGCGTCGAAATCGCCGAAGGAACGGATCCGCTTCGCGCGGATACGGACATGGATGGTCTGACAGACGGCGAGGAGCGCGACGAAGGGACGGACCCGAACTTCTGGGACACGGATCTCGACGGCCTGTCTGACGCCTTTGAGCTGATTTTTGGATCTGACCCGACGCTTCGGGATACCGACAGTGATGGGCTGAACGATGGCGAGGAACGCGCTGAAGGGACGGATCCCGTCGTGCGGGATACCGACATGGATGGACTCGCCGATGGCGCCGAAGTGGCGGGCGGAACGGACCCGCTCAACCGGGACTCTGACGGCGACACACTCAGCGACGGCGATGAAGTCGCCCTCGGAACGGATCCCAACCGGACGGATACGGATCTGGATGGTCTCTCCGACGCCTTCGAACTCCTGTTCGGCTCCGATCCGACGCGAACCGACACGGACCTGGACGGTCTGACCGACGGCGAGGAGCATGCGATGGGAACAGATCCAACAAATCGGGACACGGACGGCGATGGAAGACCGGACGGCGAAGACGCCGATCCGTTGGACGCGAATACGCAATAGCTCGCGAACCGGGACGCGCCACGTCGAGGACGGCGCTCGGCGGAATCCGGCGAATCGAGCGCGGTAGTGAATTCTGAGGGGGAACTGCTGACGACTGGACTCGAACCAGTGACCCAGGGCTTATGAATCCCTTGCTCTACCAACTGAGCTACGTCAGCGATGTCGAACGACTCTATATACACCCAAGGTCGCAATCGATCAAGACGATCCGCCGCTCGAATCGCCGCCGCCCGCTCCCGCTAACCTTCGGCGATACAAGGGCCTGCGGGAGATTGCCCGGAAAGTAGATCGCCCCGGCGGGCCCCTCTTCGGGGGCCGGCCGAGGCGATCGAACCAAGGAGAAGTTGGGTAATAAGAGGAGCAGGGCGAAGAAGCCATCGTCCCTACATTCAGGAAGACGAACCGAGTCGGCGGGGCGGCCAACACATTTTCGGAAATTTCGTCTTCCATTTATTTGAGGCGATTCCTGCGACGGGGACTTTCGCGGATCGCCGGATGTTCCCGCCCGCGATTCACCTTGCCTCGGCGTCCTGGGCGCCCGAACATCCCTCTGGATCCGTATGACTCACAGACCAATCAGGGCGTTCGTTTGAGCCGTGACCCCTCGTCACATCCCAGTCGTCGCGATTTCTGTCGCCAGATGGTGACCGGGGCGGGCGTCGCCGCGGCGGCGTCGGTCTCGGGATGCGGTGTCAATCTGCCGCTTTTCGGCCAGCGCCCCCTGGCGATCGACTGGTCGAGTCGGCGGGCGTCATACGACCATCTCGTCATCGGTTCCGGGTATGGCGGCGGCATCGCCGCGGCCCGTCTCAGCGCCCGAGGCGAAACGCGCGTCGCCGTGGTCGAACGGGGGCGGGAGTGGCCCGTCGGTTCATTCCCCGATGATTCCGGCAAGGCGATCGGCGCCATTCGCATCCCCGGCGTCAATCCGCTGGGTCTTTATGAGATTCGCGGTCAGCGTCGCATCAGTGTGCTGCAGGGCTGCGGACTTGGCGGGACCTCGCTGATCAACGGCGGCGTCGCGATCGCGCCGGAATCGGACGTCTTCGACGCGGCCGCGTGGCCGGCGGGGATCACATACGAAACGCTCCGTCCTTACTTCGATCGCGCTCGATCCGTCCTCGCGCCGACAGCGAATCCGCGCGCCCGCTCATTCGAGAAGTTTCGCGCCATGGAGAAGCGCGCCGCGGAGCTCGGGCTCAGCGTCGATCCCCTGGACATCGCCGTTCACTTCGGTGTCGACGGTTCCAACGCGTTCGGCGCGATGCAGAGGGGGTGTACGGATTGCGGCGACTGCATGACGGGCTGCAACGTCGGCGCGAAGAACACGATCGCGATGAACTACCTGCCGATGGCCCGGGCGAACGGCGCGGACATCTTCACGGGCGTTGAAATCCAGTGGATCGAGCGACTGAGCGACGGTGGCTGGCGCGCTCACGGCGTGCGGTACGCCGACTGGGGAAACACTGAGGCCATTTCCATTGACGCCGGCGCCATCACGCTGTCGGCGGGGGCGCTGGGCAGCACGGAGATCCTGCTTCGCTCGCGCGAGCGTGGCCTGGCCCTGTCCGATCGGCTCGGCGAGGGCTTCAGCGGCAACGGGGATTTCTTCGCCGTGGCCTACAACGGCGACACAGCCCTCAATACGCTTGGGATCGGAGATCGGCCGTTCCACCCCTGGCGCAGCAGGGCGCCGGGAACCTCCGTGCTCGGAGGGGTTCGCTATCGGCTGCCCGATCCGGGCGGGGCGCGATTCATCGTTGAGGATCTCGTCTTTCCGTCGGCGCTGTTGGGGGTGCTCGCCCCGGTCATGGGGCTCTTTGACGGCGAGGACACGGACACGGGGGATGAAGCGGCGGAGGCGGGCCGACGCCTGCTCGATCGGCCGAACGCGCCCTATGTGGCGGACGGGGCGCTGAATCACTCCCTCGCCTTCATCGTGATGGGGCGCAACGATGGGGCGGGGCGCATCGCGCTGAACGCCAATGGCGACGCCGAGATCGACTGGGACGCTGACGCGAGTCGCGCAGACTTCTTCCACGCGATCGACACCGAGTTGCGCGAGTACGCCCGCGCGCTCGGCGCCCGGCACGTCTCGAATCCCGTCTGGCGACTGAACAACCGGGAGACGCTGATCACGGCGCATCCGCTTGGCGGTTGTGCCCTGTCCGATTCGAGCGACACCGGCGTCGTCGACGAATTCGGCCGCGTCTTTGATGGCGCGGGCGCGACCCACGCCGGACTGTACGTCGCCGACGGCGCCGTGATTCCGACCGCCCTCGGGGCGAATCCGCTGCTGACGATCTCCGCGCTGGCGGAGCGCATTGTCGAACACATCACATAACCTGGAGCGACGGCCTGAACGAATCGCGCGCGTGTGTCGATTCATGGGGGGGCCACTTCGAATTTGCGGGGCGTTGCTCGTCGCCTATGATGGCTGGTATGGGCCCAACGTCTCAGCATCGGAGAGAATCAATGCGAACGAAGCGGCAGAAGTTGATGTTGGCGATGCTGCTGGTCGCGCCCCTCGCGACTTCATCGGCCTGCATTCCGAATCCCCGAGGCGTTCCTTTTTCGCGTTTCGAGTACCTCGTGAACAGCGAGCAGCCGCGCATGGGTACGAAGGCGGCGACGATCACGCAGTTTGCCCCGGGGTTCTATATCCTTGATATGACAGTGACGGAGCCGGTCCTGGCGGCGTTTGCCGGTTGCGACGCGGCGGATCAGATTGACATCAACGGCATTCAGTATTGCGCCGTCGATCGCGTCATCGGGCCGCGCGTCCTCAGTCCGATCGAGATCGTGCTGCTTCAGCAGTATTTCTCGTCCGTCGGGTTCACTGAAGTCAGTGGTGTGCTGAGCGACTGCTCCTACGATCCCTATCGCATCGAAGTGACGCTTCTCGGCGGCGAAGGCGGCTATGCGACCAGCGTCGGAACGTGTCCGGCGACGACAACGATCGCCCTCGAATCGGGCGCCCAAGGGACACTGCTGACGCTGATGGACAGTCTGGCCCTGTAGGCGATCTCGCGTCTCCCGGCCTATTCCTCCGATTCGATCGACTGCAGTTCGGCGCGCATCTTCTCGATGTACTCCTCGATGAGTTGCCTGCGATAGTCGAGGATATCCTGCGGCAGATCGTCTTCGCGAAGCAGGATGTCGAAAGCGTAGGACTTGTCGGGACCCGGGACAGTGATCTTTCCGACGTAGGGCGAGCGCAGCGAGATGGGGACTGACGGACCCGACGCGCGGGTGATCACGTCTGACAGGCTCACGTTGATACCGCCGCGCTGAATCGAGTAGCGAATGCCCGTGTGGGCGCTCAGCAGTTCAAATCCCTGTCGAATCGAATTGTTGCGCAGGGCCAGCGACGTGTGTCGCGCCGTTTCCGACGGCAGCTTCAGCATCATGCCCGGCTCGAAGTTGATGGGCGTTTCCGCGCGATTGGCCAGATCCAGCAGGATGTCGGCCAGGGGTTCGTTCGTGTACTGGACCGTCACGCGGCGGGACATGTAGTTGGCCGTCTGCGCCTGGACGGTCCGAATGACGATGTGATCTTCGTTGGGGAACCAGACCCAGCCGAGGGCGGCGGCGGCGTCTTCAAGGACCATGGCCACGGTTCCGCCGGACGATTTGGCCATCTGCTCGGCGAGCAGCGCCGGCGCATCGACTTTGCTCGTGATGCGATAGCGGATGACGAATTCCTTCGTCGACTCCGGGGACCATTCCGTGGTGTTCGCGCGCTGGAGCGTCTTCAGGTCGTTCCAAGTGGCGCGTCGGTTGATGCGCTTGAGCGGTTCGCTCGCCGTCACGACGACGGCGTCGCCCTGAACGCTGTATTCCAGGCCAAGCGGCTCGAGGATCTGCGGCAGGATCGTCCGCAGCGAGGCGGCGCGAACGTTGATTCCCTTGAGCTTCGTCTTTTCGCCCCAGGGCAGCAGGTCGAGCGCGTTGGGATCGGCGTCGATCGTCACGCCGGCTGCGCGGCCGACTTCGGCCAGAGCGTCAGCGACGGGAGACTCCGTTGTCTGAAAGCTGTCAATGACCTGGTCGAGCGCCTGTGACACCGCGGCGCTGCCGTCGTCGGCGAACACGGGCCGCGTGTGAAAGGCGCCGGCGAGGAGCGTCAGCGCGAGCGAGAGGGCGAGGGTTCGCACGGAGATTCCATTCAGGAAGCCGGGCATCGTTGAGTTCCTTTCGTGCCGATTGTCTGCGCCGCCGATCGACGCTTGCGGCGTCGCCATCGGGCGGATGTTCAAGCTGTCGACAAATTACAACGCAGATCGCCCGCGGGCGACCTGCGTGCAGATTACAATTCCGATCGATCAGACGGCTTAGTAGTAGTAGCTGTCCACATCGATGACGGTGGGCGACTCCATCGTCGGCGTGTCCATCGTTGGCCAGCCGCCGTTGACAATGACAGTGCCGCCCGGAATCAGGTTCGGATCCATCGGTTCCTCGTCGGGCGCCGTTTCGTCGAAGGCGATCGCAACCACGCCGCCGGCGGACGGGGCGTCCAGCTCAACCTCGACGACGGCGACGGGCGAGTGAATCGGATTCGCGCCGCGCCCCGGATCCTTCGACGGACTGAACGGGCCCCACACGACGATCGCGATCATGGCGGCCGCCGCCAGCGGCGCGACCCACGAGAAGATCGCCGGCCACCTGATGGTCCGCTCGCGCTCGGCCTGTGCCGCTTCCTCGCGTACGGCGGAGGCGACGCGCGCGTGGAACGCCTTCCAATCGACCGGCGGCAGGGGACGACTGACGGCCTCGATGAGCGCGTCATCATCTTCCTGCGCCTGTGTCGCGGCGGCTTCCTCGCGGATCATCGCCGTGATGTCGCCCGAGAGCTCTTCCCAGTCGACGCTGGCCGGCAACAGGGCGAAACGCGCCAGCAGGGTGTCGAGCCGGGCGTAGGCGTCGCGTTCCCGCGCCAGGCCTGGATCAGCCGCGATCGCGCGATCGACGACAACGCGTTCGTCGGGCGTCAGCGGATCGGCGTCGCCGCGGCTGATAAGTTCAAGGATGTCCGAGGGGTTTGTTTTCATTCTTCAATCAAATGCGCGAGGGCTTCTTTCAGCGTCTTTCGCGCCTGAAACACGTTCCATTTCACCATTTCGATGCTGCATTCCATGATTTCCGCCACATCCTTCTGCGGCATCTTCTCGATGGCGAACAGCACGAGCGCCATGCGCTGCTTTTCCGGAAGCTGGTCCATCGCCTCCCGAATGGCCGATTCGGCCTCGTTCGTTTCCATCGCGGCGCTCGGCGAATCGCCTTCCGTGCGGCCCGTCATCGCGACCGCTTCCGGCACACCCGCATCGCCTTCGCTCATCGCGAGCGACAGATGCGGTCTGCGATCCCGCCGGTAGTTGAGCGACAGGTTGGACACGATTCGCATGAGCCACGATCCGAACAACTCCGGGTCCTTCAGTGTCGCCAGCGACTTGAAGGCCTTGACGAACGCCCGCTGACATACGTCCTGGGCGTCCTGGATATTCCCGAGCAGGCGATAGGAAACGCTGACGGCGCGTCGCTGATAGCGTTCGATGAGCAGATCGAACGCCTCCAGCCGGCCGTCGAGCGTCGCGACGACATCCGAGGCGTCCTGCTGACGCTCCCGCGCCCGCGCTTCGTCCGAGATGTGCTTCGCCTTGCTCATGGAATTAGACCCAGCGTTCAGAGGTCGGTTAGCGTAACATGGGGGAATTCACGGCGCCTGGTCGCCCGGAGACCGGCCCGGTAATGTCCGATAGTTTCCTCTCTCGATGGGGCCGAGCCGACATTTCCGCCCTGTTGGTGAGGACCGACGATACGACGCCGAACGCCGGCCCGCAACCAGCCACGGCGACGTGGGCCGTCGTGTCGTCGCCCCCCGGGGGGCCCCCGGGAAAATAGGAGCCCAAACTCATGTCCGCCGGATCCGACCTCAATCGTCGCGCCTTTATTCAGGCCTCGACCGCCGCCGTCGCCGGCGGTCTGATCTCCAGCGACCCACTCGCCCGCGCTGAGACGGCCTCCGATGGCGCCAGTGGTAGACGGCCCGTCGTCATAGCGAGCGCGAACGGGATCCCCGCCGTCTCCGAGGCGATGCGCCAGCTTCAGTCGGGGGCGTCGCCGCTCGACGCCGTCATCGAAGGCGTCGTCCGGGTCGAAGATGATCCGAATGACCATTCCGTCGGACTCGGCGGCCTTCCCAATGAGGACGGCGTCGTGGAGCTGGACGCCTGCTGTATGGACGGACCGACGCACAAGGCCGGCGGCGTCGCGGCGCTGCGGAACATTCGCAATCCGTCTCGCGTTGCGCGGCTCGTCATGAAGCGGACGGATCACGTGCTCATTGTCGGCGAGGGCGCGCTGCGATTCGCCAGGGCGCACGGGTTCCGGGAAGAGGAACTGCTGACGGACAAGGCCCGCGAAATCTGGCTGCGCTGGAAGGAGACGCATTCGAACAATGATGACTGGCTTTCGCCGGAAAAGAACGAGGGCGGCGGCGCCGGTCCGGCGGCGATCCCCTTCACCTACGGCACGATCAACTGCTGCGCCGTCGATCCCCAGGGCGACATCGCAGGTGTCACCACGACGAGCGGCCTGTCCTACAAGATTCCCGGGCGCGTCGGTGATTCTCCGATCATCGGCGCCGGGCTCTATGTCGACAATCAGGTGGGCGCCGCCGGTTCAACGGGGCGCGGAGAAGCGAATCTGCAGAACTGCTCGTCGTTTCAGATCGTCGATGAGATGCGTCGCGGCGCTTCTCCGGAGGCGGCGTGCCGAATCGTGCTGGAACGAATCGCGGATCACACGGAGCCGCGTCTGCGCCGCAAGGACGGTCGCCCCGATTACGACCTGAAGTTCTACGCGGTGTCGAAGAGCGGCGCCTACGCCGCCGTATCCATGTGGTCCGGCGCCAAATTCGCTGTTCACGACGGGACGCAGGCGCGGCGCGAAGAGATGGGATATCTTTACAGGTTGGACAGGTAGCCGCTCGTCGTTCGACGGGATGAACGCGGCGTCAGCGACGCGGATCGGGCGATGGATCCGATAGTTCGCGAGCGAGTCGCTCAAACGTCGCTTCGAGCTTCAGGAACGCTTCGACGACATGCGGATCGAAGTGGGTTCCGGATTCTGATTCGATGATTTCGACGGCCTTGCGATGGGACATTCCGCGCTTGTAGACCCGTTCGGTCCGAAGCGCGTCATACACGTCGGCCAGCGCGAGAATTCTCGCCGAGAGGGGGATCTCCTCCCCTGCAATTCGATTGGGATAGCCGGTTCCGTCCCACCATTCATGGTGCCCGACGGAGATCTCCTCCGCCATCTTCAGGAAGCCGGAGTCCGGCGCCCGATCGAGCAGCGAGCGAATCGTCTCGGCGCCGACCTGCGTATGGGTGCGCATCACGTTCATTTCCGTGTCAGTCAGTCGTCCGGGTTTCAGCAGGATGGCGTCGGGGATTGCGACTTTGCCGATGTCATGCAGTGGCGCCGCGCGCTGGAGGTTCCACATGAAATCGTCGTCGATGACGCCGCTGAAATGCGGCGTCCTGCGGAGCGCTTCGGCAAGTCGCATTGAGAAGACCGTCACGCGATCGAGATGCTTGCCCGTGTCGTCGTCGCGATGTTCGGCGAGCTTCGCCAGGGCGATGACGATGGAGTCCCGCGCCTCGTCCCGCGCCCGGCGCGTGCGCACATTCTGAATCGCCGAGGCGGTGCAGTTCGTCAGCAGGTTCATGAAGCCCGTTTCATTGGGCGTGAACGGCCGCTCGTGGAATCGATCCGTGAGGTTGAGGACGCCGATGACGCGTTCCGACGCGCAGAGCGGCGTGCACATCATGGGCAGCCCGCTGAAGACGCGAAGGTCACGTTCGTCAAGAAACTGGGCGGCGTCCCGCTGGGAGTTCAGGACGATCGCCTCCCCGGTCATGAACACGCGCCCCGCGATGGACTCGCCGATGCCGAGCCGAACGTTGCGGCGGACTCGTTCATCGATGCCCTGGCCCGCCGCGATGAAGAGCTCGGATCGATCGGCGTTCGGCAGCATGATGGAAATGCGTCGGCAGAACGTCATCTCCGACGCGGTTGCAATCGTCTTGGCGAGGATCGTGTCGAGGTCTTCCGTTCGGGCCAGCAGGGCGCTGAGATCAAGAAGCAGACTGAGGATGCGCGTCTGCTCGCCCAGAACGCTGCGTTCGTCCTGGAGTTCGCGCCAAATGCGATGCAGTCGCGACAGCGATCGAACCCGCAGGTCGAATTCCTCCGGATCCACCGGTTTGGCGACCACGGTGTCGGCGCCCATTGCGAGACCGCGTTTGACGGTCTCCGAGTCATCGCTGTTGACGAACATGACGATCGGAATCAGTTCCGTTGCGGGCCTGGATCGGAACTGCTCGATGATATTGCGATTGTCGGGGCCGCTGAGCGCGCCATCGAGGATGATGAAGTCGGGGTTGACCACTTCGCATCGATCGACGCCGTCGGCCGCCGACTCGGACATGTGCACGCGCCAGCCCTGACGATCGAGGATCGACGCGCAGGTGGCCCGCGTGTCAGCGTCGGCGTCGATCACCAGCGCGACGGGGGGGCGATCCCAGCCGACGAAGACACCGCCCGTTTCGGCGGGGCCTGTCGATGCGTGTTGACTCGTCAATACTGACATAACGTCCCTGATCGCTGCGCAAATTCCCCCGTGGGATGTTGCAGTTTCCCAACATCCATCGGGTGGCAATGGAAAGCATGTGAACAAACTGTTCATGACCGCAGGTCTCGGGAACGCGCCCCGTCGGGAGAAATGTGGACGCCGGACGATCCGGTGTCCCCATGGGGGCGGATGAGACTGCAACGGCGATCTTCTCGGCGCCTGCGGCCGTTCCTGCGCCTGTGCGATCAGTCTCAGCCGTCCCCGGGGCTGGGCGCGTCCGAGTATGTCCGGCGGGAACGTCTCGCGAACACAATGCGCGACGACGATTCCGAGGGGAGCGACGGCGGGCTCGTCAGCCGATGGCGCCGCCGAATGATTCGATGTCCATGCCCGTTTCCGTCTCGATGGCGCCTGCGACGCGGCTCAGTTCTTCCGGGGCCAGGGCCGTCGCCCAGGGCTCGGTCGTTTCCCGGGCGATCGTGTAGACCTGGATCAGCCTGATGCGGGCGCCGGCCTCCAGCAGTTCGCGAATGCGATCGCAGAATGCCCGGACTTCCGCGTCGGGCGGGGGCTCGCCATGAACGCGCATCCAGAGGGACTGAATGACGATCGGGCGCGCGCGGGCCGCGTCCAGAATGTTCTCCAGGACGTGCGACAGCGGATAGTTGGGTCGATTGATCGCGGCGTAATACGCCTGCGTTCCGGCGTCGAGTTTCGCCCAGATTTCTCCGTTGTTCTCGTCCATGATCGCCAGCCCCTGGCGCACTGTCGGTTTCGTCAGGTAGCACGCGTCGGTAATCAGGACGATCTTCGTGTCGTCGAGCCCGCGCGCCGCCTTCAGCTCGGCGGCGAGGCTGACGGCCGCATCGAATTTCGCAAACGTCGTTGGTTCGCCGTCTCCGCTGAACGCGATATCACGAACGACGCGTTGATCGGCGGGCAATACATCGAAGGGCGCGTCGTTGAACAGAGAGCCGGCGATGGCCCGATCGAGCAGGTCCGTCAGTTCGGCCCGGACGATATCGAGGTCAACCTTGCGGATCGCGGAGGGCGCGGATCGATCCACCTGGCAGTAGATGCAGTCGAAGTTGCAGGCCTTGTCGGGATTCAGGTTTACGCCGACGCTCAGGCCCCGGCTGCGGCGGGAGATGACGGGATAGACGTATCGATTGTCGCGCCAGTGGCGATCGTGATCCCGCCAGGCGAGCTGCAGCTTGATGTCACGGGGCGTCGCGTCCATATCTGGTGAATTGTAATTCGGCCAGGTGAAATTACCCGCGAATGTTCGAATCTGTCCCAAACTGGCGCCAATTGCGGCGCCCGATTGCGCCAAACGAGGGCCCGGATTTACAAAGTCCGGCATTGACCTGTCCCTCGTGAATAACTACGCTATGAGGCGTTTGATGATTCGACGAAACGCCATCAACCCGAAGCGCGCCGCCGCCCGACAGGGCTGGAGCTGGCGATCGCTGCTGCAGCGGAAGTCACTCTGGCGCTGCGCGTGGCTGCTGTTGTTCGTCATGCACCTTCCGGCGACGCTGAAGGTGTATGGATCGGCGACGGCCATCGGCGAGCCGACGGCATGGTCTTCGCTCATCCTCCTCGCCGTCACGAATCTGTTCTTCATTCTTGAGATCACATTCGCCTGGTCGCTGCGGGTCCTGAGCGATCGGCGCTGCCTGATCGCGTTCCTGTTGATCGTTGCATTGATGCACGCCGGCGTGCTCGACCGGGTCATGCCGGACGCCGTCGCCGGTCACGGAATCGGTATTCTGCTCTTCGTATCGACCGCCTTCGCGCTGGTCGTTCTGGCCGCCCTGTCGCTGGTTCGACAGGCGCTCGCGGCGTTTGACGCCGCCGGCCTCAGTCGGTTGATCGCGCTGCTGCGACGGCGATATTCACTCGCTGTCTTCGCAGTGGTTCGCGTCCCGAAGCTTGCTCCCCATCGTCACGCCTGTGCCCATCGGGCGCCACCGCATTGCTGATCCTTCGCCGCCGCGATCGTTGACGTTCGCGCACCCAGCGCCCGTGAACGACCGGCCCGCTCCGCGCGAGCCGAATCGTGGTGACGAAGCACGCCGCGTCGATCCCGTGTCAGCGTCGTCTGCGTCCGAGTCGTCGGACTGAAGAACGCTGACATCGCGACGGATCGAGATTCACTCAATTACGCAGGAAATCTCAGGATTTGTGAGTCATCACGCCGGAACATCGGCGGGAAACGGCCAAAGGCGCCGAGCGGAAATGAAAATGCGAACAGCAATCGTCCTTCTGGTTTTTTCGGTGAGCAACGTCGCGATGGCGGCGCCCTTCGAACTCCTCGTCGGTGTCGACGTCGGCCTGTGGCCCGGAACCGAGCGAAGTGTCGCGCCCTCGCCCGGTCCCGGATTTCCCGGGCCTGTGTACGACGGCGATCGCCTCGTCGGCACGTCTGACGTCGGTCCGAGCGTGGCCTATCGTGGCCTCGGCTCGCCGCTTTTTCCGCCGAATGATGTCGGCGCGCTCTCTTGCACCTATCGACGCGGCAGCGTCCCGCTCGGCCCCGCGGGCACGCTGCCGCTCGTCGGCGTCGATTTCCTGGGCGGACCGCTCCTGGATCTCGACGGCGATCTCAACAATGGCGCCAGGAGTCTTGTCCCCGTGGACACGGGCGCTGGTTTTGCGACGCCGGTCCGTATTCCGGGCACGACGAGCTTCATCGATCTTGAACTGGACCCGAACGCCGGAACCATCGAGCTGGTGGATTTCGAAGCCGCGGGAACGAACGAGGGGGGGCCCAGCATCGGCCCGGGTATCGCGACGGTCCTGCTGACGCTCGCGGGAACGGGTCCGGATGGAACACCAACCGCCGTCGCGCCGAACCCGACATTCGACACGCGTGTCGGCGCCGTGACACCGCACGGGACGATCCCCGGCGTCTATGCCATTGACGAATTGAGCGTGGAGTTCTGGTACGACTCGATTGAACCGAACAGCTCGACGGCGTCCGTCCTCGGCACGCTTCAGCAGTTCGCCACGTTCAGCGGCTGGCTCGTTGTCGCGGACTGCGGGACGGGCCAGTTTCCGACGCTTGCCGGCGCCGGTCTCGGTTCGACGCAGTGGCCGAACGTCGATGTGTCGTCGGTCGGGCAGACGTTCAACACGGCGCACGGTCTCGCCGGTGGTGTCGCAACCATCACAAACGGCAATATCCGGGATGACTTCACAATCGCCGGCAACGGTGGCCTCGCCATGACGGATTTCGGCGGGGATCTCGGCGCGTACTTTGATTCCGTCGTCGTTCCGTTGCTGACGGACGGCCAGCAGGCGTTTGTCTATCTTGAGTCCGCCTCGTTCGGCATGAACAACAGCGGTGATCCGATTTACGCGGATACCAACGCCTACGACCTCGTGATTGTCGCGGCGGCGCCGACCTTCAGTGGTGGCGGCGTGACGCCCGGCGACATGAACGGCGACGGCTTCGTCACGCTGTCCGACGTTCCTCAGTTCGTCGATGCGCTGCTCGCGGGTGGCGCCGGCGGCGAATGCGGCGATCCGGCGGATGCAAATACGGATGGAAACGTCAACGGACTGGATGTACAGGGCCTCGTCGGCCTTTTGAACTGATTCAACTTACTGTAGCTCGCGACGGCCCGTGCGGCCTCGTGGGGGGAACCTCGTGGATCACTGGATCCATACGAAAAGGGGAATGAAAGGAATGATGATGAGACGATTGAGTTTGGCTGTGGCGATCGTGGCGATTGCGGCAATGACGGGCGCGGTCCAGGCCGAGCAGTTCGAATTGTTGACGGGTGTTGACGCCGGCATGTCGCCGGGCGCCCCGCGGAATATCTTCCCGCAGTCGGGTTTTCCGTCCCCGTTCTTTGACGGCGATCGACTGGCCGGCAACGGCGCGGCGACGCCCCAGAGCTGGGTGGGATCGGGCGCTCCGATCTACTCGCCGAACCAGTTCGGTTCGCTGAGCTTCATGTTCCGGCGCGGCAGCGCTCCGGCCGGTCCCGGCAGCCAGGTGCCGATCCAGGCGATTGAGTACCTGGGTGGACCGCGGCTCGACCTCGACGGTGATCTCAACAACGGCCAGCGAAGCTTCGCGCGACCGACGGGCGTGACGCCGGCGGAAATCCCCGGCGTCCAGAGCTACATCGATCTCGGCATCAATCGATCGACGAACTCGTTGTCGCTCGACGGCTTTGATGCGACCGGCACGAACGCCGGCGGCGCTCCCCAGCTTTCGCCGGACTACGGCGTCACGACAAACGTTCTCGCCGGCACGCTGGTGGACGGCTCGCAGACGGGACCGATCAATCCTTCGTTCGACACGCGAGCTGGTTCGCTGACCGACATCGGTCCGGGCGTCACGCGGATCGACGATCTGGGATACGAAATGTGGCAGGACAGCATCTCGCAGACGAACACGCCCGCCAGCGAGACGCTCGGTGTCTTCCAGTACCTCGGCTCGATGCGCGGCTGGCTGATCGAACGCGACGGCATGGGGAACTTCCCGACGCTGGCGGGTCAGCTGGGCGGCACGCTGTGGTCGACGATCAATACGGCCGACGTTGGCGCCTCGATCAATCGATCGTCGGGTGGCATGAACGTGATCGCGGACGGTGTCGCCGGCGATCAGTTCAGCCTGAATCCCGAAGGCCTGCCGACGGGCGATCTGGGCGCCTATCTCGATGCGGTTGTGATTCCGTTGATCGATCCGAACGCCAGCAGCTTCGTTTATCTCGAAGCGTCGGGTGTCGGCACGAACAACTCGCTGGATCCCGTGTTTGGTCCGACGAACGGCTACGACGTCGTTCTGATCGGCCAGATGGTTCCTGAGCCGACGACGTGCGGCCTGCTGCTCGCCTTCGGCGCGATGGGACTGCTTCGACGCCGACGTCAGGCGTGATGATTTGACTACGCTGGTGTCCGGCGTCGCGTTATGTGGGTTTCGCGGCGCCGGGCGCCTTTTTTCGAATTCGATTGAGTCGGCCCTGCATCTCTGCTGATGGAGCGATGGACATGACGCGAAGGCGCGCCTTTACGCTGTTGGAGTTGTTGGTTGTGATTGCGATTCTCGCGATCCTGATCAGCGTCTTGTTACCCGCCATGTCGGCCGCGCGCCGACGGGCCATTCGCACGAGTTGCCAGACGCGTCTCTATGAAATCAACCGGGCCATCTGGGAATACTCCGTTTCCAACGAGGATCGGGTTCCCTATGTCGAGTCTCCGTTCACGAACCCCGTCTTCGGAAACGCCTCCGTCAGCGACGAGGCGGCGGACCCGTTCAATACGGAGCTCTGGCCGAACTCACTCCAGAATCTCATGATGCCGCTCTACCTTGGCGACAAGTCAGAGATATGGACCTGTCCCGCCGCCACGCAGGGCTGGCCGCGACAGGCCGGTCCCCGCGTCGTGACCTATCGTGACGCCGGCATCAATCAGCCCAACGACATCATCGAGAATGATCCGCAGCATTACCTGCGACAGAATTTCGGATTCATGGACGGTCGCCCCATGGTGGAGGCGCGCGTCCATTTCGGTGACGATCCGATCCTGAACGCGCAGCTCTACGGGCTGCTGCGAGGAACGTACCTTCGCGACATGGTGACGATCGAAGGAACGACGATCGTTGGACCGCACGATGGCGGCGTCAATGTGATCTCACGAGAATTCGCCATTGAGTTCCGCGACAAAAAAACGGTTCAGGATGACCTGGCGCCCAACGGCCAGAGCGTCCAGTTCTGACGCCGCTGTCGGCGATCGCCTTGTGGAAATGGAGTGACACGTATGCTCGCCCAGCCACATGCCATCCACTATCTTCCCCTCCTGACGACGTGCGTCTCGATTGCGTTCTTCTTCACGCTGATCCAGCGGTATCGAATGAAGAAACGCGGGGCGCATCTGCTCTGGTGGGCCGCGGGTGTCGCCTGCTACGGCCTCGGGACGGCCATCGAGAGCTCCATCACCGTCTTTGGTAACTCCGTCTTCCTGACAAAATCCTGGTTCATTGCCGGCGCGCTGCTGGGGGGATATCCGCTCGCGCAGGGAACAGTCTATCTGCTCCTGCGACGCAGGACCGCCAATCGGCTGACCCTGCTCACGGTTCCGATCATCGTCGTCGCGGCAGTCTGTGTCGCGCTGTCGCCCGTGGATCTCGACAGCCTGCAGGCGGCCCGCCCGTCGGGAAGCCTGCTTCAGTGGCAGTGGATCCGCAGTGGCTTCACACCGATCATCAACGTGTACTCGCTCGTCTTCCTCGTGGGCGGGGCCATGCTCAGCGCGATTCGATTCGGTCGATTCGCCGTGACGCGCCATCGGGCGATCGGTAACACGCTGATCGCGATCGGCGCCTTTCTCCCGGCGATCGGCGGCGGAATGACCAAATTCTTCGAGCTGGTCGAGGCCCTCTACGTGGCTGAGCTTGCGGGCCTGGTGATGATCTGGTTCGGCTACGCCAGCTGCGTCCATCGACCGAATGGCGTTTCGCAGGAGGTGGGGGATCTGACCGCCGTCCGCCCGGCGACCATTCCCTCGCGAACTCTCTGAGACCGCGAATCCGATTTTTTCCGGCAATCTTTCGACGTTCGGCGACTGAGTCCGCGATGCGCGTTGTAACATAATGTCCTGTAGCGGTTTGCGGGCGTTGTTGGGGGTTGAGGATTGCCGGGCGCCGCTGAGGAATTCTCGTCTTCACCGGAATAAACGGATCGCGGCAGGGGTTTCAGTGATAAGGGATGGGAGGCGGACGCCGCCGAATCCCTATTCAGTTCGAATATCACTGGCGAATGATTGTCGGCTCGCCCATTCGCTGGGATAGGCCCACTCGGTGGTCGGATCGGGTGGGCATTTTTATGCGCCCATTTCCGGCGGAATCCCCAATCCAGGTCGAAAATCGCTCCGGCCGTCAGCGGCGTTGGCGTTTCCCGGTCCCCTCGCGCAACATTCCCCGCTGAACGGGTTTGGCGGTTTCGGCTTTTTCAGGAAGGCGATGCATGAACACCCTCAGCGTCCGCGGAATTGAGATGGCGTACAGCGATGTGGGGGCCGGGCCCGTCGTCCTGTGTGTACACGGCTTCCCCCTGTCCCATCGGCTCTGGGCGTCGACGGCGGAACGCCTGTCGAATCGCTTTCGACTGATTGCGCCTGACCTGCGCGGATTCGGAGCATCGACGGCGACAGCGACCGCCTCCATGGCGGACTACGCCGACGATCTCGCGGCGCTGCTCGACGCCCTGGGCGTCAGCGAACCGGTCGTGGTCATGGGCCTGTCCATGGGCGGCTATGTCACATTCGAATTCGTTCGCCGACACGCCCGTCGCGTCCGCGCGCTCGTGCTGGCCGACACGCAATCCGGCGCCGATACGCCGGAAAAAGCCGCCAGTCGTATGGAGGGCGCAGCAAGGGTCCTTGCCGAAGGCAATCAGTGGGTCGTCGACGGCATGGCGCCAATCCTCTTCGCGGAGGACGCGCCGAAGACGCTCGTCCAGGAATGGCGGGAGATCATGCTGGCGACGAATCCGCAGGGGACGTCCGCCGGCATGCGGGCGATGGCAGACAGGATCGACTCGGCCACGACCTTCGCTCAGATTCAATGTCCGACGCTTGTCGTTGTGGGGGAGCTGGACGCCATCGCGCCGCCGAAGGTGGCCCGAATCATGGCCGAGGGGATTGAAGGCGCCAGGCTGGAGATCCTGCCCGGCGTCGGTCACATGGCGCCCGTCGAAGCGCCCTACGAATACGCGCGCATCGTCGGCGACTTTCTCAGCGAGAACCTCTAGCGACGTTCAGATGAAGTGGGGTCAAAGGGACTCTCGGACGATCTGCTCGCCGATCACGGCGAGTCGCATCGCCGTCTCGTCGAAGGGGGCGTTCAGCGGATAGACGCGATCGAGCGCGTCGATGGCGCTCGTCGCCGTCTCGTCAATCGCGCCGAAGACACCGACGCACGGGACGTGCGCTTCGCGACACAGCCTTGCCACGGCGCCGACGACTTTCCCCATCATCGACTGGCTGTCGAGCCTGCCTTCTCCCGTGATCACAAGATCGGCGTCGTCGATCTGTTCCGTCAGCCCGACGGCCTCGAACACGACATCCACGCCGGGAACCAGTTCCGTCTGACAGAAGGCCAGCAGCGGCAGCGCCGCGCCGCCGGCGGCGCCGGTCCCGGGTTCATTCCGAAGGGACTTGCCTGTCGTGTGCTCCAGGATCGACACCCAGTGCGCGAGGCCGCGCTCCAGGCGATTCACAGCGTCGGCGTCGGCGCCCTTCTGCGGTCCGAAGACGCGGGCGGCGCCGTTGGGGCCACAGACCGGGTTCAGAACATCGCACGCGATGCGGAATCGAACGTCTTCGAGATGATCCGGCGGGTTGTGCCACGCGAGACGCCAGATGTTTGCAAGATGCCCGCCGCAGATACCGTCAAGCATCGTGCGGCCCGCGTCATCGATGAGTCGCAGTCCCATCGGCTGAATCAGTCCGGCGCCGCCGTCGACCGTCGCGCTGCCGCCCAGGCAGAGAATGATCTGCTCGATACCGCTTTCGATCGCGGCGCGGATGACCTGACCTGTTCCGAAGGTGCTCGTCAGGAGTGGATTGCGTTCGTGGGGCTCAAGCAGGTTGTAGCCGCTCGCTCTTGCCAGTTCGATGATGGCCGTCGCGCCGTCTTTCGAAAGACCGACGGGGACATCGATCGGCCGGCCGACCGGATCGTAGGCGTTGACGACGCGCCGTTCGCCATTCGTGGCGGCGAGCAGGACGTCCAGCGTGCCTTCGCCACCGTCGCCGAGCGGACATTCGATGGCGGACACATCGGGGCGGGCCCGGCGCAGCCCCTCGGCAATCGCCGCGGCGGCGCTGGTGGCGTCGATGGAACCCTTAAAGCTATCCGGCGCTATGACGACGCGCATGAAGTCGATTCGCCGTCAGGACTGCGGAGCGCCGGCGGCGTCCGCGTCGTTGGAAAGACCGTGAAGGCGCCGATAGATGGCGCCGAGGATCTGGCGTTCCATCGTGCTGTCGCGCTGCAGCTCGGTCCAGACCTCCTGTTGATCGGCGCGAAGGCCGGCGTCGCCGTCGATCGGCGTCGCGGTCGGCAGGTCGTTGAATTCGTCGTGCGTTCGGAACGCGCGATAGTCCGTCGTATCCAGGCGCTGAACGCGAATCTGGCAGTTCGCCGTCACGCCACCTTCCGCCGGCGCCAGCCAGAGGGTTCCGATGCGGCGCATCTTGTAGGTCGGCTTCAGCGTCGCGTCCGTGACGCGTTCCGTGCCGCCGCGCTGCGTAAAGCTCTGCGGTCCGCCTTCGACGGTTCCCGCCGCCGCCGACACGCGAACGGTTCCGAACTGGTCCCGCACGACGACGGTGGCGGCGTCCAGGCAGTCGTCCATGTTCACATTGCGGAATGTCTGCGGTGTGGCGCCGCCCGTCGCCCGGCGATCGTTTACGCCGCCCCCGGCGCCGGAACAGCCCGACACGACGAGCGCGAGGCCCATGGCGAGCAGCGGCGTAGACCATCCATGATGACTGCGGACGTTTGGCTTGGCGGCGGAGAAACGCATGGGTGAGGCTCCCGAATCGGATGCGCCCGTCCTGGGCGTCGAGCGTGGTCAGACACTACTTTCCATTTTGCGCGTCGTCAATGCAAATCGGAATCGGTTACACTCCCGCCTCGTATGCAGGCCAGACGGCGCCAGTTCCTCGATCTCATTGCCGGCAACACGACCGGTCTGTTTGCGGATTTGGCCAGGGCGATACTCTTCGGTCTCTCCCTCGTCTACGGCCTCGTCATGCGCGTCCGGAACATCTACTACGACATCTTTCCCGGCGCCGTGACGCGCGCGGGCGTGCCCGTGATTTCCATCGGCAACATCACGGTCGGCGGGACCGGCAAGACGCCGATGACCGTCGAGATCGCACAGCGAATTGTAGCGCGGGATCATCGCGTCGCCGTGCTGACGCGCGGCTACAAGAGCGAGCAGCGCGTCAAGGCCTCGGCGGCGGCGCCGGGCGGCGTCGTCGTTGAACCGGAGAGCGATGAGGCCATGCTGCTGCGGCGGAACTGCCCGCAGGCGATGGTCGTGATTCACCCCAAGCGCGTGCTCGGCGCCCAGGCGGCGACGGAGGCGGGCGCCGAGGTGCTCGTCATGGATGACGGGTTTCAGCATCGCAAGCTGGGGCGCGACTTTGATATTGTTCTGGTCGACGCCATGGCGCCGTTCGGCTATGGCGCCATCCTGCCGCGCGGTCTGCTTCGTGAGCCGCGCTCCAGCCTTCGGCGCGCCGATCTCATCGTGATCACGCGGAGCGATCAGATCACGGACAATGAGCGCAAGCTTCTTCGCGGCCGAATCGAGCGGATCGCCGATCGACCGCCGATTGTCGAGGCCTCCCATCGGATCGTGGAATTCGCCGACCTGCGCGGGGAGCGTGTGCCGCTGGATCGGGCGGAGGCGATGCGGGCCGTGATCTTCGCCGGCATCGCGAATTTCGAGGGCTTCCGCAGGTCCGTCGAGGAACTGGGCGTGGAAGTGGCGGCCGCGTACGAATACCCCGATCATCACGAGTACGCGTCCGACGAAATCGCCGGCCTGCGCGACGTTGCTGAAACGCTGGAAGCCAACGCGATTCTCACGACGGAAAAAGACGCCGTGAAGCTGGAAAACCGCTGGCGGGACGGCGTCTGCCGGCTGCTCGTCCTCAAGCTCGCCATCGAATTCGACGCCGATGGCGATAGGATTCTCGAAACCCGGCTGGATGCGCTGCTGGCCCGCGCCGGAAAGCGCAAAGTCTGAATCGCCCCAACGCGTCGTCGAGAGAGCCATGACGAAACGATACGAACCCGTCGATCTCAGCAAGCTCAGCACGTATTCGATTCGCGATCGCTCGCACAAATTCGACGTCGAGGCGATGGCGGGGCTCCCGGCAAAGGGCGCCACATTCAGCGACTGGTTCGAGGCGCTCCCGCCATATCTGGGCGTCAATGAACTGCGAAAACTGATCGACGCCATCGTGGCCGCTCGCCGGGCCGATCGCCCCGTGGTCTTCGCGATGGGCGCGCATCTCGTCAAAGTGGGCTGCTCCACGATTCTCTGTGACCTGATCGAGCGCGGTATCGTGACGGCCGTCGCCATGAACGGCGCCACGGCGATTCACGACGTGGAAGTCGCCACGCTCGGACAAACCAGCGAGGAAGTCGGCGACACAATCCGCGATGGCAGCTTCGGCATGGTTCAGGAAACGCCGAGCTTCTTCGCCGAAGCGATCGCCCGGGGCGTGGCTGACAAGGTCGGACTGGGCGAGGCGATCGCCAACCATCTGCAGGCCACGAATCCCCCGAACATTGACAAGTGCCTGATCGCGACGGCGGGGCGGAAAGGGATTCCGATCTGTGTCCACGTGGCGATGGGGACCGACACGATTCATATGCACGCCAACGTCGCCGATTCCGATCTGCAGCGTCTGAGTTCGACGGACTTCAAGCTGGTCTGCGCCGTCGTGAAGGACCTGGCGCCGGCGTCGGCCGGCGCAGCGTCGGGCGTCTGGGTGAACGTGGGTTCCAGCGTCATCATGCCGGAGGTCTTTCTCAAGGCGATTGCCGTCGCCCGCAACCTTGGCGCCAACCTGGATGATGTCACCACGGCCAACCTGGACATGATCCGTCACTATCGACCGAGCCAGAATGTCGTGGGGCGCCCCGTGAAGTCGGGGCGTGGTCATCACATCACAGGCCATCATGAGATCATGCTGCCGCTTTTGCGCATGGCCCTCGTCGAGCGACTGGGGTAGCGCGCGCCGACGATTCGGGACCCACTGACGGGATCGCGTCATCGCCCCCTCCGGAGGCGCGACAGTCCCAACCCTTGCGTCTGGCGAAATTAAGCGTCATCCGTTACCTTCTCCCGATGGCGCGTCGGAAGGAGCCGATGGCGCAGTCGGCCTTGCGCTTCTGTCTCATGTCGAACCCATCTCGACCAGCCGTATTCGTCGATCGGGACAACACGCTGATTGCGGACCCGGGATATCTGCGCGATCCGGACCAGATCCGCATTCTTCCCGGCGTTCCCGACGCCGTGAAGCGCCTGCGCGAAGCGGGTTTCGTCGTCGTCATCATCACGAATCAATCCGGCGTGGCTCGCGGCTACTTTACAGAAGACGAGCTGCGGCTGGTCCACGAGCGCCTGCAGGAGATGCTGGCCGAGAAGGGCGCCGCGGTGGATGCGATCTATTACTGCCCGTTCCTCCCGGGGCGAGCCGCCGTCGTCGAGGCGTATCGCGACGACAGCGATCTGCGCAAACCAAAGCCCGGCATGATCCTCAAGGCCGCAAGCGATCTCGGCCTGGATATCTCGAAGTCCTGGATGGTTGGTGACTCCGCCCGGGACGTTCAGGCCGGGAACGAAGCGGGTTGCCGCACGATTCTTCTGGGCAGCGGCGCCACGGATCCCTACGCCCGGCCGAATCACACGATGTCAAACTTCCCGGCCGCCGCCGATTTTATTCTGCGCGAGTCGAAACGTGTCGCTGAAATGCAGGCCGTACTCGACGCCGCGCGCCGCGAGAGCGATCGGGCGCCCAAACGGGAGCCGGTCCTCGTCTCCTCCCGGCGGCCGATCGAACCAGCCAGGCCGCCGGTCCCCGCGCCCGTCGCGGAAAAGAAACCGGAACGGCCCGCGCCGCCGGCCGAGTCCCGGCCAGTCCAACGATCCGAACCCGAAGTCGCAAAGACGGAGCCAGCCCCCATGGAAAGCTCGACGGCGAGAACGGAAACCGCAAAGACCGACCCGCGCGCCGAGAGCCACGTGTCGTCGGAGACCGAGGCGAGACCCGCCGCCGAGTATGCCCGCCAGGCGCTCGACAAGCCGCGCCTGCGCGCCGCCGAAAGCCCGTTCGAAGTGCTGGATGAGATCCTGGATGAGATTCGCGCGATGCGGCGCGAACGCAACTTCAGCGAATTCTCCATCGCTCAGCTCGCGGGCGCCGTGGCCCAGGCGTTCGCCATCTGCGCCGTCTGCTTTGGTCTCTACTGGGCCATCAACAGTGACGCAAATTCCTCGACGCTCGCGCTGCTGACGGCAATTGTCTTCCAGATCATGGCGCTGACAGGGTTCATGGTCAGCAAGCGGCGATAAAAGTCGTCCGACATCGATTCAGACGATTCGTTCCGCGATCACTTCCATCAGGTGCTTCGCTGTCGCCTGTGTATGCTGCGCAATCTGATGGCGGCAACTGAATCCACTCACAACAATCTGCGATTGCGGCTGTGCGCGGACGGCGGGAAAGAGACGGCTTTCACCAATCGCCTTCGACACGTCGTAGTGTTCGCGCTCGTGGCCGAATGAGCCCGCCATTCCGCAGCAACCGCTGTTGATCTCCGCGGCGTCGATGCCGCATCGGTTCAGCAGCGTCATTGCGTCCGACGTCCCGATCATCGCCTTCTGATGACAATGCCCGTGAAACTGCACGGGGGCGTCCGATCGACGCGTCATGACATCGATCGTTTCCGCATTCACGAGGAACGTCTCGATCATCTTCGCTCGGGCCGCGATGCGTCTGGCGTCGGCTGTGCGGACAAGCTGCGGCAGCTCATCGACGAGCGTGAACAGGCAGCTCGGCTCGGTCCCCACGATGGCGACATCGTCGCGCAGCAGCGGCGTCAGCGCGTCAACGGTCGATTCCAGTTGTTGTCGGGCCACATCGAGCATGCCCTTGCTGATCGCGGGGCGACCGCAGCAGATTGGCGGCGGAACGACCACGTCGTATCCCAGCGCTTCGAGCGTGCGAACCGTGGCGACGCCGACACGGGGTGTGAAGAGGTCCGTCCACGTGTCGACGAAGTAGATGACGCGACAGACCACGGTATCCCCGCGACTTGCGGAAGGCCGATTCGTGAACCACTGCCGAAATGTCCGTGAGGCGAGCATGGGCGGCGGCGCCCGGAAGTCGATGCCAAGGATCGAGTCCGCCAGTTGTCGCCCCAGCGTTGACTGAGCGATGGCGTTCGCCAGTCGCGGGGCCCTTGCGCCGATGCGCGCGAGAGACGCCGTGTGGGCGATCAGACGGCTGCGCAGTGACGCGCCCTTCGCCGTATTCCTGCGATGCAGCCACTCGGCCTTCAATCGCGCCATGTCGACGCCCGTCGGGCATTCCGTCTTACACGCCTTGCAGCTGATGCAGAGGTCCATGACGTCGTCGAGGGCCGGGTCGTCGAGATCGGCGAGCAGCGATCGATTGCTCATGGCGATGCGCAGCGCGTTGGCCCGGGCCCGCGTTGTATGCGTTTCGTCGCACGTGGCTTCGAAGGAGGGGCACATCGCGCCGACATCTTTCTGCCGGCACTGGCCAACGCCGCTGCACATGCCGGCAAGCCCCAGCATGCCGCCGTGCGCCGAGAAATCGAGGGCCGTGTCCCCGACGACGCGAAGCGGCGTGAACGTGGGGCCGTAGCGCAGATGCTCCGTCATTCGCGGCGGGTCGACGATCTTGCCCGGATTAAGAATGCCCTGCGGATCGAATGTGCGCTTGATCCGGCGAAACGCCTCCACAATCTGCGGACCGTAGAGCATTTCGATCCACTCCGAGCGAAGGAGACCGTCGCCGTGTTCGCCCGTCATCGTGCCGCCGAACTCGGCCGCGAGGGCGCTGATTCGCTCGGCGATCCGCCGCATGCGCGCGACGTCGTCGCGATTCTTCAGATCGAGGACGGGACGCACATGCAGGCATCCAACGCTGGCGTGGGCGTAGTAGCCCGCGCGACCGACGTCTTCACTCGCGAGAATCTCGGCGAATCGCTCGATGTAATCGCGCAGTCGCGAGGGATCGACCGCCGTGTCTTCCACAAACGCATAGGGCTGACGATCTCCCGGTCTGGACATCAGCAGGCCGAGTCCCGCCTTGCGCATCGTCCAGACATCCGCCTGCGCCGCGTCGTCCGTCACGATCGAGAGTCTGTCGCCGAGTTGCGCCGCCTGCATGGCGTTCATCAGCGCATGAAGTCGCGCGTCGAGTTGTTCCGCATTTTCGTCGTACAGCTCGATGACGAGCACGGCCGCCGGGGCGCCGGAAATCACGTTTCCGCCGGCGGCGAGTTTCAGGTTCTTCCGCGCCGCTTCGAGAATCAGGTCGTCGATCAGTTCGACGGCCGCGGGGCCGTGTTCCAGCGCCGCGGGAACGGCCGCCAGCGCGTCCAGCAGGGCGCCGAACTGCACGACGAGAAGGCCCCTGGCGGTCGGCGTGGGAATCAACTTCAACCAGGCCCGCGTCACAATTCCGAGCGTGCCTTCGCTGCCGCAGATGACGGAATGTACATTCATTTGCCCCGACGCCGCGCTTTGGGCGAGTCGATCGAGACCGTAGCCCGCGTTGCTGCGCAGGACCTTCGGAAAGCGCCGGTCGATTTCATCGGCGTTCTGCGAGACGACCTCCTTCAGCATCAACTCGCAGCGCCGCGCGAAGGCGTTCGAGGCCGAGTTGTGATCGTCACAACCCCAGCGGACGAGCCCGCCGTCCGAGAGCACGACGTCGAGCGCGAGGACGTGGTCGACCGTGCGGCCATAAAGCACGGAGTGCGCGCCGCACGAGTTGTTCGCGATCATCCCGCCGACCGTCGCCCGACTGCTTGTCGCCACGTCCGGGGCGAACTGGAGGCCCGACGGCGCGAGCGCCGCGTTGAGCTGATCGAGGACGACGCCTGGTTCGACAACGGCGACGCGGCGTTCGGTGTCAATCTCGAGAATGCGATTCAGATGGCGCGAGCAGTCGAGCTGCGCGCCGTGATTCACGGCCGCGCCGGTCAGACCGGTCCCCGCGCCGCGGGGCGTGATGGCAACGTTCAGTTCCGCGCAGGCGCGAACCGCCTCTTGAACATCCGCCGCGGACTTCGGGAGGAGGACGACATCGGGCGCAAGTTCGTAGATGCTCGCGTCCGTCGCGTACAGCGCCCGGCTCAGTCGATCCGTGCGGATCTCGCCGGCGAACTTCGGCGCGAGTCGTCGCTCGAACCGCTCGACGATGCTCGATGTGAGGCGTGGGGCGAGGGGCATGGCTGTCAATCGCAATAGGCGACGGCGATCAACTCGTCGCTCCGGGCGCCTCGGGAATGGATGCGGGCGAGCAGACCGCAGAGGTTCCTCGATTTCGCAATGATGCGCCAAATCGGATG
Source organism: Phycisphaerae bacterium (assembly GCA_035399845.1). Taxonomy (GTDB): domain Bacteria; phylum Planctomycetota; class Phycisphaerae; order UBA1845; family UTPLA1; genus ECT2AJA-110-A. Next base: position 90,526 of record DAOPJV010000003.1, on the reverse strand, counting down.
AGCCGATCGTCGAACCATGGCTTCCGCGCCGCGCCGCCAGTGTGACGTCCGGCGTTTCCAGAGCAGATCCACGCGATCGAACCCGGCCTTTCGCAGCATGGCCCGCAGCGTGTCCGGCGAGAAGTGATTCTGATGTCGCGGCAGGTCCCAGCCCGGCCAGTCGGGACCGAACAACTGCGCCGCGGCGCTCATCGCATTGGGCACTGTCGCGATGAGTCGGCCGCCGTTGTCGCAGACGCCTCTGAGTGACGACAACGCCGTATGTGGATCGGGGATGTGATCGAGCACGCCCATCAGCGTGATGACGTCAAATCGATGGCCGTTCATCGGCGCGTTCGCCACGTCGCTCGTCCAGATGTCGCGAAGGCCCAGGGATCGCGCCGCGTCGGCGGCGGCGGCAGAGGGCTCGATACCGTACACGCGCCAGCCCATCTCCTGCTGTCGAAGCAGGAACGCGCCGCTGCCGCAGCCGACATCGAGCAGACGACCGCCGCCGAAGGGCGCCAGGGCGTCCCACGGATCGCTTCCCCGCTTGACGCTCCCGGAATGCCGGCGGGCCCGATCAACGTCGTGCGCCGAATATTCGTTCGGGAAGAAGGCGCCGATCGATTCCGGGGCGACCTGCGGATTGGTGAACAGCATGTCGCATCGTCTGCATCGCACGACGCGAAATCGGCCCGGAAAGCCGAAGGTCGTGTCGTCCGCGATCAGGAACTTCTCGAAATCCGACACGCGGCACAGCGGGCAGGACCGCTCGATCAGGCGCGGCTCGTCCGTCGCCCTCGATTTCCCGCTCTCAGGCGGGGCCTTCAGATCTGCTTCAGCCTCGGCCATGAGATCATTCTGACGCGGGGCGTTAAGATGTCCAATGCTTATGAGTGGAAGACAACAGGGTAACGACACGTTCTGGGATCGACGGCGACGACAATGGCGGACGGGCTTCGGGCGGCGATTTCGTCGCCTGCGGCCGCCGGCCCGTCCGACGATCTGCCTCTACTGCGATTTCGAGGGGCATCACGCCGGCGCCGACGGCGATCGATTCGCCGATGAAGGAACCGACCGACTCCTGAAGATTCTCGATCGCGCCGATCTGCGAATCACATTCAATGTCGTCGCGGAGCTCTGCCTGACGCATCCGGATCGTGTCAAACGCATCCGGGACGCGGGACATGAAATCGGTTGTCATGGCTGGCGTCACGAATCGCCGCGCGACTTGTCGGGCGATGAGACGATCGAGATGCTGCAATACGCCGTGGCGGCGTTCGAACGACTGAAGATCGTTCCGAGTGGGTTCCGCTCGCCGCGAAGCGCCTGGTCGATGGCCCTCGTGCACTATCTGCCCCATTACAGCTTCGCCTGGAACGCCGAACGTGATCCGGCCTGGCGTCCCTATCACATCTATGACCTGATGACCCGGGTTGCCACAAAGAGCGACGACTGGGATCTCGTGGACGGCACGTCCGATGCGACGGCGCTGCTGAATAAGTGGCGCCGTATTGTGGATGAGTCGCGTCGGCGCAACGGCTGTGTCGCCATCGGTCTCCACGAGTGGATCGTCGGCCGGGACATCGCCTTTGCCGATGGCCTTGCGGGGTTGATCGAGGAACTGACGGCGGACGCGTCGATCGGCGTGTCGGCGATCGGCGACGCCGTCCGCGACATCGCCTGAGGCGACTCAGTGACAAGTGTCGCATTGCGTCGGCGTCATCGCACAGATAGATTGCGTCGGGCGTCCAATCCCCATCGCACGGATACCGGTCCCTGGAGCCAACCCCTGTGAGCGACGACACGTCGACCAGCAACGCCGCCAACGCGCCTCGCGCCGTCGGATCGGATCGGCAGTACCTGAACGCCGCCGATCGGCTGATGCTCGTGGCGCATCAGGGCCTGCTGGGTGTCGGGCACAGCGGTTTCACGTGTCAGACGCATGTCTGGTTCCAGGGGCGTGTCGATGTCCAGCGACTTCGCGCAGCGCTGTCGCGACTGAATCATCGCTATCCGGTCATCACGTCGCGGCTGGTCGCGCCGGGGGGCTATCGGGTTCCGTACTGGATGTACAGGAACGGCGCCGATGTGATTCTGCATGAAACGACGCTCGACGGCGCGACGGAGCGCGACGTCTGGGCCTTCGGCGAATCGCTCAACGATCGGCCCTTCAGCCACGCGGACTCCGATCCGATTGTCTGGCGCCTGCTGCACCTGCCGGACGGGAACGACGTTCTCATTCTTCTGTTCAGTCATGCGCTGATGGACGGCAAATCGCCCGAGCACATGCTGAAGCTGCTGGACGCGCTGTGGGATCACGATGGCGTCGCCATCGCGGAACCGGCGCCGATGGACGAGATTGTCGGCCATCTGCGGCGTGAGAAAGTCGGCAGGCGGGCGCGCTCCGCCGTTCGCCGATTGCGGCACGAGTGGCGTTATTCGAAGCCGGCGGCCATGATCATCCCGCGCGTCGATCGCGTCTGGCGGGCGACGCCGTTTCGAATCCTGGTCCGCGAAATGGACGAGATGGAAACGGATCGGGCGATTGCCCGCGTGAAGCGGCTCTGCGGATTCGCCAATCTGGCGCCGGCGCTGCTGGCCGGCGTCTTCCGGTCGATCCGAACCCTCGGCCCGGACGCCGACAACCGGGGGCGTCAGTGCAAGACGGATGTGCCGCTGAATCTGAGGCCACCCGGCCGATCCGAACCGATCTTTCGCAACTTCATGACATTCATCAAGCTCGGGGCGACTCCCGACGAGATGACGGACAGCGAGTCTCTGGTGCGCACGCTGAACGGGCGCATGCGCGACGAACTGCGAAACGGCATCGATCTGGGGTCGCTGCAGATGATGTCCTTCATGGCGCCCCACGCCAACCTGATGCGCCGACACCTGCTTCGCACGCTGCGAAAGGGACCCGTTTCGCTGGGCTTCGGCTTTCTGGGAACGGTGATCCCCGGGTTGACGAAACTCGGCGCCACGCCGATCCGCCGTCTTTACACAATGAACGCGGCGCTGAGCCCCCCCGGAATCACGTTGCAGGGACATCAGTACCAGGGGCGTCTCAGCCTCGTCCTGACGCACATCGGCGCCACGGTCAACGACGAACTGGCGGCGGCGTTCCTGCAACATATCATGGACGAACTGACGGGCGCGCACGACGCGAAGACGTAGCGGCTTTGTTCTCAGACGGACCGTCGCGTCCATCACGATTGTGATCGCCACAGATCGATCATTGGCACAGGCGTACGTCCTCACGACGGAAGACACATGGATTTCTCCTTTTCTCCATCACAGCAGCGGGCCTTCGACGACGCGTGCGCCTTTGCGAAGGCGTCGCTGACGAGTGGCGATGTCGATCCGACGTTTGATCGCGACGGCTGGCGCAGGTGCGCCGATTTCGGCGCAATGGGCGTCACGATCCCCGAAGAGTTCGGCGGAAGTGGCCAGTCCCTCAGCGAGTTCGTGGCCATGTTTGAAGGACTCGCGTATGGCGCGCCGCGTCGGCTCGGTCTGTACATCGCCATCAACGCCCACGTCTTCGGCAGCGTCGAGACGCTGTTCAAGGCGGGAACGGACGAACAGAAGGCGCGCTACCTGCGGAAGCTCGCGACGGGCGAGTGGGTGGCGGCGCACAGCGTCACGGAACCCGATGGCGGCTCCGATCTGGGAAGCATGAAAACGATCGCTCGCAGGGAGGGCGATCGCTGGATCATCAACGGCAGGAAGAAGTACACGACGTGTGGCGCCGGCGCCGATCTCCACGTCGTTTACGCAAAAATGGATGATCCCGAACGCTATCGGCTGAGCTGCTTCCTCGTCGAGCCGGGAACGCCGGGGATGAACGTGCGACCCCTGCCGGCGTCGGGGCTCGATGGCTCAGGCCTCAGCGAAGTCACGTACGACAATGTGGCCGTGCCCGAGGAGAACATTCTCGGCAAACCCGGCAGCGGGGCGATGCTCTTCCAGGGTTCGATCGAGCGCGAACGCGCCTGCATCTTCGGCTTTGTCCTCGGCGCCATGCGGAAGCAGATCGACATCGCCGTGCAGTACGCCAACGAACGCCACGTCGGCGGTCGCGCCATCGGCGGCTACCAGGCTGTCAGCCATCGCATCGCCGACATGAAGATGCGGCTCGACGCGGCGCGGCTGCTGCTCTACCAGGTGACGGCGCTCAAATCCGCCAATAAGCGCGCTCCGACAGAGGCGGCCGTCGCCAAGCTCTTCATCAGCGAGAGTTTTCTCGCCAACAGCATGGACCTCTGTCGCATTCACGGCGGCAATGGCTTCCTGCTGGAGAACGGTATCGAAGGCTACCTGCGCGACGCCCTGGGCACGATCATCTTCAGCGGCACCAGCGACATTCAGCGGAATATCATCGCCGCACAGCTGGGGGTGAGGGGGTAGGTGAGTGTCGAGTATCGAGTATCGAGTATCGAGTTGCGAGTCGTGAGTCTTGAGTCTTGAGATGTGAGTGGGGGCGACTCTGCGGCGCGAGGGGCGCTGGATTGACACATCGGATCGAACTCATCCTTGTGGACAGATCAAACGATGTCGTTGACGCGTGGCGGGGCGCGTTTGCGGGTAACCCAAACGTGCGGATCCAGCACGGCGATATTCTGAAATTCGCGGATGACGCGATCGTCTCTCCTGCGAATTCGTATGGATACATGGATGGCGGAATCGATCTTCGATATGTGGCCTACTTCGGCGTGGAGATTCAGCAACGCGTTCAATCCGCCATTCGACGGAGGCCGGAGGGCCATTTGCCTATTGGCGCCGCCGTGCTCGTTTCAACAGGCGATGTGAGGATCCCGCATCTCATTGTTACGCCGACCATGGCCGAGCCCGGCCCGGTTCCGGCGTCCAACGCCTATCGCGCATTGCGTGCGGCGCTTCGACTGGTCACAAACGAGACTCGCATTGAACGACTGTACTGCCCAGGTCTCGCAACTGGCGTTGGACAGGTCCGGCCCGTTGACGCCGCCACGGAAATGGCGTGTGCATTTGCGGACTGGCGTGAGACAACGTAGTGTGGCCTGCGCATTGAGAGTTGCCTGAACCTGGCTCTGAAATCCGACACAACATCTGCCGCAGGAACGGGGGCGGGATATTGACACATTGGTATTGGATCTACGCGCTCGCCCTGGGTGGCGTCGGTATTCTGCTCGCCTGGTGGGTGAATCATGAACTGCAGCGCGTTCGCCGTGAGCGGCAGGATCGACTGGAGAAGCTGCGGCAGTTCGACGCCATCCGCACGTCGTCACCGCTCGACGATCCGAATCAGGAGGCGCGCACGCAGGCGATCGTCAACGTGGAAACGCGATTCACGCTGTTCCGCGCCACGCTCGTTCCCGTCATTCTCCTGGTCACGCTGATTCTCGTGGCGCTGCCGCTGCTCCAGCAGCTGCCCGCAACGATGCTCTCCCTGCTTGTCGCCGCAGTGGGTGTCATCGTGAGTATCGCGGCGCGGCCGATGCTCGAGAACTTCGTCTCGGGCGTGATGATCTCCATCTCCAAGCCGTTTCGCATCGGCGATACCGTGACGATTGACGGGGAATTCGGAACGATCGAAGACATCACGGTCTCCCACACGATCGTCAAAGTCTGGGACTGGCGGCGCCTGATGGTTCCGAATTCTCAGATGCTCTCCAAGCAGTTCGTGAACTACTCGATCATCGATCGCTATCAGTGGAAGTATGTCGAGTTTTTCGTCGCGCCCGACGCGGATCTGGCCGTGGTTGCAGAGATCGCCAGGGAGGCGGCCAGGTCGAGCCCCGCCTGCGCGAATTATGAGGAGCCGCGATTCTGGGTGATGGAGCTGGGCAGGGAGGGCGCCCGCTGCTGGATCGCCGCCTGGGCCGACACGCCCTCGGCCGCCTGGCAGCTGTCCCATGACACGCGAACCGCGCTGGCGACGGAACTCCGCCGGCGCGGCATCAAGACCCACCTGCATCGTCTGGAGACGCTCGCGCCGTCGTCGGCGCCAGGTGTCACGCCAGTTCCTCGACCCGCCGAATGATGTCCATCGTTCCCGGCAGCAGGTTGTCGATTTCCTCGATTTCCGCCGGTGTCATCCAGTGGCATTGGGCCACTTCCGCAGGATTGGGATGGGGTTCGTGGCCGTCGAGTGTCGCGGCGACGCAGTACAGCACGAGTTGTCGTTCCGGTTTTCGCATCGTCATGAGCAGTTCGCCCGGCGTCACGTCGGCGTTCAGTTCTTCGCGCATTTCGCGAATGAGCGCCACGTGGAGCGTCTCGCCGGGCTCGACTTCGCCGCCGGGGAAGCACCACGCCAGCGGGACGCGCACGTGCGCCGATCGCTGGATGATCAGGTAGCGATCGTCGCGTCGGATCACGCCGATCACGCCGTTCATGACGCCGTCGATGCGCTCGGGAATCATGACGGCTTTCGCTCCGGGTTCAGTGTGGCGATCGGATTGCGCAGGAACGCGCGATGGCACTGCGGACAGAGATCGTAGCGAAACGATCGATAGACCTGGTCTTCGATCTCGTCGGGCGGCGTGCAGGCGAGATCGCGGATGATCATCTCCATGTCCGCCGCGTGGTCCCGCTTGAGATCCTCTTCGGTGAATTCCAGGCTTCCCGCCGCGGCGAACGCCTCGATCTTCACGATGAAGTGATTGGAGCCGTCCCGCTTCAGATCCAGCTCGCAGCCGTCGCATCGATAGCGAATCACGATCACCTTTCCCGGCAAGTGGGGTCCTGGGTTTGAACCGTCGTCCCCATTATCCCCCGAGGAGCGCCGCCGTCACGCGCGCCAGCTCGGCGCCGATTGTCTCGACGCCTTCCCGCGTGGCCGGGTCCGTCAGTCGCCCTTCGGCGTCAAACGCCTCGTGCGCCCTGGGGACCGCCCGCTGATCCGGCAGGACGATGACGCGAATGTTCCCGAGAATCGATCGCAGGTGGACGAGTCCGCGAAGACCACCGAGGGCGCCGGGGGAGGCCGCCAGAAGGGCCGCCGTCTTACCGGCAAAGCAGTCGAGGGGCGGTTCATCCTTCGTCAAAGGACGGGACGCCCAGTCGATGGCGTTCTTGAGGGCGCCGCTGATCGAGCTGTTGTATTCGGGGGATGCGATGAGCAGCGCGTCATGATCCTTCAGGATCGCCTTCAGTCGGATGGCGCCATCGGGCGGGCCCGACGAGGCTTCGATGTCGCCGTCATAATTCGGCAGCGCGAAGTCGCGCAGGTCGATGAACGTGACCTCCGCGCCCGCCTGGCGCGCGCCCTCGGCCGCGGCTTTCACGAGCCGCTTGTTGTAGGAGCCTTCGCGCAGGCTGCCGGCGAATGCGAGAATCTTCGGCCGTAGATCGCCCATGATCGATCAGTCCTTTCGAATCAGCGCGAGCCACGCCCGCGCGCCGTCTTCAAAGATGTTCGCTTCGAACCGCGTCGCCTGGATCGACTCGATCGTCCAGCCCGACGCAAACGCCGCCCGAATTTCATGTCGCGTGACGCGTCGAGGGCCCCCTTCGCGCGTCTCCTCTTCCGAGAAGCACATCAACACCAGGCGCCCGCCCGTGTGCAGCGCCGTCCCAAGGCTCGCGACGTACCTGGAACGGTTGTCGTCGGAGAAGGTGTGGAACACGCCGCAATCCAGGATCGTCTCAAACCGGCGGCCCAGGGCCTCCAGCGCGAGGACATCGTGGACCCGAAACTCCGCCGTTCGCTGGCGTTCGGCGGCCTTGGCCCGGGCGCGTTCGATGGCGACGGGGACGATATCGACGCCGAGCACATTGTGTCCTCGGCCCGCCAGGTAGAGCGCGTTTTCCCCTGTGCCGCAGCCGGCGTCAAGGATGTCGCCGCTGAAGGCGCCCGCCTCGGCCCGCCGGATGATCTCGGCCTGGGCCCGCCCGATTTCCCAGGGGGGCGTCCTGGCGTAGGCGGCTCGAAACGTGGCGGCGCTGACGCCCTCGGCTCGCAGCGCTTCGGCGTCGGTTTCCGGCAGTCGGGCGTCTGACACGTTGCGTCTCCCTCGGCGCCGCCATCAGGAGGCGGCGGGTACAGTTTCGCTATGATAGGGGGGGCGGTCCGGAATTGACGTCGCCGGCCGACCCTCGGCCTCAAAAAAACGGCGATTGGCGCCCTGTGACAGGCGCTTTGCAATCTATCGCAATTCAAAGCGTTGAACGCTATATATACGATATTAAGTAGGCGTCTCCGCCGTCGGCTGCATCGTGGCGTGAAATCCCGGCCGACGGGTTTCGGAGACTGCTGAAAGAGGTCTTAACGGATCCAGTTCCCGCCGGCGGCCCGCCGGCGTCTCCGACCACGAATCAACATCGGGCGATGATCGCTGACGGCAATGCGGGTGTGGAAACACCTGTGCAGGCGTCATTCGTATGGAATCGTCGAACGGGATCGCGGAACCGGATCCACCTCGCTGGGAGCAATCGCTCTTGAACAGTCTGATGACCCATTCGTCGCGTCGATGGCGCGGAGTCTCTTCCTGTCGTGGAACGATCCGTGGGATCGCATTGCTGGTCGCGTTGGCGCCGCTCGTCGTCGCGAACACCGCGGTTCACGCGGAGCCGAAGGCGCAGGAATCGCCGGAGGCCGGACAGATCCTCTCCGACACGTCGGGGCGCATCACGGAAGTCCTCCTGCATTTCGACGATGAGATTGCCGAGGAACTCGCGCCGGTCTATCGCGACCTCTTTGAGGGGCTCGGCGAAGGCGTCAGGGTTCGCGTGCTTTGCGAGTCCGCGATGTCGGCCCAGCGTTTCGCCGAGACATGGACGGACCTGGGCACGCGGGACCAGCGCGATGTGGATGTCGTGAACGTCGGCATGCCGCTGTCCATCTGGGCGCGCGATCGCTGCATCGCCCGCACCCGGGGCGACGCCGTCCAGCGCTCCGCCTCGTTCGTTCCGTCGGCGAATCCGTATTACGAGTTCGAAAAGCACAACGATCTGCGCACGCAGCGCATGCTCTGTCGAGGTCTCCTTGGACCAAGTGTGCTGCGAAGCTGGCTGCAGCTCGAGGGCGGCAACGTCATCGCCAACGGCAAACGCGTCTTCATCGGCGCCAACGTTGCGGAGGAGAATGACTGCGAGCTGCCCGATCCGCAGCTCCGTCGCGAACTGGGCCGTATCTGCGGTCGCGAGTTCCATCTGGTGGGTGAGAAGATCGACTACCTGCCGTGGGACCACGTCGATATGTACATCACACCTATCGGCGAGGACACGATTCTCGTTGCCAGCGCGAAGGCGGGGCAGACGTTTGTTCCGCACGGCTGCGAGCTGGAGGAAGAGGAGGCCGATCGGCTGGCGAACGTGCAGCGCTCACTCGATCGTGTCGCTGACGAGATGCGGGACCTTGGGTATCGCGTCCTGCGACTGCCCGCCGTGTTCGGCGCCTCGGGCGACTGGATCATGACCTACAACAACGTCGTCATGGACGAGCGAAACGGCCATCGCGTCGTGCTCATGCCCGTGTACGGCGTGCCGGAGATGGACCACGCCGCGGCCGAGGCCTACAGCAAGCTCGGTTTCGAGGTGAAGACGATCGATGTCAGCGGCGTGTTCGAGTTCGGGGGCGCTGTGCGCTGCATCGTCAACGTCGTCGAGCGCAGGCGCGATGTCGTCAGGCGGACCGATCCGAAGCAACTCGCCGAACGGCGGCACGGAAAGCTGCGCGTCCTTGACGTTTCCAATTTCATTCCGCGACGCATCACGCGCGTCTATGGCGAAGACCAGATGACGCCGGAGCCCGAGATCGTCGGCGAGCCGCTCGATGTCCATCGTCGCTGATCGTCGCGCGTGAAGCGCAGCGCACATCCCTAACAGCCAAGTCGATCCGCGATCGGTCCGTGCCCCGCCTCGGCGGCCATGTCCCGGGCCGTCTTTCCGTCATCACTCCGGATCGACGTGTCCGCCCTGTGCTCGAGCAGCAGGTCCACGAGCGCCGGATTCCCATGTTTGGCGGCGCTGTGCAGCGCCGTCCAGCCGCCGCGCTGCTGCGCGTTCGGATCGGCGCCGGCCGTCAGCAGTTTGCGCATCGTCGCCTCGGCGCTGCGGGCGGCCGCGGCGTGGATGGGGCGAAGGGCCATGCCGTTCGTCGAGATCGCATTGACGTCCGCGCCGCGATCGATCAGCCATTCCGCGATTTCGAACCGCCCGAAGAAGGCCGCGAGGCTGACGAGCGGAAACCCATCCGCCGAGATCGCGTCGATACCCGTCGCGTCCGCGGCGAGCAGCTCCCGGACCCGATCGAGTCGCCCCATGGCCGCCGATTCGAAGAGATCCAGGGCCGGCTTGCGATCGGCCAGGGCGCCCGCGATGTCCGGCTTTCCGTGATAGAGGGCCATCAGGATCGGCGTGGCGCCTTGCGCATCCCGTTCGTCGAGCAGGGCGGGCGACGCGTCCGCCAGGGACGTGACCTGGTCCATGGCGCCGGCGGCAATCGCGTCGAAGATGGATCCCGTTGTTGACATGCGTTTCTCCTGCTGTCAGAATTTAGTTAGCGCAGCTAAGTAAATGATACGCGAATGAAGAAGTCTGAGTCAATCCCGTCGTCGAGTCCGCTGGCCGATCGCCTTCACTCGGCGGCGATCCACCTGCTGCGTTCGATCCGCCGTGTCGATGAGGCGTCGGGCCTCAGCGCGCCGCGGCTGTCGGCTCTGTCCGTCGTCGTGTTTGCCGGTCCCCTCCGTCTGGGCGATCTGGCCCGCGCCGAACAGGTTCGGGCGCCGACGATGACGCGCCTCGTGCAGGAGCTCGAAAAGAGTGGTCTCGTGCGGCGGGCGCCCGATCCCGCCGATGGCCGCGCCATGCGCATCGCCGCGACTGGCAGGGGGCGACGCCTGTTGATGGAAGGCCGGAAACGTCGTGTCGGGGAACTCGAGAAACGGATCAAGGCGCTGCCGATGGCGGATCGCCGGGCTCTGCAGGCGGCCCTGGATGTGATGGAAGCGCTCGCGAAGTAGGGGGGCGTCGGCTTACTGGCGCTTTCCGAAGGCGATGACCTCGTTCATGCTGCCCGTTCGAAACCCGCGAAGATCGAGGGTCACGTAGGCGTAGCCATATTCGCGAAACGCCGCATCGATCGTCGCGCGGGTCAGCGGGTCCGCGATGCGCTCGATCTCGCTTGGCGGCACCTCGATTCGCGCCAACGTGTCGTGATGCCGGACGCGGCATTCCCGAAAACCAAGATCGTGCAGCAGGTTCTCCGCCCGCTCAATCATCCGCAGTTTCTCCGGCGTGATGGTCTCGCCGTACTGAACCCGACTCGACAGGCAGGGCGCCGCGGGCTTGTCGTGGGTCGGCAGCCCCATGCCTGCGGAAAGCTCACGGATCTCGGCCTTGGTCAGAGCGGCGTCCACGCACGGCGCCAGGACGCCGTGTTCGTTCGCGGCGCTGAGACCGGGGCGATAGTCGCCCAGATCGTCAACATTCGTCCCGTTCAGGACGGCGTTGAGGTCGTGCTCCCTGAGAATCGCAGGCATCTTGTCGTAGAGCGCAGTCTTGCAGTAGTAGCAGCGATTCGTTGGATTGGCGAGGTAGTTCGGATCGTCGAACTCGCGCGGATCGATCAGGACGTGCCATACGCCCATCGACGCCGCCAAACCCTTCGCCTCCGCCAGTTCGCGAGAAGCCAGGCTGTCGCTGGTCCCCGTGACGGCGACGACGTTCTCCGGGCCCAGCGTATCGGCGGCGACTCGGAGCACGAACGTCGAGTCGACACCGCCGCTGAACGCCACGGCGACGCGGCCCAGACGGCGCATGTGGGCTCTCATCTGTTCGAGCTTCCCGGCGATCGTCGGATTTGAATCCATAGTGGCATAGCCTAGGCGCGATCCGGTTCGATCGCCAAGGTTTCCCGTGGCCGTGTCCGATTGAATCGGCCCTGCGACGCCCCAGCGGACGATGACGCGGCGGCGCTGGCGGGGCCCGGATCAGAGCCTCGCTGTCCTCAGCGAGGGGCGCGTCCATCATGCGCGGCGGGCGTCCAACAAAAAAGCCGGGCTGCGAGCAGCCCGGCTTTTGGGGATATCAAACGAACAATCGGGCGTATCAGGCCTTCTCGACAACGGCGTTCGCCGCCTTGCGTCGGCTCGTGGCCCGCGACTTGGTGGTCGTCGTTTTCGCGGAGCTTGACGCCGGCGCTGAGAAGAAGCTCCCCAGGTTGCGGACGCGATCGTAGCGCCGCTGAAGCACGGTATCGATCTTGCATCGCTTCAGGTGCGTCAGGTTGTCCACGATGTAGGTCTTCAGCGTGTCGGCCATGGCGGCGGGATCGCGATGGGCGCCGCCGAGCGGTTCCGACAGGATGTCATCGATGAGGTCCAGCTTCTTCAGCTGCCTCGCCGTGAAACGAAGGGCGTTCGCCGCTGTTCGGGCGTGTTCGGCCGACTTCCAGAGGATCGCGGCACAGCCTTCGGGCGAGATGACGGAGTAATAGGCGTGCTCAAGGACCGCCACGCGGTCGCCGACGCCGATGCCCAGGGCGCCGCCCGATCCACCTTCGCCGATGACGGCGCAGATGACAGGGACGCGCAGGCGAACCATTTCCATGAGGTTGACGGCGATCGCCGTCGAGATACCGCGCTCTTCGGCGCCGATGCCGGGATAGGCCCCGGCCGTATCGATCAGGCAGACGACGGGCAGGTTGAACTTCTCAGCCAGCTTCATCTTGGCGAGGGCCTTGCGATAGCCCTCCGGATGCGCCATGCCGAAGCAGTTCTCCAGTCGCTCCTTCGTGTCCTTGCCCTTGTTGTGGCCGATGAACATGGCCTTGTGATTGCCGATGCGGCCCAGACCCGTGATGATCGCGCGATCGTCGCGGAAGTTGCGATCGCCATGGAGCTCGGCGAAGTCGCGAACCATCAGTCGGAGGTAATCGGGGACCAGGGGGCGCTTGGGGTGCCGCGCCATCTGAACGGTCTCCCACGCGTCGAGCGTGGAGTACAGCTCTTTTCGTTCTCGGGCAAGCTCGGCTCGGACGGTCCTGATGGTCGCCGAATGATCGCGACCGGAAACAGACTGTGCGGCCTCAAGTTCTTCAAGCTGCTTTTCAAGTCTGGCAAGCGGTCGTTCGAATTCCAGATATCCGCCGCCCGTTCCGTTGGATCCATTCGATCCGGGAGTAGTCTTGCTCATCTTCGAAAATCCTCGGCATCGTCGCGCGCCGCGAGGCATTGCCTGATCGACTTCGCCGCGCCGCGAAATCGCCACATGCTCTTTTGCGTGTGAACCCGAATGGCGGAGATCGCCGTTTCAGGATTCGCCACGTCGCGCCGTTAGTTCAACGAGCCCGACTTCCTATCGTTTCAGTCGTGTGCGCCACGACGAGCTTTCAGGTCCGTCCGGACGACCTCGGCCACAGCCGTTCGTCCAAGCCGAACACGATAGCTCTCTCCCTTACCATCGACAAGAGAAATTTGACGCAACAGTCTGACCTAACTAAACTTACGGTCGTCCCGATTCGCGTGAATACTAGCGTAACGTATTGCAGCAGCGAACCTTAAGTCTGGCTCGGACCCCCGGTCCGGTTATGGGAACTCCCGTGATAGTTTGGCGATTCCAGGTATCTCCCAAGGCGGGCGAGGCCGATCCGCGAGGCGCCAGGGTTCAGGCGACATTGGCCGATTTTGGCGTGTCGTCCGTCCGGCGGGTGGAGGCTTCCCGATTATACCTCATCGAGCTCGACGCCGACGCATCGACGCCGCCCCGTATTGCGTCGGAGTTGCTGACCGACCCTGTGGTCGAGGCCTGCCGGATCGCAAAACAGGGCGACCCGCTTTCCAATCCTGAAAATGGCGTCGCCTTCGAGGTCTTCTACAAGCCCGGGGTCATGGACAACGCCGCCAACTCCACGCGACAGGCGCTGCGCGATATGGGGATCGAGGCGGCCAGTGTTCGGACCGGCTATCAGTATGTCATTTCGCCGACGCCGGGCGACGCGGAGCTCGATCGCATCTCCCGCCTGCTCGCCAACGACTGCATCGAGGATGTCCATCGCGGTGTGCGGCCCATCACGCCACCGCCGACACCGCCGAGCTATCGGTTTGAGCTTCGGCATGTCGCCATTCGCGATCTCGACGATCCGGGGCTCCAGCGTCTCAGCCGGGACGGCCATCTCTTCCTGTCACTGGAGGAGATGCGGGCGATTCAGTCGCACTATCAGGCCCTCGATCGCGATCCGACGGACCTCGAACTGGAAACGCTTGCCCAGACGTGGAGCGAGCACTGCGTCCACAAGACGCTGAAGTCCGGCTACATCTATCGCGGCGCCCCCATGCCCGGCATGAAGACGGAAGTGGAAGTCGAGATCAGCTTCGACAACCTCCTGGCCGACACGATCGCCCGCGCGACGAAGGAACTCATGGCCGAAGGCCGCGGCCCGGAGTGTCTTTCCGTCTTCGTCGACAACGCCGGGATCATCGGCTTCGACGACGAGTACGGCGTCGCCTTCAAGGTCGAGACCCACAATCATCCCTCGGCCATCGAGCCCTACGGTGGTTCCGCCACGGGCGTCGGCGGCGTGATTCGCGATGTCCTTGGCTGTGGTCTCGGCGCCAAGCCCGTCGCGAATACGGACGTCTTCTGTGTCGCCCATCCCGACTGGCCCGTGGACCAGGTGCCGAAGGGTGTCATCCATCCGAAGACGGTCCTGAAGGGGATCGTCTCCGGCGTTCGGGATTACGGAAACTGCATGGGTATCCCGACGGTCAACGGCGCCGTCCACTTCGACCCGCGCTACCTCGGCAATCCGCTCGTCTATTGCGGCTGTGTCGGCCTGATCCCGCGAAACCGAATTGAGAAGGCCCCGCGGCCGGGCGACGCCATTGTCGTGCTGGGCGGCCGAACGGGCCGCGACGGCATCCATGGCGCCACGTTCAGCAGCGCCGAGCTGACGGACACGCACGAGGACGAGTTCGGCCACGCCGTCCAGATCGGCAATCCGGTGGAAGAGAAGAAGGTCCGCGACGTCGTTCTCATGGCGCGCGACTTCGTTGACGCCGCCGGCGGCGAGCCGCGCTGCCTGTTTTCCGCGATCACGGATTGTGGAGCGGGTGGGCTCTCCTCTGCGATCGGTGAAATGGCGGAAAAGACGGGGGCCGTCGTCGATCTCGAGAAGGTCCCGCTCAAATACAGCGGACTGCGCTACGACGAGATCTGGATCTCCGAGGCGCAGGAACGCATGGTCGTGTCGGTTCCGCCCGCGGATGTGGAGGCGCTGTGCCGGCTTGCCGCGGACGAGGACGTTGAAGCCACCGTCGTCGGCGAGTTCACGGACACAGGGCGGCTCGTCATCCGTTACGAAGGAACGACAGTTGGCGACATGGACATGCGGTTCCTGCATGACGGCATTCCAAGGCGGAGCCGTGTCGCGGAATGGCGTCCCGAGACGAAGGCGCCCTCCGTTGGCTCCTCGTCGGTAGAGAGTATTGATGCGCTGAAAGCGGCCCTGTCCGATCCGACAGTGGCGTCGAAGCACTGGATCATCCGCCAGTATGATCATGAAGTGCAGGCCGGCTCCGCCGTGAAACCGCTCGTTGGTCCGGGCGAGGGACCCGGCGACGCCGCCGTGATCAAGCCGCGGCTCGATTCCAACAAGGGCGTCGTCGTCGGCTGCGGCATGGCGCCCGATCTCGGCGACATGGATCCCTACTGGATGGCGATCGCGGCAATCGATGAGGCGGTTCGCAATTGTGTCTGCGTCGGCGGCGATCCGAGCAACATGGCGATCCTGGACAACTTCTGCTGGCCGAGTTCAGAGGATCCGCACGCGCTCGGCGCCCTGGTGCGCACCTGCCAGGCGTGCTACGACGCGGCAAAGGCCTATGGATTGCCCTTCATCAGCGGCAAGGACTCACTGAACAATGTGTTTTCGATGAGCGCGGGCGACGCTGACATGGTCCAGCGCGTTGTCGATGAGCGTTATCCTGCACACTCGGCCCGTGTCCGACGACAGTTCGAGCGGCAGCCGGGCAGGCTCGGCATACCGCACACACTGCTGATTTCGGCGATGTCCGTGATCGATGATGTCGATCGTTGCATCCGCTCGGCGCCGTCGCTGGGCGAAGATGACGCGTGTGTCATCGTTCGCGTGGGCGTCACTCGCCAGAGTTGGAACGAGGTGCGCCTGGAAGATCTCGCGAAGCTGCATACGCTGGTCGCGGAGGCGATTCGATCCGGCGCTGTCATCGGCGCCCACGATGTCAGTGACGGCGGCGTGTTCGTCGCGCTGACGGAAATGGTGATCGGCGCCGGCGGCGCGGCGCCGGTTCGAATAAGTGATCTCTATCCAGACGATTCAGCGGGCGCGTCCCCGAGCTTCGAATACCTGTTGGCGTGTCGCACTCCGGCTGCGGAGACCGGACCCGACCGGCTGCAGCGGTTGTACGACGGGTTGGCGGCAATTCAGGGTGGGTTCGCCTATGTCATGCCGGGGATGTTTCGCAACGCCGCGGAAAATGGCCTTCGCTTTTTGGGTGTCGACGCTCAAGGCCCCTCTGAGTACGAGGACGTTCCACTGGAGGAACTGCGCAGCGCCTGGCGCGCCCCGCTTGACTGGTAGCCATGCGGTGTCGCGAAATTCGTTTCGCCCCGACGCCATCGTCGCCTAGAATCGTTCAGCGCGAAATCGCGCGTCGATTGCCGATAGACTCTCTTGTGGCGCCGATTGATGAAGCGACGAGCCAACCATCCGACGATGTTGATTCTCTTCGCGGCGCTTCTCTGCGCTTCCTGCGACTCCGGTTCATCCAGCAACAACAGTGGCTCGACGCAGTCGGGGAGCGGCGCTTCATCCGCGACGGGGCGTTTCGCGCCACTCTGTGAATACGAGGGAACGATCACGCAGATCGTCGTTCATCAGCCCGAATCGCTGGTGGGTCAGTCCTGGCGCGCCACGCACGATATGCTGAAGGCGCTGCCGGACGCGACGTTCACATTTGTCTGCGATTCCGACAAGGCGGTTGAAGAGCTGACGGGGCGGCTGCGTCAGTGGAAGTTCACGGATCGCAGGAACATTCGCATGCTGCCGGTCGAGGGTCCCTTGCTGCTCTGGGCGCGGGATCGCTACATCGCAACGCGCGCCGCCGCAACGGACACGCTCAACTCGTGGATCACGCCCGAGCCACCGGCGACGTTCGACGCGTCGCGCCGCGACAACGAACGCAGGATCCCCGATCGATTCAATGAGATCGTGCCGACGTGCCATCGCGTCGATTCGCAGCTCGTCCTGGAAGGCGGCAACGTCGTCGCATCGGCGACGAACGTGTACATCGGCGCCAACGTTCTGCGCGACAACGCGGCGGAGGGCGACGCGACGCGCGTGCGCGAGCTGTTGGCGGATCTCTTTCGCGGCAGGCTGATTCTTGTGGGCGACGAGGCGGGGGCGGCGCCGAGCGATCACGTGGATATGTACCTGACGGCGATCGACGATAACAAGGTCCTGCTCGGCAGCCCGGCGCTGGCGCGTCGAATCATCGCCTCAGCCGACGAGGCCTCCAAGCAGGCGCTCTACGAGCGGCTCTACATCACGCCGAACATGCCGCCGCCCGTCGGTC
Organism: Phycisphaerae bacterium; assembly: GCA_035399845.1. GTDB lineage: Bacteria > Planctomycetota > Phycisphaerae > UBA1845 > UTPLA1 > ECT2AJA-110-A. The sequence continues at coordinate 73,001 of DAOPJV010000003.1, read as the reverse complement.
CCGATTTCACACCGGCGCGGATCAAGCTGCTGGATGACATCGCCGCGAAACTGACGGCCGACGGCGTCGAAGTGATTCGCATCCCCTACGCCGACAGCCGCGGCGGCGACTTCATCGTCACGTACAACAACTGCCTCCAGGAGACGCGCGACGGCGAGCGCGTCGTCATCATGCCGACGTATGACATTCCTGCACTGGACGCCGCTGCGCGAAAGGTCTACGAGTCGCTCGGCATGCGGGTCCGCGAGGTCAACGTCTCCACGATCAGCCATCTCGTCGGGGCCGTCCGCTGCATGGGGAATGTGGTGGAGCGGAAGTAGCGAGTTCATAGTTGCGAGTTTCGAGTCGTGAGTCGTGAGTTGTGAGTCGTGAGTTGTGAGTCGTGAGTTGTGAGTCGTGAGTCGGCGTGTGGCCCACCGAGCCGCGACCGTGAGGGAGTCGGTCGGGCGTAGCCGGGATACGCTCGCGTATTTCGATCAAATCGTGAATCGCGAGGGCGTGTCTTGGCGTTGCGCGTTGCAATGGGATTGCGCCAGGGCCTGAAGTCGCCAGGCCACTTGCTGACGCGCGTGGCTCGGTATGACGCGTGTGGCTCGGTATGGCGCGTGTGGCTCGGTATGACACGCGTGGCTCGGAACAGCATGTGTGTTTCGGAGAGGCGCGCGTGGCCCACCGAGCCGCGACCGTGAGGGAGTCGGTCGGGCGTAGCCGGGATACGCGCGCGTATTTCGATCAACTCGTGAATCGCGAGGGCGTGTCTTGGCGTTGCGCGTTGCAATGGGATTGCGCCGGGGCCTGAAGTCGCCAGGCCACTTGCTGACGCGCGTGGCTCGGAACAGGGCTCAATTCGATCCAAGGCGTGTCAGCTTGATGACACGCCGTCTCACACGAACTCTTGCGAGCCAGGCGTCGCAGGCCTCTGATTGAAACCTGGGCAAACCAGGGAGTTCAATCATGGATCGCCGAGACCTGAAGTTCGATGTCCTTCGGAAGCAGCCCCATGCGTATCTGATTACGTTTCACACCTATGGAACCTGGCTGCATGGGACGAGTCGTGGCTCTGTCGTCAGAACACGAAATGTTCCCGGGACGCCCGTTATCTCTGGTGATCCCGATTGGGAACGGGAACGGCTCAGGACGCAGCGTTGCGCGGCGTTTGTTCTCGACGCGGCGCAGAGGGGTATCGTCGATCGAACGATTCGGGAAGTCTGCAGATTTCGCAATTGGGACTTGTTCGAACTGAATGTCCGGACGAATCATGTGCATGTCGTCGTGAATTCGCCTTCGGCGCCAGAGCGAATAATGAATGACCTCAAGACTTACGCGACACGGCGAATGCGTGAAGCCGGCGCTCTTGCTGCGGGGCAAATCGCGTGGACGCGCCATGGGAGTACGCGTTATCTGTGGGATGAGCGATCGGTTGCGCTGGCCTGTGAATATGTTCGCGAAGGCCAGGGGGTTGACCTGGCATAGGGGGGCTCGCGCCTCGTGGAATGAGGCGCGCTGCTGGAAATCGCGTGTGGCGCACTGAGCCGCGACCGTGAGGGAGTCGGTCGAGCGTAGCTGGGCGACGCTCGCATCGCTCGACCAACTCGCGGAGCTCGATGGCGCGTTTCAGCGTTGCGCGTTGCAATGGGATTGCGCCGGGGATTGAAGTCGCCAGGCCACTTGCTGACGCGCGTGGTTCGGTATGGCGCGTATGGCTCGGAACGGCATGCGTGTTTCCGAAAGGCGCGTGTGGCCCACCGAGCCGCGACCGTGAGGGAGTCGGTCGAGCGTAGCTGGGCGACGTTCGCATCATTCGACCAACTCGCTGAGCTCGATGGCGTGTTTCAGCGTGGCGCGTTGTACTTGGATCGCGCCAGGGCCTGAAGTCGCCAGGCCACTTGCTGACGCGCGTGGCTCGGTATGGCGCGCGTGATTCGGTATGGCGCGCGTGGTTCGGTGCGGCGTGTCTGGCGTGGCGCTAGGTGACATTGCGTCGCGCGTCGCGCCGTCGCAACAGGCCTGCTTTCTTGATGGCGCAGTTCGGAACCGTCGTAGCTTCCTTGCGGGCGCAGTTCGGTTGCGTCTTACTGCGCGACTTCGCTGACGACTTGTCCGTTGATGAGCACGCCGACGCAGTGCGACGTGTATTCGAACGGATCGCCATCGTACAGCGCGATGTCGGCGTCCTTTCCGGCTTCGATCGAGCCGACGCGATCGGAGATCCTGAGAATCTTCGCGGCGTCGATCGTGCACGTTGCGAGCGCTTCCTGAAACGACAGACCGTTCGCCGCGGCGATGGCCGTTTCGAAGAGCACGATGCGCGTCTTGGGCACGTAGTCCTCGTAACCGCTCTGCATCGCCACGGGAATGCCCGCGTGAACGAGTTTCGCCGCCGTTTCGAAGCTCGCGTTCTCGCACGCGCCGCGATGGCTGCGCACCATCGTTGGATGGAGAATCACGAGGACGCCCGCCGCCCTGATCTCGTCGATCAGCATGTGCGCCTCGGCGGCGCCGTCCAGCACGATATCGATGTCGAACTCCTTCGCGAGTCGCAGGGCGACGGCGATGTCGTTCGCTCGATGCGCTGTGACCAGCAGCGGAATCTCCCTGTTGATCACGCGGGCAAGCGCTTCGAGCCGCAGATCCCGGTCCGGCGCCTTCGGCGTCCTGTCTTTTTCGGCTTCCCCATCCTTTGGCGCCTCTGAGTCGCTCTTCTTGTCCGAAGCTTCTTTGGCGTCTTTCACCTTTTGCGCGTAAGCCTGCGCCTTGATCAGTTCGCTCCGCAGAATGGCGACGGCTTTCGATCGCGTGCCGGGCGTCTTCCTGTCGCCGTGCGTGGCCCAGTCGCCGAGGGTACAGGCGATCATGGCTTCGTTGCGCATCGCGTCCGCTTCGACAGTCGTTCCGGCCAGTTTCACGATCATCGTCTGGCCGCTGATGACTTCGCCCGGCGCATGACCCGTGTGAACGGTCGTGACACCGAAGGAGCGGGCCCACTCAACAAGCCGTTCGCGCGGGTTGTACGCGTCAAAGGCGCGCAGTTCCGGCTGGATCGCCTCGGATCGTTCAAGGATGTCCTGGTCCTGCGTCTGGTTGAGGTAGCCCGTCAGACCGATCGTGGCGTGGGCGTCGATGAGCCCCGGCGTGACGACCTTGGCGCGCAGCATGCGAATGTCGCCCGCGATGCGGACATCGGCCGCCTTGCCGACACGATCGATTTTGCCATCGCGGATGATGATGATCCCGTCCCTGATCGGTTCGCCCGCCATCGTGTAGATCGTCTCGCCGCGAACGGCGATCGCATCCGCGGCGTTGGCAACAGCGGCGGAGATCGTCAGCGCCGCGATCGACGTCCTTACAAAGTGCGATATCGTGATTCGCTTCGTCATCGGCTGTGTTCTCCATGGTTGAGGCAGCAGCCGTAGGGGATGTGCCCTTCGCCGGCGCCGTAGCCGCCGACGGCGTAAAGGTCGTCCTGCGGGTTGTCGCGATCGAAGACGAGTTTGCCTTCGACATACGTCCGCCGCACATGGGTATAGACACTGAGTGGATCCCCATCGAGCACGATGAAGTCGGCGTCCTTGCCCGGTGTCAGCGTCCCGATGCGCTGGTCGAGTTCCAGCATCTTCGCGCCTTCGATCGTCAGGGCCGCCAGCGCCTTCTCGCGCGACATGCCCGCACGGACGGCGAGCGCCGCCGATCGCAGGAACAGGCGCGAATCCGTAATGGGATCGTCCGTATGAAACGCCACGGGCACGCCGGCCTTCTCGAGAACGGCGCCCGTCGTCATCAGCAGATCCTTCGCCTCCAGCTTGCCGCCCGGGCTGTCGATCACGATGACGGAGCAGGCGACGCCCGCCTTTCGGATTTCATCCGGGACCTTCCACGCCTCGCTGACGTGATGCAGCACGACTTTGAATCCGAACTCCTGTGACAGGCGTATCGCCGTGAGAATGTCGTCGGCGCGATGGGTATGAAAGTGAACCACGCGTTTGCCGTCGAGCACCTCGCAGAGCGCCTCCAGCGCCAGGTCGCGATCGGGCGGATCCTTGTCGTCGTCCGATTCGGCCTTCATCAGTTTCTCGCGATACGCCAGGGCGTCGATGAATCGCTGACGAACGAGGGCCGCCGACTTCGCGCGCGTGCCGGGAAAAGGCGCTTCGCGCTGCGAGTTCGTGCCGTTCGCCATCTTCATGCCGCCGGCGATTCGTCCGTCCTCCGTGCGAATGGCGAGATCGTCGATCGTGCGGCCGTCGTTGAGCTTGATGTAGATCGTCTGGCCGCTGAGAAGATGGCCCGAGCCCGGCATGACGTTGAGCGTCGTCAGACCGCCGGCCTGCGCCTTCTGCAGGCCCGCGTCGAGCACGTTGATCGAGTCGTAGATGCGGCACGCCGGCTGGATGGGGCCCGACGAGTCGCCGCCCCAGCCGCCGCCGAGATGGCTGTGGGTATCGACCAGCCCCGGCATGATGAATCGGCCGCGCGCGTCGATCTGTTCGGCGCCGGCCGGCACGGCGACGTGATCACCAACGGCCTGAATCTTTCCGTTGTGAACGAGCAGCGTGGCGTTGGTAATGGGCTCGCCGTCGATGGGAATGATCGTGGCGCCGATGAAGGCGACGGGTTTGTCCTGGGCGTGTGCGTACGTGGTTGCCCATAACGCAGATGCGACAACCATCACACGTATGAAAGATGCGGGCTTCAATGTTCCCTCCGAGCTGTCTCGTGGATGTACAGGGATCCGACCGGCAGTCGGAATGCGGCGATTGTAGCAGCCCGGGCGGCGGGATTCATCCATTCGGCGGTCGGGACCGAACTGCGACGGCCACGGAGCAGGCCGGCGTCTCTGTCCATAGCGAGTTGGGTATATAGCGCAGAGAGACGCCAGGCTTGAGCCATCGTGGCGCGTATGGCGCGCATGAGGCGATCGACTCGGCAATGCTGGGCGCCATCGGCAAGGCGGCAGGGCTGTTGGATATTGAGTGTCTGGCGTGGCGCTATGCGTGGTCGCGCCGCGCGTCCTGCTAATGCCGCTGGCCTGCTTCCTGGCGGGCGCAGTTCGGTCTGGCCTGGCATGAACCGTCTTGTCGAGGCGGTCGGGACCGAACTGCGACGGCCACGGAGCAGGCCAGCGTCTCTGTCCATAGCGAGTTGGGTATATAGCGCAGAGAGACGCCAGGCTTGAGCCATCGTGGCGCGTATGGCGCGCATGAGGCGATCGACTCGGCAATGCTGGGCGCCATCGGCAAGGCGGCAGGGCTGTTGGATATTGAGTGTCTGGCGTGGCGCTATGCGTGGTCGCGCCGCGCGTCCTGCTAATGCCGCTGGCCTGCTTCCTGGCGGGCGCAGTTCGGTCTGGCCTGGCATGAACCGTCTTGTCGAGGCGGTCGGGACCGAACTGCGACGGCGACGGAGCAGGCCAGCGTCATCGGTCATATCGCGTGGGTGGATTGCGCAGCGTGACGCCAGGCTTGAGCCATCGTGGCGCGTATGGCGCGTGTGTTGCGTTCATCGCGGCGAGTTCGCCTGCAGGCTTTCGAAAACGCGGCGTGGGTTGTGGAAACAGCGAGTTCGGCGTGGCGCGATGTGTGGTCGCGCCGCTGGTCTTGCCGGCGCTGCTGGCCCGCTTCCTGGCGGGCGCAGTTCGGTGAGTGTCGTTACTGTTCGAACGCCTCGGGTCGTTGCAGGCGAACGGGGGTCGTCTCTTCCTTGCCGTCGCGCAGGAATGTGACTTTGACGACATCGCCGACTTCATGCTTCTCCAGCGCGCCGAGCAACTGGTCGAGGTTGGCGACTTTGCGATCGTCGATCTTCGTGATGATGTCGCCGTGGATCATGGCCCCGGAACCGTCGCGACTGAATCCGCGCAGTCCCGCCTCATCGGCCCCGCCGCCGGGTTGCACGCTGCGGATCACGACACCTTCAACGCCCGCGCGCCGCGTCGACACTTCGTTCAGGGCGACGATGCCAAGTTGGGGCCGTACGACCTTTCCGTGCTCGATCAACTGTGGCACAACGAGGTTCACGATATCGACGGGGACGGCGAACCCGATCCCGGCGCTCGAACCCGATTCACTGACGATCATCGTATTCACGCCGATCAGTCGGCCGGCGCTGTCCAGGAGCGGACCGCCGGAGTTGCCGGGATTGATCGCGGCGTCTGTCTGGATCACATCCTCGATCGTGCGCCCCGTGATCGACGTAATCGTGCGCCCCAGCGCGCTGACGATGCCTGTCGTGAGTGTCTGGTCGAGACCGAACGGGTTGCCGATGGCGAAGACGGACTGTCCGACGAGCAGATCGCTCGCCGTGCCGATGGGGATGGGTTTGAGCCGGAAGGGCTCGGCGTCAATCCTGATGACGGCGACATCCTTGTCGGGGGCGGCGCCGATGAACGATGCCGGCCAGACCGTCTGATCGTACAGCGTTACCTGCACCTGTTCGGCGCCGTTGACGACGTGGAAGTTCGTCACGATGTGGCCGGCGTTGTCCCAGATGAAGCCGGAGCCCGTCCCCGTCTGCAGCTTTTCATAGTAGGAGCGACCGTCGAGGGTATGGCGTTCTCGCGGTGCGTTGAGCCGCGTGATGTAGACGACGCTTGGCGCCGACTGCTCGAAGAGGTTGATCGTCGTCTTTTCGAAATCGGCGAGATCGGCGCGCGGTGTAATGGGGCGCGGCTGGCTGCTTCCGCTCAGCCAGTTGCCGCCGCGCAATGTCGCCAACAGCGCGTAGCCGCCGGAGAGACCGAAGAGCAGTCCGATCAGCAGGGCGAGGCGTGTTCCCGTTCCGCGAGGGGGTGGCGGAGGCGGCGGCGGCGGGGCCGCCGGCCGGGGTGGGGGCAGAGGGCCGGATGGCTGAAACGGGTCGAAGGGGGTCGTCACGGTGTTTGTCCTCGACGCACGGAAACGGCATTTTTGGCCGAACTCGGGTCTCGCGTTTTGACGTCAGCCCCGCGATTCGGCCGCTGCGGCGGGTCACTCGGGCGACCGCCGATCAGCGACGTCGCTTATGGGACCTTGCCAACTATGCGCTGTTTATTGAACCGCCCGGCTGACCGATAAGCAAATCACGGCGCGTTCCATTTTTCGCGCGCCGTTCGCCGCGCACCTAATTTGGACGGAGGCCTTCACGTGCCACGCGCAGCATTCTTTTCGGTTGTATGGGTAATCCTGTTGTTGTCGTCCGGCATCGCCTGCGATGTCGCAGTGCCCGCGTCTCTGCCGAGCGGGGCGGATCTTTCGGCGCCGGATGGTATCGATCCACAGAGCCCGAACATCGAGCGGTCCACGAAAATAGTCGATTTCTCTGATGTTCGATCAATTCGACTCGAACTCCCCGTCGGTCGCGTAAGCGTGACGCAGTCGGACGGACAGGCGAGCGCAACGTTGCGCGTTGCCGAGATCATCACGCGGGAGGGCCTCAACGTTGAGCAGCTCACAGACCTCCTCAACCAAACCCGTGTCACCGCCGAACGAGCCTTCGTCGACGACGAACGACTGGATGTCGAAGCAACCATCGCGCCGGAGCTTTCCGACGAGGACGTGCTATTCGACGTTCGTCTGGTGGTCCCCACCGGCGCGAACCTGGAGGTGTTTGTCGGCAATGGACCTGTCGAAGTTGTTGACCTGACAGGCAATGTCGAGATTCGCACGCAGAACGGCGCCGTCGAAGTGTCGAACGTCATCGGCGACGTGACCACGAAGACGACGCAGCGGACGATCGCCATCACGGATGTGACGGGCGACGTCTCGGCGGATACGACGGAAGCCGACGTCGATCTGCGACTCGATCCGGGCCTGGACGGCCGGATCTCGGCCTCCACGACGACCGGCGAGATTCGATTGATGGTGCCCAAGACGACGGCGGCCCGGGTGATGCTTCTGTCGGAGAACGGAACCGTCTCGGCAAATCTGAATGGCTTCGCCGTGACCGACATCTCGACGTCGGCCGGTTTTCTCGAAGGAACCCTCAACGGCGGCGGCGGGGCGATTGAGCTCAAGAGCCTGTCCGGTGGTATCAGTTTCCTGGGGATGTAGGCGGAGCGTGCCGCTCCAGAGTTTAGAGACCGCTTGTTTGACCGCGGGCCGGCTTCCGTAGCGAAGCCGGTCTTTTTTTGCGCAGAAACTGCGCGAGTGTCGGTGAAGCCTCGCGGGCGTCGATCAATGAATAGGGCGACAGACCAAAGCCGAAAGCCGAAAACTGAAAACTCAAATCAATCAATGAAATCGAGAACGTCCTCGTCTGACGACTGAACACTGAGGAAGCTCCCCAATGGCGTTGAAGCCGCCGACGGAATATTCGAAAGAAGTGCGCGAGACGCTGAATTGGCTCGTTGCGGCGGAGCATGTGGATGCGCCAATGTCGGCGCGGGGTGAGCCGCAGTACCTTCTTTGTCACGCCCGGCGGCTGCACGATTCCTTCGTGTCGTTGCCGGCGGCGGCGGAGAATCGCCGATGCCTCGTTGTCGGGTCGTGGGGGATCGAGGTCCCGTACCTGGCCGGCCGGCTGGGATGGACCGACATCACGTGCATCTGCGCACCGACGAGCCGGCGCGGTGTGACGCAGCGGCTGACCAGAACCCATCCGAATGGCGACGGCGAATTCTCATTCGATCTGATCGAACATGACCTCGAGAGCGGCGCCCTGCCCTTTGACGACGACACATTCGGACTCGTGGTCTTCTGGGGCTGCTTCGAGCATCTGCGCCACGATCCCGAGTTCGGTCTTTACGAGATCAATCGCGTGACGGCGCGCGGCGGCGTCGTCAGCGTTGTCACGGACAACGCGATCAGCTTCCAGATGACGCACAGTGTCCTGCGTGGCGAGCCGATGCCGATGCGCCTGCATCATCCGGCGGCGGAAGGGCACTGGCGGCTCTATACGCCCCCGGAGCTGGAGTCGCTGTTGTCCGGGACGGGCTGGCGTGTCGACACGCTGACGACGATCGTGCCGGATCCGCCCGTGTACTGGCGATGGTGGAAACGCTGGCTGTTTCGCCGACTCGTGTCGGACTATCGCCGCGGCTTCGGTCTGAATGAACCCTACTGGGACGCCTTCATTCTCGCGAACGCCGTGAAGATCGGACCTCCTGCGCGGCGGTATCCGAAGTGGCTCTACAAGGACGAGAAGATCGCGGCCCTCAGGTTGGAGATGATCGACTATGAGGGACGTCGTTCGAATCGCGCTCGATCCGCTTAAGCGCGTTGATCCAGCTCCGCCCGGGCGGAACCCTGCGGGAACTACCCGGCTTCCTGCGAATTCCGTCGATGCTGTTCGCGAAGAACCTGTAACCGGCTTTCGGGATCCGCCGCCGTCCGTGTTGCGCATTCCCGCACGGGTAAACACTTCGACGGGCTGGACCGATGAAGGCCTGAGGGTGATCGGCCATTCCTGTCCTGCGCGGTCCGACGTCCGGTCCGCCTTCCGATCACCAACCAGGCGAATGGGGCGCCCACTCGCGGCGACGGGCAAAACGCATGGCGGTGGACAGCGAATTCGTGGATGCCGGGTGTACGAATGACGCCCACATCGAGTCCCTGTTGAACGAGCTTGATGCGTCTGAGCTCAAGACGGACACGGACGTCCGTCGAAATCCGCGATTCAAGTACCATCATCATCGATGCGTCCTGAAGCTGGCCGATCATGCGAGAATCGGCGGACGAAGTTACAGAGTTTCATTTCGCAACGTGAGCGAGAAGGGGATCTGCTGCCTGCACGCGGGGTTCATCTACACGGGCACCAAGTGCTTCGTCGAGTTGCTTCAGGTGACGGGCGATCGCGAACTCGTGCCGGGGGTCGTGCGACGCTGCGGCTACGTCGGTCTGGGGCAGCACGAAATCGGAATCGAATTCGATCGGGCGATCGAGATCTCCCGCTATGTTGAGGCCGTTGATCGGATTCGAGTCCTGGTCGTCGACGACGACGTGGATATGCGCCGCCTCGCACGGCATTACGTTACGGCGCTGAGCGCGGATGTCGTTGAGGCCCGGGACGGTCTTGAGGCGATCGAGCTGATTTCGTCCGAACGTCTTGATCTGACGCTGATGGATCTGGACATGCCGAAGATGGATGGCTTCGACGCCATCTGTTCGCTGAGGAGTCGGGGGTACGACGGGTTCATTGCCGCGATGACGGCGTTGACGGAGCCGTCCGTCAAGGAGCGCTGTCTTCTCGCAGGGGCCGACACGATTGTGACGAAGCCGATCCTTCGCAAGACGATCGAAGCGCTCTTCGTTTCGATCGGCGCGACACCTGTACAGAGCGAATTCAGGGATGAGCCGTCGATGTCGCGGCGTGTTGGGAACTTCATCGGGAGTATTCCCGGGTTGATCCGTCTGTTTGAGGAGACGTACAGCGCCTCGGCGAACAAAGAGTATGCGAACCTCGACCACATCAGCGGCGAATTGCGCGTCAACGCCGCGTCGCACGGATACCCGGCCCTGTCCAGCATGGCGGGGGATCTTCAGCTGGCGATTCGGTTCAATCTCGAGAAGAGCGCCGTCAAGGAGGCGCTGACGGACCTCGTCAGCGAGTGCGTTCGCGTGTGGATGGGTGGCCGCAGGATCGCCGATTTCTGACACTTCTCCCGCCCGCGCCCAATCCTGTTTTCCTCCGGAATCCGCGTGTATGAGCCGGCATGGCTGTCGCACAAACATCCCGGCGGAACCCCGATGGGTGGTTCCGGAGGCGGCGTGATGACCGGGAGGTTGAGCGATGGGCGTTTTTGCTTACGGCGCAGGGGTGTACGTTCTGTTCCTCGGGACGTTTGTGTACGCGATGGGTTTCGTGGCGAATGTCGGCGTGCCGAAGTCGATCGACACGGGAATTCAGGGGCATGGCTTCGCGGCCCTGATCATCAATGTCGCCCTGCTGAGCCTCTTTGCCATTCAGCACACGATCATGGCGCGACCCGCGTTCAAGCGCTGGTGGACGAGCGTGATCCCCAGGGCGGCGGAACGGAGTACCTTCGTTCTGGCCACGTGTGTCTGCCTGATTCTGACATTTCGCTATTGGCGGCCGATCGTCGGCGACGTCTGGCGCATCGACAATGAGATCGCCCGAACGGCCATTTACGGCGTGTCGCTGTCGGGCTGGCTGCTCGTCCTTTATGCGACATTCTGCATCGATCACTTCAGCCTGTTCGGTCTCCGACAGGTCTGGTCCCACCTTCGCGGCGAAACCAGCGATCGCGGCCAGTTCGTGACGCCGTGGCTCTATCGGATCGTGCGGAATCCGCTGATGCTGGGCTTTCTCATCGCGTTCTGGGCCACGCCGGACATGACGTATTCGCACCTGCTCTTCGCGATGATGACGACGGGTTACGTGTTCTTCGGCGTCATGATGGAGGAACGCGACCTGTCCGATTACCTCGGCGAACCCTATCGCCTGTATCGCGCGACGACGCCGATGCTCCTCCCCTGGCCTCGGAAGCGGGCGCCAAAGGCGTTTGAACCCAGGCGCGTGCCGCAGGAGATCAGTCAGTCGAGCCTGATCTTCAAGGTGAATGTGTGACAGAGTCGTGAGTCCTGAGTCGTGGAGGGCGGTGGGGTTGGCAATGGGCGGCGGGGGCGCGATGATGGTTTGCGTTGTTGAGTCATGTGAACGCGAACCAGAGTTGAGGCCTGTCGATTGAGCACGGATGAGCGTCAGGACGAAGCCGTGGATGGGGCGTCGGAAGCGACGCCCCCTCGTCGATGGGATCTGCGGATGTCGCCCGGTCGTTTCGCCATCTGGGCGTGTGTGCTCGTCGGCGTATACGGCTATGGTCTGACACGGGACCTCAATGAGTCGTGGCGGGGAATACACGACTGGAACGGCGCGTTCTTCTCGCAGCTTGCCCGGAACTTTCTGCGTTATCCGTGGACCGTTCATCATGGCATGCCCATCGTGGCGGCGGGGGCGGCCATACCGGGGCCCGAGGACTCGAGCATCTACGCCACGCACCCGCCGGCCCTCGTCTGGCTCGTCGCCGCGGTATTCAGAGTCTTCGGTGAAGGAGAGTGGGTCGCGCGCCTGGTTCCCATTGTCTTCTCGCTGGGAACGTTCGGCCTGCTCCTGTGGCTGTTGATGCGGGCCTATGGCTGCCGCCTCGCGGCGATCGCGGGGCTGTTCTACGCCGTCATGCCGATGAGCGTGTATTTCGGCCGCATGGTGGACCACGAGGCGATCTGCCTGTTCTGCATGATGGCCGCCGCCGTCGGGTGGACGCTGACGAATCAAACAGGTCGACGTCGATGGCTCGGACACGCGATCATCATCGCGAGTGTCTGGCTGGGCGTGTGGGTCGATTGGTCCGTCGTGATCTTCGTCGGTCTCCTGGGCGCCTGGGCGGCCCTTGGGGCGATTCGAAAACGCGGGCCATGGTCGGACTGTCTCGTCATATCGATCGGCGGGCTCCTGGCCATTGCGTCGATGCTGAGTTTCATCGTTTACGCGGGGCTGGGCGGACGATGGGGCGATCTGATTGATATCTTCATTTCAAGGGCGGCGGAGCACGAAGACATCAAGGGCGCCGGCTCGGCGGGGGAAGTCTGGCGCTATGTCGTGGACAACATCTCCGGCCTGCTGATCGCGCTGGCCGTCGTCGGATGGGCCGTGACCATCATTCGCTGGCGACGACAGCCATCCGGCGCCGGGGATTTGGATGCGACGAAGGCGCGGTCGGGGCTGAACATCGTCGCGCTGACAGGCTTGTTATGGCTCGTCGTGTTCTGGAGGCAGTTCGAGCGACACGAATACTGGATGTTCTACCTCGGTCCCGTGATCGCGACCTTCGGCGCCATCGCGATCGCGACGCTTGTCGATATCGCGTGGCGGGCGCGGGCGACGGCGTCCGTCGTGGCCCTGGCGGCGCTCATTCCGGCGTCGGCCCTGATCGAAGCGCATTTCCGTAACCTGATGTTCGAGGCCCCGCACCAGGTGCACTGGATGAAGCTTGAGGACTGGGCGGCCATCGGTCGGATGACGGCGCCGACGGACGTTGTGGCGGTTTACGACAACCCATTTCGCGTGGAGCGCCGCGGGGGGTACGAGTTTCGAAACATCGTGCCGCCCCATCTGGCGTGGTACATGGATCGCCGTTTGCGGGTGGTGACGGACGTGGCGGGGCTGCCGGCGTCGGCCGCGGGCTGCGCTGTCTTCGCGATGGACGCATTGGAAGCGGAGTCAGTGCGGGACCAGCTGGATCCGGTGATCGAATCCCTGGGTTTCACGAATCTCCATCGCTGGCTCGTCGTGGACCTGCGGGCGCCGTCGAGGCCCGGGGCGGGCGCCTCGCCGGAAGTTCTGGATTAAACGGAGGTTGGGGCTGCATGCTGGCGGTGGGGGCGAAGGCCGGCGGCGGAGATTTCGCGGAATCGACAGGGCGCCGCCCCTTGTGGATAACGTCCGTAACGGTATATTTTTCCGTTCTGCGCACCGTTTGACGGCGTGTGGAGGACGCATATACTGGCGGGTCTATTTTGCGAAACGGGCGCGGCTTGCGCGCGGCCCGTCGGGCGTGCGATTTCCCCCGGAAATCGCGAACCCATGACCCCGCAGGCGACATTCGCGCTGCTGTAGCTCAGTTGGTAGAGCGCGTCCTTGGTAAGGACGAGGTCACGGGTTCAAGTCCCGTCAGCAGCTTTGAATCAACAGTGACGCCGTCGATTGAATCGGCGCGTGAAATTGTTGAATTCTGACCGCATGCAGGTTGCAGGGCAGTGGTTGTCCTGCGAGGTTGTTCGGGCGTACAGGCCCGACGATCATACGGTCCAGGTAGTTGGTAATTGGTTGGAGGCGGACGGCCGCTTCAAACGGGAATTGTTGCGCGTCGGCGGTTTTCGGTTTGCAGACGATACCGTGCGACTCGTGCGCGAAAAGGCGCCCTAAGACGTAGCGACCACAGGTTCGCGGAGGAATCGCTGGAATGGCCAAGGAAAAATTTGAACGAACGAAACCGCACGTAAACGTCGGCACCATTGGTCACGTTGACCACGGCAAGACGACTCTGACCGCGGCGATCACGGCGGTTCAGGCCGCGAAGGGTATGGCCAAGATGAAGGCCTACGACGAAGTCGCCAAGGCTTCGGAAAAGGACGGCCGCCGCGACCCGACCAAGATTCTGACGATCGCCACGTCGCACGTCGAATACGAGTCGGAGAACCGACACTACGCGCACGTCGACTGTCCGGGCCACGCCGACTACGTCAAGAACATGATCACCGGCGCCGCCCAGATGGACGGCGCGATCCTCGTCGTCAGCGCCGCTGACGGTCCGATGCCCCAGACGCGCGAGCACGTGCTGCTCGCTCGCCAGGTCAACGTTCCGTCGCTCGTCGTCTTCCTGAACAAGGTCGACCTGCTGGACGACCCGGAGCTGCTGGATCTCGTCGAGGAAGAGGTTCGCGACCTCCTCAAGAAGTATGACTTCCCGGGTGACGACACGCCGGTCATTCGAGGCCAGGCCAACGCCGCCCTCACGAAGCCGTCGGATCCCGAGGCGAGCAAGTGCATCACGGAACTGATGGCCGCCCTCGACTCGTTCATTCCGGAGCCGGCCCGCGAGAGCGACAAGCCGTTCCTGATGCCGATCGAAGACGTCTTCAGCATCAAGGGTCGCGGCACTGTCGGCACGGGCCGAATCGAGCGCGGCGAGATCAAGGTCGGTGACGAAGTCGAAATCATCGGTCTGAACCGGGAAGCCCGAAAGACGACAGTCACGGGCGTCGAAATGTTCAACAAGACGCTGGACTCCGGCATCGCCGGCGACAACGTCGGTCTGCTGCTTCGCGGTGTTGAAAAGACGGAACTCGAGCGCGGCCAGGTGCTCGCGAAGCCGGGTTCGATCACGCCGCACACGAAGTTCGAGGCCGAGGTCTACGTTCTGACGAAGGAAGAAGGTGGCCGACACACGCCGTTCTTCAACAACTATCGCCCGCAGTTCTACCTGCGAACGACGGACGTGACGGGCAGCCTCAAGCTGCTCGGCGGCGCCGAAATGTGCATGCCCGGCGACAACGTTTCGCTGAGCGTCGAACTCCAGGCGCCTGTCGCTCTGGAAGAGGGCGTCCGCTTCGCTGTTCGCGAGGGTGGCCGAACCGTCGGCTCGGGCGTCGTCACGAAGGTCATCGAATAAGCTGTTCGATGCCTCGTCGCGGTCCGTGTCGGTGAACGCCGGCCGGATCGGGGCAGACGGCGCCGAGTGTATCGGCGCCGCATGATGGGAAAATCGCCTGTCGGCCTGGTCGCGTCTGGCGGCCGGGCCGGCAGTCTTGAATGTCGGTCTCGGTAGCGAGGTCAGAGAAATGGCGAAGGCAAGTAAGCGCGAGAATGTCTGGCTTCAGTGCAAGGAATGCGACGGCCTGAATTATCGCACGAATATCAACACGAAGGCCGGCGTACCGGAAGGGCTCAAGGAAGGGCTCAAAAAGTTCTGCAAGACTGAGCGCCGACACACGATGCACAAGATCAAGCGCAAGTAGGCGTCTCGCGCATAGGCGGCGAGTCGCGTCGGCGACGCGCCAACCACCAGTGTCGCCGTCGGCATGGATGGCCGACCCGTGGATGGCGCATCGCGAAGCCGGGGCTCGGCGCTGACGAAGGAGCGTAGCTCAACTGGCAGAGCACCGGTTTCCAAAACCGGCGGTTGGGGGTTCGAGTCCCTCCGCTCCTGTGAATGGTCCCGCCGGGAAGCGTCGGCGGGTATCGCCGATCGAAACGAAGGATCCTTATTCATGGCCAATAAAGACCAGGCTGGCTCGGACGGACACGGCGCAGGATCGGCCGTGGCCGAGCGGGAGAATCGAGTGGCAAATCGACCGGGCAATGGCGATCGTGGACAGACCGCGGGCGGTCCCGCCGGAACGCGCAATGCCGATGGCGCGGGCATCGCCGGTGGGTTCTACAAGCCGGGCCAGGGTTACTACACTCGGATGTGGACGGCGATCGGTTTCGGCGCGCTGGTGGTCTGGTTCATCGCCTTCCTCTGGGAGAAGTTGTCCGTCGTCGGCCAGACGGGTTCGACGACGTTGATGGTCCAGGTTGGCGCCGCCGTGGCGGTCCTCGCGATCTTCGGATACGTGGGATATCGCCTGCTGGGACGAAGCCCGAAAGTGAATGACTTTCTGATCGCCACGGAAGGCGAAATGAAGAAGGTCAACTGGACGAGCCGGAAGGAGATCATCGGATCGACCAAGGTCGTGATCTTCGTGCTGATCGGCATGTCGGTGCTGCTGTTCGTCGTGGACGTGCTCTTCATGATCCTGTTCACGTCGATGGGCGTGCTCAAGGGCAGCAAGAGCCTGCTCGACGTGTTGTTCGGCGGCGCGGGCTGAGGCGAGCGGCGCACTGGGATGGAGCGAATTCCGTGGCTGATGATCTGAACCAAACGGAGAACGGCGGGCAGGACGCGTCGCAGGTGGCGACGGGCGCCGATTCCGCGGCGGAATCAAAGGCGGGCGGAATCAAGGCGGGTGATCCGCTGGTTCGCCCGGGTATGCAGTGGTACGTGCTGCGCGTCGCCAGCAATCGCGAGGACCAGGTCTGTACGTCGCTGGTGCGGAAAGTGGAGATCGAAGGTCTCACCGAGCGCATCGGCCGGATCCTGGTGCCGACGCAGCGCGAGAAGCGCATGCGGGGCGGCGTCGCGAAGGTCTATGACAAGAAGCTCTACCCCGGATATGTCTTCGTGGAAATGGCCGTCGAGGATGACGGCAGCATCCCCGAGGACATCTGGTTCATGATAAAGGAAACCATGAGCGTCGGGGATTTCATCGGATCGGACGGAAAGCCGACGCCGATGAAGACGCACGACGTCGAGAAGATGCTGGCGGTCGTCGAAAAGGCGTCGGAACAGCCGACCCTCAGCGGCATGTCCGGCATGAAGAAGGGCGACGCCATCAAGGTCAAGGAAGGACCGTTCGAGAACTTCGAGGGCGAGATCGACGAAGTCTTCCCCGACAAGGGACAGGTTCGCGTGATCGTGTCGATCTTCGGACGACCCACGCCCATCGAGCTGGAATACTGGCAGGTTGAGCTGACGGCCGAGGAAGAGTGATCCGGCGGCGCAGCATTTGGATAGCGGCGATTTGATCCGCGTCACGGACGGCCCTTTTCAGGACATGGTTGGCGGAGCCACGAGGTCCTGGCGAATCGCGAACAGGTTCGAGTGATTTTGATGATCGATGGGCGAATGACGCCGATCGATGTGAACAGGCGACTGGTTGAATTGGCGTCCGATGCGAATGATGGATTGCGCGGTCGCGACGACGGTTGAATAAAAAAGGCGACGAGACGTGGCGAAAAAGAAAACCCCAACAGCGGTATTCAAGGTTCAGGGCCCCGGCGGACAGGCGACGCCCGCGCCGCCCATCGGTCCGGCGTGCGGTCAGTACGGCGTCAACCCGGGTCAGTTCGTGCAGCAGTTCAACGAACGCACGAAGGACATGAACGGTATGCCCGTCGCCGCCGTCGTCAGCGTGTACGCGGATCGCACGTTCGACTTCATCATCAAGAGCCCGCCGGCCGGCGCCCTCCTCAAGAAGGCGGCGAAGATCGACAAGGGCTCGGGTGTGCCGAACCGCGACAAGGTCGGGACCGTCACGCGGAAGGATCTCGAAGAGATCGCCAACCTGAAGATGAAGGATCTTAACTGCCACGGCGACATTGACGCCGCGTGCCGGATCATCGCCGGCACGGCCCGCAACATGGGCCTGGAAGTGGCGGACTGATCCACGCTCTCCGGCCGCCCAACCGGCGCCGCAGACATCGCATGAAGGACTGAAGGACGCCGATCTGCGGATCGGCGTCCTTTTTTTGTGTCAGTGACGTTCGCGATGTCGCGTGCGCCCGCTATTCGCCTCGAAGCGGATAGGGACGGCGGATGAGCAGCCGCGTCGCGATCGGCGGATATTCGATTCGGATGCGATGGATGTCGTAGTCCTCCCGCCGACAGTCGCAGCGATCCAGCGTCATCTGCAGCATCTCGTAGTAGCCCGGGATGTCGGGCGTGACGGCCACGTCCGGTCCCGCCCCGAGATACTCGACGGATTCATGCAGCGGCAGCCGATCGGACGCCTCGTAGTAGAAGCCGGGGCCGCCCGCGAAGAGATCGTTGTAGAGCTCGCCACGGAGCGGGGCCGTCGGCGCAAACAGATCGCGATGCACGATCACGTCGAAGACGAGGCACGCCGCAGGTGTGCGAATCGGGAAGGAGAGACAGAAGTCGTCATAGACGTCGTTACGATAACGTGGCTCGAAGCGTCGAAGCATCTCCCCCGTGATGCAGGTGATCCGGGAATCGATGCCGACGGAGTCGGAGACGAATTCGTACTCGATGTGACCGTAGGCGCCGCGCACTGTCCGAAACTTCGGCACCGGATGCGTGCAGTAGTCCAGCATCAGGGGGAGGGCGTTCTCGTCGGTCGTCGCATTGGCGTCGATGGCCTCACGCGGCACGTCATGATGGTAAGTGCGATCGGCGTCCACCGAGACGGGGCGCGTGATGCGCCAGGCGACGTTGGGTCGGAGCCGACAAAAGTCGACGATGCCGCGGAGGGTCGCAAAGTCCCAGCGTTCCGGGTCGTCCGATGGCATGGCGAGACAGGATCGAAAGATCGTCTGCGCATGAACGCCGAAGATGTAGCTGGCGCCCTCGAACGCCCGACGGCGATGTTCGATGTCGGCGCTGGGACGCACCGTCTTCGAATTGCCCGCCATCAGGATGTTGAAATTCCGGCGCGTCCCCGCCTGATGTCGAACGATCTCGTTGAAGCGATCTGACGCAACGCGGGCGGCGTTCGCCAGGTCGACCGGCGTGTGATGTCGGATCGCCGCTTCGAGCAGCTTTTTGACACCCTTCGGGCCGGGAAGGAACTGGGCCGCCGCGAACGGATCGGTCTCCTCGATGCAACGACCGATGTTCCATGCGAGCTTCGGATCGAGACCGAGCTTCGTGGAGAGGTCGTTGGGTCGTTTGAACCGAAAGTCGGGGATGCCCGTGATGACGGCCGCGAGGGTGGAACGCATTTGTCGGATGCAATCCACAGCGTCCGCCAGACTGCTGGGCTGTTCGGTTTGACTCGCCATCCCCATATTCTGTATGCGTCTATGCATGGATTCAAGATTAATCACGTCCTATGTTGATATTTCTTGGGTACTTAGGTTTGCAATTGCAAATTTCATGACAGATTTCATTGCAAAATTGAAGCCGGATCGGTAGTTTCGTAACTGAGGCGGGGGACATACGGCAAGCGGCGAGGGGACGCCCATCTTCACTTCCCCAAGACGCCTCGTGGATTTTGAACGTGTGACTGCCGCACGATTGCGGCGTCGACACCGTTCGCGGACTGGACAGACGAGGAGGTCCTGAACATGCAAAGGATGTCAGTGGTAGGCGGCGTCGTGATGCTGATTGCGATGACCAGCCAGGCGGCGTACGGACAAACGGGCGCGTGTTGTTCGAATGTCACGGGGCAGTGCTCGATCGAGACGCAGAGCGACTGCGAAAACGTGGTCAACGGCGTGTACTACGGCGATGGGATCACCTGCGATGTGGTGCAGTGCGAGACACCTGTCGGCGCCTGCTGCTTTGCGGAGACAGGCCTGTGCTCGATTGCGACAGAGGCGGACTGCGTCACGGCCTCGGGCAATTATCAGGGGAACGCCACATCGTGTGATCCGAATCCCTGCCCGCAGCCGACCGGCGCCTGTTGCGACGGCGTGCTGGGCGGTTGTTTCGAAGCCACGGAAGCGCAGTGTTCACCCGGTAACCTCCAGACCTGGATGGGCGCCGGGACGACCTGTGCGGAAGCGGACTGTCCCGACGCCGGCGCCTGCTGCGACGCCAACTCAGGTTCGTGCGTCGTTCGCGCCGAAGTCTGGTGCACGCTCGTCGGCCGCTCCTTCCTCGGCGAAGGAACGAACTGCTCGCCGAACATGTGCCCGCAGCCGCCGACCGGGGCGTGCTGCCAGGAGAGTGGTGAGTGCCAGAGCGACTACACGGAATACGATTGCGTGAATCAGACTTCCGGCGGTGTCTGGGCCGGGCCCGACACGACGTGTGATCCCGAGAATCCCTGCCCGCAGCCGGCCGTTGGCGCCTGCTGTTTCGCCGGGGGCGGCTGCATCATCACGGCGGAGTACCTCTGCGCCGACGCCTACGGTCAGTTCCAGGGCGCCGATACGACCTGCTATCCTTCGCCCTGCGACGCCAACCAGATCCTCGGCTGGTGTGACAACTTCGACAGCTATACCGACGGACAGCAGCTTTACAACGTCGGCGGCTGGACGGGCTGGGACGACACGCAGAGCGCCGCCGGGTACGTGTCCACGGTTCAGGCGCGCTCGGCGCCGAATTCCATCGTCGTCGCCGGCAACAAGGACGCGGTCCATCCCTTTGAGACCGCCTTTGCGGGCGGCTCCTGGGAAATCGTCGCCTGGCAGTACATCCCGACGGGCCTCGCCTCCACGTCCTTCTTCGTCGTGAACAGCTACTACGAGCACGGCGGTCCCTACTTCTTCCCCGTGGAACTGCATTTCAACCCATCGGGCAACTACGTGTACGACGCGCTGCGAGACGCGGGCGCCACGACGACACTGCCCATCGTCTATGACCAGTGGGTGGAGATTCGCATCGAGGCGGACTTCGAGAACGACTGGCCCGGCAACATTTCGTCGGCCGGCACGATTCGCGAGTACTACAACGGGCAACTCCTGATGGAGGAAAGCTGGATTCCCGTCACGGGCGGCATCAGCGTCGGCCAACTCGCGATCATGAACATCGACCTCTACGCGCCGCACAACGAGCCGGTCTATTACGACGACATCTGCATTGAGCCCATCTCGGCGTCGCAGCTCGATCCGCAGCGACCGCTCTTCGTGGGAACGTCGGACTCGTCGGCGAATCTGCCGGTGCGCACGTCGAATCTCAGCGGCGCCCCGAGCGTGACGTGGACCGACGCGTTTGATACGACAGTGGCGATCGAAGGCGCGGCGGGCCGTCCCGATGGCGCCATCTATGTCGCGGGAACCGAGGAAGGGACCTTCCGCCCCAACCTGTTCATCGCGCCCTACCAGGGCCCCGTGATTCCGTTGTGCGAGTTCGGCACGTCGTTCACGGCCGGACCGAGCGGCCTGGCCTATGGTCGCGGCAAGCTCTACGGCTACTTCAACTACGCCAGTCCGCTGGGCATCTACGAGATCGATCCGGCGACATGCGACAAGACGCTGCTCGTCGGCACGGATCCCTATCGCTTCTTCGCGCTCGACTACAACCCGGTCGACGGTCTGCTCTACGGATACACGAGCTTCGGTTCGCCGACGGGCCTCTATTCGATCGATCCGGACACGGGGACGATCACGTTTGTCGCGGCGAGCGTGCCGGCGTCGAACGCGTCGGCCAACGCCCTCGCGGTCGGCGGCAATAAGGTCTACGTCGCGGGAACCCGTGGCGCCGATGGCGTCCCGATGTACAGCTACGACCTGGCCCAGGGCGCCGGCGGAACCTACGTCGAAATCACGCAGGCCTTCCCCGAGACGAACGCCCAGGCGGGCGCCGCCTACACGACGGGCCCTGTCCCCGGCGACATGAACTGTGACGGAAAGATCGACGGTCTGGACATCCAGGCGTTCGTGACGGCGATGCTGGCGCCGACGCAGTATGCGACGACCTATGTCGATTGCACGATCCTGAACGCCGACGTGAACCTGGACGCCGAGATCGACACGGCGGACATCGCTCCGTTCGTGCTGCTCATGGCGGCCGAATAGGCGACGTCGGATTCGCTGAGCCCACACCTTCCCAACGTCGAGACGGCCGGGCGCTCCAATGTCGGAGTGTCCGGTCGTCTTTGTCATTGGGCCCGCCCAGTGGCCCGCGCCGTGAACTCTGCGGTCCGGCGGCGGCGCCGGTCGGAGCCGCCGTATCCTCACGGCCGAATCAGGTTATCGGGGCTTCCCGTGGCGGGGTGACGCCTTGCGGGCGTGAGGGGCGTCGCTTACATTACGCGGCTCGTTATTTCGTCGGCGTGCGCCGGCGGCACGCCCGCGAGGCGGGCGCGGTTCGACCACGAGCCGTCAATCGTGGCAGACGTTCAGTCGTTAGAAAGGGAATCCATGGCGAAAGATAAGGCTGCGGATGCGGCGCCGATGAGTGGCGGCCGCAAGAAGCGTGGTCGTCCCATGCGCGGCATGGGGCGCCGGCAGCGCGACAACCAGGCCAAAGTGGATCGGAACACGACGTATCCGGTCGACGAAGGGCTGGCGCTGCTCAAGGAAGTGACGAAGGGCACGAAGTTCGATCAGACGATCAACGTCGCCGTTCATCTCGGCATCGACCCGCGACACGCCGATCAGCTGGTGCGCGGCAGCATCTCGCTGCCGAAGGGCATTGGCAAGAAGAAGAAAGTCGTCGCGTTCTGCGACGGTCCCGACGCCGAAGCCGCGAAGGCGGCCGGCGCCGTCGAAGTCGGCATCGACGATCTGGTCGAGAAGATCAACGGCGGATGGCAGGACTTCGATGTCGCGATCGCGCATCCGCGAGCGATGGGCAAGGTCGGCCGATTGGGTCGCGTGCTGGGTCCCTCCGGCAAGATGCCCAGCCCGAAGAACGGCACCGTGACGCCGAACGTCGCCGAAGCCGTCAAGGACTTCGCGGCCGGCAAGATCGACTTCCGCAACGACGCCGGCGGCAACATTCACGCCGTCGTGGGTCGCGCGAGCTTCCCGGCGGATGACCTGAAGGAAAACCTGAAGGCGTTTGTCGATCATCTTCGTCGCCTCAAGCCGGCCACGGCCAAGGGCACGTACATCAAGAAGGTCTGCGTCAGCGGCACGATGTCGCCCGGCGTCATGCTCCAGGTGGAGCAGCAGTAAGAGGAGTATGCGATGAGCAAAGCCGTAAAAGAGCTGCTCCGTAAGGACCTTGTATCGAAGTACGAAGGTCTGGAAGACATGCTGGTCGTGAACGTGCATGGTCTGACGGGCAACGAAGTCAACGATTTCCGTGGTCGCCTCCGCAAGAACGGCGTGAGCGTCCACGTTGTGAAGAACTCCGCGGCGCGCCGCGCGTTCGAAGGAACGCCGCTCGAGCCGCTCGCGAAGGCCCTGAAGGGGCCTTGTGCGCTGGTCACGGGCGGCAGCCCGGTCGACACGGCCAAGGAACTGATCGCGCTCAAGAAGGACTTCCCGAATCTTGAGCTCACGAACGGTCTCGTCGATGGCGAGCCGGACGTCCTCACGGTCGACGATATCTCGAAGCGCAAGAGCAAGGCCGAACTGCAGGGCGAAGTCGTCATGCTGGTCATCAGCCCCGGACGCCGCATTGCGGGCCAGCTCAACGTCGGTGGCAAGATCGCCGGCTGCATCAAGGCAATCGTCGACAAGCTCGAAAAGGGCGAGTCGATCACGAAGGTGGCGTAACTGAGTTTCGAGTAACGAGTGTCGAGTGACGAGAGCCGTGTGGATCACGGCGACGCATAACTTGAGCAACTCGTGACTGGAAACTCGCAACTGGTAACTAGAGGTAACTCGAACCCGAAGGTCCCCTTGTGTGGCGGCGCTCCGTGTCGCCCGGGTTAAATGAGATCACAGGGATCTCAGCTATCGGGATGGTGTTCGGAAGCCCCGAAAAGGCCTCCACAATCAATAGATAGGTGAACAGATGGCAGAAGCACCCGCGAAGGAATTCACGGCCGAGGTCAAGGATCTCGGTGACAAGATCGTCAACCTGAGCGTCAAGGACGCGCAGAACCTGGCGGACTACCTCAAGGACACGTACGGCATCGAGCCGGCCGGCGGCGGCGCCGTCATGATGGCCGGCCCGGTCGGCGGTGGCGCCGCGGCGGAAGAGGCCGACGTCCCGTCGGTCTTCGACGTCATCCTGACGGACGCCGGCGCGAGCAAGATCAACGTCATCAAGGTCATCCGCGCCGCGACGGGCCTGGGCCTGAAGGAAGCGAAGGAAATCGCCGACTCGGCGCCGAAGGCTGTCAAGGAAGACCTCAACAAGGAAGACGCCGACAAGCTCAAGAAGGAGCTCGAAGAGGCCGGCGGCAAGGTCGACCTCAAGGGCAAGTAAGCCCGATCCAACCGTCGGCGCCATGCCGGCGACACACATTGCAGGTTTCAATTCGAAAAGGCCGCGACCCTCGTCGCGGCCTTTTCTTTTTTTGCATGCTTGGGCTGATTCGTCGCGGCTGGACAGAACTGCGCCCGCCAGGAAGCAGGCCAGCGTCATCGGCCATGGCGGGTGAGGGCGTTGCAGAGAGTAACGCCTGTCCCATGCCATCGCAGCGCGTCTGGTGTGCAAGCCATCCAAGCGCGTCCGGTGTGCGGGACGCGGTCGTTTCGACGGAGCGGCGCACGCACGGTTAGACAACATTGGGTCTGGACACTGACAGAGTCCGGCGTGGCGCGATGTGGATTCACGTCGCGCGTCCTGCATTCGCCACTGGCCTGCTTCCTCGCGGGCGCAGTTCGGTCACGCCTGGCGTGCGTTGTTTCTGCTGTGGCGGCCCGGACCGAACTGCGACGGCCACGGAGCAGGCCAGCGTCTGTGGCCATTGCGGGCGGGGGCTGTGACACAGGGCAAGACGCGTACGCATTCCATCGCAGCGAATGGGGCATGCCATCACAGCGCATCGGGAGTGCAGGAGGCGATCGACTCAACAGGACGGCGCACGCACGTTCGGATCGCATTGAGTTCTCAAGACGGAGAGTCCGGCGTGGCGCGATGTGGATTCACGTCGCGCGTCCTGCAGTCGCCACTGGCCTGCTTCCTCGCGGGCGCAGTTCGGTCACGCCTGGCGTGCGTTGTTTCTGCTGTGGCGGCCCGGACCGAACTGCGACGGCCACGGAGCAGGC
>DAOPJV010000003.1:0-48073 GCA_035399845.1 Phycisphaerae bacterium | reverse complement strand
CGTCGCGCGTCCTGCAGTCGCCACTGGCCTGCTTCCTCGCGGGCGCAGTTCGGTCGCCCTTCGTCGGATCGGCGGATTTTGCGCGAATCGCCCGCCAGGGCGCCCCCCAGGTCAATCCTGCGCCCGGATGGACCGATGGATTAACGGAAACCCCTCGGCCGTCGTCCCGACCACTCATTGGGCGATGGCGCCGAGCGAATGCGCGCCGCGGAGCGGGAGGCGATCGATCATGGCGGTGGAAACGCAATCAGACTACGAAACGACGCTGTCGGATGTCGCGGCCCGCGTGCGCGCGACCGATCGAACGGGCGCCGAATCCACAACGCCCGACGCACGCGCCGACGAGACGCTCGAACGCATGCGCCGCGGCGCCGCGGCCATCGCCTTTCCCATTCCCGCCGAACCGGCGCTGCCGATCGATCCGGCCACGGGCCATCCGCCTGTCGAGCTCTTCTACGACTCGATCGCCGATGAATTTGACGACGTCATGAACAAGTACGACCTCGAACGCCGACTCCACACGGTCTTCGACGTCTTCTTCAAGGGAATCGACCTGCGCGGACGGCGCCTGCTCGACGCGGGCTGCGGCACGGGCTGGTTCAGCCAGGCCGCGTGTCTGCGCGGCGCGAATGTCACGGCCCTCGATATCGGTCCCCGCCTGCTGGCGCGCGTCCACGAGAAATGCGACGCCACTACCGTGATCGGTGACGTGCTCAACCTGGACTATCCGGACGACACGTTCGACGTCGTGATCAGCTCGGAGTGCATCGAGCACACACGCTATCCGCAGCGGGCCGTTCGTGAACTGATTCGCGTGTGCAGGCCCGGCGGTCTCATCGCCATCACGTCGAACAATCGCACGTGGTACTGGCTCTGCGCGATGGCGAATCGCTTTGACTGGCGCCCGTACAAGGGAATTGAGAACTGGCCGACATGGCGAGATTTTCATTCCTGGTTCGCGACGGAGAACGTGCAGATCGTCGATCGTCGCGGCATTCACCTGTTCCCGTTCCAGATTCGCGTCCTGCACCCGCTGCTTCGGCGGCTGGACAGGTACGGCCGGACGCTCGGGCGGTTCTGCGTGAACCAGGGCATCCTGGCGATCAAGCAGGCCGCCGCGCCATCGACTTAGTCAGCGTGTCATGTCGGAACTTCAGCCAACTCAGATCGATCGTGGCGCCGCGGCGCGACTGATCGAGTGCGCCGCGCTGGTCGCGATCGCGTCGGTCTTTGCATTGGCCAACGGTGTCGCCTTCGGCGTCAGCAATCACAATCAGTACCTTCTCCACGGCCTGCATGCAATGAACCCCGATTTCCTCGCGGGGGACTGGTTCACGTGTTCCACCAGCGAACATCATTCGGCGTTCACACCGCTGATGCGCCTGTTCGCGATGATCGGACCGATGCCGCTGATGTTCGCGTTGGCGAACGCCGTCGCGGCGAGTGTCGTCGTCTTCTGTCTGCACGGGCTGGCGCGACGCTGGTTTGAGCGGCCCCTGATCGTGACGGCCCTGGCGACATTCCTGATGGTCGTTGTTCCCTTGCCGTATGTCGGCATGACATCCCTCGTTGGCCTGATCTTTCAGCCCTCGACGATCGGCGCCGTGGGCCTCTTCGCGGGCCTGGTCCTCCTGTGCCTCGGGCGGACGCGCAACGCCGGACTCGTCCTGGGCCTGGCGGCGATCTTCCATATCAACTACATGGTCTGGGCCGTCCTGATCGTCGGCGCCGTCACGCCGCTGAACTACAGATCGCTGCGGGCGCGCGGAGCGCTGTGGCTGCTGACACCACTGGCGATCGCGACGCTCTACCACACACCGTTCATCGCGGCGTCGCGGACAAGCGAACAGCTTGCGGCGGCGCCGCACGCCCAGTGGATTCTCCATGATCTCTACATGCCCTATCACTCGCGGCCCTGCACCTGGAATCTCGAGGCGTTCGTGCAGTTCGCCGCGATCCTGCTGGCGGGCGGGGTGGCCATGGCGATCGCCGGGCCTCGACGCGTCAGTCGACTGACGCGATCCGTCGCGGTCGTTCTCGTCGCCATCATTGTGGCGGGTATGCTGCTGACAACAATCTGGCAGGTCGATCTCGTCGCGCTCCTGTTTCCCTATCGCCTGATTCCCTTTCTGCTGGTTTCGGCGATGCTCTTCAGCGCCGGGGCCCTTGTCCGCGCAGCGATTTCCAGGGATGTGACTCCGTCGAATTTCGCGGTCCTTCTGCTGACGACAGCCGCTGCGCTCGTGGCCGCCGGCGTCGAGCCATACGGCGTGATCACGTGGGGAACGATTGCCTCCATCGGCGTATCGAATCGACTGGCGAACCCGACAGAGAAGCGAACGCGCGGACTCCTGGTCCTGCAGTCGTTTCTGATCGCGCTGTTATTCAGCGTCGGTGTCGGCCGGATGCAGTTGGTGGCCGCGATGGGGGCCGGCGTCGTTGCGATCGCGATGCGCTGGCGAGTCGGCGAATGGATCGAGCGTGTTGTGTGGCGCGGCGCGGAGTTGCGGAACAACGCCCTGGTCGCCATGGGATTCGTCCTGGCGATGGTGTTCGTGGGGCGCGTCGGCGCCCAGCGAAAGGATCGACTGGGACCGCCACCGGCGCCCGCGGACGCCGCACTGTACCAGTGGTGCCGATCAACGCCTGTCGGGACGCGGTTCGTGATCCCGCCGGACCTCGCGGGCTTCCGCCTGAACGCCGGCCGCGCCGTCGTGATTGACTGGAAGTGCATGCCCATTCTCCCGGCCGACACGCTTCGCTGGTACGAGCGACTCGTCGACGTCGCAGGGGTTCGCTTCACCAGCATGGATCAATGCCTGGCGGGGTATCGGGCGCTCGACATACACCGAGCGCGGTCGCTTTGCGAGGATTATCGGGCGGACTATGTCGTCACGCGGTCCCGATCGCATGTCGGATCGCTGGCCGATTTTCCCATCGAGTTCTCGACGCCCGACTGGCGTGTCTATCGGATTCCGGCCGCGCGTGAAGAGCGCGTTGCGACGGGCGACGTCCGAAACCGTTGAATCCCCGTTCTCACGAATGGTAGAATTACCTGCTGGACGCCGCTCCGGTTCGGAGCGGCGCTCTTGCGCCGATCTGATCGGGCCGGGTTCCAGCGCGGGGGCGGGGGCGGATGGAGAAGAAGCGGGCTCATTCCGGAGTTTCTGTCGGCGGCGTTCTGCTTGCGCCGTTCTACGTCGTGTTTCTCGGCGTATCGTCACTCTTTGCGCTGGGATACTCGTTGTATCGGTCGATCGTTGCGGCGAGGGCGCCAGTCGCGAATGACGTGAAGACGCCGTCGCGCGTCTGGGTGGTTCTGCTCGACGCGTCCATCGTCGTCGGCGCATATCTCGTCGCCGATGTGCTGCGATGCTGGCTGCACCAGCACACGAGCTGGCCGGAACATCTCGAGGGTTACGGCAGCACGATTCCCATTCACCTCAGGATGATGATCGTTCTGCCAGTCGCCTGGGCGTCGTTGCTGGGGTGGATCGGCTGGTACGGCGCGACGCCTCGATCGCTTCGCTGGAAGACTCTCAACACGATCGCGGCGTCGATCCTGCTCGCGCTGTTCATGGGCGCCTTTGCGCTCGTCTTTGCGCGCGACGCCTATCCGCGCATGCAGATCGTTTATTTCGGTGTCACGCTGCCGATCGCGACGGGCGTTGTTCGTGGATTAATCGACCAGGTCGGTCGCCGCCTGACGGGTGAAAGCGGCGCGCCGCATTATCCGGGCGCCGCCTGGTAGTTCGCGATTCGACCCTGATGCAGAGGATGTACAAAGAAGAAAGCCCTGGACCATTGCAGTCCAGGGCTTTCTTCATGTAGGGAAGGTAGTGGGCTTATTCAGCGTCGTCGGCGCGTCGCGCCAACAACGAGGAGCGAGAATTTCGCCTACGCGCGTCGTCGTCGGACGATCGCGAGGCCGCCGAGGCCGAGCAGCGACAGTGTCGCAGGCTCGGGGACGGGGACCGTGTAAAGTTCCCAGCCAAGTCCGGGGTTCGCCGGCAGACCGAAGTTCAGGAGATCGAACGGCGGGCTGTCGTCGTCATACGTGAACGGGTCGGAAGCGCCGACCGAAACCGGAGCGAAATGCACGCCGTGCAGGTTGCCGCCCGCCGTGTGCGTGAACTTCATGCCGGCCCAGATTGTGGCGCCGTTCGGAATCAACGACGTCGGCATCGGGATGATCGTGTCCTGCCGCCCGAAGAAGACGGCGCCGAACGGGCCGGTGTTGGCGGTCAGGCCGCGATAGTTGTCCGTGAAGATCAGCGTGTCTTCATTCTTGTCGAGGACGCCGGGGCTCGTCGCGCCGTCGTCGAGGTAGAGTTCGATCTGCGCGTCACCTTC
Organism: Phycisphaerae bacterium; assembly: GCA_035399845.1. Lineage (GTDB taxonomy): Bacteria > Planctomycetota > Phycisphaerae > UBA1845 > UTPLA1 > ECT2AJA-110-A. The sequence goes on along the minus strand of DAOPJV010000003.1, from coordinate 43,720 downwards.
GGCGAAGTTCTGGAAGGCTTCCGTGCCGTAGGCGAACGACACGCCGGCGAGCAGGCCGCCGCCGCTGACCTGAAGGTCGTCGTAAATCCACTCGTCGTTCAGGACGTTCGTCGAAAAACTCAGGCCGTCGTTGGGACCGCCGATGTTGTCGTACACGGCCGACGGAATGCCCGCGACTGCGGCCGAACCCGTCGTCAGCGTCGCCAGCGCCATGATCATCAGTGTCTTCTTACCCATGCTCAATTCTCCTCTCATTGGTTGAGCGCCACGATTGTGTTTCTGTTTCATTCCGCGTCGCCGGGCGACGCGCGATTAATTTGCGATGTACTCGAAGCCCATCAGCAGCGCGCCCGGGTTGGTTCGTGACCACTCGAACTGACGCGGCTTGGGAATGCAGCCGTTGTTCTCGTCGGCGATCGCCGTCTCCAGGACGCCCGTGTTCAGGTCGTAGCTGTAGAAGTACGTGCCGCCGATGATGCAGCTCGTTCCGAACAGGTAATGGAACTTCGTCGGGTTCTCCCAGTCGGACTTCATCACGGGCCCGTTCTGCATGAAGACGCCTTCGCCCGGCTCGCCGCCGCCGGTCCCCTGGCTGAGGACAGGCGTGAACGTGAGGCCGCCGTCCGTCGAGGCGTAGATGTGCTTGCCGTGGGAGGGCGGCGCGGGCGGATCACCCGGCAGTCCCGTCTCACCGAGATCGATGCCCATGCCGAACACGATGTTTCCGTCCACGGGTGAGATCGTCGCGCTGAAGAAGTTATTGCCGCGCGTCGGGATCGATCGCAGACCGCCGGACTGCGTCCACGTGTTACCCCCGTCGAACGTCACGTATGCGCCCTCGGAAACGCGGCCGTAGATCACGTGATCGAGGTCGTTCGGATCAAACTCCGTGACATAGGCGAGCCCCGTCGGTGACGACGCGGAGGTTCCGATGCGCGTCCAGCTCTGACCGCCGTCCATCGAATCCTGAAGCTGACCGTCGTCTGCGGCTGTCCGAATGTGGTGCGGGTTGTACGGGTCAACGCCGAGACCGTGCATGGCGCTGACCGGCGCCCGCCAGAACTCCACGTCGAACGTCGCGCTGCCCGGCGGGTTGTTGTGAATCTGGTAGATGCCCGCGTCCGGTCCCGACCCCGTGCCGTTGTCCAGCCACGCGTAGGCGTAGCCCAGCGGGCCCGCCTCGATGCGGTACAGGCCGCCGGTCTGATCGGTCAGGGCGATCGACGTCCAGGAGCAGCCGTCGTTGGTCGAAGCCCAGATCTGGCCTTCCGCATGAGCGAGGACGACGTTGGGGACGTCGAGCGCTGTCACGGCCCACGTGAAGAACGTGTTCGCCGGCGTGGCGGGGCCTGTGTACGGGACAAATGTATCAAGGGGATCGTATGTGATTGAGACGTACGGCTCGAAAATGCCGGGGCAGGGCGGCAGCAGATTTGAGTGCGGCGACAGCAGGAAGATCATCTCCTGGATGTCAGGCCCGTCGAGCGCGCCGCTGCAGTTCAGGTCGCATCGCGCCGTCTGGCCCGCGTCGGCGTTGTTGCCGACGAGCGCCGTGGCGAGCAGTCCCGCGTCGACGAGGTCGACGTCGCCGTCGTTGTCAATGTCGCCTGTGGCCGGGAGCAGGCCCACGTCGCCGGCGTTGTTCTCCGGCGTCGGAATCGCGATGTCGAAGTCCGGCTGCGGGAACAGACGCACGACGGACGGACCATTCGTGGGGAGCGGTTCGTCATATCCGCCCGTGACGGTGGTCGTTCCCGTCGGCGGGACCGGCCCGATGTAGTTTCCGTAGAGGACGATGTCGATGTCCTGCACGGCGTCGCAGCAGCCGAACCAGATCGCGCCGCCTTCGACATCGAGATCGCCCGCGTCGAGGTTCGGAATAACACTGTCCGAGGCGACATTCGCGGCGGCGGCCAGATCCGGCGTGGCGATCAGGACGCGGCTGTCCGAAGTGTCCAGGACATCGGCGGTGAACGTCAGTGTTCGAGTCAGGGCGCCGGTGTGGTCGAAGAGTCGAATCTCTCGTCCAGACAGCCGGCCATTGCCGCGGGGGACGATCAGTTCGATGAACTGCCTGGTCGCGCATGAGTTCGAATAGAACTCGGCGACGCGAACATCTTCAACGGCCATCGCCGATGCGCTGATCGTGAGCAGGCAGATGGCGGCGAGCGTCATGCATACGTTGCGGTTCGACATGTCTTTGACTCCGTCCTTGCAGAAACTGTTGCGAGTGTCGTTCTGGGTTCATCACGACGGCGCCGGTCCTGACGGTCCGGACGTCGCGCTGGCTCTTCCATAGTGATGCGTCAACGAATGGCGTGACTCACGGTTGTCACGGCCATTCCTGATTCTTCGCGTCGTCGGTCGTCGAGTCTTTCACAGACCGGAAAAGACGAGACCGAAACTTGACATGAGGTAGCCTTACGGCTATCCTCAGGCCTGTCCTCAGGACAATACTCCGGACAGGAACTTGCTGTCAAGACTTTGTGCGACAAAAATGCCAGACCGATTTCGAGACAGACTGACGCCACGATCTCGCGAGCTTGTCATGGCAGGAGTTACAGAAAATCGGCTTCGATCCAGTCGGATCGCGCCCCTGTCGCCGGAGCAGGCGTCCCGGGCGTCTCTGCTGGCTCGTCGGCTGCATTCGGTTCTGGGCTCCCTGGTGGACTCGCTCCCGGAGCACGCGCGCGGGGCCTCGGGCATGTCCCGTCACCTGTCCATCGTCCGGAATACCTGCCAGCGGGTTGTGACGGCGTTGTCCGACCCTGTCACCCCGGACATCCTGACGAAGCTCCCCGGCGTGCGGGGGCTCGAGATCTTCGTGGAGGGATTCGCCAAACTGGACGGCGACGCGGCGAATCTCGCGGCGGCGACGGCGGCGATTCAGCAGTTCGACAGCTTTCTGAAGGAAGTCGGCGGCAGTCAGTCGAAGCTCGCCGAACGCATCGAGGCGATGCCCTGGCGCGATGGTGAGAGCGTCGCGCTGTCACCCATTCGAGAGGCGGCCCGCGCGCGGGAGCAGCTGTGCGCCGCGGCGGCGCAGGTCGTCGGCCGCCAGTGTGACGTCAAGGCCGTCATCTACATGTTCCAGCCGCATCCGACGGACCCCAACTCCTTCGAACGGGTTCTCACCCATGGCGAAATCGGCCAGCGCATTGGTCCCGAGCCGATGCCGTTCGCGTTTCGGGCGGGGGACACGCGGGCCGAAGAGAAGCGCGTCAAAGGAAAGCCCTTCGCCTCGCTGGATGAGATCCCGGCGCATGGCCACACACCGAACGCGATCCTGGAGGAATTCTGCTCCGATCCACTGCCGCTGGTCACGTCACGCGGCTCGGAAGGCCAGCTCATCCAGACGATCGATCACAAGGCGCTGACGCCGGACATGGCGCTCGATGTCATCATCGCGAACCGCAGCGTTCATCCCGTTCGAATCCCCGATACGGACAAGCCGTCGCTGGATGAGGTCTGGACGCTGATGTTCTATCCGGCCCGACATCTCATCTTCGATATCTACCTGCATCGCGACATCGAGCGGCTGTTCCGCCCCACGATTGACGTGCAGCTCTGGAGCCCCAACCTGGACACGCATCCGGCGGATCGCTGGATCACGCGCTTCCCCTACGGTCCGCGGCTTCAGTTACTGGGGCGATCGTTCGAGGAGGCGCACTCGGAGCACTATCCGCGGCACGCCGAACTGACGCGCTACATCTTCAATCGCGTGGGATTCAATCACGGGAACTTCGTCGGTTTCCGTTGTGAGGTCGACTACCCGATCTGGCGCAGTGGATACTGCGTTCGCTTTGAGCCTGTCGAGGCGCCGTCGGTTGACACGCCATGACGTGTCAGACGTGGATCCCCAGCGCCGACAGCAGTTCCCCGAACAGCCCTTCCTGATACATCGCGATCACGATGCCCGCGAGTGACGCCCCCGTGAGGAGTCCGGCGCACAGCGTTTCACTGTTGTCCACCAGGATGCGTCGCAGGCCGCCGCGTCTGATGACGATTCCCGCCAGCCAGAAGGTGAACGCCCCGGCGAAGAGCATGAATGACGCGGCGTAGGGAATGACCATCGCGAAGCCCACGCCGATCGGATGCACGGGGAATCGACCTTTGCTCGCGCGGCGAAGCCATTCAAACACGACACCCGCCAGCGCGAACGCGATGGCCGAGTACAGCGCGGAACGCGGCAGGGCCGAGGCGCCGCCCGACAGCACCTTCGCAACGGCCTGCCAGACGTCGGCGCTGGGCATTGGCCACTGTTCCGTCGAACCTTTCTCAATGTAGGTTCTGAAGAACAACCGATAGGCGACCATCGTCGCCGCGATGCTGCCGACGATGATGCCGAGGACGTGACCGATCGCCTGATGGCGCGGCTTGGCGCCCAGCATGTAGCCCGGCTTGATGTCCTGCAGCAGCGACGAACCGCTGATGGCGGCGTCGCTCGCGAGTCCCGCGGTCATGACATTCGTCGTGATGGTATTGGGCGCGAGCCCGGCGTAGATGAGCTGCGTGATCTTCCCCATGGCGCCGCTCGGCGTCTGTCCTGTGTGGGCCGTCGTGTTGGCCGCGATGATCGTCAGCAGGAATACCAGCGGAATCGCGATGAGCCCCATGAGCGGATTGATGTCGAAGAAGCAGTAGCCCATCGTGATGACGGCGACGCTGACGAGGGGGATACCGATGGCGAACACCCGCGCGGGCACCTCGATCCGACGCAGTGGATCGTGATCCGCATCCCGCTTTCGATCGAACAGGCCGAGGATGGCGTCGTTGATCTTTCGCCAGTCGATCAGGAGGGGGAGGATCGACGCCGTCGTGAGCATCGCGGCGCCAGACCAGACGGACCACGCCCGGACGTCATAGACGCTCCGTCCGGCGCGCATGGAGATGTCGCCCAGGGAAATGATCCAGGGCGCCAGAACGCAGTAGTTCAGGACGGCGCCGATCAGGAAGGAGAGACCGATGCGGATGCCGAGCAGACCGCCGACGGCGAAGATCGTCGTGTTCCAGCCGAAACCGACGCCCAGCTCCTTCAGGGCGTGTCCGTTGATGGATCGCCTGGAGATCCACGCGGACACGGATTCGAACAGCGAGGAAAACGTCAGGGGTTTCCCACGCAGCGTCAGCAGGCCGGATTCAACCGTCTCGATACACGCCCCGAGGCCCGCCGCGATGGCAAGGATCTTGGTCTTGAACAATCCCTCGCCCGGTTCGTCGGAGTGCAGCGCTTCCATGACGCGGCCGGCCGCCCGACCTTCGGGAAAGGGCAGTTGCTCGTCGTTGATCAGTCGCCGTTTCAGCGGGAAGGCGAACAGGGCGCCGAGCAGCGAAATGGCGATGATCCAGCACATCGACTGCCACATGGGGATCGTGTGATGGATGATCGCCATGTACGCCGGCAGGGATGAAATCAGGGCGGATGTCATATAGCCCGCGGCCGTCGCGATGGACTGCATCGCGTTGTTCTCGAGCAGCGTGAAGTCCCGTCCGAGTCGGATCGCGGACAATCCGCGGAAGGCCGCGAAGGCGAGCACGACGGCCGTCGTCGCCACGCCGAAGCCGGCGCCGATCTTGGCCCCGACGTAGAGATTGGAGAGTGACAGCAGGCCGCCGAGGAACATGCCCGTGATCGCGGAACGGATCGTCAGCTGCGGCATGTCGCCGCGGTAGACGTTCTCCAGCCACCAGCGATCCTTCTGTTCGACGGACCACTCGCGAATCCGCTGGTCTGAAAGTTCCTTGATGGCCATGTATTCAACTCAGGGCGTTACGGGCGTCAGCGTATCTTCTCACGAACAGGGGGATGGCGACAATGCCTGCGCGCCACGGAATTCGGATCGATCGCCGAGGCCGCGTCGATCCGGGCCATGCGAGCGACGGCGTCCCGATCAGATTCCGAGTTGTTTCGAGATTCGCCGATGGCGGCGTCCCGCCAGGACACCGCTGACGAGGACGAAGATTATGACGAATCGCGGGATATTGCCGGAGGCCACGGCCTGCCGATTCTGGAGTCCCTCGGCGACATAGATCAGCATAAAGAAGATCAGGCTGATCACGGCGGCGCTGTAGGGGCGCCCGCGGCTGCTTCGGGCCAGGGCAAAGAAGATTGCGCCGACGATTCCGTAAAGGATGGCGCTGGCGACCAGGTCGCGGCAGGCGGCGCCCTGCAGTTTTTCGAGCAGATCCCTGGGGAGAAGCCTGTGCAATCCCGTGAATGTTGTGCCGAGGACGAAACACATGGCGGCGACGATCCAGTTGAAGATGCCGACGGCAATAATCGACGCGGACGCCCGGCGCTGCTGGCGCTCCATCTCGTCCTCGAGATATTGCCGCGACATGTCCGCCTGCGCCGGAACGGCGACATGGATCGTGCGGGGCTCGACCGGTCGCGCCACGGCCAGCAGGGCGCCACAGCTGCGGCAGTATCGCGCGTTCCCGGCGTTTTCGTTCCCGCAATGTCGACATTCGATGGGCATGAATACGCCTCCGGCGTCCATCATACAACGGACGACGCCGACGCGGCTCACGATCGAGCGGTCGCATTGTAACGTCAGCGGCTTCGCGGAGCGTCGCGCGCCGTCGGCTCAGTCGCTCACACTGGCGACAATGACGATGATGAAGACCACGACGAGCAGGAGGATCAGGATTATGAGAAGCCCGGTTTCCAGGCAGCCCCGGCGCTTCGGGTTCAGCGCCTCGAATCTGTCCCAGGGCTGACGGGCGATCTCCGCCGGGACCCCGCGTCCGACGACGTTTTCCAGAACTTCGGCAAGCAGGTGGAGCATGTCCTGGTGGACGGGCTTGGCCTTGCCGTAAGTCTCGAGAATGACACCGATGCTGACGCGACCTCGATCGAATTCGACCCGGACCGTCTGCGGCAGATCGCTCGGCCGTCGGGCGTGAGACGCCTGTCGCAGCCCGCGGACAAAATCCCGCCCGTCGGAGTTGCGCTTCACTTTGAACCCCATCTCCATGAGTTGGCGTTGTATGAGCGCTTCGGCGTCCTGCTGGTCGAGAGTCGTGATGAAGTCGTGCTCGAGGATCATTGGATTTGCAGGTACTCAAACAGAAGGACGAGTGAGTTGTGCGTGAAGTGCATCATCACGCACGGCCAGAGGCTGCGGGTCCTGACGCGAAGATACCCGGTGCAGATGCCCAGCAGCAACAGGTGCAGGATCGACAGGATCTGAAGATGCAGGATCATGAACATCATCGCGCTGACAAGAACGGCGTCCCGATCGTCCATCGCCGAGCGCAGTCCGCCCAGGATGACACCTCGAAACGCGAGTTCCTCGATCAGCGCCGGCTGGATACAGATCAGCAGGAACACAAGTCCCCATCCATATTCCACGCCGCCGTTCAGATCGAAGTAGCTGAGTTCGTCGAGATGGAGCCATTCTGTCAGCAGGCCCATGCTGACGTGCGCCGTCGCGAATGTCGCGGCGCCCAGCCCGATCGCGGCCATCAGGCTCCCCAGGGATGGGCGAGTGCGAACGAGTGGCCAGACTTCGCGACGGCAGACGACGCACCAGATGAGAACGATCAAGGTATCAACGATCGATACCGCAACAACAGCCAGTGTCGTGTCGTCCAGAAAGATGGCCGGAACAAATGTGGAAAGCAGGACGAAGTAAAGCGCAAGCGGCGAACTGATCGAGATGCGATCGCCGGCCGCTGATTCTCCGTATGGCGGCGTCATCGCGGCGGCGCACGCCTGGCACGTCAGCCATTCCGCCTGCCATTCGGCGCCGCAGACGTCGCAGAACTTCATCGAAACGGATCGTCCGTCTGACGACGCGGGCAGGACGATCGGGACCGGGCCCCGGACCACCGGAGCGAGCAGCGGCGGCGGGTAGGCGTCATGATCCATGTCTGACGCGCCGCCTGGCGTCTCCGGATCGTCCGCGGGATTGACGTTGTCGATCATCACAGCCTGGGGCTCAGCGTTCGATGAGGGCGAAGGATCATCGCCCCAGTTGCCGCTTGAGTTCGCGATGGCGAACGCCGGCCTTCACGGCGCCGATGAGGATCGCGATGATGATGACCTTGACGATGACGCCCCGGTAGATCGACGCCGGGTCCGCCAGCGCTTCGAGTAAATGGAGCGAGACAAACACAACGAGGCCGACGACCGCCGCCGGGAACGGACTCCTGCGGCTCCAGAGATACAGGCCGAAGAACAGCGCCCCCACTCCGAAGACCGTGACGTAGACGACGTTCATCGCGCTCGTGTCGACGCCTCTGTCCGCCAGCAGCTTCGTGCCGACTACCGCCAGCAGGCCACCCACCACCCATTGGAGAATCGCGACGGCCAACAGCGCGCCGGACGCCTTCTTGATCTGCTTCTGCAGTTCGGCGACCTGCGCGGCGGAGCCCGCCGCCGTCGTTGCGACGTCGGAGTATTCGACAATTCGAGGCCCCGAAGACGCCGGGTTGGGCAGCGCCTTGCCGCAGGATCGGCAATAGGTTGCGCCTTCAGCGTTGTCCGAGCTGCAGTGAGGGCATTGGCTTGTCATGGGTTTCTCTCCTCCGGCGATCGTGGCCTTGTCGCTGATTGTGGCTCAGGCGTCCGCAGTGGAGCGTATCTCGCGTCGTCGGCAATTGCAATCCGATCCGCGGCGACGGCGGCTCGCCCGCGAATGTCATGGCGGAATACGCCCCATCGACCCGTCAGACACCGATTTCTGTTCGCGCCTTGATGTAGATAAACGCGAAAAGCCCCGCCAGGGCAATCAGCAGAATGATCTGGAGCGGCGTGACTCGAATGGGCTGACGGAACGCGGAGATCTGGGCGTCCCACTCGCCCCGGGCGTCATCCAGCGAGGCGCCGCCGGCCATCACCGATTCGAACAACAACACCAGGGTGCGACAGAGCGCCTCGTGAAAGGGGCCCGTTCTGTCCGGCGTATCCAGCCGAACGCCGATCGATACCCGACCTCGGTCGACGGTCATGTGGATACCGATGTCGCTGTTGAGTCTGTCCAGACGACTCTTTTCGCGGAGGGCGCGACGGTATCGTGTTCCGTCCGCATCGATCGCCTCGAAGCCGAGTTGCTCCGCCGTCCGCCGGTAACACGCCAATGCCGCTTCGTCCGCTACTTTCGTAATGAAATCGTGTTCGATCACCATGGACGCATACCCCGTGTCGCGTCTCCCGACGCCGGTGCGCAGATCCTGTAAACCTGGTCCGACACTACGGCCGACATCGAGACTCCGGACGACCTCGCCCGCCGATCTAGGAAAACAGCGTCGGCGATTCCTTCAGCGCCTTGATTCTGTCTCGCAGCTGCGCGGCCGTCTCGAAGTCCAGGGATTCGGCGGCCTCGAACATGCGTTTTTCGAGATCCGCGATCGACTCCGTCGCGTCGTAGGCCTCTTCGCTGGCGCGGATGGCGGCGCGGGCCGTCCTGCGCGCGGCGATCTGATCCTCCAGTCCCTTGCGGATCGCCTTCTTGATCGTCGCCGGCGTGATGCCGTGTTCCTTGTTATACGCCTCCTGCAGGGTCCGACGGCGGGCCGTTTCGTCGATGGCGGACTGCATCGCGTCCGTCACCTTGTCGGCGTACATGAAGACTTCCGAGTTCACGTTCCGGGCGCAGCGACCGATCGTCTGGATGAGACTCGTCGCGCTGCGAAGAAAGCCCTGCTTGTCGGCGTCGAGGATCGCGACGAGGGAGACTTCGGGCAGGTCCAGGCCCTCGCGCAGCAGATTGACGCCGACGACGACGTCGAACTTGCCCTCGCGCAGCTCCCGCAGCACCTTCACGCGATCGACGGTATCAATTTCGCTGTGCAGGTAGGCGCACTTGATCCCCGCCTGCTTGAAGTAGTCGCTCAGATCCTCCGCGAGGCGCTTCGTCAGCGTCGTGACCAGCGTCCGCTCGCCGACGGCGCTGCGAGCCTGTATCTGATGGAGCAGGTCGGGCACCTGCCCGCGCGCGGGCTTCACGACGATGGGAGGATCGAGCAGTCCCGTCGGCCGCACGACCTGTTCGACCACTTCGCCACCGCTCATCCGAAGCTCGTAGGGCCCCGGCGTCGCAGAGACGAACACGACCTGCTTCCACATCGACTCGAATTCCTCGAACTTCATCGGTCGATTGTCGAGGGCGCTCGGCAGGCGGAATCCGTGATCGACGAGGACCTCTTTTCGGGCGCGATCGCCGTTGTACATGGCGCCGATCTGCGGGATCGTGACGTGGGCCTCGTCCACGACCAGGAGGAAATCCTCCGGAAAGTAGTCCACCAGCGTGTACGGCTTGCTGCCGGGTTCCGTGCCCGCCAGGTGTCGGGAGTAGTTCTCGATGCCGGAGCAGTAACCGACTTCGACCATCATCTCCATGTCGTATTTCGTGCGCGCCGCGAGCCGCTGCGCCTCCAGCAGCTTTCCCTGCCGGCGGAGTTCCATCAGGCGCTGCTCCAGCTCCTCCCTGATACTGGCGACGGCAATTTCGACCCGTTCCTGCGGCATGACGTAGTGAACGGCCGGGTAAATATAGAGTTGCTCCGTCTCCTCAATCGTGACCCCGGTCAGCGGGTTGATGATCGCGAGACGCTCGATGTCATCGCCGAAAAGCTCGATCCGATAGGCCAGTTCGTCATACGCCGGGTAGAGCTCCACGACGTCGCCGCGGACACGGAACGTGCCCCGCTTGAGATCCATGTCGTTTCTGTCGTATTGAAGATTGACGAATCTGCCGAGCAGGTCGTCGCGCTCGAACTCCATGCCGACCCGCAGATCAATTACGCTGGCCTTGTAGGCGTCGGGGGAGCCGAGACCGAAGATGCAGGAGACGCTGGCGACGATCAGCGTGTCATTGCGGGAGACGAGGGCGCTCGTTGCGGCGAGGCGGAGGCGATCGAGATCGTCATTGCGTGACGCGTCCTTCTCGATGTAGATATCCCGGGCGGCGATATAGGCCTCGGGCTGGTAGTAGTCGTAGTAGCTGACGAAGTACTCGACGGCGTTATTCGGGAAGAGTTCCTTGAATTCCTCGTAGAGCTGGGCGGCGAGCGTCTTGTTGTGAGAGATGACGAGCGTCGGCTTGTTGATCCGCTCGATGACGTTCGCCATCGTGAACGTCTTGCCGGAGCCCGTCACGCCAAGCAGGGTCTGGGCCCGACGACCGCGATCCTGAAAGCCCCCGACCAGGGCGTCGATCGCCTTCGGCTGATCGCCGGCGGGTGTCATCTCACTCACAATTCTGAACCGGTCCATCGCGTCGTCATCCCTCTCGCTGGCGTCGGCGTTGTGTGAAGAACAGCGTATTGTAGTGGCGACGACGAGAGAGTGGGAGTGTGTCGGCGCATTTGTAACTACTTGGAGTTCATTGGCTTATGTTGCGTGCTGTCCGTGTGGCGGCCGAGGCGCCCGGAACCGGCGGAAGTCGCGGATTATTCCGGTTGGCGGATAAAAATCTGATTAAAATAGCTCAGCATTCTCTTGAATTAGACATGGCGCCTCAGGTAGATTGGGGTTTTGATTCGTATGGAAGGGAGAGCACGCGCACAGCTGGTGTGGTGAAAGAAGCACTGCATTTCTCGCGCGGCTTATCCAGGGAACACGGTTTTCAGTATTGACTGAGCGACTCGGTGGAATTCGCCGACGCCGCCGGTCACTTTAGTGGTTTCATGAGCCGCCCGTTCGGGGGGCTTGGGAATTGAGGACGCGAGAAATTTTTCATTTGGTGATTCCCTCGCTTGGGTAGGGGGAAGAGGAGGACAAGAACATGCGAGCAATTCGTCAGACAATGATCGCGGCCGCCGTGGCCGCGTTCGCAACCACCGCGGCTTGGGCGCAGCCCGAGACGTGCAGCTTTACGGCTGTCGACAGCCAGGGCACGAGTGGCCTGATGTCGTACAACTGCAACCTCGCCGGCGGTTACACGCTCGGCGACATTGACTGGTCCGGCTTCGCCAGCACCATCAATGCCGCGACGTTCGGTTCCGAGCTTCGGGTTGACGTCAGCGGCCCGCTCGGATCGCAGACGCTCACGCTCGGATCGGGCAACGGCTACAGCCCCGGCGCCGCCTTCAGCGGCATGTCGAGCGCTTACTCCACGTCGGGCGACCCGGCCGGTGTGTGGACGTTCGATTTCTACGAGAGCTTCGACGACGGCGGCGACGCGCTTCCCGATGCCACGTGGGACAACCTCGACATCAACTTCAACGAATTCATCCCGCCGCCCCCGACCTGCCTCGGCAGCGACAAGCTCTGCGAAGAGTTTGAAGGCGGCATCCCGGCGAGCTGGGGCACGGTCGACAACCTCGGCACGAGCATCTTCGGCTGGGACACGACGGCTGACACGGGTCGCGCCAACGAGACCGGTGGCGACGGCTTTGCGGCCAACATGGACTCGGACTTCTACAACGGCAGCCCGAACACGGCGCCGTACGATGGTTCGCTCGTCACCCCGTCGTTCTCGATCGACGCCGGCAACGAGCTGAGCTTCAACTACCGCCATCGCAACCTCGGCAGCAGCTTCGAGGCCATTCTCCACACGTCCGGCTCGGGCGATGTGAGCCTCGTTTCGCTGATTAGCGCCAGCAATGCCGGCGGCACGGCGGGTGATGTCTTCTCGCTCGACCTCAGCGCTTTCGCTGGCGAGACGGCCACCGTCGAATTCCGCTACGCTGGCGACAGCTGGGACTGGTACTCCCAGGTGGACAACGTTCGCGTCACGCCTGAGCCCGGCACGGCCGTGCTCCTCGCGCTGGGCGTCGTTGGCCTCATTCGCCGACGCCGCTAAGCTGAGCGACGTCGCGTGACGGATCGGCCCGACCCAGTCGGGTGGATTCCGATCGATGAAACAACCAGACCGCCGCACGGGTGTTAACCTGTGCGGCGGTCTTTTTTTTGACGCATCTCTGAACGACGTGGACCGCGCGGATCGCGACGCATCCCGATCGCCCGTCACACGAATCCTGCGCCTGCCGCCAACGCTGAAGGTGCGCGACAGGCTGACGCCCATGGCCCGCGAAGCGGGCAACTGTGGCTCTGCGGCCCGGATCGGCTTCCCGGAATGCCGTGATGACGCTTCGTTGGGGGAGGGCGCTTCGTAAGCCGCGCAATATGTCATTGACGACGTCGACGCGGCGTTCGCTCGTGTCGCGCCAGGCGCCAGCCGGGCGTGTCGAACCCCGGCGGATCAGATGAAGCGTGAGCGCCGCGAGTCAGTTCGCCAATGAGGCGTCAACGCGACGACGGGCCGGCGGCGTTCCCGGATCTGAGCCCCCTGGTGAGATCGGGCCTGCCTGAGCATTCGATCCGGCGTTTGCTGAACGCGGGGCGATGGGCGCCGTGCCGAGGCTTATCGTTCGGACGACATGTCGCGATAGGGCTTTCGCTGGGCGTACAGCGCCGCGGCGGTCTCATGATGGCTCGCCGCCGCATCGGCGCCTGCCGCGCGGGCGAGCTCAGCGGCGCGACGCGCCGTCCGCTCCGCCTCCTCGAATCGGCCGACTTCGGCGTAGGCGGCCGCGAGCGTACCCACGAAGTTGTCCCGACGGTTGTTGTCGTTGGCGTTCGCGGCCTCGGCAAGTTTCACGGCGAGTTCTCCGTTGCGGAGCTTCTCGTTGGGAGATGTCGCCAGGATCCACGCCGCGTTGTTCTGGAGCGTTGGCGAGCTCGGAATGTTCTGAAGGCCCCGCATCAGGATCGCCAGTGTGTCGGCCCTGGTTCCCCGTGTTGCGGTAAGTTCAGAGAGCGCGAGATAGGCCTGCTCCGTATCCGGCGACTTGCTGATCGCCTCACGCCACTTGAGCTCGGCGTCGTCGAGCCGTCCGGCGCGTGCGTCCACGAGCCCCAGCAGAAAGAGCTTCTTGCCGTAGCCGGGTGAGGACGACGAAATGGGATTCAGAATCGCCGTCGCTTCGTCCGCGCGGCGCGTGTTGATCAGAAGGTCCGCAAGATTGAGTCGGCTTGCTGACGAATCCGGGTCCGCCTCCACCGCCTTTCTGAGCGTGGCTTCCGCCTCAACAGGCTTCCCTTTTCGCGACTGGAGCATGGCCAGGCGGTTCATCGTGACCGCGTCATTCGGCGTTTTCTCAATGATCTCGCGGAAAATGGTCTCGGCGGCGTCCAGATCGCCGGTCTCAGCAAGGGCGCGCCCCAGGCTGGAACGCATTTCCACGGCGTCCGGCGCGAGGCGGACGCTTTCGCGCAGGTGCGTCAGCGCCAAATGGAACTTCCGCTGGGAAAGGTAGATTCCCCCGAGCGCGTGATGAATCTCCGCGCCGTCAATTCCGTGGGTGATCGCCCGCTCGAGGTACACGGCCGCTCGCTCGACAGCGCCCGACTCCGCCATCTCGATCGCCTCCCGGGCGATGTCCTTTTCGCTGCGCGTGCGCCGGACCAGCTCGAACCGGATCGGATCATTCGTTACGACCGGTTTCCTGCCGTTCCTTGCGGCCTCCAGATGTTGCTTTGCCAGCGCCGCGTCTCCCCGGCGTTCGTAGAGCTTTGACAGGGCCTGATGAGCGTCCTCGTTCTCGGGTTGGAGCTCCACCGCCCGTTTCAACAGCGTCTCGGCGGCATCGTCCTGCTGATCGTTCGCCCGGCATTCGGCGAGCCCACAGAGCGCGATGACGTCGTCGGGATCCAGTTCATGGGCCTTTTCGAACATGTCGCAGGCGGATGTGTCGTTCCGCCGCCTGAGCAGATTGCCCAGATTGACGTAGGCGGCGACGTAGTCGGGCGCGAGTTGGATCGTCGCTCGAAAATCCGCTTCCGCGGCGTCGCTGTTTCCGAGTGACTCGTTCGCCAGCCCCCGCAGGTAGTGATATTCCCTGGCCTTCGGGATGCGATCGATGGCGCCATTGAAGCACTCGATTGCCGCCTCGTTGAAGCCGAAGGCCAGATACTGCATGCCCAGCTCGCAGAGCCGGCCCGCGCTGCCGGGCGCCTCCTCCACCAGCTGTTGGGCCCGCTGAATCTGCGCCTGGGCCGAGGCGTCCAGCCGGCTCAGGTCGACCCTGGGAACCACCACCCGGGCGTCCGAATCGCCCGAGCCGCCCATGTCGCCGGTGGGGATGGCGCCGACAGACGCCGCGTCGTCGGTCCTGGCCGCCGGCTTCGGTGTTGGCGCCTCCGTGGGAATCGCCTCGCGGGTTGTCGCCGATGGCGCGGGCTTCCTGTCGCATCCGATCGATGCAAGGAGGGCCGCAGCCAGGAAAGCGTGGATTGTCAGTCGGATGAAGAGCATTCCCGAACTCCCTTGGCACGTTGCAAATGAGACAGGTGGATTTCTGAGCGCCATTGTATCGTTGTTCGACAAGGTTCGTAACGCGTTTGAGGTCTTTCGGTCGATGACGCCGGCGTTGCGGGGTGGTTTTGTATCGCTCCGTCGAAGCGGATATCATGGATAGCTCAAGTCAAGGGTTCCCGACGTCGGGAAAAGGCAATTCATCGCCAGTTTCGAATCACGCGCAGGCTGCGGTTCATTGGAGGCGGATGTTCTTGCATACGGATCGATGGCATTCAGCGACCGTCCGTTGGGCGTTGGTGGCGGCGTGGGCGATCGTGCTGAGTGGCTGCGATCGAAAGCCCGCCGCCGGCGACGGCGACAATGGGAATTCCGCCGGTTCGCAGGGCTCGGCGCGTCATTCCGCCGCCTCCGCCGGCGTGCTGCTGAAGGACGTCACGACTGACGTTGGGATCGACTTCGTTCACGAGCGTGGCGCCAGGGGTGACTATCGACTGCCGGAACTGATCGGGGCCGGCGGCGCGATGCTCGATTTCGACAATGATGGTGATCTCGATATCTACCTCATCCAGGGGGGCGACGCCGAGGCCGACAATGACGCTTACCGAAATCGCCTCTATCGCAACGATGCGGGGCGATTCGTTGACGTGTCGGCGGCGTCTCACGCGGATGTGCCCGGATACGGCATGGGATGCGCCGTCGCCGACTACGACAACGATGGCGATCTCGATATCTACGTGACGAGACTGGGCGCCAACGTCCTGCTGCGTAACAACGGGGCCGGCGCGTTCGAGGATGTCGCCGCCGCCGCGGGGGTTGACGACGACGGCTTTGGTGTGTCAGCGGCCTTCTTTGACTACGATCGCGACGGTCTGCTCGATCTCTATGTTGTCAACTACGTCACGTGGTCCCGCGCGATCGAGCACACCTGCTACAGCCCGGATGGGCTGCGGGACTATTGCTCGCCCGGGGAATACCCGTCGGCGGCGGATAAGCTCTATCGCAACCTCGGCGGAAACCGCTTTGAGGATGTCAGCGCGTCGTCCGGCGTCGCGTCCATCGCGCGTGACGGTCTGGGCGTTGTCTGGACGGATGTCGACAACGACGGCTGGTGCGACATCTATGTGGCCAATGATCAGATGCCGGCGTTCTGCTGGATCAACGACGGCGAGGGGCGCTTTGTCGAGGACGCGGCCCTCAGAGGATGCGCCGTGAATGAAAACGGCGTCGCGATCGCCGGCATGGGCGTGGCCGTTCAGGATATCGACGGCAACGGATTCGAGGACATTCTGATCTCGAACATCGCGATGCAGTCCCATCTGTTTCTGACGAACGCCAACGGCTTCTTCGAAGACCGGACGCGCCAGTACGGGCTGGCGACGTGGAACATTCAGGAGACAGGCTTCGGCGTCGCCTGGGTGGATCTGGACAACGACGGGACGCCTGAACTCTTCGTTGCCAATGGCGCCGTCGGGCGTAACCCGGCTGCGCCCGATCTTCAGCGGCCCTACGCCCAGCTCAATCAGCTCGCTCGCAAAGACGACTCGGGGCGGTACCGCCTGGTGGACGCGTCCGCGATCCCGGCGCTGCAATCCAATGAAGTCAGTCGCGGTGTCATCCAGGGGGATTACGACAACGACGGCGACATCGACCTGTTGATCACGAACAACGGCGCCAGGCCGCAGCTGTTGAGAAATGAGTCGGCCTCCGGCAGTCACTGGATATCATTGTCATTGCATGACGAATCGCTCCATCGAGACGCGCTCGGCGCCCGTGTGGAAGTTGTCACGTCGGACAGGACGTTCCGGCGGACATTGCGTCCGCAATCGGGTTACCTGGGGAGCAATGACCCTCGGATGCACATCGGCGTGGGAAAGGCGAGTCGCATCGATCGTGTGATCGTAACCTGGCCCGACGGGACGAAGCGCCAGTTCAGCGCGCCGGCGACAGATCAACATCACACGTTGCGGAAGAATGGATGACACGGGCGCCACGAATTGATGCCGGATATGGATTCGTCGCGCTCGTCGCGATGTTGTCCTTTGTCGGCGCATGCAAGGACGCGGGCGAGGCGCCGACGGAAACGTCGGGGCCCGGGCGCATCCCGCAGCCCGTCGTCGAGTCGACCCCGGAAGGCGGTCGCATTGCAAAACTGGACCTCGCTGCGATTCAGCAGTGGTGCGAATCGGCGAAACTCCCGGAGCCGCCGAATGTCCACGAATGTGAGCCCGGGATTGCCGAGTCACTGACCGTCGCCCTGGCGCGCGCCGCCGCGAAGCGGGATGGCGACAGCTACGGACTGGCCGGACGGATCTGCTATGTGCTTCAGGACATGCGGGCGGCCCGCGACTATCTGACGCTGGCTGAGCGCGCGGCGCCGAAAGACAGCCGATGGCCCTATTACCTGGGCGTCATCGCGCAGGACTCCGGGGAATCGGCGAAGGCCATTGAGCGGCTCAACGCCGCGCTGTCACTGAACACGAAGTTCGCCATCGCGCACGCGCGACTGGGCCAGCTGTATTTTGACGCCGGCGATCTGGACGCCGCATGGCGCCACGCCGAGACCTACGCCCGCATGACACCGCGCGACAGCTTCGGCTTCGTGCTGCTCGGCCGTATTTCCATGGGGCGGGGGGCCGAGGCGGACGCGCTGCAATACCTGGAGACGGCGACTCAGAAGATACCCAACGATTTTCAGGCCCATCATTATCTGGGTCAGGCGTACGCAAGGCTCGGCCGACGGGAAGACGCCAGCCGTGAGTTCGACATCGTGGCCCGCCTCCCGAAAGGGGGGAACTGGCTCAATCCGCGAGATCCACTCTGGGCGGAATCGCTCGATCTCGCTCAATCCTCGGCGGGGCTGATTCGTCGCCTGGAACCGATGCTGTCAACGCAGCGCTGGGGCGAGATGGCGAAGCTGATGGAGCGCATCATCGCCCTGCGCGCGGGGGACTTCAAAATGATGTCGAATCTCGCGGACGTCTATCGGAAAATGGGCCGCTACCAGGACGCCCATCAGATGCTCGACAAGGCGCAGCGTATCGCTCCGACGTCGTCGGAGCTGTTTGCGAAGCGCGCCGCGCTGCTGCTTGCCGAAAACAAATTCGACGACGCGATTGCGGCGGCTGACAGATCGCTGGCGGACGGCGTCGCCGACGTTCAGCCATGGGCTGTCAAAGCTCGGGCCTTGTTTGCCCTCGAGCGATTCAATGAGGCCGAGGCGCCGCTTCGAAAGGTCGTGGCGCTGGCGCCGTCAGACGCACAGAGCTGGTATCTTCTGGGCGTGACACTGCACCGACTCTCGCGCCCCTCGGAGGCGGCCGACTGCTTTCGGCGCGTCCAGTCGCTGGCGACGGCGCCGGGGGACCCGCTCCGCGAATCCGCGACCCAGAGTCTGAAGTCGCTGGAAATGTCCGAGAAAAGCGGTTGAGCCGGCGCGCATTCGCGGCCCGTCCGGCTGTCATTCCGCGCATCAGAATGGGTAAGATGAGTGACACCTGTCTTCAGGAGTCTTGAGCCGACATGAAAAATCAGAATCCACCACGCCCGGCGCCGGGCTACGTTCCGGCGGTAGGGCCGCGTTTACGAATCCTGCTGGTGTTCATCTTTGGCGCCGTCGCCCTGATCGGCGTCAACTCCGCCTACCTCGCCGGCATGACCTTTCTCGAATGGAAGACGGGGCTGACCTATCAGGACCTCTTCTATCAGTACATGTTCCTTTCCCACCTGGCGCTGGGGCTCCTGATTATCCTCCCCGTTGTCGTCTTCGGGGCTCTGCACATGCGGCGCGCGAAGGATCGACCGAATCGACGCGCCATACTCGCGGGCTACGCCCTCTTCTTCATCAGCCTCGTCCTGCTCGGTTCCGGTGTCGCGCTGACGCGCGGGATCATTCCGCTGAAGAGCCCGACGGCGCGCAACGTGTTCTACTGGACGCATGTCATCGCGCCGCTCGTTGTCGTGTGGCTGTTCGTTCTGCATCGTCTCGCCGGCCGGAATATCAAGTGGCGCGTCGGCGCGGGCTGGGCCGTCGTCGCCGGCGCCTTCGCCATCGGAATGATCGCGCTGCGGGCGCAGGATCCGCGGCAATGGAATGTCGCGGGGCCGCGCGATGGCGACAGGTACTTTCGCCCGGCGCTCTCGCGCACGTCGACAGGCAACTTCATCCCGCCCCAGGTCCTGAACAACGACACCTACTGCCTCGACTGCCACGCCGATGTGCACGACACGTGGAAGCACAGCGCCCACAAATTCAGCTCGTTTAACAACCCGGCCTACCTGTTCAGCGTCAAGAATACGCGGCAGGCGATGTTCACACGCGATGGAAATGTGCACGGCTCGCGATTCTGCGCCGCCTGTCACGACCCTGTCCCCTTCTTCGGGGGTGAATTCGACAAACCGCACTTCGACGATCCCAGGTACGATCTTGCCGCCGATCCGTCGGCCCAGGCCGGGATCACGTGCACCGTCTGCCATGCGATCACGAACATCAACAGCCCACGCGGCAACGGCGACTACACGATCGAGGAACCGCTGCACTACCCGTTCGCCTTCAGTGACAACGCGGCCCTCAAGTGGATCAACCATCAGCTCGTGAAGGCGAAGCCCGCCTTCCACAAGAAGACCTTCCTCAAGCCACTGCACAAGTCGGCGGAGTTCTGCGGCGCCTGTCACAAAGTGCATCTGCCGAAGGAACTGAACGCCTACAAGTTCCTCCGCGGCCAGAATCACTACGACGCCTATCACCTCAGCGGTGTCTCCGGCCACGGCATCACGAGCTTCTACTATCCGCCGAAGGCGATCGACAACTGCAATCAGTGCCACATGCGGACCGTCGTTTCGGATGACTTCGGCGCCAGAGTCCTGGACGACTCGGGCGATCTGAAAGTGCACAGCCATCAGTTCCCGAGCGCGAACACCGCGATCCCATATCTGCTCGCCATGCCCGATTGGGTCAACGAGAAACAGCGCGAATTCAACGAAGGTGTGATGCGCGTCGATCTCTTCGGCGTGAAGGCCGGCGGCGTGATCGACGGCGATCTCACGGCGCCGCTGAAGCCCGCCACGCCGGCGCTGGTCCCGGGCGAAACCTACCTCGTCGAGGCCGTCATCCGCACCCTGAAGATGGGGCACCTGTTCACGCAGGGAACCGCCGACTCGAATGAAGTCTGGCTCGATGTCAAAGTCACAGACGGCAAGGGGCGTGTCATCGGACGACTCGGCGGCATGCGCGAGAGCGATGGCGATGTCGATCCCTGGTCGCACTTCGTCAACGCCTTCGTGATCGATCGAGAGGGCGGACGGATCGATCGCCGTAACGCCGAAGACATCTTCATCGCCCTCTACAATCATCAGATCCCGCCCGGCGCGGCGGATGTGGTGCACTGCCGTCTGAAGGTTCCGCCGGATGTGGTCGGTCCCGTCACGGTCGACGCGGTCCTTCGCTATCGAAAGTTCGATACGCTCTACATGAAGTTCTTCCAGGGCGAGAAATTCCTGAAGAATGACCTGCCGATCATGACGCTGGCGCAGGATCGCGTCGTGTTTCCGATCGCAGGCCAGACGCTCGACGAACCGCAGTCGCCCGGCGAGTTCCCGCTGTGGCAGCGATGGAACGACTACGGCATCGCTCTCTTCCGCAAGGGCGCATCGGGAAGCAACAAGGGAGAGCTGCGTCAGGCCGAGGCCGCCTTCGCCCAGGTCGAAAAGCTCGATCGGCCGGACGGTCCGCTGAATCTGGCGCGTGTGTACATCAAGGAAGGGCGGCTCGAAGAGGCGGTCGATGCGCTGAAGCGGGCCGCCGCCCACGACCCGCCTGCGCCGCCCTGGTCGATCAACTGGTTCAGCGGCATGGTCAACAAGCAATACGGCAATCTGGATGAGGCGATTCGTGACTATCGCTCCGTTCTCGCGATGAAAGACACGGAGGAATGCCGCAAACGCGGTTTCGATTTCACGCAGGACTATCGCGTGCTGGACGAACTGGGCCAGACGCTCTTCGAACGATCCAGACTGGAACGGGGTGACCTACGGGAGAAGGAGCGGCGCGCCTTCCTGAGCGAGGCGGAGGCGATGTTCGTCCAGGCCCTGACGTTCGATCCCGAGAATGTCACGGCCCACTATAACCTGGCGCTGATCTACGCAGAGCTGGGGGAGTCCGCCAGGGCGGCGGAGCATCGCACGCTGCACGCGACGTACAAACCCGATGACAACGCGCGCGATCGGGCCATCGCCGCCGCGCGGATCAGGTACCCGGCCGCCAATCACGCCGCCGAGGCCGTCGTCATCTATGACCTTCAGCGCGATGGCGCCTATGACCTGCCCGCGCAGGTCGCGTCCGACATGGCCCGGGCGGAGGACGCGCCGACGGAGTCTGTGTCCGCGACGACGCCGCGCGAGCGGGCGACGGGCGCCTCGGAGAGGGAGACCGCGAGCCGATGAGTGACAAGCGGACGAACAACACGACAGGGCCGAGTGAGCCGGCGCTCGAGCAGAATGACGCGATCATCGCCGTCGCGTTTCGCTGGTCGCTTGCGGCGATTCTGCTCATCGCGATCGTCGGCGGCGCCATGTACTTTGCGTCTCAGGCAAAGCCCGGAGAGCCCCCGACAACGCAGGCGACGATTGCCCCGCCCGAAGTGTCTGTCGCCGGCGTCAAGGCGCCGTCGATTCCGTTTACGGATATCACACGGGAGGCGGGCGTCAGTTTCGTTCATGTGAATGGCGCGGCGGGGGAGAAGCTTCTCCCCGAGACGATGGGCGGCGGCTGCGCATTTTTCGACTACGACAACGATGGCGATCAGGACCTCCTGCTGATCAACTCGACCTACTGGCCCGATGACGAGCGGTCAGCGACGTCTCATCCGACGAGTGTCCTCTATCGCAATGACGGCGCCGGCGCCTTCACAGATGTCACGGAGGTGGCGGGGCTCGGCCTGGATTGCTATGGCATGGGCGCCGCAGTGGGGGACTATGACAACGACGGCGATGTGGATGTCTTCGTCACGGCTGTCGGCGTCAATCGACTGCTGAGAAACGACGACGGCGTCTTCGCGGACATCACGGCCGACGCCGGCGTCGGTGGCGACGCAAAGGACTGGAGTACCGGCGCCGCTTTCTTCGACGCCGACAATGATGGCGATCTCGACCTGCTCGTCTGCAATTACATCCGATGGTCGCGCGACATCGATTTTGCCGTCGATTACAAACTGACCGGCGTGGGCCGCGCCTATGGACCGCCGACGAACTTCGAGGGGGCCCACAGTTGCTACTACGTCAACAATGGCGACGGGACCTTCACGGACAGGTCCGAAGCCGCGGGTTTCCTGGTCGTGAATGATGCGACCGGCGCCCCCGCGGGCAAGTCGCTCGCCCTCGGCGTCGTCGATTTCGATCGTGACGGCGCCATGGATGTCTTCGTCGCCAACGACACCGTCCGCAATTTCGCATTCCACAACAAGGGCGATGGAACCTTCGAAGAGGTCGGTGTCGAAATCGGCGTGGCCTACGATCGCATGGGCGCCGCCACCGGCGCCATGGGCGTCGACAGCGCCGATCTTCGCGAGGACGGTCGCCTCGCGCTCGGAATCGGTAACTTCGCCAATGAAATGACGTCGCTCTATGTCGCCGGCGCCGATCCCATGCAGTTCACGGACGCGTCCATCGTCGAAGGTGTCGGCGCCGCGAGCCGGACGGCCCTGACCTTCGGTCTGCTCTTCTTCGACGCCGATCTGGACGGCCGGCTCGACCTGCTCCAGTGCAACGGCCATCTGGAAGAGGAGATCAACAAAGTTCAGTCGAGCCAGCGCTATCGTCAGCCGGCTCAGTTGTTCTGGAACGCCGGCCCCAATGAACGCTCCTGCTTCATCGAGGTTCCGCCGGCGGACACCGGGGACTTCGCGACGCCGATTGTTGGTCGAGGCGCGGCCTACGCCGACATCGACGCGGACGGCGATCTGGATCTCCTGCTGACACAGACGGGCGCCGCGCCACTCTTGCTCCGAAATGACGACGCGTCCGGCGGACACTGGCTGCGATTCAGGCTCGTCGGCGGGACCTGCAATCGCGATGCGATCGGCGCCGAAATCGAGCTGACGTCCAATGGTCTCACGCGTCGCCGCCGTGTCATGCCCACGCGCGGCTACCTGTCGCAGTGCGAACTGCCTGTCACGTTCGGTCTGGGCGACTCGACGAAGGTGGATCGTGTCGTCATCCACTGGCCCGGGGGCGCCGAGCAGGTCGTTGACGTCGACGGTCTGGACCGATCGATCACTGTCGTCCAGGATTAACAGCCGCAGAGTCTCGTATCGATCGCGGACCTGGAGCGTGTCCCCGGCGCGATCGTCTCATTGTCAGACAGGTGACTCGGATGAATGCCAGGGAAGGTATGCGTATCGTCGCATCGATGATCCTCGCGATGGCGACTGTCGTCGCGCTGGCGTGTCGAAGCGATCACGGCGGATCGAAGCCCCCGTCGGCGTCACGGGACTTTCCCGTGGACAGGCTGGGCCGGTTCTATCAGGCCAACGCACAGATTGAGATGGATCAGGAGCCCGCGGCGGGGAAGATTCTCGACCCGCTTCTGACCTCAGTCGGTCGAGAGCCGGCCATCCTCGCGAATCTCGCGATCGTCCGCCTGGCGGCGGCACAGAACGAAGCGTCTCTCGCGCTGGCGCATGAGGCCTTCTCCGCCGCCCCCGAAAGCGCCGACATTGCGTTGATCCTGGCGGCGGCGCAGCGAGCCAACGGCCAATACAATGACGCTCAGGCACTGCTCAAAGGCGCGATCGAAGCGAACGACAACGACGTGCGCCTTCGCTGGGCCTACATCCAGGGGCTTGAAACGCAGGAAAACCCGTCTGCGCCGTCGGACGCCCTGACGAACTACGAGGCGATACTTCGCGTCGCGCCGACAAACCTGGCCGCGCTGCTGGGGGCCGCCCGAACCGCTGCGGCGTCGGATCAGATTCAGAGGGCCGATGCGCTGCTTCGCCGGGCCCTCGCTCAGATTCCCGAGCCCCCCGAGAGTCTGGCGCCGTATCTCGACGACCTCGACGATGTCGTGAAGAACGGGAACGTTGCGAAGCTGAGTTCGATTGTCACGCGAACGCGCAACCTGATGCTGGCGACGGATCGCTACAAGGCGGACGTCATCGCGCTTGGCGCCTCGGCCGATCAGACGCCCGCGCCCGTGCGCCATCCGATCTGGCCGCTGAAAGGCGATCCGCGGAAAGCGATGACCGCCGAAATTCACTTCGAGAGGCTGCCCGCCGAATCCGCGCTGCCGAGGCCGGCGGATGCGCCGCCGATCGTGAAGGTTGTCGTCGGCGCCGTGGCGGACGATCGCTCGACGGCGCTCTTCGCGATCGACAACGCCGGAAAGGGACGCCTGTTTGTCCTGGATGGAAAAGGCTGGAAGGACGCGACGATGGAGGCGGGCCTCGCCAATGCGCCCGCGTGCCGCAATGCGACCTTCCTCGATCTGAACAATGACAGGCGAATCGATCTGCTGCTCTCGTGCGAGTCAGGCGATCGATATTTCTCCCGGAACGCGGCGGGGCGTTTCGAGGACGTGTCGCAACGCGTCGGCCTGACGGAACGGGACGCGTCCAACGGGGCCAGGGCGTTCGACTACGACAACGACGGCGATCTCGATCTGCTGCGCTGGGATGACGCCCGTCTGTATCTTCATCAGAATGATGGCGAAGGTGCGCTGACGGCGATCGCGGCGCGACCGGGCCTGCCAATGGAGACGCCCGGGATCGAGTCGATCCGAACGCTCGATCTCGACGACGATGGCGATGTGGACCTCTTCATCACAACGGGAACCGGCCCTTATTCAATCCACGTGATTTCAAACGAGCGCCTGGCGTGCTTTCGCGATGTGACATCGTTGCTGGAGCAGCTTCAGAAGTCCTGTCTCGCCCCGCCGGCGATCGCCGACTTTGACAACGATGGCTGGCTGGAGACGCTCGATGTGACACTCGGCTCGCGCACCGCCTTCGGCCCGGAGTTCCAGACCCGTACGCTCAGTCGGATGACGGCGCCGAACCACCCGTCGGCCGTCGCGATCGCCGATTTCGACAATGATGGTTCACTCGATACCGTCTTCGTCCACGGCGGCGGCGGGAGCGATCGCGAGGATGTGACTGTCACGCCGGGCTCGACGCTGCAGGCCGTCGATCTCGACAATGACGGGCTCGTCGACCTGATCTCGAGCGCTGGCGAGATCTTCATGAACCGGACGAAGGGCGCCGGCGCGTGGCTGCGCGTTGCGCTCGTTGGTCTGAACACGGGCGACTCGCGCTTCAACGCCCTCGGCATCGGAAGCGCCATCGAGATCCGCTGCGGCGAAAATTACCAGAAGCGCCATGTCGAATCGCCGACCACCCACTTCGGCCTGGGACCCTGTCAGCAGGCGGACGTGATGCGCGTCGTCTGGCCGAACGGGAACTATCAGAGCCTCGAGTACCGAACGAACAGCAGGACCGCCCTTACCGCAGATCGAACGATCGTCGAGGAACAGACGCTGAAGGGCTCGTGTCCCTACCTGTACGCGTGGAACGGCGAGCGATTCGAATTCGTCACGGATGTGTTGTGGCGCAGCGCGCTCGGTATGTCGATCATGCAGGGCGTCTATGGCCATCACGGAACGGCGGACGACTACTTCAAAATCGCCGGCGATCAGATGGCCCCGGACGACGGCTTCTATCGGCTGAGTTTCACCGAGGAATTGTGGGAGACATCCTACCTGGATCTCTGCCGGCTCCTGGTCGTGGATCATCCCGTCGGCACAGAGATCCATGTCGATGAAAAATGCCTCATGCCGCCGTATCCGCCCTTTGAAATCTTCAAGGTCGAACGCCGACGATATCCCGTCAGCGCTACAGATGAACGCGGCCGCGATGTGAGGCCACAGTTAATCGCCCGCGATCATCGCTACGTCGATGGATTCACACCGACGCGCTACCAGGGAATCGTCGAGCCTCACGAACTCGTGATGGATCTCGGGGAATTTGACGCCGACGCGCCGGTCCGCCTGTTTCTCCAGGGCTGGCTCTGGCCGACGGACGCCAGCACCAACGTCGCCGTGTCACAGAATCCAAACGTCCATCCGCAGGCGCCGACGATTCAGGTTGTTGCGGAGGATGGCTCGTGGCGGGAGACGGGACGCATTGTGGGCTTTCCGTCGGGCAAGTCGAAGACCATTACGATCGACCTGACAGGCGCCTTCCCGACGGCCGATCATCGCGTGCGTCTCTCGACCAACTTCTGCATCTACTGGGATCACATTTTCTGTTCCGTGGGCGATCAGGAAGTCGAATCCCGCGTGACGGAACTCGGAGTGAAACGGGCCGAGCTTCGCGAACGCGGTATCTCCGAACAATACCGGCGATGGCCGGGTGGTCCGCGGATTCCGGATTACGACGTCCTGGATCCCGCCGCCCAATGGCGCGATCTCGTCGGTGGGTATACGGCGCTCGGCGATGTCAGCGATCTCGTGTCGATACTGGATGATCGATACGCCATCGTCGGAGCGGGAGATGAGGTCGAGATCTGGTTCGACGCGAACGCCGCGCCGGATCTTCCGGGTGGATGGACGCGCGACTTCATCGTTCATACCGATGGATGGCTGAAGGACGGAGACCTGAACTCCGCGACAGGCAAAACCGTTGAGCCGCTGCCATGGCGGGAGATGACCGCGTTTCCGCCCAATGAGAAGGCGCCCGAACGTGACGAAGCGTCAGTTCGAAATTCCAGGTACCGAGATCAGGAGGCGTTTCGAAAGGCCCTGCGGAGGTAGTCACTCAATCGGATCCGCCGTCCGTATTTGATTGAATCCCCGTAGGGGCGTTGGTACAATAGTCTCTTCCGGAACTTGGGAAGGTTCTGTCTGATTTCCATGCTCGCATGTTGGCGTTGGCGCGCTGATTCTGGTTCGCCTGCGCCGGAGTCGTATGTCGTTTATCGCGACCGCCCCCGACCGGGCGAGACAGTTCTGAGGCGAGTTTGCATGTCCAGGAAACGCAGGCGTCAGCAGGACGCGCCGTCCGACAGGCGCGCCCGGCGCGCCAGGAAGAAACGTAGTGCGCAATCGCGTCGCTCTGGTCTCTGGATCGGCGTGAGTGTTCTCGTGGTCTTACTCGGCGCGGCGGGTTATCTCCTCCGGAAACCCTCATTCCCTGCGGTACGGCCGGCGGACCTTTCGCAGGCCAGCCCCAGACTGCGGCAGGCGATCGACAAGTTTGTTGCCGACGTGGAGGCGCGCCCGGGCGATCCCGCGGCGCACGGCGATCTCGGTCTTCTCTACCACGAAAATGGGTACCATCACGAGGCGGACGCCTGCTTTGCGAACGCCGGCGCACTGGATCCCGACAACCTCGTCTGGCTGTTTCACAGAGCCATGGCGATGCGCGGCGCCGGCGAGACCCGGGCGGCGACGGATCTCCTGGCCACGATCGCCGGGAAGCCGGGCGCCTTCGCGGCAATCCACTACGAACTCGGCGCGTCCCTCGTAGAGAAAGGCGATCTGGACGCCGCGGCGATTCAGTTCGAACGGGCGAACGAACTCGCCTCCAATCGGCCCGAGCCGCGCGTCTGCCTCGCGGACATCTACAACCGCACCCGTCGGTATGAAAAGGCGAAGGCCCTCGCCGAAACGGCGATTCGCATGGATGCCGACTTCCCCGCGGCGCACTACCAGTTGGGACTCGCCCTTCGCGGTGTCGGCGATCGCGAAGGCGCGAAACGTGAATTGCAGCTCGGCGTCGGCGCCGAGCCGAGATCCCTGCCCGATCCCCTGACGCAGCGCGCCCAGGAACTCGGGATCTCCCGAACCGGCCTGATTGCCCGGGCGATCGCCCTGTGCGACAACGGAGACCTCCGTGGCGCGGAATCCCTCCTTCAGCAACTGGCGAAGGAGTACCCGGACGACGTCGCCGTCATGAATAACCTGGCCGCCGTCCTGATCCAGATGAAACGTCACAAAGATGCGATGGAGATCCTCAGGAACATCGTCAGGAAGGACGATCGCACGTTCGGTCCCTATATCAACCTGTCATTCTGTTCACTGCAGCTTGGCGACTACCCGCAGGCGATCGTGTTTGCCCGCGAAGCCGTTGCCCGTGGAAGCCATGTCGCCCAGTGTCACATCGCGCTGGGGGATGCGCTCTCCCTCGCGACGAGCCACGAGGCCGCAATGAAGGCCTACGCCCGCGCTCGCGAACTCGCGCCGGACAATTCGCAGGTGCTCGTGGCCCTGGGACGACTTTCCCGCGACGCCGGTCGGTTCGATGACGCCATTCAATATCTGCGGGAGGCCGTACGACTTAAGCCCGACTCCTATCTCGCGCAGTCAAACCTGTGCGCCGTCGCTCTGGAAAGCGGCGCGATGGAGACGGCCATCCACGCGTTCTCCAGCGTCGAGTCGCTGAATCCCACGGCGCCTCAGACGATCGCCCTTCGACAGCGTATGCAGGCCGTTGCGCAGCGAGCCGAGCCGCAGTAAAGGGGGCGACGCCATGGGGTACCGGAGAGAGCGCCTGTCAGCCGGCGCGCTGGTCATTGCGGCCAGCCTGGCGATTCCCTTTCAAACAGCCTGTCAGTCAGCGCCGGAGTCGGATGAGCGCCGTGAGCGCGCCGTCGCCGCCACCAGCGCCGACGCGCCGTGGTTTGAGGACGTGGCGGCGGCATCGGGGCTCGCCTTCCGCCATTCGATCGGTCCGCGCCGATTCTATTTCCCGGAGACGATCACAGGGGGCGCCGCGCTCTTTGATGCGGACGGCGACGGTGATCTCGATGTGTACCTGGTGCAGGCGGGCGATCTGGACGCCGCGCCGGAACATCGACCGCCGAATCAGCTCTTTCGCAACAAAGGCGATGGGACGTTCGACGACGTGACCGACAGCGCCGGGGTCGGCGATCGCGGCTACGGCATGGGCTGCGCGACGGGCGACTACGACGCCGATGGCGATATCGATCTCTACGTCACGAACTACGGTCCCAATGTCCTCTATCGCAACAATGGCGACGGAACGTTCACAGACGTCACGGCGACGGCGGGCGTGGGCGACGACGCATGGGGTACGAGCGCCGGGTTCTTCGACGCCGACAACGACGGCGATCTCGATCTCTTTGTCGCCAACTACGTGAACTGGAAAGTCGCCAACGAACTGAACTGCACGAGAACGACCGGCGAGCGAGACTACTGCAATCCTGAGAACTACGACGCCCCGGCGCGCGACGTGTTCTATCGCAACCGGGGCGACGGGTCCTTTGAAAATGCCACTGTCTCCGGTGGGATCGGCGCCGCATTCGGCAATGGTCTCGGCGTCGCCTTCGGTGACTTCAATAATGACGGCCGGACGGATGTCTACGTCGCCAATGACGGCAATCCGAACCAGCTTTGGCTTAACCTTGGGGACGCGCGATTTGAAAACGACGCGCTGCTCGCCGGATGCGCCGTCAATGCGAAGGGCGCGGCCGAGGCGGGCATGGGCGTTGCCGCGCTCGATATCGAGCCCGACGGCGATCTCGATCTGTTCATGACCCACCTGCGCAATGAGTCGAATACGTTCTACGTCAACGATGCGGGCATCTTCGACGACAGGACGGCCCAACTGGGGCTGGGCGCCGCGAGCATTCGGTACACCGCCTTCGGGCTCGGCTTCGCGGACTTCGATCACGACGGTCTTCTCGATCTCTATGTCGCCAACGGAAAAGTCACGCTCGATGGCGTGAATGATCCCGCCTCCATGGAGGATCCCTACGTCGATGTCAATCTGCTGATGCGCGGCGGCGCCAACGGCGCATTTCAGGAAATGCGTCCGGCGGGGGGGACGGCGCAGCCCATCATCGGCACGAGTCGCGCCGCGGCGTTCGGCGATATCGACGATGATGGCGATATCGATATCGTCGTCGTCGAGTCCGATGGGCCCGTCAGGCTCCTTCGGAATATTGCCGACAAGAAGGACCGGCGTTTTGTTCGCTTCCAGGTGGTGGACGAGCGAGGTCAGACGGCCCTGAACGCCCGCCTCATGATCCACGCCGGGAATCGAACGTTCGCGCGGACTGTCGACACCGCCTACAGCTACTGCGCCGCCAACGATTCGCGCGTCCACGTCGGCCTCGGGGCCCTCGATCGCGTCGACCGAGTGAACGTCCGATGGCCGGACGGATCCACAGAGGAGTTCGGTCCGTTTGAAGCCGGGCGAACGCACATCCTGCGACGCTCACCCCGCTGAATTCTCCACGCGGCGCCGGGTCGCGCCCGCCCTGTTATCTGACCTTTGCGCAAAATCGGCCGACGATCACAGGCCGATTCGGCCGGGGGAGGCCGAGACCGCCAATCTCCTGTCAGGAGACCTAAGCCGGCGGACCGAGAATCCCGATTTCTTATTGGGTTTTCGGTAGACACAACGCTGGTGGAGCGAATGAGCGCGCAGCTTGCGATTCTGGACATCATGGCCGACATGGAGGGCGACGCGCCCGATCGCACGCTGCTTTCGGCGCTGTCGGTCGCATCGCCGCGCCGTCAGGCGGAGATCGTCCAGCTGATCCTCGATCGAGCGCAACCCGTCGGACTCCAGGGGTTGCCGCCGCTGATGGCGAAGCTCGAGCCCGCCTCGCGACGCCTCATCATTGAGAATTCCGATCGGCTCTTTTCCGCCCTCCGAACCTGCGCGCGGAGCAGCAACGCGCAGACGCGACAGAACACCCTCGAAATCATCTCCGAGAGCGGTGACGCCAGACTCGCCTATCTGGCCGCCCACGCGATCCACGACGGTTCGCCGCGAATCCGCGCCCACGCCGCCGCGACGCTCCTGCGCCTCTCACGGCGACAGCTGGAAGACACGCGGCGCGTCATGACGGCGCTCGATCCCGCCAACGTGGCCGATACGGAATCCTGCCGCGAGATGGCGAATACGCTCCACGGCGTCGCCTCGCGACGTGAGTACATCGTCAACGCCCTGGGCGAGGCGCTGGAGCATTACGAAAGTCATCATCGACCGGAGGTCGTCGAGGCGGCGATGCCGTTCGCGCTGGACCTCGAACCGTCACTCATGCGGCAGAGCACGATCAAGCGCGGAAAGCTGTCGCACGCCATCGAGGAAATCCTCTCCGATCGACTGCTTCCGGAACACGCCCCGTTCGTCTATGTGGCGATGGCGTTTCCCGAGCTGCGCCGCAAGGTCGTGGCCATCCTCGGGCGATGCCGCGACAACGCCTTCTTCTGCGAGTTCATTCGCTGGCATTGGGTGGGGCGCGATCCGAATATTCGCAAACACCTGGCGGCGCTTCGACAGATTACCTGGCTCAATGACGGTTTCGAAACCGCGTTCAACCTCCCGGCGGATGTCGCCGTGGCGGCGCCGTCGTGGTTGTTGCCCCTGGGCATTCCCGTCGGTCAGAAAATCTCGCTGCTGCTGAATCTGCTGATTCTCGACGACGCCGACGCCAATCGCGCCGCCGTCTGGGCCCTGACGCGCATCGATTCTCCCGACTGCACGACGGCCATCCAGGGACTGCTCGATCACGACAGCGAGGAGATCCGGCGCATCGCACGGATCGAACTCGATCGCCGGGATCGCGGCCGACATCGCATGCCAGTCCCCCGTGCGCTGAAGGCGCGGCCCGAAGAATGGGCGACGCTCCTGCAGAGCGCCGGCGTTGCGGAGGAGTTCGAAAGCGTCTGGCAGAACTTTGAGCGACTTGACGCGGGACTCGCCCATCGCGCCGGAAAACACGCGCTGACGTACATCACGAACTTCGCCATGCGGCTTCAGACCAAGCTGCTCGCCAAGTCGCCGGCGGATCGCCTCCGCGCAATGCGAATCGTGCGGACGCTCGCCCTCGGCGCCATGTTCGAGAAGGACGTCTATACCGCCGCCAACGATTCCGATGTCGAAATCCGTCGGACGGCCGTCGCGACGCTCGGGCAGATCGAAGGTGAAACAACACGTCGCATCCTGGAGCGATCGCTCGTCGACGACGCCCCGGAAGTTCGCGCCGCCGCGATCGAGTCCATCGAGGCGCTGCGGCTGCCGAATATGCAGGGGTCCATCGACCCGCTCACCGACAGCGATGACGCCGACGTTCGCGCCGCCGCCACGCGATGCCTGCTTCGCCAGCGGGTGCCCGATGCGGCGCGATCCCTCATGAAAATGCTCCTGGATCCGCGGCCCGATCATCGATGCGCGGCGCTCTGGGTTGTCGATCAGTTGAAACTCTACACACTCGAGCCGCGAATTCGTCAGATCGCCGAGATTGACCCCGATGCGCGCATCGCCCGCATCGCGGAACATGTCTCCAAACGACTGTCGGCTGCGAATCCGAAGAATGCGGCCGGGGGCAAACAGGCGGGGGCGACGACATGACCCGATTGGCCGCCATCCTGGCGCAGACGCCTTACCAGAATCGCCTCGACGGTCTCCGCGGCGCCTTTGACGATCGAAAGACCGACCCGACCGACGTGAAGGGCTTCATCGTTCTCTTTGGCTGCGTCATTGCCATCGCCCTCATCTGGATGGTTTCGAAGAAAATCGCCAGTCGCCGCGACCCGGAGAATGGGCACAACCATCCCGTGCGGATGTTCGACATGATCCTTCGCAGGTTCGGAATCGGCTTCCGCGATCGCTTCGTGCTGAAGCTCTTCGCTCGCGGTGTCAACCTGCCGCATCCGACGCTGATCTTCTTTGATGAAGAAGTCTTCGATCGACACGCGGGTCGCTGGATCGAGAGCCTCGCCTTCACGCCGCTCAGGCGCCGGGCGAGAGTGGGGCTTGACCTGCTTCGATCGCGCGCCTTCCCGGCGTCGTCCGAGCCGGCCCAGCCGTAGTGGGCGTGTCGACGACGCGATCCGCTTCTCTCAGGCGCCGCGGTATTCCGCGTAGGTCTTCGCTGTCTCCCACACGCGCACACGCACCAGCCGCGCCGGCGTGAGCTTGCCGTCCAGATAGGACCAGATCGTTCTCGAGATGTTCTCGACAGAGGGATTGACGTTCCGGAACTCCGGGACATCCTCGTTGAGATGTTTGTGATCGAGCCGATCGATGACTTCGCGCTGCACGACGGACTCGAACTTCGGAATCGCCGCTACCCGGCCCGCGTCATCCAGGGCGTCGCGGCCGATCGTCACTTCGACCCGGTAGTTGTGACCGTGGCCGTTGGGATTGTTGCATTTGCCGAAATACTGTCGATTTTCGTCGTCGCTCATGGAAGGAACGTGGAGGCGATGCGACGCCGAAAACTCGAAACACTGCGTCAGTTCCGTCATGTCAGCTTCCCCCGCGCGAATCGCATAGGACAGGTGTGGCGTCGTCCACAAGGTCAGCGCCCGCATCGACCAGTCGGCCGACTCGCGGCCGGAGAGTTCATTCCAGATGCCGCGAATCAGCAGCTCGCCTGTCAGGTGAACACCGCGCTCGCGCAGCCGTCGCGCCGCCAGCGGCAGCGCGTGATTGCGCAGCAGCCGATCGAGCTCCATGATGTTGACGAGATAACCCGTCACGGGATCGGGCGCGCCCGCCACTTCGATCCGCAGAACGAGATAGGGCGCGATCCCCACGGCCGACGGCCAGCCACCCCACGAATTCGTGATGGGCCGCGCCCCTGCGAACCCGTCCTCCCCATGCGCCGCCGACGCCCAGTCCCGATCGATCGAGAACCGAATCTCCCGCGCCAGCAGAATCGCCCCCGTGTCATGGCGGATGCCGGATGTGTCGTGCGACGCCGTCGTCATGCCGGGATTGTAGCCGATCCGCCCGGAACCCCAACCGAGTGTTCGACCATGCGCGCGCGACGTGCACCGCGCCGGCGTCGGAAGGCGGCGCGCCGCCACAGCAAATCCAGGCGCCAATCGTCGGCGGGCAATCCGGTCCCGCGTACGACATTTTCCGCGGAGCTGACATGCCCGCACGCGCGTTAGAATGATGTTGTACGCAGAGAGAGTCAGGTTTCCCCGAAAGCGTTGCCGCAGGCGGCGAGGGGAAGGTCTCGCGAGCCTTTGGGCGCCGCCGCCGGCGTGTTGGGGCGGCGTCCCTCCAGGAACCGCGGAGTGAGTTGCAGTACCCGGCGATGATATCAGTCGACCGACTCAGCTTCATGGCGCGCAATTGGGCATGGGCCGCCATGTTCGTATTCGCATTGCCCGGGATACTTGGCTGCGCCCTCGTGGTCGAACCTGATCAGGATTCCGCCGGGATCAGCCGCGTTCGAGACCAACTGATTGTTCTGCCGATCAGGAATCCTGACGGCACGTATGGCTCGTGCTTTCCAACGAGCCGGCGCAACCTCGTGACAGCCGCACACGTGGTCGACACGCGGGACACCGTTGAAGTTCTGGGCCGTACGACGGAGCCGCTCGCCCGCAGACAGTTCTGCGTGGACCCGCGCCGGCCACGCGGCGAGGACTGGGTGGTCCTGGGCCTGGCCGAGAACGTCTGGCATTGCAATGACGTCGATCCCGAAGTCACATTATCGCCGGGAGATACCGTCTACTTCGGCGGATACTCCAACGGGGCCGGCGCCGCAGCGCCCGAGGTGTTCTCCGCTGTCGTCTTCCGACGCCGATCAGATGACGCGGATCAGCTTTTCAGGGCGCACGCGCCCTGGCGGGAATATCCCGGCCTTTCCGGCGGGCCGGTCGCAGTGCTGGGCGGCGACGGTCGCGTGAAGATCGTTGGTGTGGCGGTCGCTGGAGCAACCTATTGGGATCCACTGTCGCGGAAGCGGCTCTGCAGCTTCATCGTGCCGTCGAAACGGCAGTGGGAGCGAGCCTGTTTCGATAGGTTCGATTCCGGCCGTGCGCCCGATCAAATCGTCTTCCGCAAGGACTTTGTCGGAACATTTCCGCGAACCGAGGCGGGCGCGATGGATGTCGGCCTGTTCCTGCCGGTGTATCTTCGGGACCAGGCCTCGAAGCGGCGCTGACACTGCGAAATGAAGATCCTTTGCGGGAAGTCGTGTTGCCAGGGAAAGTCAGTCTGGCGATGGAGGTCTTGACTCAATTGGGCCAAGGCGCCGACAGACTCGTCTCCGCTCGCGCCGCCGCCGTTGATTACGCGCCGGCGCCGGCGTACAACTCGTGGCCGATGATCGTCGCCAACATCCCGGGACGGTTGCCGGGGCCTGTACCGCGGACGCGCAGTGCGCGCGTGCACATCTCAGGACTCGGCCACTTGGCGCTCACTGTGTTTCTGGCGTTCGCAGGTGGGTGCCTCGCGCCTGGGCCCGCGCAGGACGACGCCGCGATCGCGACCGTGCGCTGCCAGCTAATT
Organism: Phycisphaerae bacterium; assembly: GCA_035399845.1. GTDB lineage: Bacteria > Planctomycetota > Phycisphaerae > UBA1845 > UTPLA1 > ECT2AJA-110-A. The sequence goes on along the minus strand of DAOPJV010000003.1, from coordinate 8,238 downwards.
GTCTTGCCCGTTCGCGCCGACGCAACCGGCTCAGGATTTCCGACACATCCGCGAAATGTCGTATCCGCAGCCCATGTCCTGGGTGGGGCTGGTGTCGCCTCTGTTGACGGACGCCGAATGTTCCCTTTCCTCCGCACCGCATTCGCGACGGATAGGCGCCGCGCCCGAAGTGAGGACTGGGTGATATTGTCCTGTGCGGCGGACCGGTGGCATTACAACGACCTTGAACCGGATCACGAGTTCCAAACCGGGGATGCCGTGTTTATTAGTGGCTTCCCGGCAGGCGCCGATGATGATGAGGCCGCTGTGCGACACGCGCCGGCCGTCATCATGGGCCGTATCATAGCGCCGTATCCGGGAGACGGTCCTCGCGTGCGACGCGCGGTGATTCCGCCCACAGACACCGCGGGTATGTCGGGTGGCCCCGTCGCGGTGCTGGACGCCGAAGACCGAGTTCACGTCGTTGGTATCTATTCGGCGCGCAGCCTGGATGTGGGGGGATTGCGACGCCGGCAGGTGGCGATCTTCCTGACGCCGGCGCCAGGCGACTGGCAGCCGGCGCGATTCGCCCGCCGCGCGCGAGCGGACGAGGCGCCGCCGTCGGCGCCGGGGCCCCGGCCGGACTACCGCGGAAGCTATCCGCCGACAATTGGAGACAGACCCAAGCGTGATGACCTGCGCCTGCCCGCCTACCTCCAGCGCGCGCATCGCGAGTAATTCGCTTTCTCCCGATGTCCCTTCTCGTTGTGACAGGTCCATGAGCGCCTGCGGGCGCGATGGATGGCGGCCTGTATCCGCCGGCGTCGCTTCGAGCCCAGGCAGCTGAGCGACGTTGTTGGAGCATGAGGCGTGTCCAGGTGAGCGCGGTCAACGATCGCGGCTATCGCGCCAGCGGGATCGTACCCGTGCTGTGACGGTTATCCGTATTGGCGGACGAAGTCGCGGCAATGCCGTATTGGACGCATTGCGTATCTGATGGATACCGCCAACAGTTGCGCTGCAATAAGTGGCGCCACAGTGCGCAATATTCTGCGGTGTCCGCGCAATGGCGAAGACAATGTCGCTCCGCATTGACAAATAACACGCAATTCATACGAGTCGTCACGCTCAGGACGTTATCATCCGTTCGGGAGTTCGGCGGCCGTGCGTATCCAGAGTCTCTGGATGCGCATGCAACCACTCAGGACAGAATTCAATAAATACCTGGCGAATAGCGCTGAGTGGAAATTCGAAAGGAGGCGGTCTGTGCCAATGCGACAACTCTTGATGCTGATGGTAGTGGGGGCATTAGCAATGCCAGTGCGGGCGTTTCCATTTGACGAGGTCATCGATGTGCCGCCCGACACAGTGCCGAATTTTGCGATCATTGGATCAAATACGCAGGTCAATGTGACTGATGGCGGACTATTGGGTCAACTGGTGGAGCTGGGCGATCCCGATGGCTCCAGCACGAATGTGGAGTTGAATGTCCTTGGCGGAGATCTGCAGACGACACATGTCAATGCCGGTTGCTTCTTCAATATCAGTGGAGGGGAGATCCGTGAGTTGCTGCTGCGAGATGGGGCGGCGGGGATCGTGACCGGCGGTCGGTTCGATCAGTTCGTGAATTATCAGGGGATTGTCGACGTGTCGATCACGGGTGGGAACTTCGCGTGGCCGTCCGCCTTTGGTGTCGGCGCCGAGATTGTTGGCGGCGAGTTTCTTGTGAATGGCCTGCCGTTTCTTGAAAATGAGATTACCGCGACCGTCCATGAAGATTCGGGAGCCGTCCTGTCCGCGACATTACAGAGCGGGGAGGTTCTGATCATGTCACCCTTGACACGCGATGAGCTTCGCCAGGTCGTGTTGCGGTCCGTTGCGATTCCGTCGATAGACACGACTCCGATCATGATTAGCGAGGCAAGTGATCCAACGCCGCCAGGGCTGAGGAGTGGTCAGGCGCTCACATTGCGCGCAGCTGGAGTCCTGCCCGAGTACTTTTCTGCCGTTGGCGCAACGATCCAGATGGAAGGAGGACGCATCAGGCAGGGCCTTGAACTCGCCGAAACGACCTTGGATATCAGCGGCGGACTATTGGAGCAAAACGCGAACATATTCCATGGCAGCGCAGTCAGCCTTGTTGCCGGGCAGGCGCAAGGTGGTCTGGTTATTTACGACGGCGCAGAGCTGAATGTGTCCGGGGGCCGACTGGCGTTTACAGACATTACATCTGGCGCGTCGTGTGCCGTCGCCGGCGGTCTGCTCCGGGGAGGATTCGTCGTTCGGTCGGCCGGCGCGGCCAGGCTTTCGGGCGGGCGGATATTGCGACTCGATGCCCGCGACGGGAGTGACGTCGAACTCGTCGGCGGTGAGTTCTTGTTAAACGACTCTCCGATCTCGGGGCCGACAGTGTCGTTGTCAGGCGCCGACGTGCTGACCGGGACGTTCAGCGACGGTCGTCCTTTCATTTTCAGTCCGCTCCGAAATTGGGACACAGTCAGCCGCGTAACGCTGACAGAAGTCCCTTTGTCGCCTGCCGACAGCGCAACAATTGTCCTTGAAACGGGCGACCGATTCGACCTGGGACTGCGAGCCGGCCAGTCACTGAAGGTCATCCAGAATGGGATTGTCGACGATGTCGTGTCGTCCGTTGGTGCGAATATCCTGATAGACGGAGGCGCCATCTATGACCAGTTCGAGCTGAGCAATTCCACACTGACGATGTTGAGTGGCGCGATCGGAACAACCATGCGCGCGTACTCGGGCACAAACGTCGCTGTGTTTGGCGGACGCGTAAACGGCGTTCAGATTGTCTTTGCGAATGCCGTGATTGACTTTCATGGCGGCGCCACGGACTTGGCCCGCTTCGAGATCCACCCGGGAGCCGAACTGAATCTGTTCGGAAGCGATTTTGCAATTGATGGGGCGCCAATCGCAGGGTTGATTCCCGGGCAGTCGGTGGAAATCACCGAGCGAGATGTCATACTATCCGGCGTGTTGACGGACGGTTCGCCGTTCAGCTTCCCATTGAACTCCGATAGCGCCGCAAATGACTATGTGGATTTCGCGGCGAGCGTCACAGTCACACAGGTCCCCGCCGACCTGCTCGGTGACATGAACTGCGATGGTGTCGTGAATACACTTGACGTCGCGCCATTCGCCGTCGCGCTGACCGCCCCTGGGGAGTACGTGGCCCAGCGTCCGCATTGCGCGATCACGCATGGAGATATCGATCAGAATGGTCTCGTGGATGGGTTGGACATCCACGGATTTGTTAGTCTTCTTTCGAGCCCGTGATCGAACTGACGCGGGATGTTCGTACGACAGCGGCGCTCAGGCGAACGGCGTCAGTTGCGAAAATAGAATCTCCGCCGACTGTGCGACCAATGTGCCGACAATCCGGCGTGGTCCCTCCCGCTCATACCGTTCGATCAGGCAGTCGTCGAACGATTGATCGTGGACGTCGTCGACCGTGCCGATGGTTCGTGCGGCGATCAGCGATTCGATGTTTGTTTCAAGGGATGTCAGTTGCGCATGCGTGCTGGCGCGAATCTCGCCGCGCCAGATGATCGGTCGGGGCGTGTTCGTGTACGTCAGCGGCGTCGCCTCCGGATCGACCGGGACAACGCGAAACGCGCCGATCTCCACGCGAAGATCGCTGTGCGTCCCTGCGATCTCATTGCCATTGAACTGAGGCGTCGTCGGGATGACCTCGTCAATCGGCCATGCGCGGTACAGCAGTTCATAGATCCCGACGCGCTCGTCCGCGTCGATGAAGCGAGACTCGACGACCACCAGCCGAACGCCCGACGCCACGCCGAAGTCATCGAGCTTCTGCCGTGCGACGTCGATCAGCGCGAAGACGCCGGAGGTCGTTGTGTCGCCTTGCCTCGGGTCGGACGCCGCCCGCAGGGACTGATCCGCCACGAGCACGCTGAAACGCGCTCCACGGATTTCCGACCGCGTCTCCGGCGCGAGTGGCGCCTCGACGAAGGACACCAGCGCCGCCGGCATGCGCAATCGGCGGATCGTGGCCCGGTTTGCCGGCCGGTTTCCGCCGCCCGCGCCCGCAAGGGTCGCAAACGCGGGCTGCCCCGCGATCGTCGCCGTCGACAACCTCGTGATGATCGCCGACTCGATATCGCCCAGCTGTGACATGTGCAAACCTCTTTCCGTCGTGGCGTCGGCGCGCGACGCCGTAAGACCGCCGGCGGGCGTCAGACGTCTTCCAGCGACTCGCGCGTCATGACACGGGTGGGGCCAGCCGGGTTACCCGGCGGGTTCGACGGATCGTCGTCATTCAGCGCAACGACCGACGGCAATCGCACGCGGCCAATGGCGACATTCGTCAGCCATGTGATCGCCTCCTGTCGCCGCCGGATGATGTCCTCGGGGATGGGCGGCTTGCGGCTGTGCAGGCGATAGATCGCCAGGTCCAGCGTGAACGATCGAATCACCGCGGCGACGTCCGGCTCGCCGGTCGTATCGATGGGAACGCGGTAGCGCGTCGCGAAGTAGCTGTTGGCCTCGCCCTCGGCGCCGATCCGCGCCGCCGTCACCACATCCGCGTTGATCGTGCCGACACCGCTGTCGTCTGTCAGTTCGATGGTCGCCGTTTCGCCGAGCAGCGATTCGATATCCGAATTGGAAAGATAGGCCATTGCGTGGGCTCCCTTAGGGGGGGCGACTCACGCGACGCCGCCGGACATGCGCGCCGCCGCGTGAGTGCGCCGGGGACCTGGAGATTCGAAGTCGCCGGCCGACTAGACGAAGTCTGTCCGGACCGCGAACTGCCAGTAGCCGTAGGCCATGCGATAGCGGGCGCGGACACCGAAGAGGAACTTCTCGCGCCGGAAGCCCTCGTCCGAGTCCTCCGTCAGCGCGTTGAATTCGATCGGTTCACGGTCCTGGAAGATGAAGGGCCGCACGACGCCGTCGATCTTCAGCAGATACCACTTTGACAGGTCCGTCAGCCATGGCAGGGAGATGGCTCGCGCAATGCCGGCGAGAACGTTCGTCGAGTTGCCGACGATCGTGGAGTGGATTGCCTCGTTGGCCGTGAAGAGCATGGTCGTCGGCACGACACAGACCAGTCCGCTCGCCGAGTTCATCATCGGTTCGCCCTGGTCGTCCCGGAAGCCGATCATCTGGCCGATCGCCGCCTTGAGCGAGGCCTTGAACTCCTCGACGGTCGGTTCTTCCGTGTCGGCGGCGTCGAATGTCAGCAGGTTGCTCTGGGCGCCGGATGCGCCCGAGACGTGATTCGCGTTGATGAAGCTCACGCCGTCGTAGCTGTCGTTTCCGCTCGCCTCGCCGTTGGCCAGCAGTTGCGCAATGAGAAAGTCCTTGTGCGTCGCCGCCCGTTCCGCGAGTTCCGCGACGCGCAGGCGAATCTGCCCCGTCTGGTCGTCGCTGATCTCGTCCCGATCGACTTCCAGCGTCGATTCGTACTTGAGATTCTCGATGGAGTAGCTCTCGTTGCGCAGGCCCTTCGCCAGCCGGCCCGTGCCCCATTCCCGTACCTGCGGGACCGTGCCGAGCCAGCGATAGGTTTCGCGATCCGTCGTCCCCGCTGGCGCGGTCGATGTCCACGGTCGCGGTGTAGTCGTCTACGGTCGAGCGGTAGCGACCTACTGTTGCTCGGTTGATGCCTGCGGTGGCGAGGCCGCTATCTACGGTGGCGTTGCGGATGTCTACCGCTCCGCCGCAGCCGTCTACCGTCGCGCGGTAGACGGGCGGGATCCAGTCCCGCGCGCGGTTCGCCCATAAGATCGTGCGCGCAGGCGCCCCAGCGCGAATGTACCGCCGATATGGGGGCCGGCCACGTTCCTTCGCCGAATTTTGTGCATGATCGGACCGGGCGCAAGTCGCACACGCAGAAGGGCGCCACGGGTGTGGCGGCAGGGCGAGGCGCTGTCGGTCTGCGGATTCCGAGAAGCGGCGCCATCGCAATCCAGCGCTGATTCGCCGGGCCGATCCTTCCGACGAAAGTCGCGAGGAGGGGGCTCATGACGCGCACCTACGATTACCTGCCGCGATCCGGCGGCGCGTTTGAGGCGTGGCAGCGGAATTTCGTTGCCTACGCCGTAGCCAATGCCAAGGCGCTCGGATTGTCCGACGGAGAAGTGACCAAGCTGCAGGAGCGTTCGGTGACCTGGCAGAAGCGTTACACGAACCTGACGGCCGCCCGCGCCGCCTATGGCGAGGCCGCCGCCGCGAAGTCGCGGGCCCGCAGCGACCTCGTGGCCCTGGTTCGGCCGATGGTGGCGCGAATTCAGGATGCCGGCGCCACGACCGATGCGGTCCGCGCCGCGCTGGGCATCACCATTCGCGACGCGGCGCCGACGGCGGCCGATGCGCCGTCGAGCGCGCCGGTGGTCTCGGTGGATACGTCGGAGCGGCTGCGTCACACGCTGCACTTTACGGATTCGGCGATGCCGTCGCGGAAGGCGAAGCCGAAGGGCGTCATCGGCACGGAGATCTGGGTGTACGTCGGCGACGCCGACACTTCGCAAGTCGCAAATCGCGATATCGCCAATGGGCTGGATGACTATTCGTTCGTGCGGTTGGCGACGCGCACGCCGGTGGTGGTGGAGTTCGGTGGGCCCGATGGCGGCAGGACGGCAAGCTATGTCTTGCGGTGGGTGAACACCCGCGGCGAGCCCGGACCGCTTTCGGCCGTCGCGACCGCGACGGTGGGGGCCTAGCGTCTCCGGCTGGCGGTGTCCATTTCGAGGGCAGGAACCCCGCGTTGCAATCTCTAATCTTGGAAGCGCAATCTTCGACAGTCAGTCGGCACCGCGCCGCCTCCCGAACCCAACGGAAAACGAACCAGCAAGTTCCAACGCAGAGTTGGTGTTCCAGCCCCGGGAATCCGGGAGCTTCCGAGAAAGGCCACAGTGGATAATCCGAATTTCGGTTCCTAGAATCGCCAGTCAGTGGGCTGCTGAAGTCAATTCGCGTGGCGCCCATTGTTGCGAGACGATCATGCGTGTCTCCAGCTAGCAGCTGTTATTGCTGCGACTAGCCTGATTTGACTCTCGCTACCGTCAAAATGCCGCATTGTCGTCAGGCCGCTATTGGCATTTCCAAATCACAGTGCCGTGGAAGGCAGCGTGGCCCAGAGCATCTGGGTGGGGAGGCCCCAAGCCATGAAGAAGTCGAGAGTGGCAAGAAAGGCAATAGGAACGACACTACAGAATCCCGAAGGTAGCGACCATAGAACGAAGATTCGGGTGGCAGCAATCGGCGCGATCGCTGTCGTAGCCGCCGCAGTGATTGGTGCCGTAAGGTCGCGCAGCGGGGATCAAATCTCGGCAAACGGGGAGGCCAGAGGTCCCGCGACGGAAGGAGGCGGCGGCCGGCGGATTGTTGTGCCCACCTCCGAGAAACCGGGAGCGATTATCATTAGCACTGATAGCGGAGGCGTTTCTGTTCTCGGCAACAACAACCACGTTGGTTCCGACGACTCCCGAACTCGCGAGGCCCTCGAATCACTGTCGAAGACGACAAAGGCGCTCGCCGTTTCCGACCTTCTCCAGGCCGAACGAGAGAAAATCGAGATTTGGAAACGGAACACAGACGAAATCGCGGCCCAATGGCTCCACGCGACGAAATTTGTCCGGGGCCGCCTTGAAACCATCGACCGTCTCCTGAGCGAGAAGGGAATGACGCCGGAGCGGGCAATCGTAATGAAGCAGGTACTTAACCAGATCCACCAAGAGCTAAACACGGAATTCGACAAATTCTGTGAGCTACTTACGCGCGCAGGCGTTACCGTCGAGGCTACCCGAGAGAGGCAGACACTCGACCAAGCCAAGGAGGGGGTATTGCGCGAACTAGCACAAGAAGAACTCACGGCGAATGTCGCTCGCACTGTCGTTAACAGACTCGGGCAGGTGGTAACAACACAGGAAATGTACCTCAAGCATCTGGTCAAACTGGAATACTACCGACGCAGGACTGCGCTGGCATTGAAAACCAAAGAGGAAGTCGATTCCCTCAATCCGCCGGGCCAAAATGAGGCTGGATAGCCGATGATCATACGCCAGCGGTGGCCGCTACGATGTGCGTCGGCGTCCCCGACGCTTGCCATAGCCACACGGGCCCGGGCAGCGCGTACGAGCGGCAGTAAATTCGTCGCGTCGAAGAGGCCGGCTCCGATGCAGCTTGCAGTGGTGCGCCTACCTGTACCGTCGCCAGAAACTAGGCTCCGTCTGAAAACCCATCAGGCCAGCGTTCTCAAGTAGCGTTGGATGA
>DAOPJV010000002.1:184955-205074 GCA_035399845.1 Phycisphaerae bacterium | reverse complement strand
CTTAACGTCTCGCGTCGTCGGCGTCACGGTCTCCTACCCGTGGTACGCGACGCGCGGAAGGCTGGCCCGTTTCGCCAGGCGCGTGCATTGCTGGATGCGTCGGATGGATCCGAGCGTACCGGACGTCGATGTGCGAGCGAATGACTTCGACGTTCTGAACGACGCGCTGGGCGATGGCTACGCGCAGTTCACGAGGGCCGGTCGCACGCTCGCCGAGCGCATCCGGACAACGGAGGGGCTGCATCTGGACGGCACGTACACCGCCAAGGCGCTGGATGGCGCGATGCGTTTCATTGAACGGCGTCGGCTCAATGAGGCGACGCATCTGTTCTGGCACACTTTCTTCGATTTTCCGCGCAGCGAATTGACGAAGGATGAGGTTCCGGCGGTTCTGAGGCCCTATTGGGAATCGCCGGGACAGGCGTGGCCATGACGCGCTGTCCCGGATTTCGCCCAGACGGGGCGACAAGGCGACTGCACATCTTCGCCGTTGCGGCGGCCTGTTGGCGAGCCGGCGCATGCGTCCGCCGAAGCGGATAGAATCCGCGGGATGAATGAACCGATCCTGCGAATCCTGGACGCCAACTTCAATCGCGCCCGGGAAGGTCTGCGCGTTCTGGAAGAATATGCGCGGTTTGTCCTGAACGACTCGCGCGCGTCCGGGGCGATCAAGCGGGCGCGGCACGCCCTGTCACAGGTTTCGGAAGGGCTCGATCGCAACGAACGCCTGGCAAGTCGCGACACGCCGGGGGATGTCGGGACGCGCATCACGACGACATCGGAGACGACGCGCGAAGGCGCCGAGTCTGTGGCGCAGGCGGCGACGGCGCGCGTCAGCGAGGCGCTGCGCTGCATCGAGGAGTACGGAAAGCTCGTTTCGAGTGAGCTGGCGGCGCAGGTGGAGCGACTGCGCTACGACCTGTATTCGATCGAGCAGGATGTGTTCGTTACCTCCGCCCGCCGTCGCGGGTTCAGCGAGGCGCGCATTCATGTGTTGCTGACGGCGTCGTTGTGTCGTCGGTCGTGGAGAGAGACGGCCGAGGCGATTCTGGACGCCGGGGCCGATGTGATTCAGCTGCGCGAAAAGGGCCTGAGCGATTCGGCGCTGCTGGAGCGCGCGCAGGCGCTGCGTGAGCTGACGCGAAGATGCGGCGCCATGCTGGTCATCAACGATCGAGCGGACATCGCCCGGCTCGCTGACGCGGATGCGGTTCATCTGGGGCAGGAAGACCTGCCCGTTGCGGACGCCCGACGGATCCTGGGCCCGACGATTCTCGTGGGCGGCAGCGCCCATGATGAGCGCGAGATCGAACGCATGCTCGACGCCGGCGTGGACTACCTGGGCGTTGGACCGATGTTCGCATCGGGCACGAAACCGGAGGTCGAGGTTCGGGGCCCCGAGGTCCTGCAACTGGCGAGGCGGCTCGTGTCGAATCGCGCGGTAGCGGCGGAGGGCGATGAATCGCCGCCATGTCCGCTGGTCGCCATCGGCGGTATCACGGAACAGAATGTCGCGCGGCTGTTCGACATGTCGGGCGCCGGATTCGCTGTGGCTGTGTGCGGGGCTGTGATCGATCAGGACGATCCGGGCGGCGCCGTCCGGCGGCTGAAATCGGCAATTCGGACCCACGTCGGATCGTCCGGCGCCACGCCTTGACAGGTCGGGAAATCCACCGTGAAATGGGGCGTCCGCGACCAGAAAGTGCGGTTAGCGGGGCCGTAGCTCAGTTGGGAGAGCGCTTGCATGGCATGCAAGAGGTCGAGAGTTCGAATCTCTTCGGCTCCAGTCTTCGACGCCCGTTGTCAGTGATTGACGACGGGCGTTTTCTTTTGTCGTCAGGGACACGTACACACGTTGCATCGTCGTCCCGTGCAATTTCGTCACAATGCGCTAGTCCGCCGCCGCCGCATTAGCATCGCGCCGGCGACCAGTAGTAGCGCCATCATATTTGGTTCGGGAATCGTCACGATCCACGCCTCGGTGAATCCGTTGGGATTCACGCCATCCCCAACAATGGTCCGACCATCCGGCGTGATATCAAATGCCGCCGAAAGATGCCAGCCGTCGAGCGCCACGCCCAGACCATACTCCTGAATCAGTACGGTTCGCAGGCTTCGCATTCCGTTGTCATAGTCCCAGATAAACGCCTCCTGACCCATGCTCGATTCGCTTGACCCCACGATGAATTCGCCAAAGTCTGAGACACCGTAGGCGATTCCATTGACATCACCGCCGGGTAAGTCGCCCAGGCTCACCTCGCCCGCGACAGGGAAATGCCATGCCGTCGCTTCGTATCCCGCGTCCGACAGTCCCTGCCCAACGATGACGCCGCCAGTTGGCGAGATTGCCCGCGCCTCGCTGTCTGTTCCGCCCCCCGGCAGGTCACCCAGATTGAACAGCCCAAAATTCTCCATCCAGATAAACGCCTCGGCGCCGGCGGCGCTGTCGCTCTTGCCAACGATTGTCGTGCCGGTGTCATTCATGCCGTAACCGATGCTGCTTCCCGATCCGCCAGGCAGAGAACCGAGTCCGATCATTCCGTTCGCTTCATCCCAGCGATACGCCTGGATCCCATTTTCGCTGCCGGCACAGCCCGTGACGTAGGCCCCGTCCGCCGACGTCGCGTAGCCGTAGCTATGCGACGATCCGCCCGGAAGATCGCCGAGTCCGACCATGACTCCATCACTCCCCCTGCGAAATGCTCTATAGCCGTCATTGTCCTGTGCGATGCCGACGATTGTCTGCCCGTCGGCCGTCACTGCGGTCGCCAAGCTGTACGGTAGACCGCCGGGCAGATATCCGATTCCGCTGAGCCCGTCGGCCTTTGACCAACGGATTGCCTGTTGGTCGGCCCCGACCGGTGCGCCGCCACCAACGACGACCAGTCCATCCGCTGAGACGCTGTTTGCCGTGCTCGAAGTCATGCCGCCGGGAATGTCGCCGAGTCCCTGAAAATGCGCACTCGACGCAAACAGTTCGTACGGCGCGGCGACGATTGCAACGACTGACAATACCGTGGCGATAGAACTGACTCGGTTCATGCAATTGGCCCTTTCGGCCCCAGGAGTTAGTGCCGCTCGACCGCAATTGTATCGAATTGCGGCAACCTCCCCCGTATTAATGGCGACAACTGCGGTAATGCGCTACCAACAATAGACAGGGGAAATCAGTGCAATGACAGGGGCGAATTTGCGAGAATGGGGTCGCCGTCGGTCCCGAATGCACGCCCATTTGGCAGCCGACAGCGCTCCCCGTTGGCGCTTCCATTCGGAGTTAGTCGGTCGTTTGCGTGGAGGATCGCGCGCTGGGATGCAGGTGCGCCTGGGTCTCGGCCAGCAGACGCTCCGTCTCGCGCCTGGCCGCTGCGTCTGTCGATGGCAGACGATCCTGGCGCTGTTGAAGATCGGTCAGGATCTCGTGTGCGTCTTTCCAATTTTCCTTATGGATGAGAAACCTGGCGTAGCCGCCCAGGATTGCAAGCGTGTGTTGGTGGTCAGCGCCCATGCGCCCTTCCGCCACTTTGACGGCGGCCTGGTATTCGGCGCTCGGATCGTCCACATCCGCGTCGAGTCCGGCCGCCGTCAGCAGCGCTTCCAGAACCGACAGTGTGTTATCGTGTTCCGGGCCAAAGTAGGCGATGGCGCCGGCGAGCGTTTCGATATACAGCGGCAATGCCGCATCGACTTTGCCCCACTTCATGCTCAGATCGCCCATGTGTTTGCATGAGAGCAGTGTCTCCGGGTTGTCACTGCCGAACACCCGGCGGCGAAGCGACAGGGCGTCACTGAACAGTCGATGGGACGCTTCTGTATGGCCCAGGGCGTCCTGGACGGTCCCCAGGTTTTCGAGAGAGATGATGTAGTCGAGATGCTCTTCGCCGAGGACGCGCCGTCGGCTCTCGACGATCCGCTGCAGCATGGCGACCGCGTCCTCTCTGCGCCCGGCGCGGTAATACAACGAAGCCAGATTGTTGCCCGTCGAGAGTGTCTCGGGATGATCCGTGCCGAGGACCTCCTGTCTGGCCCTCCACAGCGACTCCGTGAGTGGAAGCGCCTCATCGATGCGTCCGCGCTTGCGCAACAGGACAGCGAGCGTCGCCTGCGTCCACAGCGTACGCGGGTGGTTGGGCCCCAGTTTGTCGAGGCGTGTTTCGTAGGCGCCACTCAGCAGCGACTCGGCTTCGTCCAGAACCTCCGGATCGTGACGCTGCAGGAGAATGCCGGCGAGCGTTTCGCGGGCCGTGAGCAGGGCGGTTTCGTTCAACGGCCTGCCTTGCAGAAGGCGGTCGATCCGCTTGCGCTGCAGCGATTCCGCTTCAGCGAACTGGCGCCGCTCGAACAGGAGTTTGATCAGGTTGTCGGCCCACGTATCCCAGTTGGGCGGGTCTTCGCCGTGGGCCGTCACGCCGCGATCAAATGCGGAGTGCACGAGCGGTGTCGCCTCTTTGACACGTCCCTGGTCGATCAGCAGACCGCCGAGAAGACTCTGCGCCGTGAGCGTATCGATGTGATCCGCGCCCAGTACATCTTCACGAATGGCCAGCGCCTTGCGAAGCGGCGGCTCGGCCACGTCCAGCAGGCCGATTTTCTGCGCCGTCTCACCCAGTGTGATCAGCAGTCTGGCTTCAACCGGGGGATCAGAATCAAAGTGCTCCACGATGGCGTTCAGAGAGCGTTCGAAGATGCTCTTCTGCAGTGTCGCCAGCGCCAGATTTGTGAAATTCACGCGGCCGAGCGATTCCTCGACTGCGCGGCGCTCGTCGTCGGGCAGGGCCGCCAGCAGGTCCTGTCGTAGCTGCTGTCCCATGATCGGGGGATTGATATCAGCAAGTTGGGCGGCCTGAAAACTGATGACCTGGTCGGCTTCCTCACGGGCGAGGACCGCCGAATCCCGCGCCTTGATGGCGTCGTTTCGATCACGCTTTGCCGCACGACTGGCCTCAACGGCCTTGTTCCGCTGCGTTCGCGCCTCCAGCAGGTAGTAACCGCTGGCGAACAGGCCGATCGTCAGCGCCGCGACGGCGGTCATGAATCCGGCCACCAGGCCACGATTGCGACGCGCGAACCTCGACAGGTGATAGGCCGTGCCGGCCGGCCGCGCTTCGATGGGTTGATACTGCAGATGGCGTCGGATATCGGCGGCAAGCTCGGCGGCCGAGCCATAGCGCCGCTCACGATCCTTCTCGAGCGCTTTTGCAGCGATGGTCTCAACGTCGCCGCGCAGCGCGCGATCGAGCTGCCCCAGCGGCGGCGGATCCGTTTCCGCAATGATCCGGGCCGCCTCGACGATGGAAAGTCCCGCGAAGTCGTGGGGGCGCCTGTCGCTGAGTGTTTCGAAGAGCATGACGCCGAGCGCATAGACGTCACTCCGCGTGTCAATGTCCTCTGAATTTCCGGCCACCTGTTCCGGGCTCATATACGCAAGCGTTCCGACGAGCTGCCCGACCTCCGTCTGGACGGTGACCGTCTGAACGTCCGCGTCCGTTACGCGCGCGACGCCGAAGTCGAGGACCTTGGGTTGCCCGAGCGGATCGTGAAGACCGACGCTCGACGTGGATTCGCTGGCCACGACCAGGACGTTGTTCGGCTTCAGATCGCGATGGACGACACCTTTCTGGTGCGCGTGCTGCACGGCGTCGCACACGCGGGCGATCAATTCGAGTCGCTGTCGGGCGCCGAGTTTTCTCGTGTTGCAGAACTGGTCGAGCGGTTCTCCGTCAACCAGTTCCATGGCGAAGAACGGCTGACGACTCCCGTTGCCGCCTGCCGCCATTCCGGCCTCGTGGATCTGCGCAATGCCGGCGTGCTGCAGATGACCCAGCACCTGGGCTTCGTGCTGAAATCGCTTCAGCGCTTCACGCCCGAAGAGGCCGGGGCGCAGCACCTTCAGGGCGACGCGTCGGCGGGGCGATTCCTGTTCGGCTTCGAAGATGACGCCCATGCCGCCGGCCCCGACTTTGCGAATAATGCGATAGCCGGCGATACGCTCGGGAATGTTCTCCTCCGACGTGGCGTCCGTGACGCTCTCGATGAGCTGCGCCATGCGTGTCTGCGAATCGACGTTGTCCAGTCGACGATCGTCGGTGTTGTCCAGCGCCAGCATGGTCTCGATGCGTTGACGCAGTGACGCGTCCCCCTCGCACAGGTCATTGAGGGCTCGATCGCGCTGTTCGGGCGGCAGGTCGCAGACGCGCTCGAAGATCTCCATCTCGCGTTCGTGGCGGCCCGAGGCGTCCATCAGGCGTCACCCTCGTGAAGTTCCAGCAGTAACCAGGCCCGTACCTTGCGCCATTCACGTTCGACGGACGAAAGCGACGTGTTCAGCACTTCCGCCAGTTCCTGCATGGAAAGTCCGCCGTAGAAACGCAGCTCGACGAGTCGCGCCTGCTGTGGGCTGAGCTTTGACAGCTTCGCCAGGGCGTCATCGACCGCCAGCACATCGACGAGCGAATCGTTGGAGGGTGTCGGAATGCAGGTGACCTCGTCCCGCGCCTGCTGAGCCCGCTGATTTGCGACGCGTTTGCGGGCGTGATCCGTCAGGATCTGTCGCATCGCCATGGCGGCCACGGCGCTGAAATGCGCGTGGCTCTTCCAGGAGCTGTCCGACGCGTTGATGAGCTTGAGATAGGCTTCGTGTACCAGGGCCGTTGGCTGAAGCGTGTGGTTGGCGGGCTGCCCGCGAAAGTAGGCGCCGGCGCGGGCTCTCAGTTCCTGGTAGATCAGGGGAAGCAGGTCTCCGGCGGCGCCGCTGTCACCCGCGCTGACCCGCTGCAGAAGCAGTGTCACTTCAGCGGGATCTGCGGACGGCTGATCGGAGTTTTCCATAGTGATGTATTCTACCTGACCACGGCCGGCTACTTAACTAATTATCTCGCAAAGTTTTATGTCGCCTCGTTTTTACCCGCATTTTTCTGACGGGCCGGGCCTTCGGGCTTCGTGTTCGGTCTGAAGGCGGCGGCGGCGCCCGCCCGCAAATGAGGTCCAGAGGCGCATAAAAGGCGAGATAGCGACATGATAACGACGGAACGGAAGATCATACGACAGAGAAATCGCAGTGGGCTTCGGTTGGTTCTTGTGATCGCGCTGTGCCTGGCCGCCGGCCCGGCGCGGGCGGCCGATCGCGAATGGACCGGTGCGGTGAACAACTACTGGAGCGTCATCGGCAATTGGGCCCCCACCGGGCCGGGAGCGAACGACAGAGCTGTATTCACTGACAGCGCGGCGAATCACACGATCACACTTTTCGCATTGGCGACCACCGTCGACGGCCTGCGGTTCGACAGCCTGTCGCCCTACGTTATTTCCGACGGTTGGCTGAGCCTCGGCGATCTAACGTCCGCCCCGGGGTTCGTCACGCACGAGCTTGCGGTGGATGTCGATGTCGCCCCGGGCTCGACCTGGACGATCAACAACGACGCGACGGTGGAGGTGTCAGGACAGCTTACGGCGGATGGCGGACCCCTTGATGACGGAGTCACCAAGGCGGGCAGCGGTACGCTCATCTTGTCCGGCAATAACGACAACGTGCCCACCGACTTGCGCATCACCGACGGCGTTGTCCGGCTCAATGGGGGAGCCGCCTTCTCAGACAGCGATACGATCAACATGGAAAATGCAGCGATCCTGCGTCTGGACAACGACGAGACAATTGGTGGTTTGAGTGGTTTTGCTCAGAATTCCGTGCAGCTTGCCGGAAACGCGCTGACATTCAACGTGCCACTAGCGACTCAACAAGTGTTTGTTGGCACAATCGCCGGCGACGATGCGTCGCTGCTGAAGAAAACGGGCCTGGGATTGGAGTCGCTGGCCGGCAACGTCCAGGTCGGCGGTTTCTCTGGAACAGCGGGAACCTTCAGAATCACAAACGGCACGTTCACGATGCCGGATGCCGGCGTGCAGAAATTCAGAGTCCTTGGAGCCGATGCGAGCATCGAGGTACGCAACGGCGCGACGGTCCAACTACCTAGCACCGGCAGCGGCACGTCGTCGAACGGCGAGTGCTTCATCGGTGACGGTAGTCAATTGCTCATCACGGGCGCCGGATCGAGCGTTCTGGCCAGCCGGGCGAACGTCGGTGGGATAGACCTCCTCGGCACGCTGACAGTCGCCGCCGGCGGGCGTATGGATGTCACGCTAGGCGCCGATCCGACTGTGTTCGTCGGGGCCAATACCCTCGATAGCGCCCTGGGCGCCCTCAGGGTTGAGAATGGCGGCGCGGTCGAAACGGACAGGTTAGTCGTGGGCTTTGTGGCGAATAACACCGGGTCAATCACGGTGCAAGGCATTGGCTCGACACTCGAAGCACTCGATTTGTATATCGGCGGCTACAGCGTGACGCAGTCCGGCGGGACCGGCGCCCTGACGATCAGCGACGGTGGCTCGGTGACGCTGCTGAACGGACTCGATGTCTGGACCAGCGCCAGCTCGATCACCGTCAATGGCGGCGTCCTCTCATCGCCGTGGATTGCGACACACAACGGCGCCAGCCCCACAATTGAGATCAGCGATCCAGCCAACGGCAGCGCGCTGCTGCTGGGCGGCACAGGCTTCCAGCCGCTGACGACCATCAACTACGGGATCACCGACGCGGCCGGCGGGCCGGGGAGCATTGTGAAGACCGGGCAGGGACTCCTCAATCTCGCGCATGGGTGCACCTATTCGGGCGGTCTGAACGTGACCGAGGGAAGTGCTCGCTTGAGGGATGCCGCGCGCCAGTTCGACTCGCTGACCGGCAGCGGGCCGGTTGTCTTCAGCGGCCAGACGCTCGACGGCACCGGAGTGATCGCCGGCGCGCTGTCGGTCGAGGGGACGGCGGTTCTTGAGCCGAGCGAAGAGAACGGCGCCGGCATCGGACTCATTGAGTGCGGTTCGCTGAGCCTCGCCGCCAGTACGACACTTGAGATCCAATTCGGCGGCACAAGCAGCTTCGACAAGATCCGCGTCGACGGCGCGGCCTCGCTGAGCGGGACGCTCCAACTCAGCTACACCGGCGGGTTTACAGCCTCGGCGGGTCAGTGGTTCAAGATCATCGACGCCGGCGGCGTCACGAGCGAGTTCGACACAATCGTGTGGCCCGACGGACAGCACTGGGCTGCGTATAAGGCGGGCGGCTCGCTGTGGGTTGGCGTCTGCGACGCATCGACCGATTGTCTGGCCGAGTGCATTGAGCAGGTGCAGGTCTACCGCCCGGGAGAAGCTGCGGCGGGAATGATCGGCGTCGGGGATGTTATCTTCATCAATCGGAATGCAGCGGGCATCGAACTTGCATATGTTGGAAATCCGACGCTCGGGCCTGTGACGTTGGCGACGATCCCCTCCGGCGGGTTCATCCCGCAAAATGCGACTGGAATGGCGTTCGACAACTTCCTTTTCGCGTCCGCCGGCGGCGCACCGCGACTCTACGACTTGTCAAACCTCAATAACACCGTCTTTCTGTGGAGCACCAACCTGGATTCCTACGACGTCGCAATGCAAGGCAATCTGCTCGCGATCGCCCACTCGACCGGACTGGCGCTCTACGACATCTCCAACCCGGCCGTTCCGGTCTTGATGAACATGATCCCGGCGCCCCTTACCGACGGGCTCGGCGGCACGGTGACCTTCCACGACGGACTGTTGTTCTGGTCCTGGCAGTCCGACGACTTCTTCACCGGCGAAGTGGTCATCCTTAATGTCGACAACCCGTCGAACGCGGTGGAACTGGGCGCGATCGCCGCCAACTTCTTCGTGAGCGAACCTCAGTTCGCCGGCGACATCATGCTGCTCTCGAACGGCACGGGCGTGCGGGCAATCGACATCAGCGACGTGACCAATCCGACACAGGTCGCGTCGATTAGCCTGCCGGGAATCGATCCGAAAGCGGCGCTCGTGGGCGGACTGCTCTATCGTCTGAGCGACGTTGGGTTGACGGTGCTCGACGTGTCCGATCCGTCGTCGCCCGCCGTGATCGACAACCTTGTGGGCTTCAGCACAGCCGGCGGTACGTTCAACACAGGCGGCGTCACCTACTTCGACGGCGTGCTCTATGTGGCCGGGTGGCACGGGCTGTCCTTCCTCGAGGCCGGCGACGCAGATCTCGACGGCGTTGTGGGCGTGTGCGATCTGTGCGACGGTAATGACGCCAGCGGCGATTCCGACGGCGACGGAATCTGTGACGACATCGATCCGTGTCCGACCAGTCCGTACAACGATGACAGCGACGGCGACGGTGTGGCCGATGGCTGCGATATCGAAGTGCTGGTCGACTTCAACGACGCCAACGTGGGCAGCGTGCCGAGTTACTCGGAAGACGGCTTCACGTTCACCGGCGCGTTGTATATCAACGACGACACGCCGGGCAGCCTGGCCCTGACGCCTTCCGGTGACGAAACGTTTACGCTGACTGCTGCGAACGGCGGCGCCTTTGATTTGCTCTCCGTGAGAGCTTACGAGGACGAACAGAACATCGTCTGGCGCGTGGAGGGTCATTTCGCCAGCGGCCAGACGATCGTACAGGACCTTGTGATTACGCCGGTTCCGAGTCCAATTCCGACATACGAATTGGTGGGCTTCAATGGCGTAGTAAGCGTCACGATTACTGAGATCTTCGCGAGTCCGCACAGCTATTCGCGCTGGGACGATTTTCTGCTCCGCCAGCGGCCGCCGACCGATTGCAACGGCGACGGATTGGCCGAGCCTGACGCCGACGGCGACGGTGTCGGCGACGACTGCGACGTATGCCCCGGCTTCGACGACACCATCGATGCCGATGGCGACGGCGTGCCGGATGCCTGCGACATCGGGTGCGGCAATTTGCAACTCGGCGACGTGGACGCCAACGGTGTCGTTGAATTCGCCGACGCGGCGGCGATGAGCGCGATGTTGCTCGACCCGACGTCGGGCACGGCGGATCAACAGTGCGCCGCTGACGTCAATGAAGACGGTGCGATCAATGGCCTCGATATTCAGGCGTTTCTCGACCTGCTTCTGAACCCCTGAGTCATAGGCTCGATCGCAGGATCCGAAAGCTCATAACAAAGCCGCCTCGGCCATCGCGCCGGGGCGGCTACTTTCTTGCGAGCCCGCGCGGTGTTTGCATAACCCAGTTTCGCGCCGGGACGTCACGAGCAAGTCGCTCGCCAATTCAGGTGAAACGACGGCTTCTTCGCAGCCACATGCCCGCCTTGCGGGGCAAGCATGCCACTCCGCCCGTAAGCCATTGTGTCGCCGGGGATTATTTCGGCCGAATTTCTTCTCGATTTTCTTGAAGGGTCGTCTACCCGAGCTTCGTGTTCGGGGTGAGGGCGGTAGACGTGTCCGCCGGTGAATGAGAGCAAGAGGCCCCGAACAGGCGAGATATCGACATGAAGACGACAGTACGGAAAGACGTGGGAACGAGTGGCCGCAGTGGGCTGTGGCTAATTGCAATGTTGGCGCTGGGCCTGGCCGCCGGCGCGACCCCGGCGGCTCTGGCCCAGGACTGCAACGGCGACGGGATCCCCGATAGCCAGCAGCTCACTGTTCCGGTGGAGTTGCGGTCAGGCCCGGTCGATCACTTCAACACGCCGTCGTTCGCGAACTACACGTTCACGCAGGTTCCGGCGGCAATCGGTGACGTCACCATAAGCCTTTTGGCACGTAACAATCTGGATGATCTGGACGAGTTTGGTAACTTTTTTATCAACGACGTTCTCGTGGCCGGATCGTTGTGGGCAGAGACGGGCGAGTTCTGCAGTCTCGGTACCTGGGAATCGGTCGTCATCGACGAAGCGACCTGGAACGACCTTCGCGCCCTTGGCAATGGTGACATGGCCATGAGAGTGCGCTATTTTCAGGGTGGCGAGCATTGCGGGTTTGTCAAGACGCGGTTCGACGCCGACTACATTACGAGCAACGACTGTGACGGCGACGGCCTGCTCAACGAGTGCGAAACCGAGGACTGCGACGGCAACGGCGTCTTCGACGGCTGCCAGTTCGACTCTGACGGCGACGGCGTGATCAACGCCTGTGACCTCTGCGCCGACTTCGACGACGCGATCGACGCCGACGGCGATACGATCCCGGACGCCTGCGACAGCTGCCCCGGGATTGACGACACGCGCGACTGCAACGGCGACGGCGTGCCGGACTGCCTGCAGCTGACGGCCACGTTTTCGTTCTTTGGCGACACCTGGGCCGAGTGCACGCCGAACACGGACTACTATCCGCCGCTGAATCTTCCCGAGGCGATCGGGGACGTCACCGTGACGTACGCGTTCACCTGGACTGAGAACATCTTCGACGCGGACAAGTGGATCGACGTCACCCTCAACGGCGCTTCTGTCGGCCGTCTGTTCGACTCCACCTGGGCGTGCGGTGACTTCCTCTATGAGGAAATCACGATCCCGGCGGCCGTCTGGAACGTTCAACTTTCAACTGATGGACCGACGGAACTGTACCTGCTGCGGAATGCGGCCTCCTGCGCCGGGACCGGCGACTGCGCGGAGTGGGATAGCCAGTTCATAGAATACTGGACAGTCGAGTACGAGTTCTCCACCGACGTCGACGGCGACGGCTGGCTCGACGGATGTATCCCCGGCGGCGACCCGAACGGCCCGGACACGGACGGCGACGGCGTTTCCGACAACAATGACCGCAGTCCCAACACCATCGCCGACCCATCGCTCGTCGATGTCTACGGCCAACTTCTGCGTGTCGCCCGTTTCGACGCCGACGAGGACGGCGACGTCGATGTGGACGACTTCGACATGCTCGACGCCTCCACCCGCGA
Source organism: Phycisphaerae bacterium (assembly GCA_035399845.1). GTDB lineage: Bacteria > Planctomycetota > Phycisphaerae > UBA1845 > UTPLA1 > ECT2AJA-110-A. The sequence goes on along the minus strand of DAOPJV010000002.1, from coordinate 192,326 downwards.
CGTGGACGGCGACGGCGACGCTGACCTGCACGACCTCGCCTCCATCCTCCACGGCGCTCGCGGACCGGGAGTGGCCGCCGATCCGGCCTTCCTGCAGGAGCTGAAGCTCTTTAAGGCGCACACCTTCGGGCCGGAAGATCTGGATATCAAACCGTGGCACAGGGCGCTGGGGATTGACTTTACGCGGTGGTACACGCCCACGGAAATCGAGCTGGCGTGGCAAGGGGGCATTGATTTGAACCAGCCTTTGTTGGCCGCGCCCCAAAGGTATGATTACGCAAGTGAGCTCTGCTGGCGCCTGTACGGCACCCACCTCGCCACAATCGACAAGTTCGAGACCCAGGGAGTTTCCCAGTCACGTCAAATCAGCCAGCTCCAGGAGGCCACGGCGGCGAGCGGTTCCGCGATGAGTTGGATCGGGCTGCGATGGTCGCGCGAGGATGTTGCGTTCAAATGGCAGAATGGCCAGTTCCTCGATGCCAGTGACGGCTCCCTGAGCGGCTGGGCGCCCGGCGTTCAAATTCCCGGAGCTGGTTACTTCACCCCGGGAGTCAACGCCTACTACGTGTTCATCACTGACACCTTTGGCTCCGGCGCTCCTCAAAATTACTATTGGCTCAATGGTGGTGTTGTTGCATCGCTCGGAGAGCAGTCGATCGAAGGTCTCGTCGCCCAACTCCCCGAGAACACCGTCCCCGCCGCGCCGCAGACCACCACCGAAACGGTGACCGTGACCCTTGACTCGTCCGCCGACGGGCAGACAGTCGCGCCGGGCGCGACGGTCAACTGGACGATTTCCTTTGAGGCTTCCTCCAGTGACAACGCCGGTCTTGCCCTGCTCGTTACTGATCTCGTACAGGACGCCGGCAACCCGGCCACCTTCGACCTTCCCGCTGGCGACGCCGCGCCCGCCGCGATGCAGAATTTCGCCGCGCCTCTCGGCTTCTCCGGTCCGGCCGGCTTCGGCGGCCAGCCGTCCGGCGCCGCTGGCGCGCGGAACCTCGTCGAGATCGGCGGCGCCCAGAACACCTTCGGCGGTGTTTCCAGCGATACCTCGCACGGTCAGGGCGGCGTGGTCGTGACAGGCGTCGGCCAGAGTGGCGGCGTTGTGCTGGCCAACGGCAGTTTCACCGCGCCGAGTACCTTCGGCGTCTACACGTTCAACCTCGCCAACACGATTGCCAGTGTGCTGAAGAGCGTCGGCGGCCCGGGCGCGGGCTCCGAGATCGTTCCCGCCAACGTCGTGTTCGCCCAGAGCGGGATCTCCTTCGAGGTCGCCGACGTGTGCGTCGGCAACAACGCGCTGGGCGACAGCGATGGCGACGGGGTGTGCGACACGGCGATCGCAATCGATTGGGGCGCCGGCGTCGGCGGCGAACAGTCCGGCTCGATCTGCAACACCAGAGTCAGCATCTCCCCTGTGTTCGACGGCTCGCCGTCCACCGGCGACTTCTCGGGGCCGAACTATGCCTACGCCCCGCTCGGGGCCAGCCAGCAATACGCCGGCTTTGGCGCCGCGACCCATTGGACCGCAACTTTCGAACCGCCGGCCGACGACGTGCTTCTCTACACCTACTACTGGCGCGGCGCCGGCGCGGGCGGGCCCGACCCGGTGACCTATGCGTTCGATCGACCGTTCACTATCGTCTCGGGTATGGCCGGCGCCAGCGTGACGGGCAACACGCTGGTCCTCCCTGCGAGCGGGTTCTACCGCGGCATCCTGCGCTTCACCGGACCGGTTTCGGAGATTTCTGTGGTCACGAGCGCGACCGACTCCGGCGCAGGGCAGGGGCTCACCTTCGCCATGGTCACTTCATCGACGGATTCGGACGGCGATGGCGTGATTGACACATGCGACGTCTGCCCCGGCTCCGATGACAATCTCGACGCCGACTCGGACGGAATTCCCGACGGCTGCGACGCATGCCCGGACCTTCCCAACGTACATAACGAGACGCAGGGCCTGTACTACGCAACGATCCAGGAAGCGATCGATGGCGCCGCGCCGGGTGACGTGATCCAGATCGCCCCGTGCACGTTCCACGAGGACAACATCACGTTGCCCAACGGCGTTGACCTGACGCTCCGCGGCGCCGGGACTGACGCGACGGTCATCGATGGTGGCGGCGCCGATGATTCAAATCCGATCATTCGGATGGAACTCAGCGGACAGACTTCGGCGACGCTGATCGAGAACCTGACGCTGCGAAACGGCCGCGCCACGGGCGATCTCGGCAGCGGGCTGTACATCCGGGGGACTTCGCCGACCGTTCGAAACGTCCACATCGAGGATTGCTCGAATGTCGCGTCCTTGTATGTCTACAGTTCGAACTCACTCTTCGATCGGTGTGTGATCAAAGGCCACACGGGCTCATTCGCCACCGTTTTCACGCGTGCCGGCAATCCGCTCTTCCTTCAGTGCCTGATCGCGGACAACACGCCCGGTTTCGCGGAGATCCGCCGGGTCGACACCTCAGGCGTTGCGACGTTCGTGAACTGCACCATCCGCGGCGCTCACCCGCTTGTGACCTTTGCGGTCGGCCAGATCGACAGCTTCAACACGATCATCGACGGACCGATTTCGGGTGACGGCGTCGTGAGCATGGCGCGATGCCTTTACGTCGGCGCCACCGGCGACAACATCGACGGCGTGCCGACCTATGTTGACGCGGCGAATGGTGACTACCGTCTGGCGCCCGGCTCGCTCGGCATCGACGCGGCTGATTACGACGCCTACCTGGCGGCCGGCGGAGGCGTAGCCGACCCCAACGGCGATTCGCGCACTGTGGATGATTGTGCGGCTGCCGATATCGGAACGGGCGCCCTGACATACCTCGATCTGGGCGCGTACGAATTCCAGGCTGATTCGACCGATTCCGACGCGGACGGCATACCGGACAACTGTGACGTCTGCCCCGGCGGCGACGACATGCTCGACGCTGACGCGGACGGCGTGCCCGACGCATGCGACAACTGTCCGGACACCTACAACCCCGACCAGCTCGACAGCGACGGGCCCGATCCCGCGTTGTTGCCTGCGGCGGCGTGGCACTTCGATGAAGGCGCCGGTGCAGCGGTCGCCGATGTCGTCAACGGGAATAATGGCGCACTCAATGGCGTGTTCTGGAACGCAGGCGGCCATGTCGGCTCGGCGCTTGAGTTTCCAACGGGCGGCGCCTGGGTCAGTGTGCCGGCGTCGGCGGACTTCGGAATCACCGACCACCTGACGATTTCGACTTGGGTCAAGCCCAGCGCGTTCCCGGTCACCATCAGCCGCTTCCTCACGGCGTCTAACGAGGCCTTCGTGTTCAGGCTTCAAAACCGCCGGCCGCACTTCTATGTCAAGAAGAATGGCGGCCTGACCAGCGCGATCGCCGACGTCCAACTCAACGCGAACGAGTGGACGCACCTGACTGCGGTGTGGGACGGTCTCGGCGACGGTGTGCTCCGCATCTACATCAACGGCGTCGAGGTCCCGTCGTACACGGTACAGGGCAGCGTTTCGGCGCCACTCGATGTGTACGGCTCGAGCATCATCCTCGGCAGCGGCGGCGGCGAACGCTATGAAGGTCTGATGGACGAGTTGGCGATCTTCGACAGTGCGTTGACGCCGGCCGAGATCGGCGATCGCTACTACTTCGGCATCGGCGACGGTATCGGCGACGCGTGCGACGCGCCGTGCGGCAATCTTCAGCTCGGCGATGTGGACGGCAATGGTGTCGTCGAATTTGCTGACGCCACGGCAATGAGCGCGATGTTGCTCGACCCGACGGCTGGCATGGCGGATCAGCAGTGCGCCGCCGACGTCAACGAAGATGGCGCGATCAATGGCCTCGACATTCAGGCGTTTCTCGACCTGCTTCTGAATCCCTGAGTCATTGGCTCGATCGCAGGATCGGAAAGCTCATAACAAAGTCGCCTCGGCCATCGCGCCGGGGCGGCTTGTTTTTTGCGCGCCCGACGCGGCGCTCGATAACCCGTTGTCGCGCCAGGACGTCACGAGCGAGCGGCTCGCCACTTCGGACGAAATGACGGCTTCTTCGCGGCCACATGCTTGCCTTGCGGGGCAAGCATGCCACCCGACCACTGTGGCGCCGGGATGTCACTAGCGAGCCGCTCGCCGTTTCGGATGAAATGATGGCTTCTTCGCCGCCACATGCTTGCCTTGCAGGGCAAGCATGCCACCCCGCCACTGTCGCGCCGGGACGTCACTGGCGAGCCGTTCGCCGTTTCGGAAGAAATGATGGCTTCTTCGCCGCTACATGCTTGCCTTGCAGGGCAGGCATGCCACCCCGCCATAACCCATTGTGGCGCCGGGGGTTATTTGGGCCGGGATTCCCTGCGGATTTTGTGAAGGGTCGAGCCACCGAGCTTCGTGTTCGGGGTGGTAGCGGCGGAGGCGCCGGCCGGTGGACGAGAACCTTTGGCACATGAAAGGTGAGATAACCGCATGAACACGACGGGACGGAAGATCGAACGACAAGGACGCCGCAGCGGGCAGCGTTCGTGTGGGATGTTGGCGCAGGACAAGGCGTGCGAATCGGCGCAACGGCGCTTCGGGAGAGAACTCGCGCGTTCCAGTTGTCATCTCCGGCAAGCGCTGCTTGTAATGATCGTCGGCGCATTGGCGACGCCGGCGATGGCGGCGCAGAAGTTGTGGAACGGCGGGCTTGTTCCCGGCCCGTACATTTGGAGTAATCCAAATGTCTGGAATCCAATCGGGGTACCGGGCGTCAACGATGACGTCTTCATCGACTCCGGTTCGGCGTCTGTCCTGAACGTCACCGTCGATCAGGACGGCGTCGCGCGCAGCATCCATCTGGATAACAACGACAATGTCGTACTGTTTGGAAACAATGTGAGACTCACGTTCGAGGACCTTCTTGTCACGGCCGGAACTTCGGGTCAGGAGCACATCATCGCCACTAACGTGGCGCTCTCCGGGGCGGCCGACTGGACCATCGGCGGCTCGCATAAGGTGATCCTGGCGGGCGCAATGTCGAGCAGCTTCGACTTGACCAAACTCGGCAACGGCACGCTGGCCCTCATCGACAACAACGCCGCCTACCTCGGCGACATAACGATTACGCGAGGGACACTGGAAGTTGCCCAGAACTATGCCATTTCGAGCACCACCAACATAGATGTGGAATCCAACGGCACGCTGGTCGTCATCGACGCCGAGGAAGTCGGCGGCCTCACCGGCGTCGGCAATGTCACGCTCAACGCGCACCTGGGCGTCGGAGAGAACAACGCCGACGCGCTCTACGCGGGCGTCATCAGTGGAACAGGAGCGGTGCACAAGCTCGGCGCCGGCGTGCAGACGCTGACCGCCGCGAATACGTACACCGGCGGCACGGAGGTGCTGGGCGGCAAGCTGCTGATCAACAACGCCAGCGGTTCAGGAACAGGAGCCGGCCAGGTCACAGTGCAGGCGGACGCGACGCTCGGCGGAACCGGGAGCGCGTCAGGTCACGTGACGGTTCAGTCAGGCGGGACGATCGAGCCCGGCGCCAGCGCCGGCGACTTCACGCTCGGCGCCGCCACATTCAACAGCGGGTCGACCCTGGCGGTCGAAATCGGCGGCTTCGCACCGGGTTCCGACCACGATCAGCTCATCGTCAGCGGTAATGCGACGCTTGGCGGAACGCTCGACATCGTCTACTCCGCGGGCTTCACCGCACAGCCTGGCGACTCGTTCGTCATTCTGACCGCCGGCGCGCTGAGCGGCGCATTCGACTCGGTGAACTTCCCCGACGGCTTACCATGGTTCGTTGAATATGACGTCAATTCCGACACTGTCACGGTCGGCGTCTGCCTGGACGCGGACGGTGACGGCGTTTGCGATACGGATGACGTCTGCCCGGGTTTTGACGACACGATTGACTCCGACGGCGACGGAATCCCCAACGACTGCGACTCGTGCCCGGACTCGCCGAACGTCTGGAACGTCACGCAGGACGCGTACTATCCGACGATTCAGGCGGCGCTCAACGCGGCTGCGAACGGTAACGTCATTGAACTCGGCGCCTGCACGTTCTTCGAAGACGACATCACTTTCCCGCTCAATGTCAACGTCACGCTTCGTGGCGCGGGGCGCGATCTGACGTTCATTGACGGCGGAGGCGCCGCGAATCCCGCCAATCCCATTTTGAGACTTCACAACACGGGGCAATCGTCGGCGACGCAGATTCTGGACCTTACGCTGCGCAATGGCGACGGCGACGAACTTAGCGGCGCGGGCGCCGTTCGCATCAGAAACACATCACCTACCTTCAGCGGCGTCACGTTTCGCGACAACAGCACAGGCCCGTCCGGCGGTTCGGCGCACGTGTTTGCCAACGGTCCGGCCGCGGCGCCAACATTCAGTCGATGCATGTTTGTTGGTGGGTTCGATGCAGGGGACGGAGTCAAGGGAGATGGCGTCCCTCTGAAATTCGTGCAGTGTCTGTTCGCCGACAACGACGTCTCAAGGGCGCTTCGAATCGATGGCGCCGTATCCGCGGACATCGTCAACTGTACGATCATGGCTTCCACCGCGGCGATCTCGCCCTTCGGCGGCACAATTAACCTGACCAACTCGGTCGTCGTCGGCTCAATCCAACTCCAGTTTGGCGGGACGCTGAACGCGTCGCGCTCGCTTTATACCGCCGCCACCGGCGACAACATCGACGGCGCGCCGACATTCGTCGACGCCGGAAACGGCGACTACCGCCTGGCTGCCGGCTCGCTCGGCATCGACGCCGCGGACAACAATGTCTTTGTGGCGGTCGGCGGCTCAGGGTTCGATCTGAACGGCGACCCGCGAACCCATGACGATATCGGCACGGCGGACACGGGGACGGGAACGCTGACGTACCTCGATATCGGCGCCTTCGAGTTTCAGGGAGTCAGCAGACCGACGAATGACGATTGCGCCAGCGCCACAGCGATTGGCGACGGCGTCGTTTCGGGAAGCGCCATCCTGGCGACCAACGACGGCGGCGCCACTTGCGGCAATTCGAACAGCTCGCCGGACGTCTGGTATCTGTACACGGCCACGTGCGATGGCGTCGCGACGGCGCACACCTGCGGCGCCGCCACCACGTTCGATACGGTGCTGTCGGTCCTGGACGGTTGCGGCGGCAGCGAACTGGCCTGCAACGACGACGGCTGCGGCGGCATAAGTACGACCAGTCTGATCGCATGGCCGGTTACAGGCGGTGGGCAATACCTATTGCGCATCAGTGGCTATAACGGCGCAAACGGCGACTTTGAACTGGACGTGAGCTGCGCTCCCAATGCGGTCAACGACAACTGTGCGAATGCGACTCCCGTGACGGCGGGCGCCTACACCGGTTCCACGACGAACGCGACGATCGACGGCGCCGG
>DAOPJV010000002.1:2474-184855 GCA_035399845.1 Phycisphaerae bacterium | reverse complement strand
TTCCAGATGAACGTTTCCGTCACGCCGGTCGGTCTCGATTCCGACGGCGACGGGATCGGCGACGCGTGCGACAACTGCCCGAGCGCGGCCAATCCGGATCAGGCCGACACCGACGGCGACGGTATCGGCGATGTCTGCGACACGCCGTGCGGGAGTCTTCAGCTTGGCGACGTGGACGCCAACGGTGTCGTCGAATTCGCCGACGCCGCGGCGATGAGCGCGCTCCTGCTCGACCCGGCCTCGGGCACGGCGGATCAGCAGTGCGCCGCCGACGTCAATGAAGACGGCGCCATCAACGGTCTCGATATCCAGGCCTTCATGGACCTGATTCTGACGCCCTGAGGTATCGACGCCGCGAAATGAACTGGTGAATCGCAACGCGGTCGTCCCGGCATTCGCGCCGGGGCGATCGCGTCTTTCTTTTTCTCCGTCAGTCGCAACGCCTGTGTGCGTCGCCGGCCCATGGCAAAGGGAATTGTCATTGCGGCGGGCCGCATTGATCCAATCAGTTTCCGCTCAGCAACGGAACCAGCGCGGCGATGTCCGCGGGTTCGATGACGCCACTACTGTCGACATCGGCGTTCGCGAGGTCGCAGCCGGGGATCTTCTGGTCATACAGCGCCGGATTCAGCGCGGCGAGCACAAACGCCTGGATATCGAGTCCGTTGATGACGCCGTCGCAGTTGATGTCGCCTTTGCGCCCCCGGAACTCGTAGGCCCCCATGTCACATCGCGCGACGTTGTCCTCATCACCGTCGTAGGGACGGAACTTGTGTCTCTGATCGAATGTGATGCAGGCGTCGGGGTTCGCCTGGTCGATGCCGATGCTCCCACTGGCGAGGGCGTGTGTCATCGTCACGCCGCCGTTGTCCGCCAGCGGCGCCAGCATGGGACCGAATCCCGTCACGTTCCCGGAGAGATCCCCGATGAGGGTTCCGGGCGCCACCTGCCTGACATTGTTGTATCCGCTCGACGTGATGGTTCCCGCGAGGTCCGATCGGGTGTTTCCATTCCGGGTGTTGAACGCGACGATCGAGTTCGCGATATCGATGACACCTCCGAATTGTCCGAGGCCGCCGGCGTCGCCGACCCCGTTCATGTCGGCGTCCGCCATGTTGTAGGCGACTGTGCAGTGATTGAGATTCGCCGTTCCGTTATTGACGAATACGCCCGCGCCGTTGAACGCGGCGAAGTTTCCGCTGATCGTGACATTTTCCATATTGATCGCGCCCTGGCCGCCGATCGCCACGCCGCCACCGTTCAGCGTGGTCGCATTGTTGCGCACCAGGCATCGGATCAGCCTTGTGTCGGAGTTGGCGCCGAATCCGCCGATGGCGCCGCCATTTGAGCTTGACGTGTTACCGTCGAATTCGCAGTCAATGGCCAGCATCGAGCCGTCGTTGCGTATGCCGCCGGCGCCACCTGCGCCGGCGTTTCCGCTGACGCGCACACGCAGCATGGCGAGATGGCCCCGGTTGCGGATTCCCGCGCCGTCCCCGACGCCGTTGACAATCCGCAGATCGCTCAGGACGAGCGTCGCGCCGGGATGCACCTCGAATACGCGATCCAGCGATTGCGCCGAGATGAATGTCTGGTTCATTCCAGCGCCCTGGATGCGCACGTAGCCCGTGATGTCCAGGTCGCCGGTCGCGGCCGCGTCTTCACCCGATCCGGGAAGGCCGAAGTTGTACTCGCTGCCGTTCAGACGAATCGTCACACCGCCGGAGCAGGGCGAAGCATTGGCCTCCATGACGGCGGCGCGAAGTGTTCGGTTGGCCTGACTCGTCAGAACCTCGCCATCCCCCGGGTTGGTGTCGACGAGATCGCTGTACGACGACGTGGAATACTCGAGTGTCTCGCAGCGAATGACGCTGACGCCGACGGGGCGGATGAACGAATCGCCGAGCGTGGCGCCGCCGAGCGCGACTACGAACTGGTCGCCCGCCGGGCTTTCGCCGGACGGTGGATCGGCCGCCGGATCATTGTCATCGGCGGCCTCGCGCCCCATGTAGATGCGAATCACGGCGCCGAGTCCGTCGAACGCGTCCGGGTCCGCGACTAGCAGTGAGCCATCGGCCTCGATGGCGATGTCCGTCGGATTGACCAGGTCCCCGCCGGCGGAAATCAGCTCTGTCGTCCCGTCGAGACCGAATCGAATGACCTGCGCCACGTTGGCGCCTCTTCCCGCCCCCGCGCCGCCCGCGATGTAGAAGGCGTCGGATGCGCCGGGCACGGAAACAATCGCATTCGGTTCGAACGACCAGTCGGCGCCCTCGATGCGCGTAAACAACTGGGCTTCGAAGTCCACGGCCACGAGACCGGGCCCGAATCCGCTCCCTCCCCGGTCGAGAAGCACGAGCGGGTAGTGATTCGCAACAGTCTGAACGCCGCCCTGGACAGCGATCATCGGCATCGATGCGCTGACCAGGTTTCCGGCAACACCGGCGAGCGAGTAGGGGATCGGTTCGAATTCACCACCCTCCTCGTCAATGATGAATCCCTGGGAGTGAACGAAGATCAGGGGCGTGATGTTGTTCAGCAGGTCGACCTGCGCGAAAATGGGTGAACCGAACAGTGACGGGTTCTCCAGAAGCGCCGGGTCAGAGAACAGCGCCATCGGATTGTCGAATACCGCCAACTGCTCCTCATGGTTGATCACGGCGACGATGTTCTCCGACGGCGCGTGGGTCCCGCTGCTTTCGATTCCGCTGGTGAACAGGTTCAGCACGTCCACGTTTCCGGCGTCCACGACGTGGAGGAACAACTGGTCGTCGAACGGGTAGATCGGAGCGCTCGGCGGCAGGTCGCCCGGGCTGGTCAGTGGCGGGCCGGCGACAAGCTCGTTTGTCGCTCCGTCGATCGGATTGATCAGCACCAGGTTGGGCAGCAGGGAACCGGGCTGCGCCGACGTCACGAGCACATTGCTGTCCACGATCTGCGGCAGGCCGACGTACGACAGGGAAAGGAAGAAGTCGTCCGTTCCACCTGCGGTCATCGACTTGGCGACGCGAATCACGAGCGTCTGGCCGGTCGTGACGGCAACGGAAACGCCCGCGTCCCGATAGGTCGTACCCGACGATCCGCAGAATCGCGGGTCGTTTGCGCTTTCAATGTGGTTGCAGGCGAGCATGTTTCCACTGCTCGCCGGGCAACTCGAATGCACGGAAATGGTCGTGTTCGGACCCGCGGCGGTCCCGAGGTAATCGCTGCTGCCACAGGTGCTCAGCCGAACCGTTCCGACACCGGGTGAGGTCCACGTGTAGTACACGTCGTCGTTGTTTTCGGAGAGGGGATTACAGTCGCCGGAAAAGCCGCTCCAGGAGGACCCGGCGAACGTGCCGTGAATCCGCATGGACGCCCCGGCGAGCGCGATCGCATCCTGGCAGTCGTCGTTCGTTGCCGTCAGGGGAGACGACTGCACCTCGAACTGGCCGACGTCTCCCGCCGTCCCCGCCTTCGGCCCGATTCGGAACAGGTACTGCTGGCCGGCCAGCGCCACGAACTGGACCTCGCTCTGCGGACCGCATTCGTTGTCGCCGCAGATGACGACGTGATCGATGCCGAATGAGGCGTCGATCAGATTCGGGCAGTCATTGTAGACGCCGATGACGGAGTCCATCGTCGTCAGGCCGCAGGTTCGAACCGTGACAATCGACGACGTGTCGGCGCTCCATCGGTACCACACGTCGCTTTCGAATTCACTGCCGACGCCGCAGGCGTCATTGATGCTGTTCGAGTTCGTCGCGAATCGGGTGTCAAAGTCAAACAGTCCATTGCCGGCAATGTCATCCGGCAGCCCGCAGTGGTCGGGGAACTCGTCGATCCTGACGTTGAACATGCCGGGCTGCGGTATCGCATTCTCATACACGCCGATGCGCAGGAGATAAGTGACGCCCGCCTCGGCGCTCCACGACGCGGCCGACTGGACGCCGCAGGCGTCATCGTTGCACGCGACAATGCCCGTCCCCTCGGGGCAGCTGGTTCCGCGATAGACGGCGACCTTGGTGTCCGCGTCGGACAGCCCGCACGTCGACAGGGTCGCGACGCCGGATTTCGGCGCCGTCCACTCGTACCACAGGTCATGCTCAATGCCCGCAAACCCCGAGAAATCGCACGTCGGATTGTCAACGCCGGTCTCAGTCGCCAGCGTATTGTCGTAGGGAATCGTCAGGTTGTTTCCGCCGATGTGGGACGCGTTCTCGCAGGTGTTGTTGAAGAGCATTCTGTCGATCGTGAAAGTTCCCTGGGCGCCGATTCGCACGGGATCGCCGATCTGGGGGACAGGCGCAGGCTTCAGGCCGACCTGTATCAGAAACTGCTGGCCGGTCACGGCGGCGAAGGTCACGCTGGCGTTGATGCTCCCGCAGCCGTCGTCGTCGCACGCCACGATGTCCGACTGGGAAGGACAGGCGTTCGTGGCGTAAACGGCAATCTTGCTGTCGGCGGAAGACTGATAGCACGAATCCAGCTGATAGACGCCGTCTGCGCCGGCGGTCCAGCGGAACCAGACGTCACGATCGATGCCCGTGTCGCCGCTGAAGAAGCAGAGCGGCGCGCTGATACCGCTCTCGGTCGCATAGCGACTGTCAAAGGAGAACGTTCCCTCGCCTGAGATTGACCGCGGGCTGTCGCACTCGTCATGCGCCCAGCGATGACCGTAGATCGCGCGAAGCGTCTGGACATCGCCATCGCTGAGACGACTGCGCTGGCCAATGCGGCTGTTCCAGAAATCGTCAAAGGGCGGCTTCACGCGGATGGTGTAGCAGTCCTCGGCGCCGGGGACCGGCGGGTCGATCCCGTTGGAAGGTATCCCCGTCGTGCATCCCGGATTTTCGCAATCCGAGAACGCGCAGTTTCCATAGTGCATGACCGATTCGAAATCGTAATTGCCATAGGTCGGACCGCTGGTCTTGCTGAAGTTGTGCCCTTTTCCATCCTCGATGTTGCCGCTGATGATCTGGACGTAGTCATCGCGATCCGAGCGGGATTGCTCGTGCTTGATGCTGAGCGAATGCATGATCTCATGCATGATGATGGCTTTGTTATTCCAGTTGTAGATGCGGATGATTCGCGTCTGCGCAATGTACGTGCCGAACGCATTGGATGAAGGAATGTAGCCGATCGGCGAGCTGTTGCGATCGGAATCCCAGAACGCGATCCGCGTGCCGTCCTCCGGCTGCGTCGCCGGCAGGAATGTGAGTTGTGCGACCGACGCGAGTTCGTCCATGGCCTCCAGCGCCGCCGCCTGCATCTCCGGCGTCGTGTTGGCGCCGAAGACATAGTGGACGATCCCGTTCGGCCACGGTGCGCCCGCCTGGACGCCTCGGGGCGCCCCGGCGCTGACGAGGGCGGGATCGTCGGGGTCCAGATTGCACCCATCAATCGCCCGGTCGGCGATCGGCGGACGCGGATTCCACGCGTCGGCCGGAATCGCCGGCGAATCGGCGGCGCTCAAGGTGGGATCAACGCTTCCATTCATGATCGGTCCTGATTCAAGCGTTGCGGGCTCGTTCGCCGCCGCCGGCATCGAGCAGATGACGATGGATAACGTAAATGCCACAGCATTGCGGCGATTGGCGCCGGACATGGTTCACCTTCCCTCTGAGTACTGAATGGATGCGCGAAAGGGTATTACGATCCCCCCGGATCTCATGCGACATCCGGCGAAGAACTGGCTGAGGAAAATTCCCGGCGATTCGCGACCGGTCGCTGGAGACTGGCATGGCGCCGTGTGGTGGTCGTACGCGAGCGCTCGCACGATCGATGCCCGGGGCTTCGGCGGAGCAGGGGCGGCAAACCGGAGATCTGCAGGAACGCCCTCGCGACGCCAATGATCGCGAGGGCGTTGGTTGTCCTGCGTGCCTGGATTGAGACAGGCGTCTTGTCTGGGCGTCCTGGCAGGTTTACGGATTACACGGATCGACGAGGCAGTCCGTGCCAGTTCCGTGGAAGGTTCCGCCGATGGCGCCGCATTCGGCGCCCGTGAGTACCTCGCACGTCGCCTGGCAGGTCGCATTGCTGGTCAGCAGCGCGATGAACGCCTGTGTGTCGAGACCGTTGATCGCGTTGGCGCCATCGAGGTCCGTATCGGCGCACGCGAGGGCGGAAGGGGTCGCGAGATCGGCGCCGAGCAGGGCGTTCGCAAAGTCGGCGACGTCGGCCAGGTTGATCGTGTTGTCGCCGTTCATGTCGCCCGGGCAGGTGGGGCAGGCGCCGAGGCTGGGTGTTGTGCAGCAGGCGCCTGTTGGCTGCTGGGCGCAGGCGGCGATGTCGTTGATCGAGATCGGCAGCAACTGGTAGCCGCCGTCGAGCGGGCTCGTCGAGTCAAACTGGCTGAGGACGCCGGTGATTTCGACACCGCCCGAAGGGATCGATTGACCGGCCAGATCCAGCGACGACGTCTGAACGCGCACGAGACCCGTGAGTGACGACTGCGTATCCGTGACGACGTAATTCGCGCCGCCGGCGAAGACGCCGCCCGCGTCGTTAAACGTCACGCACGACAGCGTCACGACAACGCTCTCCAGCGCCTCGGCGGACGCGGCGCCCTCCTGCATGTCGTCGATCGTGATGGCGACGGGCGCCGGGAGCGTCGTCGCGCTGCAGGTCTGCACGCCCGTGAACGGCGCGATCAGCTGACCGAGGCCGTTGAAGGACCCCTTCGTCGCCGAAATCGTGACGAGATCCCCAACGGACGCCTGCATCAGAATTGCGTCGATGTCCGCATTGCTACCGAAGATCGTGTAGCCTCGTTCCTGGCCGTTGGCGCCGGAGAAGTCCTGGACAGTCAGGCTCCTGCTGCCAGTGCTCGCAATCAGATCCGTATCCGTCACGAGGATGACGTCCTTCAACGTCACGGGGGCGCCGTCCGACAGACCCTTCAGCGTTTCGATATCGATCTCACCGCCGCAGAGCTCGGGAGAACAGACTGAGCCGGAACCGTGAAACACGCCGCCGAAGGCGCAGCATTCGCTCGCGTCACTGGACTGGAAGCAGCTTCCGTCGGAAATGCAGCAGGCGCCGGCGTTGACATCGCAGATGCCGGGAACGCAGCCGGTGTCGTCGCCACGATAGGTTCCGCCGACGCTCAGGCACTCCGACTCCGTGATTCCGCCGCTGCAGTTTGCGCCTTCGCAGCAGGCGCCCGTCGGCGGAGGACAGACGGTACCGTCGCCGTCGTAGTTACCGCCGCTCGCGGCGCATTCGTCGGACGTCGTGACTTCGCAGGTGGTGAAGTCGCTCGAATAGCAGGCGCCCATCGGATCGCCGCCGGTCCCCAGCACGATATCGTCAAGGGCGAACTCGTCGCGATTCGAGGATCCGCCGACATCGGCGCCGGACCAGCGCAGGTAGAGCGAGTCGCCATCGGCGACGCTGAAGCCCGAGATCGTCGTGTTGCGCGGATTGGCGACCCAGGCGCCGCCGCTCGACGCCTGTGGCGATACGAGATCCAGCGCCGGGACACTCGTGAAATTGCTGTTGGTCGTTGACCAGGAGAAGTTGAACGAATTGGAGCGTGGCTGATCGTTTCGATAGTAGGCGACGTAGGCGATATCGAGGCTGGTCAGCGTCGCCCCTGTGACGTTCTGCACGCGAAGAACAAACGATCCCGGCGTGAAGTCCGCGGTCGTCGGCTGGACGCCCAGGGCGTAGTTGTCGGCGCCGACATTGAACGCGTAAATGCCTCCCTGGTTGACGCCGCCGTTGCTCTGGCCGAGCGCCGCGTCGCCGGATGTCTTTGATCCGCCGAACGGAACGGCCCCCGTGTCAAATCCTGTGGACGACCAGGTGTCGGAATCGAGCTGGCCGGCCGCGGGTTCCGGCGCGAATCCGCCACCGGTGTATCCGGCGAAGTCGATCGTCGCGCCGCCGTCGAACTGTACCTGAGCGCTGGCGCCGCGGGCGATCAGCAGTGTCAGGAACAATGCGAGGATCGGACAGAGTCGATTGAGTGTCAGTTTTCGAAGTGTGTTCATTGATACGCTTCCTCTCCGGAGTCTGGTTCTCAGGGGCGCGCATTCGGGGGGCGGGCGTTGTGTCGGAAGGTCCGGCCAGAGACGGCGCCTGGGGTCAAACAGCCTGTTTTCCTAAGTGGTCGCCATGCGGAAGCGTAGACGCGCCGGCTGAATTCACTTCCTTCGTTTCGACGAGGATTCCATTAAGCTGTGTTTTGAAATCCTTAAGAAAGGAAAGATCGGCGCAGGCGAAGTTTGACTGAGGAACTCCAATGACGACTGGCGTTGCTGTGCAGGACAGCTATCCGGATGACGTGGCGCATTGTTACGGGTGTGGCCGGCTCAACGAGCATGGGCTGCATATCCGCAGCGCATGGGATGGTGATGAAACAGTTGCTGTTCTTACCCCGAAACCCTGTCACACCGCCGTTCCCGGCTATGTCTATGGCGGCCTGATCGCGTCGCTGATTGACTGTCACGGAACTGGATCGGCGGCCCTGGAGGCCTGTCGCGCAGCGGGGCGCGAACCGGGGACGACGCCGGCGCTGCGATTCGTCACGGCCTCACTGCACGTGGACTACCTGCGACCGACACCGATGGGGCCCGCCCTGGAAGCGCGGGGACGCATCGTGGAATCCAAACCGCGGAAGGTCATCGTCGAGATCGCCGTGACGGCGGACGGGGAATGTTGCGCGAAAGGGCGTGTCGTCGCCGTCCTGATGCCGGAACACATGATTCCGCGGTCGGAGTGACACTTCGCAATTGGCGCTGAATCGGGCCTAGTTGTCGAGCAGCGCGTCGATGAAGCCGCGGATGTCACGGCCATTGAGATCGTCGTCTTCGTTGTAGTCAAAGGCGAGAATGGCGTCGGGATCGTCCGGTGTGTGGAGCAGCGCAGTGACGAACGCGCCGATCGTGGGTGGCGGCGGCTGTCGATAGAACAGATGGACGATCGGGTTGTCGCCTTCGCTGATCGTCGCGTAGTCGCGTACCTCGTTGACGAAGCAGACGGCTTCACCCTGCGGTTCAATGGCCCAGATGGCCGGGCAGCCCGTTGCGCTGAGCACATCGCCGACTGTCGCCCCCGCGGGGCGCTCCCAGTAATCCATCCGGAAGTACCCG
Organism: Phycisphaerae bacterium; assembly: GCA_035399845.1. GTDB lineage: Bacteria > Planctomycetota > Phycisphaerae > UBA1845 > UTPLA1 > ECT2AJA-110-A. The sequence continues at coordinate 175,778 of DAOPJV010000002.1, read as the reverse complement.
CGAATGATGATGGCGGAACCGTCGGCGGCCATGTCGCCGCCCGTGGGCTGCGTGTTTCCCCATTGCAGTTGTCCGACGTGTTCGAGCATGTTGACCTGCGTCGTGGACTGCGGGAAAGGGGCGCGGTAGACCTTGCCGGGTGTCAGACGTTTCACGACGAGATAGATATCGCCATTCGTGTCCACGAACATCGTTTCGGCGTCACGCGGTCCATCCGGAAAGGCGAGAAGGATTTTGTCGGCGGGCAGCGTTTCGCTGATCGGGGCGCCGGATGCGGGAACGCTGGGTTCCAGGGCGCGATAGACGGCGATATCGGTACGAACGTTGTTGTTGTCACCTGTGTCCGCAAGGTAGAGGTAAGTTTCGCCGGGCGTCGGGCCGGGCCCCACGGCAATGTCCTCCGGATCTCTGACGTTCGTCGCATTCTGGATCGTGTACGTGGCGCGGAGCGCGCCGCCCGCGGTGATGGCGAACACGCGCTGGTCGTTGGTGTTGTCGTTGTGTGTGAAGAAATAGCCAGGCGTTCGACGGCTGGCGGCGACGCCGGAGGCCTCGACGAGGGCGGATGTCTGGACGGCGCCACCCGCCGTGTGGGTGTAAACCGGGCAGTCACCGCCGCAGGCCGCTGAGACGGGGATGATCGCCATCGGAAACGACGTCATCAACAGCTGGATCACGTGAGTAAGGCGGGTGGATCGAAGACGCATCGGCGGCCATTCCCCTTATGCGGATCGATCTTCTGTCCGCGGTTTGGTCAGGATACTGTGTGCAGCGGGCGCCGCGGATGCGGCCAGGTTCCCACGGATCGCCCCAACGGGCGTGCGACTGAAACCTCATATCATAATAAAGGAGCGTCTGGCTCGGGAGGCGCTGCGACGGCGCGTTTTCTGTGAAATGGCGATGACGCCGTTGCGCCGCGGGGGTGATTCGACACTCTCCTGAAACCCGCCGCCGCCTGGATACGTACAACACTTTGTTCGACGGCCAGATTCAGACCCTGCGGACCGCGTTTTTTCGGCGCCCGAGTCGGGCTCGTCCCGTCAACGGAGGCCAGGGCCGATTTTCCGGATTGGATCGAATCGATTGGAGCGGATCGGTATACTGACGCCCATGGGTCGGCGAGTCGCCAGAACACGCCCGCAAACGCCTGGCGCCCCAGGCGCCCGCGAGCGACACAGCGCCATCCGCCACTTGTCCTGCCGGTAAGCGCCACCTGGGCCATGAGAACGCACGGATTCTCAATCAATCGGAGAAGCAACATGCGCTACGATCGGATTCTGTTCATCGTCTCGATCGGATTCCTGTGTCTGTCCGGCGTTCGCGCACAGGTCGAAGAGGATGGCGAATCGAACGGCGCCGTTGTCACGTCCGCGCCGACGGAAACGACTTCGCCGGAAAGCGAACTGGCGGCCGAAGAGGAGGCGGCGAGATTCGATCGCATTCTGCAGCGACGGCCGTTCCACAAATCGGCGTTTACGGGGCTGGTCCGGCATTACCTCAACCAGGGCCGGCTGGACGAACTCGTGTCGCGCTACGAGGCGCGGATGGCGGCGCTGCCGGACGATGTTCCGACCAAAGTCGTCGCGGCGCGACTCTTCCTTCGGACGGGAAAGACGGACCGGGCGCTCGAGTTGCTGGGGGCGATCTCGGCCTCCGGCGCCCTCAGCGAGCGCGACGAGTCGCAGCTGCTGGTGTTCAGGTCGGAGGTCTTTCAGAAGGTCAATCGGCTTGAGGAAGCCGAGGAACAACTGCAGTTGGCGCTCGAGCGGGCGCGCAGCGCGTCGGAACGGATGACGCTGAGTGAGTCGCTTGCGGATCTGCACCTGCGCGCCGGCGACAGGGAGAAGGCCGCCGCCGTCCTGACGGGACTCGCGGAACAGTACGCCGACAGTTACCTGCATCGCAGGCGAATCGCCGACGCGTTGGCGCAGCGTGATCTGCACGAGGCGGCCGTCGCTCAGTACGAGGCGCTGGTTGAGGCCACGTCCGCGGACGCCGATCGCAAATGCGAAGTGCTGCGGCAGCTCGGACGATCCCTTGAGAAACTCGACAGGACACAGGATGCGATTCACGCCTACAGCGACGCCATTGCGCTGCTGACGGGAGACCACTGGCTGCAGGAGGAACTGCATCAGCGGATCGTGACACTCTATCGTCAGTCCGGTCGGCTCGACGATCTCATCGCCTATTGTCGCGAGCGGATCGAGAAGTCGCCGGAGCAATCGCAGATGCGGATGCTCCTGGCCGATGTGCAGGCGGCGATGGACGACAAGGACGGCGCGAAGACGACCCTCGAAGAGGCGACGACGCTCTTTCCGAAGGACATCACGCTCAGCGAACGACGGATCTCGATGCTGGAGCGCTTCGATGAGAAGGATGGCGTCGTCGCGGAGTACGAGCGGATCATCTCTCAGCATCCGGACGACGTCGAACTCTACGTCGCGTACGGCCAGTTTCTCGCGGCGCATCGGGACCTGGATGCGGCCCGCGGCCAGTGGAAACGCGTGCTGAAAAGCGGGATGACGGATGCGACGCTCGCGCGACGCCTGGGCTCCTATTTCGAGCCGTACGAGATGTTCGACGACGCCGCCGAGTGCTACGAGCGGGCGATCGAGCTCGCGCCGAAAACGGCCGAAGGGTATGAGGCCCTGAGCCGCCTCTATCGCCTCCAGGGCGAGCTGGAGAAATCCGTGGCGGCGGCGAAGCGCATGGGCGACGCGGCGCCGGAGGATCCCTACGTTCAGGCGGTCATGAGCCGGACGCTTGCGAGCGCCGGCGCGATGGATGAATCGCTGGTGGCGATGGAGAAGGCCTGCGCGCTGAAGCCGCAGGAAGTTCGGTACCAGCTCGAGCGCGCCGATCTGCTCGTGCGACTGGGACGCGTCGAGGACGCGCTGAAGGCGCGGCGTGACGCGCTGTCACTCATGCCGAGTGATCGGCAGCGGGCGGCGGGGGTTGACATCCTCGTCAGCATGCACGCCACGGCGAACAGGATCGACGCCCTGATCGAGGATGAGTCGGCGCGACTCAGGGATTCGCCGGACGACGAGACGAGCCTGCTGATTCTGGCGCGGGCCGCCGACTATCGTCGCGACTTCAGGACCGCACGGGAGCGGCTCGAACAGCTCCTGGCCCTGAATCCGGCCCACGAAGAGGCGCGCCGGCAACTGGCGAGGCTCTTTGAGGCGATCGGTGACGTGGACGCCGCCGTGGCGCAGTACACGCGGCTGATCGAGGGGCATCCGGAGCGAGGTCGGGACTACTACCAGTCGATCGCCGATCTTCGACTGCGATACGACGACAAGGGCGGCGCCGTCAGGACGTTTGAAGCGATGGTCGAGGCGTCGCCGAACAATGCGACCGTCCTCAAGAGCGTCGCCGAACAGATGGCGCGGCTCGGCGAGATCGAGCGGGCGCTGACCTATTTCGAAACGGCGACTCGGCTGCAACCCGATCGATACGAACTGCACCTGGCCTACGCCGACGCCCTGGCCGAGGCGGGTCGCCTGGAAGACGCGATGAAGACCTATCGCGTGGCGTCGATCCAGCGATCCGATCGCGACACGGCGGCCACCGCCATCGGCAAGCTCCACGACGTTGCGCGGCGGCTCGGCGAGGTGGATGACCTGATCGTCGATCTGCAGGCGCGTGCCGAGGCGGACCCCGAGGACACGCTTGTCGCCCGAACGCTGGCGCAGCTGTTGATCCAGGAATACGAATACAACCGGGCGATCGACTGGCTCGCCGTCGTGATTCGCTACAACCCGCGCGATGTCGATCTCCAGATGGCGCGTGCGGAGATTCTTCGCCGCCTGGCGCGCTTCGATGAGGCGGCGGAGACCTATCGGCGCGTCATGCGCTTCCCGGGCGTCGATCGGGATTATGTCCTGGGCGAACTGGGTAAGTGCTTCTTCGAGGCGGGAAGCGTCGACGAGGCGAAGTCCGCCTGGCGACAGATCGCCAACAAGCTCTACGCGGGAACACTCCTGAAAGGCAACGGTCTCTTCGACGAAGCGATCGCTGTGTTCCGGGAAGGCATCCGCATGAAGCCGGACGCCTTTGAGCTGCATCGCCAGCTCGTCGCGACGCTGGAGCGATCGGGACGGACCGACGAGGCGCTGGAGGCGGCGCGTCGGCTGCTGGATCTGGAACCTGACAACATACGCAACATCGAGCAGCTGGCGAAGGCGTACATCGACAAGGGCGATCGCCGGGCGGCGGCCGAGATTGCGGGTCGGCTGTTCAGCGCGGGAGTCGGTAACAAGCAGAATCCCGGCGCAGGGTCGTCGCCGGGCGGCGGCGGCGGTTTCGGCTCGATCATGATGGCGAGCATGCAGGCGAGCTGGGGGGGCGGCGGACAGGCGCCGCGCAGCAATCTCGATCGGGCCGTGGCGTTCTTCACGGAGAACGGACTGTTGACCGAGCTGAAGGAGACGCTCGACGCGCAGCTTGAATCTCAGCCCGACAACGCCGTATTGAAACTCAAGGCGTACGAAGTCTTCGAAGAGACATTCAGCGAGTCGGAGAAGGCGCTCGCGCTGTTGCAGGCGCTGGAGACGGCGACATTCCCGCTTGAGCATCAGACATGGCTGGGGCAGTCATCGCAGCGAGACTACTTCCGCGTGCGGGCCTATTCGCTGATCGCGCAGAAGCCCGCGCTGCGCGACGCCCGGCTCGCCGAACTGGAGGCGAAAGGCGTCGAGGCGCTGGATCGCGATGAGATCATCGAGCTCGCCGTGATCCGGCAGGCCCAGGGCGCCAACAATGAGGCGGCCGAAATGCTCGGGCGCGCCGTGAATGCGGATGACACGGATCTCGTCGCCCTCAGCGGTCTCGTCGATATCCTGCTCGGCGCCGAACGATACAAGGACGCCGAACCGCATGCGCGGCGACTGGCGACGTTGCTGAATGATCGCCGCGAAGCGCTTGAAAAGGAAATGGTTGAACGGGCGCGACGCGACTTCGTGCGATCCCTGCCGATTCGATTCCAGTTGCGCCTGACGGAGGAACTGCTCGCCGACATCGCCCACAAGTGGGCGCTCGGCGAGGCGCTGGTCAGCGGGTATTCCGGAACCATCCGGACGGCGGGGCATCTGCGGGCGCAGCTGAACCTCGCAACGATTCTCGCGAAGACGGATCGCATCGAGGAGGCGCGCACGATCTGGAAGTCGCTGGAGCCCGGGAACCCCGCGGACGCCGACGGCTGGACAATGCTTGCCGGGATCGCGCAGCTCCACGAACAGAACGACCTGGCGTACGAATGGTATGAGAAATCGCTCATCGCCGTTCGGCGGTTGGCGGGCGATCAACTGCTGCAGCGCATCTACAGCGGTACGCTGACGACGAGTTGGTACGGCGAGCAGGAAGGCATCGATTCCGCCTTCAACGCCATCGTCAAGGCGTTTGCGGAGCGCGACAAGCTGGTCGAGCTCTATGACTTCCTGCGGGAGACGGATCAGACCGTTCGTGCGCGGCGAATCGCCGAACAGTACAAGATGGTCGATACGCTGAAGGGTCTTTACGCCGAGCGTGTCGAGAGCGCAAGGGAAGCGTACCGGCGATCGTCGGACGATCGACTGACAGCCAGCGTTCCCTACTTCGCGGAAGTCTGCAAGCTTGCGGAACTCTACGATCGCGACGGCGACTGGCCCGAGGCCCGAAAGATCTACGCGGCCTATCTCGATGAGTTTCCCAGCGAGCTGGGTCTGCTTCAGACGCTCGGCGAAGTCGCCGAGGCGCAGGAGGAATACGCCGACGCGCTGGCGCTGGAGCAGAAGGTCGTCGCTTCAAAGGAACGACTGGCGCGGGACGCCCGAAACTGGTCGCTTCGCAACGTCGCGATCACGCCGGACATTCCTCGCATCCTGGAGTCGGCCGGCCAGGACACGTGGTCCTGGCAGCAGCGCTGGGGCAGGATGAACGTCTACTGGGGCTGGGGCGGCATGCAGAACCCGCTCGAACTCTGGCCTTCGTGGATCCGCATCGCGCGGCTCCATCTGTCGCTCGATAACACGATCGCGGCGGGTGATGCGCTCGAGCGCGCCGTGGGTGTCGCCGGCGTGAACCAGGATCGCGTGGGTGACGAAGTCCTCGCCCTGATTCGCCAGCGGAAGCTCGTGAAGGAGCTTCTGCCCGTGCTCCGATCGCTGGCCGTCGGCATGCCGACGAACGAGAGCGTGCAGATTGCATTCGCCGAGTCGCTGGAGGCGAATGATCGGGCGCCCGTTGCGATCGAAGTCTACCAGCGTCTCCTGCGTCGCGGTCTCGCCGATGTCGGCAGGCTGGCGCAGGTGCGACGTCGCCTGGAGCAGCTCCAGCCGCCGACGGCCGTCGCCGAGTCGACCGACACGATCGAATCGCTGCGAGCGACGCTCGCGGCGAGCCCGGACAACGCCCGCAACAAGATGCGTCTCGCCAGGGCGCTCTACTACTCGCTGGAGATCGACGAAGCGCTGAAGCTCCTGGAGGAGATCGCGGAGAAGAGTCCGCACATGGAGGGGCTTCATGAACTCCTGGTCGAGATCCACACGATTCGGAATGAGCCCGAGAAGCTGATCGAGGCCCTGCGGCAGCAGATCGATCGGGCGAAGGACGACGACGCGAAGCGCACGCCGCGCTATCGGCTCGTCGAGGCGCTGCTCGCCGCAGGTCGCCGGGACGAAGCCCTCGAAGCGCTCGGCGAGCTGGCGAACCCGCGGGATCCGTCGAGCTACGAGCGCGTCGGCATTCTGCTGCACTACTACGGTCGACATGAGGCGGCCCTCGAAAAGTTCGAAGCCGCCAAGCGCAGCAAAAGTGGCGGCGGCGGCTGGGGCGGCGCGGGCGAGACGGGTGACGCGATGATTGCGCGATCCCTGTTGATCAAGGGCGACGTCAAAGGGGCGGCGGATCGCATCGTCAGCGCCGTTTCCGAACAGATGCGTCAATCGACGCAGTACGGCGGCATGATGTCGATGTACGGCATGTACAACGACGATGATCAAAACCACTTCCAGCCCTTCTCGGCGCTGTTCGTGATGCGGCCGGCGCTGGCGAAGGAAATCCGGGATCGGCTGGAGGCGGAATACGCGTCCAGCCCGGACGATCCCCTGGCGGCCAAGCGACTGCTCATGCTGCACAAGACGATGGGCCGACCCGACCTGGCCGACAGGGTGCTGGAAAAGCTGATTGACAAGTCAATGTCGGATCAGGCGCTGGCGATGCGTCTGATCGATCGCGCGATCGAGCGTCGCGAATACGAGAAGGCCGTGTCGATGGCGCGGGAGTTCATCGACAACCAGCCGAAGCCGCAGGTTCCGCCGGGCATGCCGCCGCAGTACGCGGGCATGATCCAGCTGATGTCGGCGCGAAACATGATGACGTGCAGGCTCGGCGACATCTACTGGAAGATGAACCAGCCGGACAAGGCGTTCGAGGAATACAACAGGATTCGCGACGAGAAAGTGGACCTGACGAACGTCGCCTACGCCGCCATCTGCGTGATTCGGGGCCGCGTCGAGGAAGCGAAGACACTGCTGGATCAGACGCTGGCGGCGCAGGACGTGGACTCGCCGCTGCTGCTGCAGTTCCGCGCCGTGATTGCCGTCCTTGATGATGACACGAATATGGCGTTCGACCTGCTCGAACAGGCGGCCAAACTGGGCGAGGGCGATCAGTCGATGATGACGCCCTTCGGCGGTGGTGGCGGCGATCCGTCATCCATCCTCGGATCACTGGCGGAGGCGACGGGACTCTTCGATCGATACGTCGAGTTTCTGCGCGATCGGATCAAGAAGAATCCGAATGACTGGAGCAACCATCAGGAGCTTGCGGCGCTGCTGCGGCGCCACGGTCGTTATGACGACGCGCTGGCCGTCCTGAACAGGGCGGCGAAGGTCAAGGCGCTGCGACGCCAGGTGATGTCCGAGCGCGTTCAGTGGATGGAGGGATTCGCCTCGGACGAGGAACTCATCGCCGCCTATCGGGAAGTGATTGAAGCGCTGGAACGTAAGGTCGAAGGCGGAGGATCGTCGATCTTCAGCGGCCTGTTCAGCGGCCGGCGGCAATCGACGGAGGAAGTCCCGACGCAGAATCTGCGAGATCGACTCGGCCACTTGTTGTGGCGGCGCGGCGAGCACGAGGAGGCGGAGAAGGTCTGGAAGGAGCGGATGAATCTCAAGGAAGCCGGCAGTCATATCACGCTCGGCAACCGATTCCTCGAGCTCCGCGCCTATCCGAAGGCGAAGGCGGAATTCGAAGAAGCGCTTCGACTGGATCCGACGAATACGCCCGCGCGGAAGCGCCTGACCATCTTCGCATTTGCGGAGAAGGACGCGCCGGGCGCCCTGGCCCAGGTTCGCGAACTCTTCGAGCGCGAGGCCGTCGGCGAGGACGACAACGATCCCTATCGGCGCTATTACGGTCAGATGAATCGCAGTGACGGAGTTGATGTGCGATCGGCGATGGCCGTGGCGGCGAGCGATCCGACGACTGCGGAGGCGATTCAGAAGACCCTCGACGACGATCAGGATGCGCGCCTGGCCGTGTCGGCGCTCGTGGGAGACTGGGAGGCGCTGGAATCGGATCTGGACGTGCGCCGCAAGGCGTCGCCGTACGACCCGCAGATTCACACGCTCTGGGCGAAACTCCTGGAGCGCAAGGGCGAGTGGTCGCGCGCCGCCGAGGCGTGGGAGTATGTCCGCCGGCTGAAGCGCACCAGTCTGCCGGATCGCATGGACCAGCTGAAGCTCGTTCTGGCGGGTAAGCAGATCAGGAACGCGGCGGCCGGCATCACGCAGGCGCCGCAGGGCCCGGCGTCCGCCGCCATGATGGGAATCAGCCCTGCGTTCACCAGCAGCTACGGTCGCTACGGCGGATACTACTGGGGCGCCCCCGACGATGATCTGCGGCACCTCGCATCGATTTACGTGAAGCTCGGCGACTACGAGAAGGCGGAACGCGCCTATCTGATCTCGTCGCAGGGCGGTTCGCCGCAGTCCATGCTGCCAATGCTCGCGGGCCTGATGTGGCGACAGGACGCCGGACCGCGCGCGCTCGAACTGATGGAACTGTCGCTGCTCTTCGCCGACGACATCAACCAGATCTCCCAATACGCCGAGCTCCTCGATCGCCTCGGTCGAACCGAGGATGCGATGGAGCTCCTCTCTCGCGGCTATCGCAGTCTGCCGGATGAGGGCAATGACTATTACTACTACAGCATGTGGGGCATGTACGGCGGTCGCGAGGAACCGGAGTTTGAGAGCTGGCAGGAATCGCAGATCGCCGAGACGCTCTGCGACATGGCGGAACGGACCGGAAAGATCGACGCCATCCTTGAGGCAAACGACGCCGAGCTGAAGCGCGATGCGGGCGACGCCCGCCTGGCGAAGCTGACGCTGAGCCTGCAGATCCGCGATCATCGCTGGAAAGCGGCGCGCGATACGCTGATCGAACGCCGGAAGTCGCTGCCGGAGGACAACGCCCTGCGATCAGAGCTCATGCAGGCCGAGATGCAGCTGGAAAACTGGGACGGCGCCATGGCGATGCTCGCCGAGCTGAAGGAAGCGCTGCCGGAGATGGCGGAGCAGTATCGCATGAAGGAGGCGTTCGTCGAATTCATGCGGAAGAACTCTGACGAATCGAAGCGCCTGATGGCGGGGATCGCGGAGGAGAGCCCGGTGTCGGATGAAGACGACATGCTTCAATGGCGGCTCCTCGGGGCGAGCGCGCTGATCGATGATGTCGACGGGATCATCACACACCTGGAGCGGGCGCGCGATCGCAAACCGCTGGATGACACGCGGGCGTCAATCCTCTATCGCGCCTACCTTCGGGTGGGTCGTCGCGCGGACGCCGCCCGGCTGGCCATCGATCGCCTCTGGGCGTCTACCGAAGCGATCACACCTGAATCGCTCTGGTTCGAGAGGTTGTATGCGGTCGCCGAGGTTGGAGAATGCGGAATCCTGAAGATCGACATCCCCAACGAACGCCCTGAGGACGCCGCGCTCGTGTCGCTCCTTCACGATAGCGCGCAGGAAGGGGCCAGGCGGTTCCTGATCTTCATCGAAGAGGATCCGGAGAATGTGAAGGCGCGTCGCGGACTCGCGCTTGCGGCCCAGATGGGCCTGGCCGATCGATCGGCCGTCGATGTCAACGCGGAGTTCGTCGAGTGGCTGTCCGCGCGACGTCGTTCGCTTTGGCGGACCACGCCGTCAGCGCCGCTTCAGGAAAAGGCGAAGGCCTATCTGGAGAACATGCGCAAGGGCCAGGTCGGCGCCGCCGGCGTACTGAGCATGAACTCCTCGATGCTCTCCTACCTGAATGAGATTGTCGGGAATCAGAACAACGGCGGAATCGAACTGTACGAGCCGCTGTGGGCGTCACACGAACGACTCCAGGCGGACCTTCTTGCGAAGGCCGGGGATGTCGATGGTCTTGTCGAGCGACTGAAGACACAGGCCGCGCTCGTCAACCCGGATCAATCGGACGACGGCATGTTCAATGACATGTCCATGTTCATGAGTGGCGCCAATGCGGCGCGGATCCGCGCCTACATGAATCGACGATCCTCGTCGTCAGGCGAATTCGCGTCGGACTGGCGCGAGGCCGCCCAGAAGAAGTTCGTCGAGATCCGGGCGTTCGATCGCCTCCTCGATGAACTCGCCGACACGCAATGGCGCCTTCCGCGCGAGACCTGGCCGATGTTCGCTGAGTGGTGCGCCGCCGCGGATCGTCCGGAGGATGCCGCCGGCTGGAAGCGGAGAATGATCGCAGCCGCCTGGGCGGCCCTTGAGGCGAACGATCTGCCGAGCATCGATCCCGACGCCGACGACTACAGTTGGTACTGGGGTGGCTTCGGTGGCGACAGGACGGTGAACGAAGTTCGATCGGCGCTTCGATCGTGCCAGTCCAGACTGCCCGACGAGTTGAAGGACGATCCGGAGGAAGAGGCGTCAGACGTCAATGAACTCCCCGATGAGATCTGGGAGTGGGCGTTGCTCGATCCGGAGATCGAATCCCGATTGACGGCGATGGCGGATCTCGTCGGGCCGGGCTGGGAGAAGACGAAGACCGTCGAGGCGCTGATCTCGCTGTATCGCGCGAAGCGGCGCCCCGCCGACATCGTTGCGCTGATCGAGAAAATGGGAGACGCCGACGCGATCGTGAAGAGCGCTCGCTTCCGGGATTATCTCAACGCCTGTTTCGATCTCGGCGACTTCGATCGCATCGATCGCGCCGTCAGCGCCGCCAACGCGGTCTCGCCGGAATTGCAGAATGAATGTGATATGGTTCGTCTCGTCGTTGCGCGGAAGCGTGGTGACACGGCGACGGCCGATTCGCTGGAGGCGTCTCTGATCGAACGATGTCACTCCGAGTCGTCCGCCATCTGGCGCGTCGATAGCTGGCTGATGCGGACCGATGAGAGCCTGGCCGAGTCAAACTACGTGACCTACAACTACTCGAATCGCTATATCAGCGCCAGATACTATGGCGGCGGAGTGCTGCAGAAAGTCGCGGCGGGCCGACTGGATCGATCGGCGGTCGCCCAGCTCTTTGGCGCCGAGATCCGGGACGACAACTCCGACGGCGACATTACGCTGGAGTGGCTGCAGTACGCCTATCAGATGCATCACTGCTATGACGATGCAATCCGCATCATGGAGATGCGTATCGATCGCTATGGCTCGGCCTGGGACGAGGAGGAATTCGCAAACCTGAACTGGCGGAAGGCGCAGTGGCTGACGCTGGCCGGACGTCAGGACGAGGCGCGGAAATTGCTGGCCGATGTCGAGGAATACTGGTTGTCCAGGGCGGTTGGGCGCCCATTCGACGCGGGCCCCATGGATTCCCTGGCCGCCATTTATGCGTCCCGCGCCTATGGTCAGGACTACAAGAAGGCGCAAATCGCCATCGACGAAGCCCGGCTGCGGGAGCCAATGAGTCATCGATTCGACGCTTCTGAGGCGTTATACTTCTTTAAGTTGGGCGACTGGGAGAGAGCCTGGCGAGACTACCGTCGCGCATTGGAGCGTGGCGCGGGCAAGCTGGAGTCTGTGACAGATTACTATCGAGCCGGTCTGTCCGCCTGCCGAGCGGGCGCGACAGAGGCGGGCGAATCGTTGTTGCGACAGGCGCTATGGCGTGATCCGCTGCACGGGCTCGCGGCGCAGGCGCGGGAGCTGACGAATGAGAAATCCATCGAAGTTGCCGGAACCCGTTGACGCGATTCTCCACGGCCTGCGGCGGCGTTATCACCTGATTACGGCGCTGCGATGGTTCGCCGTCGGCGCCTTCTATGGCTGCGTCGCCGCCGTGCTGCTGTTGATCGTGAACTACATCGCGGGTGGCGAGATTCTCGGCTCACCTTTCCAGGCGAGCTGGCTCGTGGCGGGACTCGCCGTCGCCGCCGGTCTGCTCGGCTTCGTGGCGCCGACGAATGAACTGCGACTTGCCCGCGCGCTGGATCGCGCTGCGGACAGCGAGGATCGATTCGCCAGCGCGCTGCAGCTGGCGTCGCACCATCGCCAGGCGCGGGCGAAGCTCGTGCTGAACGATGCGATGGCGCGCGTGGGTTCCGTTCGCCCCGAGTCGGCCCTGCCGTGGCGGGCGCCGCGGGAACTGCGAATGCTGCCGCTGCCGCTGATCGCCCTCGTCGCGTTCTTCTTCATCGTTCCGAATGCGAAGACGCAGGCGGATCCCGTCGTCGCCAGGGAAATCAGCGACGATCAGTGGAACGACATCAACGAGGATGTCGAGCGCAAACTGGCGGAGTTCAAAGAGCCGAAGACGGATGAGGAACGCAGGCTCCAGGACGAAATGCGGAAGCTTGCGGACTTTCTGAAACAGAAGCCGTCCAAGAAGGAAGCCCTTGAGCGCATCGCCCGGATGCGGAATGAGCTGGAGGCGAAGCGCAAGGCGGCCGGCGCGCCGAAGTCGTCGCTGCGCAAGGCGGCCCGCTCGATGAAGTCGAGTAAGTCACTGGCGTCCGTGGCGAAGAAGCTGAAGGCCGGAGACTACAACTCGGCGGCCAAAGCCCTGAGCGATCTCGCGAAGAAGCTGAAGTCGGGCGAGGCGAAGTGGTCGGCCTCCGAATTCGAGGCGGCCGCGTCGGATCTTCAGAAGCTGGCGCAGGAACTGGGCGACGAGCACGAACTCAGCGAGGCGTGCAGCAAGTGCGCCAACGCCGCCAATTCCATGAATGGCGAACGCTCGGCGGAAGAAATGGAGAAGCTCGCAAAGCAGTTGCGCGAGAACGCGGATCGCTATCAACAGTGCGATCACCTGAGCAAGTGCGAGAGCTATCTCGACGAACTGAAGCGCTGCATGAATAAGAAGGAATGTAAGAACTGCAGGAACGGCTCCTGCTCCAAATGCCAGGGTAACGGCGAGTCGGAGTTCTTCTGCCGAAAACCCGGCGGCAAGGGCGGTCTGAAGCCGGGCTGGGGAACCACACCGGACGCGAAGGGCGGCAAGGCGCCGAAGGGCGACGACGATCGGACCCCTTCGCTCGCGCAGACGCGCGAACGCGCCGGTCGCAGCACGACCTATTCCGTTGTATCGACAAACGAACGGGCCGCATCGGGCCAGTCGGAGAAGGAGATCTTCGCCGAAATGGTGCGCAAAGCGGAGGCCGACCTCGATCTGGAATCCGTGCCGGTTTCGTGCCGCGATTACCTGGGCCGTTACTTCCGCGCGATTCAGCCGCAGGAGGATGACGCCGACAAAACGACAGAGGCGTCGGACGAATAAGGCGAACGCGTCGGGGGCGATCAACGTTTGCATATGGAAGGATGTTGACACGGGTCGCACTGCGCGTGGCGGCGCCGGGTCAGCGTGAACACGAGCTGCGAACGCGGGGGACCTGCATGGCGGCCGTACTGAATCGGCGGCGCGTCCCGCGCTGTCTTCGAACCTGAGAGGCGATATGAGCGAGGAACTGAGTCCGCAGACGGCCGAGTTGTTTCGGCAGGGATACGAGAAGCTTTGCGCCGAGATCGGCAGGCGCATCGTCGGGTATTCGTCCGTCGTCGATCAGGTGCTGACGGCGCTCTTCGCGGGTGGTCACGTACTGCTCGAAGGCGTGCCCGGCCTGGGCAAGACCCTGCTCGTGCGCACGATCTCCGAGGCGATGGACCTCAGTTTTCATCGCATTCAGTTCACGCCCGACCTGATGCCCTCCGATATCACGGGCACCACGATCTTCCACGAGGACGATCACGGCGGTCGCCGCTTCCAGTTCGAGCCCGGACCGATCTTCGCACACCTCGTCCTCGCGGACGAAGTCAATCGCGCCACGCCGAAAACGCAGTCGGCCATTCTCGAGGCGATGCAGGAACGGAGCGTGACGGTCAGCGGAACGACGCACTCGCTGCCCGCGCCCTTCTGGGTCCTCGCCACGCAGAATCCCATCGAGATGGAGGGCACCTACCCGTTGCCCGAGGCGCAGGTCGATCGCTTCTTCTTCAAAGTGGATGTCGCCCTTCAGGGGGAAGAGGAGCTGCTTGGCATCATCCAGCGCACGACGGGCGACGATGAAATCGTCGTCACGCCCGCGCTGAATCGCGATGAAATCACGAGGATGCAGCATACCGTGCGACAGGTGCTGGTCGCGGAATTCGTCCAGCGATACGCGGCGCGCATCGCCCTGGGCACGCATCCCGATTCGCCGTATGCGACGGACATGACGAAGCGCTTTGTCCGCTACGGCGCCAGCCCGCGCGGCGTGCAGACGCTGATTCTCGGCGCGAAAGTGCGGGCCCTGCTGGGCGGCCGCTTCAACGTGAGCTGCGAGGATGTGCGTGAAGTCGCCAAGCCGGCCCTGCGTCATCGCATCATCCGGAACTTTGAGGCCGAAGCCGAGAACATCAATCCCGACAGCGTTCTGGATAAGCTGATGGATTCAATCGTCGAACCCGCCGCCTGACAGGAACCCCCGCCGAATGGCCGATACGCTCTTCGATAAGGACTTCCTCAAGCGCATCGAGTACCTGAACCTGATCGCGCGCCGGCTCGTCTTCGGTCGCCAGCAGGCCCAGCACCAGTCCGTGCGCAAGGGCGCCAGCATCGAGTTCAGGGACTTCCGCGAGTACTCGCCGGGCGACGATCCCCGCACGGTCGATTGGACGGTCTACGCCCGCCTCGGGGAACTCGTCATCAAGCTGTTTCGGCAGGAGGAGGAACTCGATCTGTGGGTCCTGCTCGATCGCAGCGGTTCGATGAACTTCGGGGATCCCAACAAGTTTGACCACGCCCGTCGTATTGCGGCGGCGCTCGCCTACATCGGCATGTCGAACATGGATTCGGCGTCGATCGTGCCCTTCACGAACAAGCTGGAACCCGGTCGGACGCAGCTGCGCGGTCGCGGCCGCATCTTCAACGTATTCGAGTTTCTCGACGATCTGAAAACCGGCGGCGTAACGGATCCGGCGGCGTCGCTTCAGGAGTTTGTGTCCCGCGTCAGGCGGCCCGGGCTCATCGTGCTGCTCAGCGATTTCTACGGCCTGGAGCGCGTCCGCGCCGGTCTCGATCGGCTGCGTTTCTTCAAGCATCAGATCTATGTCATGCAGGTGGCGTCGCCCTGGGAAATCAATCCGACCATCCGGGGGGAGCTTCGGCTTGTCGACTGCGAGACGCAGGACTTCGACGACCTGACGATCACCGATTCGATGCTTCGCAGGTACAAGAAGGCGTTCGCGGATTTCTCAGAGGATATCAAACGCTACGGCATGAAATACGCGATTGGATACGCCCTCGCGAGGACCGACACGCCGTTTGACGCGTTCCTGCGAACCGTCCTCGAACGCGGAGGGCTCGTGGCATGACACTGCTCGCGCCCTGGGCGCTGTGGCTGCTCGGCGTTGTGCCGGTTGTCGTCGCGCTGTACCTGCTGAAGCTGCGGCGAACGCGGGAGACGGTCCCCTCGCTGGAGTTCTGGCGCAATCTCGCGGGGCCCACACAGGTGCGCTCGCTGTTCAAGCGGCTCAAGCGCCTGCTTTCCCTCCTGTTGTGGCTGTTGATCGTGGCGTGTCTCCTGCTGGCTGTGGGAAATCCGATTTTCTCGCTCGGTGGAATGAAGCCGAGATCGATCGCCATTGTGCTGGATAATTCCGCGAGCATGCAGGCCCTCGAACCAGATGCGACGAATGCCGATGCGCCGCCGCGACGTCGGCTGGAGCTTGCGATCGACGCCATCCGTGACATGACGGAGCGTCGTCCTGTGAGTGATGAGTGGCTCCTGATCGAAGCGGGCCGGCTGACGCGCGTCGCTCAGCCCTGGACCCGGGAGCGTGGCAGGATCGCGGAAGCGGCGATGACAATCGCGCCGTTTCCCGGGGGCGTCGACCTCGAATCCGCCATCGAACTTGCGACGCAGCTGCTTGAGGACAAGGAGCGTCCCTGCATTCTCCTTGTGACGGATGGGACGAATGTGCCGGCGCCTTCCGGCGAGTCCCGGGCGACGTCGGCCGCTGCGCCGAGTGACGCGCCGGAGATCATCGTCCATCGCGTCGGCGCGACGTCGGACAACCTCGGTATCACGACGATCGAGGCGCGACCACACGCGCATGAACTGTCGCATTACGTTTTCGTTCGCATTACGAGCGCGTCGGAAGAAGCCATCGAGTCGCAGCTGGTTCTGTCACTCGATGACTCAACGCGCGGCGTCGAGCCGTTCACAATCGAGCCGGGGGGCGTGTGGGAGAAGACGATCGTCATCGACGAACCGCTCGGCGGCGTCCTGAAGGCGACGATCGATCGCCCCGATGCCCTGATGACGGACAACGTGGCGTACGCCATCCTGCCGCCGATTAAGCCTGCGAGTATCCTGCTGGTGTCCACGCCGGATCAGGCGTATTTCTTTCAGCAGGCGCTCGTTGCGATGGAACCGCTCGTCGACCTGGAGACGAGCGTCACGATCTCGCCGGCGGAGTACGCCTCCCTCGGGGGCGACGCGAAATCAGGCTTCGATGTCACAATCTTCAATGGCGAGGCGCCGGACGGCGCGATGGACGCCGAGGCCGCCGTGTTCGTAAACGCCTGGCCGGAGGGGTTTCCGCTGCGTCAGACGGGGAGCATCGACCTGCCGGCCCTGTCCATCGTCGATCGGGATCATCCGCTCTGTCGCTATGTCAGCCTAGGCGGCGCGGAACTGGCGCATGCCCGGCGCGTCGAGCCGCTGGAGCCGATGGAAATCCTGGCCGTTGCCGGCGACGGAGCGCCGCTGATGCTCTGGCGCGTCAGTCCCGGGCAGACGGCGCTGTGCATCGCGTTCAGCGTCATGGAGTCCGACCTTCCTTTTCGCAACGCATTTCCGCTCATTCTCCGGAACGCCGTGATTGAGCTGGCCGCGTCGCGAAAGAGCTGTATCAAGTCGAGTTACGGGATCGGCGAGCGCATCGTGTCACTCCGCCCCGTGTCGTCGGACCGGACAACGATCAAAGTCGGACGACCCGGCGCCACGCAGACTGTCGAGGAGTCCGAAGTTGCCGTCGACCATGGCGGCTTCGATTTTGACGCCGGGCTGCGGCCCGGTCCGTTGCGCGTGGAACTCGACGGCGAATTTGACTACACGGCCGTGAACCTGGCCTCTGATGCGGAGACGCGCCTGGCGCCGATGAAGGCGTCGGCCGATGCGCCGGCTCTCGAACTGACGGATCGCCTCTTCGGTGTCGTGCCCTGGTTCGCCCTGGCCATCGCCGCAACCCTGCTGATTCTGTTCGAATGGATGAGCTACCACTTTCGGTGGACGGAGTGACGATTGTCGTTTGAGACGCCATGGCTCTGGCTTCTGCTGCCGCCGATCCTCGCCTTTCTCATCTGGCTGGGTCGCCGGAGCTACACGCAGCTCTCCCGCCGTGGCCTCGTTCTGAGCCTGGGGCTGAGACTTGCGATCGTGGCCCTCGTGATCGCGGCCCTGTCGCGGCCGGCGATGGAGATCAGCAGCCGGTCACGCCATCTCGTTCTCGCCCTGGATGTGTCGCGCAGCGTGTCGGCCGACAATGTCGCCGCGGCCATGGCCTCCGCCGACGCCATGGCAAAGGAGGCGTTCGACACAGCCGGCAATCTGCGCGTCAGTGTGATCGCATTCGGTGATCGTCCGGCCCTCGTGATCAACGGCGCCGACAGCTGGAAGGGATGGCCCGAGGATCTCAAAGAGAAGCTGACCTACGAATCCACGCTGACCCGGCTCTATGCGGAGCGGACGCGGGTCAGTGGCGCCGCAGGCGCGGACGCCGGGAAGAACGCCGCGACACTCGACGCGAAGATTGCCGCCATTGAGGGATTCCGTGATTCGATCGCTGGCGAGCATACCGACGTTGAGTCCGCCCTTCGTCTCGCCCTCAACGGCGGCGCCGCGGGCGAGCGGAAGACGATCTACCTCTTCACGGACGCGAACGCCAATCGCGGCGCCTGGCTCCAGGGGCTGCCCGCCGGCGAAATGGATGACGCGGCGCTTCACGTCGTCCTGCTCGACAGACCTTTCCCGCCGGAAGTCGCCGTCGTCGGCGTGGATGTGCCGCAGCGGGTCCGTGTGAACCAGGCGTTCGCCGTCAATGTCATGATTGCCGCGACGGAACCGACGACGGCCCAGCTCGCCGTCTATCGCGATGGATTCCTGATCAGTGAACGCGATGTGTCGCTCGCCGCGGGCCAGAATCGATTCGACCTGCCTGGGATGTTCTTCCGTGAAAAGGGATTCCGTTACGTCGAGGCCGTCATCCGGGCGAAGAACGATACGCGCGTGGAGAACAACATCAAGCGAACGACAGTCGTCGTCCCCGGCGCTGCGAGAGTCCTCTTTGTTGACTCCGACGAGCGGCAGATGTCCTATCTGAAGACGGCGCTGGAACTGGAAGGCATCGATGTCGAGGCGCGACCATCGACAGGTGTCCCCGACTCCATGGCGGACCTGCTCGACTTCGACGCCTTTGTTCTCTCGAACGTGCCGGCGGATCGCCTCAGTCAGCGCCAGATGCGCATGATCAGGAGCTACGTCGAGGATTTCGGCGGTGGCTTTCTGATGCTCGGGGGCGACGAGAGTTTCGGGCTCGGCGGCTATTTCGATACGCCCGTCGAGGACATTCTTCCCGTTCGCATGCCGATTCAGAAGGACCTGAACCGACCGTCGCTCGGGCTGATGTTCGTGATCGACAAGTCAGGCAGCATGGAGGGCGCCAAGATCGAACTCGCGAAGCGGGCGGCGATTGCCACGGCCGAGGCGATTCATCCACGTGACCAGATCGGTCTCGTCGCCTTCGACGGCGCCTCTCGCGTGATTCTTGAACTCACGCCGGCGTCCGATCGCGGGACGATTCGCAATCACATCGGAACGCTGTCCGCCGGTGGCGGCACTTTCCTTTATCCCGCGCTTCAGGACGCCCACGATCGGCTGATCAACTCGGGCGCACGGAAGAAGCACATCATTGTGCTGTCCGACGGCCAGACACAGGGGTTCGGGTACGAGGATTATGTGAGTCAGATGGGCGCCGACGGCATCACGTTGTCGGCGGTCGGCATCGGAGAAGGCGCCGACATGCGACTCATGGAGGCGATTGCGCAGGCCGGCGCCGGTCGCGCCTACTTCACGAACGACGTTCACAGCATCCCGCAGATCTTCACGCGGGAAGCGCTTCGCGCATCAAAGAGCATGCTGGTCGAGCGGATCGTCGAGCCCGTGTTTGTTTCGGATGACGTCGCGTTCCGTGAAATCGATACCGAGGCGCTGCCGCTTCTGTCGGGTTATGTCGCCACGACTCCGCGGGCGAATGCGCGGCTGGTGCTGGCGTCGGATACCGGCGATCCGCTGCTGGCGCGCTGGCGTTTCGGGCTGGGTCGCACGGCGGCGTTCACCTCCGACGCCAAGACGCGCTGGGCCGAAGACTGGATCGAGTGGGAGGACTTCGCGAAGTTCTGGAGCCAGTTGATCCGCAGCCTTACGGGGGAGGAACTGGCGCGAGGCGTCTCCATCGAATCGTCCCGCGAACTGCGGCGTGACCAGGAAATCGTTCGCGCCGATATTCGCACCAGCGGCGGTGAGTTCGTCGATCGGGCGGAGGTCTCACTGGCGGCGACGGATGCCGCGGGCAATTCGACGGATGTTCCCGTGCGACAAGTGGGCCCGGGCGTTTATGAGGCGGCGCCGCAGCCGGTGATCTACAACGAGGACCGGCACTTCGTCTGGCGCGTCAGGACGAGTGATGGCGCCGAACTGACGAAGCCCTATGGATGGAACACGCGCTATTCGCCCGAGTTCGATCAGCTCTCACCCGATCGGGAGATGGCCGACGCCATCGCGAGTCGCACGAAGGGGAGTGTGACGTCTGTTGGTCAGACGAAGCTGGCCCTTTTCGAGGCGCCGATCCGAATTCGCAGGGAGCTCTGGCCGACTCTGCTCATGATCGGCCTGTTGCTCGTTCCTGTGGACATCTTCGTTCGACGCGTGCTCTGAGGTAAAAATGAGGAAGGGAACCGCCCGGCTGCAAGGGAGGAGGATCTCTTGATTCGGACGGATCCCTCTTCATCTCTAACGTCGCCGGTCGGCGATGCGCTCATTATCAGAAGGTGATTGCCATCCGAATGGCGTCATGCGGTGATGTCGGTTAGGGCTGGCGCAATAATTCGGGGATAATTGCGGCGCCATATTGCGTGGCGCAAAGCGTGACGGGAATCACGTGGCGGGAGAGTCGCCGATCTGGAGCCCGCTGGGCTCCGTGTCGCTGGAGACGCCGGGCGTATTCGCGGCCGGCGCCGGACCTGTTGCGACGGCGTTCTCAAATCCGAGCGCCTCGGGACGGTATTCCGGCACAATTTCGCAGAGGCGTTCCCGAATCTCAACGGCGGGCAGTGTGTCGGCGTCGCCGATCAGCTTTTCCATCAGTGAGCAGATGCGCGACCAGTCTTCCTTCTTGTTGCGCCACACATAGATCTTCTCGTGTGTCGTCTTGCCCATGTTCTCGCCGAGGACGCTGAGTTCTTCGTAGAGCTTTTCACCCGGACGAATGCCCGAGATCCTGATCTCGATGTCCTCGCCGACACGGAGGCCGCTGAGGGTGATCATCTCGCGCGCCAGGTCGATGATCTTCACGGGTTCGCCCATGTCGAGCACGAAGATGTCGCCGTCGCTGCCCATGGCGCCGGCCTGCAGCACGAGCTGCGACGCCTCGGGGATCGTCATGAAGTAGCGCGTCATGCGATCGTCCGTGACTGTGACGGGACCGCCGGCGGCAATCTGCTTTCGGAAAATCGGGATTACCGAGCCGCTGGAGCCGAGAACGTTGCCGAAGCGGACAGTCATGAACTGCGTCTGGCTCTCCTGACGCAGCTGCTGAATGTACATCTCGGCGACGCGCTTGCTGCAGCCCATGACGGAGGTCGGATTCACGGCCTTGTCCGTCGAAATCATGACGAAGCGATCGACGCCGTTGCGTCGGGCCGAATCGGCGATGGTTCGCGTGCCCAGGATGTTGTTCTTGACCGCCTCGCCGGGGTTGATTTCCATCATCGGCACATGCTTGTGCGCCGCCGCGTGGAAGATCATGGCGGGCGATTCGGTCCTGAGGATGAAATCGACGCGGCTGGCGTCACAGATATCGGCGACATACACGCCGCGTGAGACGCCGGGGAATCGTCGCTCCATCTCGCGATCAATCTCGAACAGGTTGTTTTCCGCCTGCTCGACGAGCACGATCCGCGCCGGTTTGAATTTCGCGATCTGGCGACAGAGTTCCGAGCCGATCGAACCGCCGGCCCCCGTGACGAGGACCGTCTTGTCGCAGATGTGCTGGCTGATGCGGGCCTCGTCGAGTTCGACCTGTTCGCGGCCGAGCAGGTCGCGGATATCCACGTCGCGAATCTGGGAGACAGTGACCTTGCCTTCGATGACGGCCTCCATGGCCGGGATCGTCCGGAAGCGCACGTTCAGACCGCCGCAGGTCTCGACGACATTTCGCAGTACGCGCTGGGGCGCGTTGGGCATCGCCAGCAGCAGTTCATCGATCTCGTAGCGCTCGCAGTATTCCGCCGCCTCGCTGAGTTTGCCGAGAACGGGGACGTCGTGAATGCGGAGACCGAGCTTGGAGGGATCATCGTCCAGGAAGCCGATGACGAGATAGCGCGAGCCCTTCATGCGATTGATTTCGCGGAGCAGGGCTTCACCGGTGTCGCCGGCGCCGAGAATGAGGCACTGCCGAATACCCTCGACATCCGCGTGCCCCATGGCTTCGTAGTAGAGGCGCACGACCAGTCGGGCGCCGCAGACGAAGGCGATGGTCGTTCCCCAGTCAATCAGGAACACGGACTTCGGGAACTGCGGACGCTCCGTCAGGAACGCCGGATAGACGTTGACGAAGAGATAGAAGGCCAGAATGAAGAAGAAGGCGCTGATGTGCGTCGCCATCATGATCGACAGGATGTCGCGCATGCCCGCGTAGCGCCAGGTGCCGCGGAACTGCTGCATGCGCCAGTAGACGATCATCTTGATCGCGACGACCAGCGGAAGCAGCGGGATGTAGAACGGAACGAACCATGCGTCGAACCGCTTGAAGTTGAAGAAGATCCCGAATGCGGAGAAGAAGGCCGCCGCGAACAGCGCCGCGTGCGCGACAGCGGACATCACACTACGGTAGCGCCGGAATACCGGTTGCGCGGCGTATGCGGATGTCGATTCCCCTTCGGTCATTGTTCTCGATTACGGCTGGGACGAGGCGGCGGTGCGACGCCTCATGAGGGATTTCCGGCTTTCTTCGGGGCCTTGGTCTTTTCCACGATCAGGTCCCTGAAGTGTTCCGCGTACTCAATACTGGTCTCGCGCCGATAGCCGGCGTTTTCCTCTGCGATCTCGTCGTCCTTCGTGGCGGCGCTCAGTTCGGCCTTCAGGCCCTCGATGGTCCTCTCGGCCGCCGACTGTGCGGTGATCAGATCGCCGTTGAGGAAGGCGAGATAGGACTGCATCAGGTGGATGCGCGGACTCTCAGACGCGTTGGCCGCCTTCGCGATGTTGTCGAGCATCTCTTCCCACGCCCGGCTTGTCCCGAAGAAATCCTTCGCGTTGATATCCAGCGACTCGATCGTGTCGGCTTTGCGTATCCCGAGTTCGAGATTGACCAGGGCGGCGTTGAAATCCGCCGACTGATAGTCGATCAGGGCTTCCGCCAGGAATCCGCGCGGTCGATCGAATTCGAGCTGGATGACAATCTCCGCGTGTTTCCGCGCTTCGTTGATGAGCTGGTTGCGCTTTTCTCCGTCATCCGTTTCCATGGCCGCCCGGAACGTCGCTGCGCAATCGTGAAACGAGTCGATCGATTTCTGTTCGAGGCGGTCGTGCATTCGATCGGCGGGCCCCAGTGACGGCGCACGCTCCGCGAGGGCCAGTGCGGCCGTCGGACGATCCTTCCGCATGGCGGAGAGAACTTCATCCGTCGTCCAGCCCGCGATGTCTGTCGTGTCGTAGTCCGTGGCGTGCGGCATATTGATCGACGACAGGACCAGCGACGAATCGATGCGAACCGCGCGATAGTTGTCGAGCCAGCGCCCGGCGTAGTCGCTTGGCCTGAGATCGTGCCGGAAGAGCCCGTAGTCTTCGGTGAAGATCAGCGGTCGTTTGTGCAGACCGCGCATGAACGACGTCGGGGCCTGCCCGAACAGGATGTTCGAAGACTTCATCCTGGAGCGATAGATCTGGCCGAGACTCCGATTCGCCATGAACTGAGCCGTCCGGCGGCGGTACTCGTCCTGGGGATTGCGCTCGGCCCCGAGGCCAAGCTGCGCATGGGACAGCGCTGGCGTCAGTCCCATGACGACGCCGGCCAGAATCACAGTTTTTCTCGGAATACTCATGCTCATTGGAGAACGCTCCAACTATTTAGTCCGAAACACGTTATCGTATCGGCATGGAATCGGCACGGCAATATTCCGAAATCGTGAAACGGAAGCGCATCGATTGCGCAAAGGTTGTCGGAAGGGCCGATATATCATAGGCGGGCGTGGACGTTTCGGCGTATGGCGCGAATTTCACTTCTGACAATCTCACTCGCCGCCAAGTGCCGGCTCCTCTTCGGTCTTGCCGTTGTCATCATTGTGACCGCGGCGTTGTTCGTTCCGTGGCTTCGCATGCGGGATCTCGTCCATGAGAACAACGTTCAGCAGGCGGTTCTCATGGGGCGACTGGCGGCGGCGCGCGTCGATCTCGGCGCCGGGAACTGGAGCCTCAAGCAGCGCGCTCTCGATCAATGGTGGCCCAAAGGCGCCGTCGAGCACGGTCTCATCGGGCCGACACCGCGGCTGATCTCGATTCCGGATCCACTGCATCCGCAGGCCCCGGCCGACGCGGATGACTACCTCAAGAGCGCCATTTCCGTGCTTGCGGAAGACCGCACGCTTCCGTCGGCGCCGGCCACCTGGCGATATGACGGCGGTCTGATTTTTTATCGGACGGTTCTTCCGATTCGATCGCGGGGTGGCGCCGTTCCCGTCGGGACATTGCTGGGTGTGGTCAGTGTCGAATACCCGGCGGTGCGCGCAAACGCCGCCCTCCTCATCAATCTCGGGCTGTGTCTGATGGCGGGCGCCCTGGCGGGGATCCTCGCCGTGCTCGTGTTCTATCTCATTACGAATCGCCTGATTCTCTCGCCCGTGCTCGAACTGACGCGCGTCGCCGAGTCCGTGTCGCGCGGAGAACACGATGTTCGGGCCCAGATTGCGACGGGGGATGAGTACGAGGAGCTGTCGCGCGCCTTCAATGCGATGCTCACTCATCTTCAGTCGACGGAAAACGACCTGCGGCGCATCAACAAGAGCCTCGATACCCGCCTCGAACAGCTGGCCGAGCGAAACGTCGAGCTCTTCGAAGCGAACAAGATGAAGAGCCAGTTCCTCTCCAACGTGAGCCACGAGCTTCGCACCCCGCTGGCCTCGATCATCGGCTTTGCGGAGCTGCTGCGTGAAGCCGCAAGTGATGAAGGCGGTCGGCAGTTCCGTTACGCGGAGAACATTATGTCGAGCGGTCGGATGCTGCTCGGCCTGATCAACGACCTGCTCGATCTGGCCAAGATCGAGGCGGGCAAGCTCGAACTGCACCTGACGTCCGTGAACCTCCGGGAGATGCTGGACAACCTCCTCGACTTCGTTCGGCCCCTCGCAAACAAGAAGAGCCTGCAGCTCTCCGCAGTCGTTCCCGACGAGGCGCCAGGCATCGAGTCCGACGCCGGCCGCATCCAGCAGATTCTCTACAACCTCCTTTCAAACGCGATCAAGTTCACGCCCGAGGGCGGTCTCGTCGAAATGACACTTGAGCCGCAGACCGACGAACACGTCGCCATTCATGTGCGGGACACGGGAATCGGTATTCCCGCCGAGAAACTCGACGCCGTCTTCGAGACCTTCCGGCAGCTCGACGGATCCGTGACGCGGGAATACGGCGGAACAGGACTCGGCCTCGCCATCAGTCGCGATCTGGCGCGTCTGCTCGGCGGCGCGCTGAGTGTCAGCAGCGAACCGGGGAAGGGATCGACGTTCACCGTGATCCTCCCGCTGACGCCACCGGAACAGACGAGCGTCACGCTGTCGCGGGGAATCAATCTGGCATAGGACGAGCGCCGTTGAACGAGCCCGCAGCACCATCCCGACGGCGTTCACGATCGGCGCCGGACGTTGCGCCTGACGCCAGGCGGCGTCCGGCTCGACGAGGCCGGCGCGTTCTGCTTCTCGCAGTCTCAGGGCTGTTCGGCCTGGCGATGATCGAAATCGGCTTTCGCGTTCTGGGGCCGGCGCCCATCCAGCCACGACGGATCGAGCCGGGCGTTCCCTTTGTCGCGCGCCCCGGCAATCGGCTGGAATACCAGCCGGGCGCGAAGTTCGCATCGATCTATGATCCGGCCGCCGACAGCCGTGGCTATTTCGGCCCGACAGGTCGCGTCGAATACAGCATCAACGAATTTGGATTTCGTGGCCCGGCGCCGGAGATCCCGAAACCGCCGGGCGTCGTACGCATCGCATGCCTGGGCGATTCATTCACCTTTGGCGAAGGGGTGCGTGACGAAGACACGTGGCCCGCAGTGCTCGCGGCGCGGCTGAATTCGGCGCGACCCGCGGGCGTTGCGTCCTATGATGTCATCAACGCGGGCGTGCAGGGATACGGCCTGGTGGACGAACTCCTCTGGTACGGTCTGCGGATCGAGAAGCTGAATCCCGACATCGTCGTGCTGGCGTTCTTCATGAACGATCTCGCCCCGACCCACGAGACGATTCGCATCAATGACGAAATGCACCGCCCCGAATCCGCCACGGGGCTGGCGCGCTTCTCCGCCGTGGCTGACTGGTTTCAGCGACGTCGTCGGGCCGAGCGGCTGCAGGAGCGCTACTTCCAGTCGATTCGTGAGAGCTTCAGCGCGGCCGGACGGGAGACACTGGATCAGGCGCTCTCGGGCTTCAAGTCGTATGCGGATGAGCGCGGCGTTCGGCTCCTGGTCGTTGTTTTCCCCGTTCTGTGGGGGCTCGACGCGAATTACCCGCTTCGCGAGCAGCACGCGATCGTCAGTCGCGTGTGCGACAAATCCGGAATCCAGCACATCGACCTGCTGGACGTCTTTACGGGAACCCGTGCGGAGTCCCTCTGGGTCCATCCAACGGACCAGCATCCCAATGAGATCGCGCAGCGCCGCGCCGCCGCCGTTGTTTCCGACGCGATCCTCGGAAAGAAGCGCGACCACTGACATCACGCGCTTCTGCGTGTCTATACTTCAGTGAGGCCTCGCCTGAGGAAACTACGGCGGGCCGCGCAGGAGTTGCGGCGCAGTTTTCCGCCGGCCGATATGAGCGCGCCCGGGCGAAGATTGTGCGAATTTTGCGGTTTGTATTTTTGGCGTGCGCGCCTGTGTGGCGCCCCGCACGTCGCTGAACGGGAGGCGTTGCTTTATCGGAGCGTGAAGTCGGGGCCAGGATTCTGCATTCCCAGTGTTGATATCCCCGTCTTCTGAGCCGATTGGGTGATATATAATTGAGTAGTTGGTTTTGAGGCGCATAAAGGAGTTCTGGCAATGGCATCCTACGACCTACGACGCATTCTCGCGGGTTGGGATTACGAGCCCGGCCAGATCACGGTACGTAAAGTCTCCGGTGACGACGGCTCCGTGAAGATCCAGATGCGGCTCGACCTCGGCCTGCTCCAGATGGAATCCAAGGGCCGGCCCGACGGTCGACGGCCGTTCGGCGAGGACTCCCTGCTCGATCATCACGAAAAGCGCCTCGCCAAGTACAAGGAAGCCAACGGAACCGATCTCGGCTACGAGCTGTCGGGCGAAGAATGCCAGATGCTGCGTGACGAGACCGTGCAGTATTACCATCGCTACCTTGCGGAGTTCGTGCTGGAGGACTTCCAGGCGGTCGAGCGCGACACGGCTCGCAATCTTCGCGTCCTCGATCTCGTGGGGCGATACGCGCGGGACGAACAGGATCGTGCGTCGCTTGAGCAGTACCGGCCGTATCTCATCATGATGAACACGCGGGCCCAGGTGCATCTCGCCCTGCGGCAGGGGCGGTTCAAGACGGCCCTTGCCCGCGTCGAGGCGGGGCTCTCGCGGATCCAGGAACTGCTCGTGGATGCGGGCATGGAAGACGCGCTCGATGAATCGACGGAAGCCGGCATCCTGATGTCGCTGCAGCGGGAGATCCGGGCGCGCATGCCCGCCGATCCCATCCAGAAGCTTGAGACGGAGCTCGACAAGGCCGTCGAAGAAGAGCGATACGAGGATGCGGCCGTCCTGCGCGAGCGAATCGAGGCGATGCGTACCAAGTCGTCCGCCAGCGCCCGCCGCCGCCGAAAGTAATTTCATTCCACAGTTGTTGGGCGAATCGTTCGGCGCCAGAATTGCGCGTTCACGAAAAAGGAGCGCGCCATGTCCGACACGACGACGACGATCGCCGACCTCAAACAGCTCGTTCAGGCGTTCGTGGATGAACGCGACTGGCGACAGTTCCACTCTCCGAAGAATCTCTCCATGTCGATCGCGATCGAAGCCGCGGAACTCATGGAGCACTTCCAGTGGATCGCCTCGCCCGAACGTGAAGATCAGATCGCAAAGCACGATCGCGACGCCATCGCTGAAGAGCTGTCGGACGTGATCTGCTACGCGCTTTCCTTCGCGAACGTCATGGGCATCGATATCGCGGATTCCCTGCGCGACAAGATGAAGAAGAACGCCATCAAGTACCCGGCCGAGGATTTTCGCGGTCGGTTTCGATGATCGTCGTTGTTCGGCGATGTCGTCGAGCCCCGGCGGCCGGCGGACCGGCCGATCCGCGCCGCGCGGTTCCCGTTTGGGCCGATTTTCGTAATTTCTCGTCAAATTGAGTGGTTGGCGCTGTGATGGCCCCATGTGACGTTGGTGGACGTGTGCTCCGGCTTGACGGTCCATTCCCGACGTCGTAGCTTCGGGGGCTCGCCACGGCTCCGGAGGGTGTCAGCAAACACCCGCGGGGCTTTTTTGATTTGACGCCAATGCGACCGACACGATTCGAGATCTTCGTACTGCTGGTGGTCCTCGGACTCACAGCCTATGTCGTCACGCCACTTCGGCGTCAGCAGCGCGCCGAATCAATGCGCGTCGCCTGTCTTTCAAATCTTACGGCCATCGGGACCGCTCTTTCCGGCTACCTGGAAGACAACAACGCCACGTGGCCGTATATCGATCGCCTGCGCAGCTTCAGCCGCTTCGACAAACCCTGGCCGACAGCGCCCGTCGTGCTGAAGTCCTACGTGAAGTCAGAAGATGACTTTCATTGTCCGGCGGATTCCCGCGAGGTAACGGATGACGCGTTGCGCGCAGCGTATGGCGACGACTCTACGTGGTACGCCACAGAGGGGCTGAGCTACGAGTGGATCTGGCCCGAGGCCTACGGCGGTTATCGCGTCGGCGGCGAGAAGCTCTCGCGCCTGGGCGGCCGGGGCAAGGGACGGGCCGACCAGGATCTTCTGCGGGATTTTGAGTCGTTTCACGTCGGCGCCGGCCGCGCCAACACGCTCTATGCGGATTTCGTGGCGCGGACCGACGGGGCGCCGTCGGAGTAGTCGCGTGAGGCGCGAACCTCGCCCTCGTTGATGGTCGATGGCGACTGGGCCGGTTAGGTTGGTTGAAACATGATGATGGTCGAAGAAATCAACAAGAGCGTGAAGAAGAACCGAAACTGGGCCGTCCTCGGAGCCGTTGTCGGCGCCGTGGCAATCGTCGGCTATTTCGGATACCAGTTTGCGATGACCGTCGAGAAGCCGACGATTCGGGACAACAAGCCGAAAGTCATTGTTTCCTATATCTGCAACTCGCGCGGACTGCGCTCACTCGCGAAAATCGAGCAGCGCCAGTTTCTCGAAGAGTGGCGTGACTACCTGATGAAGGACGACGCGGCGCAGTCAGCCCTCACGGCCCACCTGAAGGATCTCGACCTGGATCAGCGCAAGGCCTTCGTCAACGAAATGGTCAACCAGTTCAAGGAGATCATTCTCGATGACGCCCGACAGTACCAACGGCTGAAGTCGGCGGAAAGAAACGCATACGTTCACAAGAAGGCGGACGAACTTGAAGGGCAGGAGAAGTTCATCCGCCAGCTCGGCGATATCTTCGGCAAGGACATGGGCGGACAGGACGCGTTCAGAGGACTGATGCTGGAGATCACGACGCCCGCGGAACGCGAGATCATCATGCCCTATATCGAGGCCCTGCAGCGCGTCATCGAGCAGCATCGCAAGCAGCGCCGCAACGCCGAAGTCGCCGCCAACCCCTGATCAACGTCGAATCGCGGCGCCTTATCGCAGCGGTTTCCTGCCCCAGATTCGACGGGACATCGCGATCTGGCCCGCGTGGAATGTCTCGTGCATCGCGGCCGTCCCGAGCGCGCCGGCCCTGGTGTCGAACAGGGGATGCGGTTCCGTCCCGGCGGGCGCCTCCAGGTCCGCGTCGGACATGCCGCGGATGATCTCGATCACATCCCGCTGCGTCTCGTCGAACAGTTTGCGGATCTCGGCGATCGACGGGTACTCACTCGCGTCGGCGACGGGCGTCGATCCCTTGCCGAACGTCCCGACGAGCGCGGGATCGATGCACTCCGCCGCGGATTTGCCGAGGCATCGCACGTGGATCAGGGCGATCTGAGAGACCGCCAGATGGCCGAGTTGCCAGGCGACATGTCCCACGCCCGGCGCCGGCATTTCGAACCACTGGCTCTCGTCGATGTCCGCAATCAGTCCTGTCGTCCATCCGCGGGCCCGGGTCAGTCGCTCGATCAGAAAATCCTGCATTCGCATATGTCGTATTTCCTCCGTGCCGGGACGCCGGCGCCGTTCCGCGCCACCTGCGTGACGCGCCATCGCTATCCTAGCGGCCAGGCGGCGGATTTCACGCCCGCCGTCGAAGATGGGCGACGGGGCCGACCGATCGCTCGCGGCGCGATAGAATCCAGGGATGTGGTGGCAATATCTTATCGTGGCCATCGTGGTCGGCGGATGCGCTCTGTACCTCCTCCGCGGTCTGTTTCTCGTCGTCATGGGCAGGCGCGTGTCCGCGTGCGGGGGCTGTGACTGCTCCGCGCCGCGTGACGACGCGCGCCGGAATCTCGGCGTGCGCCGTGAACTCCTGCAGGTCGGCGTTGACGGCCGCAAAGATGAACCCGGAGCGTGACTTCCATGCAGACGCCAATTGTGAACCTGAAAGGGCGGACGGCCATCGTAACGGGAGGGGGGCGCGGTATTGGTCGCGCCGTCGCGAAGCGCTTCGCCTGCGCCGGCGCCAATGTTGTCGTCGCTTCGCGCACGCTGGATGACCTTCACGACACGCGAAAGATGATCGAGCGGGACGGCGGCGGCGTTCTCGTTGTGCCGGTGGATGTTTCTGAGGTCGCCGGCGTCGAGCAGCTGATCAGCGAGACGATCTCCGCGTTCGGACAGATCGATGTGCTCGTGAACAACGCCGGGACGGCGCCATTGGCGACGATCGACGAGATGGAGCCGAATCTCTTCGACAAGATCGTCCGTACCAACGTACGAACCGTGTATCTCTGCAGCCGCGGCGTCTGGCCTCACATGGTCGAACACGGGGAGGGTGTGATCATCAACACGGCGTCCCTGGCGGCCTATGACGCATTCCCCGGCTTCGCGGCCTACGGCGCCGCCAAGGCCTTCGTCGTCGCCTATACAAAGTTCCTGGCGAAGGAAGGGGCCGATCTCGGAATTCGCGTGTACGGAGTTTCGCCGGGCGCGGTTGAGACAGACATGCTGCGGGGCGCGTTCCCCGATTTTCCGTCGGCCATGACGCTCGAGCCGGACGACGTCGCCGTCATGTTTGAGACGCTGCTCTCTCCGGCCTATCGCCACAGCAGCGGCCAGACGGTCATCGTGTCCCGGACGCTCTGAGTCGATGCGAACGCGGTCGCCGTCCTAGGCGTATCGCGCACGCAGCTTGCGGCGCCAGCGCGACGGATGCTTCTCAAAGTCCGGATCGTAGTGCTTCTTCGCGCGATAGAGCTTCGGCGCGTGGTTAGCCGGCTCCTCGCCTGACGGCAGGTTCAGGCGGGCCGTCGCGCCCGGCGTCGGGCATCGTTCCGCCGCCTGGCAGCCCAGCAGATTCGTCGTGGCGAGTGTCATCCCCAGCGCGATGAGCCAACCGACCCGCCTGTGCGGTGTTGCGAGCGTCACGATCTTTCCCCCCGAATGATTCCTGCCCCGATCGGCCGTCCGCGTGGCGCCGGACCTCCGATCGCCCGTCTGAGGCCGGTTGCCGGCCGTCGATCCAGCGGGCCCGTTCGGCGCCCGGGGCGACTTGCTTCTGATGCAGAATCGGCGCGTGACCGGGGCCGAATGAGCCCCGAGATGCGCCGCGGACGTCACACGCCGTCGCGCCCCGCGCGCCCGGAATTCTCTCGGACGAGCCGGATATCAGTGTTAACACGCGTGTTGTTTTGTCGCAGGAAAGCCGATAGGGCGGATGTGTTGCGGTTGGTGGAACCCGCAAGATTCACCCTCGCATTGGAAAGTGGACCTGGATCGGCCCATGCCGACCCGCTCGGAATCCGACGGGACGGGATCGTTCGGCATGTCCGATAAATTGGAATAGGGTCGGTCGGATTGCGCGCCGGGACGCGCAGGATTTGCCGACCCTTGATCGTGTGACCCGGCAAAAGGGGGAGTTGCGTTGATGATTGAGTCGCGCAAGGACAAGGGACGATTGCTTGGAATCTGCACGCTGGTCGGCTGCCTGCCGTTCATGTCGTGTGTGGCTGTGGCCGCCGCGCAGGACGCTGATCCGGAGGCGGGCGCCCTCGACTACGTCAGGGCAATTGAGGAAGGCCGCGTCGAGCAGCTTCGCGTCGGGCGAATCATGCTGGGGTATGGCGTCGATCCGACATCCCCGCCCGTGGAGGGCGCCGAACTGTTCTACACGACGGATGAAGGACGCAGCTGGTCGGAATTCATCCTCGACAATCCCATCGCCAACCCTGTCTCGTTCAACGCGAGTGACGACGGTCTCTACGGCTTCTCGTTTGTGCTCCACAGCGCTCGCGGTTCCATGCCGCGACCTCGCGCCGGCGCCGTCCCACAGCGATGGGTGATGGTGGATCGTGGCGCCCCGCACATCACGATGCGCAATCTGCAGACACCACCCGCGGGCGCCGCGTCGCGCGAACTGGTTGTCGGCTGGCTCGTTACCGATGCGAACAACAACCTGGGACAGCGCCCCGTCAGCATCTCGTATCGAATCACGTCCGGGGGCGACAGCAAGGCCAGGCCAATCGCTCGGGCGCTGGAGGCCATCGGCGAGTATCGCTGGATCATCCCGATGAATATCGCGGGTGACATTGTGATTCGCATCGAGGCGGAGGACCGGGCGGGCAATCGGGATTACCTGGAGACGCGAGCATTCACGATCGAACGTGCGCCGAACGCCGGTTCGATGGTTCACGTCAATCGGACAATCTCCCTGGCCTCGGCTCGAGATGACGCGCAGAAAGTCGAAGCGACGGGCGACGCGTCGCCTGTCGCGAAGGTCGCGGAAAAATCACAACCCGATCAGGTGGTTTCCGCCTTTGCGTTGTTGAATGACGACAAGGAGAAGGAGATTGTCGTCGAAAAGGAGGCGGCGGAACGGGCCAGGAAAGAGTATGATCTCGGGACCTGGCATCGCCTGCGCGGTGAGTATGACATCGCGATCCGGCGCTATCGCGACGCGCTGGCGGCGAACCCAGGATACTACCAGGCGCGAAATGATCTGGCAGGGACGCTACTGGCGCTGGATCGCATCGACGAGGCGTCGCATGAATATGAGCGCATCCTCGAGAAGGATGAGCGATACGCGCCGGCCCTCGAAGGACTGTCCCTGGCGCAGATCAAGCGACGTCGCTATCGCTCGGCCCATGACACGCTCGAGCGGTTGCTCCGTGTCCGGCCGAAGGACCCGGAAGCGTGGCTGCACTTTGGCGACGTCTGCATGTTCATGGGGGATCGACGCGGGGCGCGCGACGCATGGCGCTCGGCGACAGAATGTGATCGGGCGGCCGCGTCGTTGAAAACACGCGCGGAGCGACGGCTTGCCATCTACCAGCGCGACAGACTGGGGGCGGCCGATTGAGCAACGAGGAACTCGCATGGCGGCGGACAGCACAACGAGCGTTTACGTCGTTTACGGCGCGGACGACTATCTGCGCCGTGGCGAGCTCAACGCGCTGCTGCGCCGCCTGCTCGGCGGCGAGATCGACGGTCTCGGCCTGACAACCTTCGACGGCGGTTCCAGAGACTGTGAGCTGGCCAGCGTGTTTGACGCGCTGCGCACGCCGTCGATGTTTGCGGGCGCCACGATCGTCTGCGTCAAAGAGGCGGACGAGTTCGTCACGGCGCATCGCGCACGGCTTGAGGATTACGTCGCGGCGCCGAGTCCGGACGGCGTTCTCGTTCTGGAGTGTCGATCGTGGCGTTCCAACACGAAGCTCCATAAGGCGATCCAGGCCCGCAAGGGCGCCATCGGTGTGGAGAAACCGAAGGGCTGGAAGGAAATTCGCCAGTGGATGACCTCGTGGATCGAGGCCCAGGCCGCCGGCTACGGCTGCAAGCTCGATCGTGGCGTTGCGTCGCAGCTTTACGAGCTGGTCGGCGACGACCACGGCATTCTCGATAACGAAATCCGAAAGCTGGCAACCTACGTCCTGCCGCGCAGGAGTGTCGGTATGGCGGATGTCGAGTCGCTTGTGGGGCATTCCCGCGAGCAGACCGTATTCAGGATAACGGACGCCATCGCCGATCGTGACGCGCGGAAGGCGCTCGCGCTGTGGCGGCAGGTGCTCGCGACGGACCGGGCGGCGCCGTTCAAGGCCGTCGGTGGTCTCGCGGCCGGACTGCGGAAACTCCTGCAGGCCAAGGCCCATGTCGCGGGAGGCGGAACCGCCTATTCGGCCAGGTCATCGTTGCGGATCTTCACGGACGGCGGCAGCCTGGAAAAGCAGCTCAGGCGGTTCAGCTATCGGCAGTGGGAGGACATCCTGCTGCGCCTGCTGCGAATCGACTACGGGTCGAAGTCCGGACTGGGCGCCGTCGAACAGGCGATGGAAAAGCTGATCGTGGATTTGTGCGCCGCATAGAACGTGCGACGCCAGTTGTAAGGGATTACAGCCATGTCGAAACTCAATGGCGCTATGGAACGGATGCTCGTCGCCGCGGTTCTTGCGATCGTCACGGGCGTAGGGTGCTCGCAATCCTCGTCGAACAACTGGAACAACATGTTCGGCAGGAAGGACGATCGTCGCGTTGAGCCGCGTGGCGCCAATGATTCGACCGTCAGCCAGCCCAAACCCGGAACATCCGCGGCCAGGTCGGAAACGGCCAGCAACGACTACAAGGCGCCCGATTCCGCCGGCGATTCCGCGGCGCCGGAGCGCGGTGATCCCGACGCCATTCAGCGTTACGCCGACAACATGAATCCTCCGTCGAATCGCGGTCCGCAGATTCAGTCGAATCGCCCCATCGCCGACCAGGACGCGACGAATCGTGATTCGTCGTCGATGAACCGCGCCGACGTGAATCCGTCCGCCGGCGATTCGACGATGTCCGGCGGCCAGTCGTCGCCCGTTCGCATGGCGACGGATCGGCCCGCGAACAACTCGGTCCAGCCCGGAAACACCGTCACGTCGCGGCCGCCGCAGCCGGCCAATAACAACACGATGTTCCTCAACGCCTCGAGCGGGCGGGACACGTCCGGCGCCACGGCCCCGACGAACTCGTCGAACGGAGGCCGGCTGCCGACGATTGAAGATCGTTCATCGCAGCCACAGCCGACGGCCGTCCAACCCGGCGGGGGCGACAGTGTCGGCAACGGGGCGCCTGTCATCAGCAATGTCACGGCCCAGCCGGCCGAGCGATCGCCGTCGCGCATCGAACAGGCGATGCGGAACGACAACAACGGAATGGCCGGCGTCAATACCGGCGCCACGGGATCGACCGCTGACGCGACACCGGCGAAGGATGAGGCCGCCGAGCGACGACGCATGGAAATCGAGACGCAGGAGGCGAAGGCGGCGGCCGATCCCTCCAATCTGGAAGAGCAGTTCAAACTGCGAACGATGTATCTCTTCGACAATCGCGACGAGGAGGCCTTCGAGCCGATTCGCGGCGTGACACCCGACGTGCAGGAGATCATGCTCGCCCAGCTGCGATCGATGCAGGCGGCGCGCAGCGGTACGAGCCGCGATCCGGCGACGTGGGCCAATCGACAGCTCGAAGCGATGCGCAGCCTCCAGGAGAAGCTGCGGGCCAAGGCGGACCTGCAGGTGCCGAAGGTTGAACTCTGCACGGAGATCAAGCAGTTCGGTGTGTACACGCCGTTCCCTTCGACGGATTTCAAGGCCGGCGTGCCGAACCCGGTGCTGATCTATGTGGAGGTCGACAACTTCGAAAGTCGGAAGATGCCGAGCGGCGAGTATCGCACGGTTCTCGGCGCCCGGCTGACGCTCCTCAGCAGCGAAGGGCGGGAACTCGTCAGCATGGATGACTCGAATATCGAGGATATCTCCCGCGGTGTTCGCCGGGACTTCTTCCTTGCGTTTGGTCCCATCACGATTCCCGGCAATCTCCCCGTCGGCGACTACATCGTGAAGGTGGAGATCGAGGACAAGCTTGCCAACAAGATCAACAGCAACACGACGAAGCTGCGGCTCACGCCGTAACTTCCGGTCGCGGCGCCTGGATTCAAGATAGAGACGATACGTTGCTGTTTGACGATCTTGGTTCGACGTCCTGGCACAATCGCCATCATCACATCTTCGCGCAGCTCAATGCGCTGCTCGACGCGGCGGGCGCGCGCGAACTGACACTCGTGATCGTTGGTCCCGGCGGCGTCACGCGACTGATGTCGCCCGTCCTGAACGACGCCGCCCGGAACGCGTCCGGCGTCAGGAAGCTCGTTGGGGATCTCGCCCGGTATTCCGACCAGCTGCTTCGTCGCCTGCCCTTCGTCCCGCTTCGTTCGCTGGAGCCCGTCGAGCTCAGCCGGACGCTGACGATGTCGCATCGAATTGTCGCTGTTGATCGCTCGGCGCGCCTGCTGGACGCCGTGCGGCGGGACCTTCCCGGCGCCGAGTGCCGGGTCATCGATATCACGACGCGGCCGATTGACGTGCGAGCCGATGTCGTTGTGGCGATGAATGTCATCAGCCGACTGGGCGACGCGGCCGCCGACGGCGTGCGTCATGTCCTTGAGGCGCTGAAGGAAGGCGGCTGGATCGTCATGGATGATCGCTCCGCCCGGACGCATCTGGCGGGTGATCCGCGAATGACGCGGGTCGGCGACAAGATCTACCGCGTCGCGCCGGCGGACGCGGCCACGGCGACTGTCGCGCCCTAGCGTGGCCGGCGGGCGGTTTCGCGTGGGCGCCGGCGTCGTGGTATCGTCTCGCGATCTGACGGCGAGCATTGCTGACTCCAGGAGAGACACTCGTCATGCTCCGCGTTGATATTTCCCGACGCCGCGGCGACTTCGAACTGAAAGTCGCCTTCGATCTGCCGGACGACGTTCGCGCGCTGGGTGTCGTGGGTCCTTCGGGCGGCGGCAAGACGACGCTTCTCAACTGCATTGCCGGCGTGGATCAGCCCGATTCCGGGCGGATTGAGATGGACGGCGACGTCTGGTTCGATTCCGAATCGGGCGTTCGACGGGCGCTGCGGCGGCGCGATGTGGGTTACGTCTTCCAGGAGGGTCTGCTCTTTGATCACCTCAGTGTGCGCGACAATCTCGCGTATGGAATGAAGAAGCGTCAGGGCGCGGATTCGCTGCGCCTGATGGCGCGGGAGCTGGGCGTCGATCATCTGCTTGATCGATCGCCCGCGGAGGCGTCGGGCGGTGAACAACGGCGAATCGCCATCGGTCGCGCACTGTTGAGCGATCCGCGCCTGCTCCTGCTGGATGAGCCGCTGACGGGGCTGGATGGCGTGACCGCGGGCCGCGTTCTCGTCTATCTGCGTCGGGCGCTTCAGCGGACCGCTGTGCCGGCAATCTACGTCTCGCATTCGCCGAGTGATGTCATGCATATCTGTCAGCGCGCGATCGGCGTCGCCGAGGGGCGAATCGTGCACGCCGGCGACGCCGCATCGACGCTGAGCGTGACCGCCTGTGCGACGCAGCGTGAACTGGCGGAGCTCAGGAGCATCGTCGAGGCCCGACTTGTTGAATCGGACGAGGCGTCCAGGACCAGCGTGTTTGAGACAGAGACGGGGACGCGAATTGTGGCGCTCGGCGGGTCAACGCCGTCAGACCTGGCGTCGCCCTGCGCGCTGGCCGTCTTCGCCCGGGATGTTGTGCTGAGCGCCGAGGCGCCGCGCCGCGTGTCGGCGCGGAATATCTACAAAGGTCGCGTTCGGCGAATTGAAAAAACGGAGGCCATGGCCGTCGTTGAGATCGACATCGGCGCAGAGATCTACTCGGAAGTCGGCTACGAGACGCTCCGCGAGCTGTCACTGCGCGAAGGCGGCGATGTGTACGCCTTCTTCAAGGCGTCGGCCGTACAGCGGCTTCTGTAATGGCGCGGGGAGCGCCTACAATGATCCCGCGGTCATGGCGTCCGGGCAAACGCGATGAACGTGGCTCAGCAGCTGGCGGGCTTGATGATGGCGCACATGGCGCCCTTGCTCCGCGGAATGCGGAAGTCGGGACCGAAGTCGTGGATCTGATTGCGTTTGAACTCCGCGCGCTCGAATGTTGTTGTGTCAACGATGACACGGCCTTCGCGACCGATCGTGGCGGCCAGTTGCAGGGCCGTTTCCGTCGTGTAGCCGAAGACGCGCCGCAGCATGTCGATGACGTATTCGTACGTGTGTTCGTTGTCGTCCAGGAGGACCACGTGAAATGGCGGCACACGCCGCGAATGGCCCCCGGGCGCCGCGGATTCCATATTCTGTTTTCTGAATTCGAAGTCGGACGACATGGGTTCGCTCCGTGCGAATTCGCGCATTATAAACACTGGGCTGTGGCCGCGCCTAACAAATTCGCGGTCTGTCTTTCATTTTCAGGGGGGATGTGAATTGCACTCCGACGAATCCAGCGTAATTGAGGCGGCGGAACGCTCCATCCGGCTCTGGATCACTCTGATCGCGGTCGTCGCCGCCATCGCGTTGGCGGTCTATCTGGTTCGGCGGACGCGGATTCCGGATGTTGCGAAAATCCAACAAATGTGGAAATCGACAGGTGTCGAGTACGCGAATACCGACTCGCTCACGGCGATCCGCCACCCGCACGGCGGACGGGTGCGCGTGCTGGCGACTGCCAAGTGGGGGGATCGACTTGATGTTTTCGACGCGGCGTCAGGTCAGTTCGTCATGCGGGTCGGGAAGTCCGGCGACGGTCCCGGCGAGTTCAGGCGACCCAATGGAATCGTCACCGTCAACATGAACACAGCAGCCAGTTCGAATCCGGCGGTGAATCGGGGCAGGATCGATTTCCGGTCGCTCGCCACGACGCTGGCGGTGGTCGAGCGCGACGGCGCGCGGGTTCAGTTGCTGACGGGCGATCGATATGCGCCGATCGCCATCATCGGCGCCGGCGTCCTGCATCGTCCGTATGGCGCCGCCGTCTCGTATTCGGAGGAGGAGCCGTTGCTGTTTGTAACGGACACGGACTGCCCGGCGGAAGAGACGGTCAGTGTCTTTCGACTGACGCTGATTTCGGGTGAAGTGAAGAGTGAGCTGGTCCGACGATTCGGCGATGCGGGGCCCGGCCGCATTCACAAGGCCGAGTCGATCGTCGTGGACGACAGATTCAATCGCGTACTGCTGTGCGACGAAGAGCGGTCGCAGCACAACGTCAAGGTGTACGACCTGGAGGGGAAGTTCACGGGCGAGACGTTCGGCGATGGCATCGTTGTCGGCGATCCCGAGGGGATCGTTATCGTAAAGCCCTCGGAGCTGTATGGCGCGCCGAAGGACGCTGTTGGCGAGGACTTCGTTCTGTTGACGGACCAGCGCGCGAAGATCACGATCTGGCACGCCTTCGATCGTCAGTCGCTTGCGTACATCACGTCGTTTACAGGCGATCCGTCCATCGCCAACACGGACGGCATCTGCATCTTTGAAGGCGGCTTCAATTCGCACCTCAGGGGAGCGATGTTCGCCGTGAACGATGACGC
This sequence comes from Phycisphaerae bacterium, assembly GCA_035399845.1. GTDB lineage: Bacteria > Planctomycetota > Phycisphaerae > UBA1845 > UTPLA1 > ECT2AJA-110-A. Next base: position 136,160 of record DAOPJV010000002.1, on the reverse strand, counting down.
AGACGTCCGCGCCTACGATCTCGGAAAGATCATCGAGTTCGTGAATGCTGCGCGCAGTTCGGACAGGAAATCACGTTGATCTTCGCACGCCGTCGATAGCCGCTCTGATACGGCGTCGCCTTCGGACCGCGCTCGGCGTCGAAGAAGTTGATGAACAGGCTGTAGAGATAATCCCTGCAATAGGACGCGAACCCGTCGTGGCCGCCGCCGTGCAGCATGACGCACGCGACGTTCGGGTTGTGTGTGTCCGCGAAGCACTGCGCAACCTCCTGCGCGTAAGCCAGCGGGTCGTTGGCGCTGTGGATGATCAGCACGGGAACCCGCGCCCATTCGAGCTTCGGTTCGTAGGGCAGATCCTTGTAGGGCGCCAGACGCAGATAGGTCAGACCGTCGGCGACAGATCCTTCGTAATTCAGGCGGGACTTCGCGAACTCATACGCGATCAGCTTTCGCAGGCTGCCCGACGGGGGGCCGTGTTGCTTTCGCTCGATGCGATGCGCGACTGTCCCCTGAAGGCTCGACAGGCATGGGTTCTCCGAAAAGGCGTGCGGCGTTTCCAGGCGATCGAGAATCTGCTCGAATTCGAGTGTTGGCGAGACGGCGATCACGCCCGCTTCAAAGTGGCGTCGATTGCGATCGAATGGCGTCTGTCGTTTCGCCAGCTCGGCCGACACCATCGGATCGCTGGGGGTACGACCATCTTCCCATGCCGCCAGCAGCGCCGTGTTCGCGCTCCAGCTGAACCCGATCAGCCCCGTCCGCCGCACGTGCGGCTTCGCCTGCAGCCACTCGGAGACGACCATCAGGTCCGGCGTCTCCATCACGCTGAAGTTGTAGGGAACGGAGGGGTACTTCGCCTCCGCCTGACCGTGGCCGCGGAACTCCAGGGCGAGCGTGTGGAAGCCCGCGTCGCGCAGGCCCATGCAGATGTCTCGTGTCCGCACGCGGATATTGTCGCCCAGCAGACCCGGCAACAGGACGATGCAGTCCGCGTCGATGGGTTCGCCGTCCTTCGTGGCGAGTCCGAGCCGCCCCGAGATCGACACGCCGGGCTGGACGTCGATCCAGACGTCGTCGAACCCCGGCCACGCCGGCGCCGGAATCTCGATCGCTTCGGTATCGCCCGTGACCTGTGCCGTCGCCGTCAGTCCGCTGAGATTACCGATCGCCGTATGCAGATACGCGGGGTCCTTGTCGAAGTAGTCGAACACGTCGACGGCGCGGCCGTCCGGTGTCGTCAGATCCTCGGTCAGCAGGGGTTCGTAACCCGACGCGGGGACCAGCGACCGCAGGCGCGCATGCGTCTGAACCAGCCACGCCCGCGCCGTCGGTCGCGCTCCGTTGTCGCCGCCGGAATCGCTGACGCGAATGAGTCGTTCCGTCCGAAATGGGAACGAGCGCTCATTCAGGCAGGCGGCCTGCGCAAAGACTGCCGAAAGCGCGATGCACGTCAGGGCGAATGTGCTGCGGTGTCGGGGGCCGAACCGAAGTCGGGGGCGGCGTAATGTGCGGACCCGCCCGATGATGGCGCGACGCATGAGGTTGCTCAATTCGCGGTAGGTATCGCTGAACATGGGGCGAAAGGTATCACGCGTCTGCAGAGCGGACAATTCGGCCGTGGCGGGCCAACCTGAGGGGGCGCCGCGTGTCTGATCCGCCATGGGCGATCCGTCATTCGACGGGGGGGCGGCTTGCCTGACATAGCTTCGCGACGGATACTATTGGGGTTGATCGCCCCGCGGCTGATTCGCCACGCTGTGTCGCCTCGCCGTTGCGCAGCATAATGTCGCACAAGGGATTGGGAGGTTCGTTCACCATGGCGACCGCTGAGATTCGGGCCCTGCACAAGGAGCCCGAGAGTAATCTGGTACCAATGCTGCTTAACCTGTCGGCCGTGGCGCTGGCGGTCGCATCGCTGGCCTCAGGTTTTCCCACCGACCACTGGTTGTGGGTCTCCTGCGTCATCGTGGCCCTCGTGTATTTTCAGCATTGCTGGACAACGATCTTCCACGAAGACGTTCACTACACGCTCTACAAGGGGAAGTGGCACAACATCCGCAACGGCATGATCGTCGGCACGCTGCTCGGTGTGCCGTTCAACGTCTATCGACAGGTTCACATTCGCCATCACAATCGCATGAACGAGCCCGAGGACTGGGAACTCTGGCCCTACTGCGATCCGAACAAGTCGCTTCGATTCCGCCGGATCTTCCTGTTCTTCGACATCCTCTTCGGCGTGTGGGTCGGCGCGTACATCTATGGGCGAATCTTTTTTGTGGCCCATTCGCCCATCAAGGATCCCGGTTTTCGTCGACGAATCTGGATGGAGTACGCCATCATCGTCGTCTTCTGGGGGACTGTCTGGGGCGTCGTCATCGCCAACAGCGCCTGGCTCCTCTTCGCGAAGATCTACCTGATCCCCGCGTTCCTGACCGGTATCGTGCAGACGGTCCGCAAGCTGACAGAGCACCTCGGCCTGCCGAATGGCGATCCAATGCTTGGCGCGAGGACTGTGATCACGAAGGACCCAATCGGCAAGGCCTTCAGCTACACCAGCTTTCATATTGCAACGCACGGCATGCATCACAAGTATCCGCAGATGCCGCATCGTCATCTCGTTAAGGCGTTCGAAGTCGATACGACGGAGCGGTCGGAACCGGCGGAAGCGGTTGAGGTCGAACAGGCCGGACCGCCCGTCTTTCCCAGCCACTTCCGTGCGATGATCGACATGACGCGCTACCTGGCCTATCCGGGCATCGGCGAGAACGTTCGTCTCGATCGCCCCGGCGCCGCCGTCAGCAACTGAGTCTATTCCTGCATGAGCGGGCGCCGGCTCGCCGCAGACCAACGTCGGAAGCCCATGAGCGAACCCTACCTACCCGGCCTGTACAAGATGCTGTTCGGCGCGCCGCGTCAGCGACCCGAGTCGCTGGCCCGGGATCGTGAAGCCCAGCTGCGTCGTATTCTTCGCCACGCCCATGAGCACGTTCCGTTCTATCGATCGCTCTGGGACGCGGCGGGCGTGAAGCCGGACGACATCGGCGGCACGGGCGACATGCCGCGTCTGCCGATGACGGACAAGGAGAGCATCGTCGCCGCCGGCAATGACGCCGTTGACCGCCGACTCGATCCGGCCGGTCTCGACGAGATGAGCACGAGCGGCACGTCGGGGCGCGCCATCACGATGCGGCGCACGACGCGAGAGATGCGACTCGTTCGCCGCAGCTACCTGCGATCGCTTTTCTACAACGGCGCCCGCCCCTGGCAGCACTCCGTCACGATGGCCAGCACCTGGCTCTCGAAGAAGAAGGGGCGATTCATCAGCCTCGTCGCCCAGACGCGGCATATCTTCCCGAAGGATTCGCTCGACCAGCAGATCCAGACGCTGCGCGAATTCAACGCGCGCAACCTGATGGGGCAGACCGGCGGTCTCTACCTGCTCGCCAGAGAGCTGCTCCGCCGCGGCCAGACGTTTCCGCTGAAGCTGCTCGCGCCAACCGGCGCCACGCTCATGCCGCAGATGCGCCAGGCCATGCGGGACGCCTTCCAGACGGAGCCACGGGACTTGTACGGCGCCGTCGAGCTCGGCGCGATCGCCTGGCAGTGCAAACGGGGCGCCTATCACATCGACGCCGATCGCATGCTGGTGGAGATCGTCGACGCCGAGGGGAATCCCGTCCCCAGGGGGGAATCCGGGCAGGTCGTCTGCACGACGCTCCACGGCTACTCGCTCCCGCTGATTCGATATCGCCTGCGGGATGTGGCATCGTTTTCGAACGAAACGTGCGATTGCGGCATTCGGTTCCCGCTGATGAACGCCGTGCAGGGCCGCATCAACGACTTCCTGCCGACGCCGTCGGGTGAACTCGTGTCGCCGCACTACCTGTACCATATTTTTGATCACGTCGGCGGCAGCCCCGTGAAGGAGTGGCGCATCATCCAGCACGCCCCGGATCGGCTGACCTATGAATACGTGCCTGAGGATGATTTCAACGCGGCCGCCCTGGAAGGTGGCATGAATGTCATCCGGGAACGGTTCGGCGCCGGCGTCACAGTCAACGCCGTCAAAGTCGATAGCGTGCCGATGACGCCCAACGGTAAGCGGACCTGTATCGTGTCCGAGCTCGATCCCGAGCTGGTGCGAGGGATGCGGCCCTGGGATACGGACGCCCAGGCGGGGATGTCCAGCGAACTGGCCGAAAAATACGGTGTCGCCGCGAAAGACTAGCCCGCAGAAGGACCTGCGGACTGCGGCTTGCGGTGGAAACTTGAATGCGGGCCCGGAACGGGCGTTACAATACCGATCTGGCGGGCGGCGATTCGATTGCCGGCGCGTTCAGGGATCCCGCCAGAGACGAGTCAGAGGTTGAGTCGTGGAACTCCTGCTGGACATCAAGCATTTCATTGAGTGGCTGCCGTCCGTCGTGACGATGTCGATCGTGTTCTTCACGGGCCTGATCACGTTCCACATTCTCGAACGCATCTATCCACCCGTCTGTCCCGCCTACACGACGGGCCCCACGCGCAAGGGCTATCTCGCGGACTTCACGGCGAGCATCGTCGAAGGTCCCGTGATGTACGCTCTCACGAAGATGATCATCTACTGCATCATCATGGAATTCCCCGTCCTCGTGGATGGCGGCATGTCCACGTGGCCGTGGGTCGTCCAGGGCCTCGTCTTTCTGCTCGTGAACGACTTCGCGCGCTACTGGATGCATCGCTGGCATCACGAATCGAATTTCCTCTGGCGATTCCATCGGGTGCATCACACCGTCACGCAGATGGACGCCATGAGCACCTTCCGCGTTCACCTCTTCGAGGCGACTTTCAAATACGGCTTCATCGTGCTGCCGTTCCACTTCATGCACTGCGACAAGTCCGTCATCGTGCTCTACTCGACGGTCGACATCCTCAAGGGCTTCTGGCATCACGCGAATGTTCGCACCCACATCGGCAGACTGAACTACATCTTCAACTCCGCCGAACTGCACTGGTGGCATCACTCCGTGGAGGCCAAGGGCCAGCTGGCGAACTACGGCTCGATCCTGTCGATCTGGGACTGGCTCTTCGGCACAGCCTATTACGAGAAGGGCGTCTGGCCCGACAGAATCGGTGTCGAGGGCATGGACAACTTCCCCGAGACCTATCACGAAATGTTCGCCACGGCGCGGTTCACCGACGATCAGGTCATTGAACGATTCGGCCCGAAGGCGGCCGACGTGACTGTGGCGGGTGTTGTTGATGAAGCGTCGACCGCCGGGGAGACATCCAGCGTGGCCGAGGCGCAGGCCGCCAAGGCCGCCCCGCGCGAACCCACCAGGGGTGAATCCATCACACCCAACCCGGCAACCGCCAGCAAGTCATAGGTCTAATCCGAACTGCGACCCGCAGGGGAGCAGGCCAGCGCAGCCCAGCAAAGCGCACAAATCCGAATCTTCGCGAAATGTCCGATGGCGCGGAAGTCGCAGCGGGTCGTGCTGAATTCGCGTGGTGTGTCGCAAGTCGCCCGGCCACTTGCTGATGCGCGTGGCTCGGTACGGGGTAGCCTGGCTCAGTTGGCGCCGGACTCTCTACACCCCATGACGTCGATCTGCGGCGTTCTGTCGGCGCGTCGCCTCTTCGAGCAGCTTCTTCTCTTTGTTAGACAGGCTGCCGATGCCCTCGCGCTTCACCTTGTCGAGAATGCCGTCGACCTGCTCCTGTACCGCCGCCTCGCGCTCGCGCTGCTGACGCCACTTGCCCTGTTGCTTCTTCTGCTTCCACTTGGCGAAGAAGCCGGGCTTGCGAGGTCTTTCCGGCGAATCCATCGTTGAGTATCCGCCGGAGAAGTCGTAGCCCCCGTAGCTGTCTTCCTGCGAGAATCCGGCCTTGACCATCTGCCGTTCCTGGAAACAGGAGAGGTAACCCATCAAGGCGATCGCCAGCAGCATGTACTGTTGGACCATCATCGCGTACAGCCCCACTAGCACGGCGACAACCATGCCAATCGTGCATGTGATCGTGGACGCCTTGTGAAACCCGAGAGGTTTCCATAAAGCGCAGTGCATCATTCGTCCGCCGTCCATCGGATACATCGGAAGCAGGTTGAAGATGAACAGGAAGGAATTGATGGCGAACACCAGGTTGAGCGTCGAGTAAACGAATAGTGTGAGTTGCGATGGAAGTTCGGTGAATCCCGGAATGAAACGAAAGTACGGGAAGCCGCCTGAGCCCTCGATACGAGCGCCCATCGCGTACAGCCCGATCGTGGAGATGATGATCAGCCCGAGCGTGACCAGCGGTCCGCAGACGACAGTGATGAACTGTTCCTTCGGCCGCCGAGGCGCGTCGACCGAAGCCAGGCCGCCAAGGGGCCACATGAGGATATCATCAGCGCTTCCGCCGACCCATCTCGCTGCAAAGCAATGTCCGAATTCGTGCAGCAGGATGGATGCAAAGAGCACGACACTCATGTGGAGTGTGGCGAACCCGAAATTCCGCATCGACTCGAACAGGATGAACAGGATCAACGTGATATGGATGCGGACGCGGATGCGAAAGAAGTGTCCGATCGTCGGTGACCAGTTCAGCGGGTTGTCGGCAAATCGTCCGCCGGTACCGTGGCCCAGGCCGCCGAAGCCGTCGGCGCGTCGCGATGGATCGCCGCTGGCGTAGTCTCTGTTCTCCCAGCTCATTCAATCCTTCCTTCGCTCATGATCCCATCGAAACAGCGCGACCAGCGTCTTGGCGTCCGTGATCGTCCCGTCCGTCGCCATGCGCAACGCCTGGTCCGCCGATACGATCTCTACTTCGATCCGCTCCGCCGGTTCGAGTCGCTGGCTCGTCTTCGTCAGCCCCGACGCGACGTAGGCGATGATTCGTTCGTCCATCACACCGGGCGATGGGTGCATCTCGCAGAGCCACCGCAGTTTATCGGCCTGATAACCCGCCTCCTCCTCCAATTCCCGCGCCGCCGCGATCTCGGGGGCCTCGCCGGGTTTGTCGAGTGTGCCCGCCGGTAGTTCCCACAGTATCTTTTCGAGCGTCGCCCGATGGTTCCGGATCAGGACAATCTGATCCTCATCCAGGACCGGCAGGATGACCACGGCCCCCGGATGGCGGATGACGTGGACATCGTGCGGCTGGCCGTCGTTCGTCGTGACAGTGCGACGGGCGACGCGGAACTTGCGCGACGTGAACTCGATGCGGTCCTCGATGCGGGGCGTGCTGGTCATCACGCAGATTATATGACGTTGCTCAGTGAGACGCCGCTGGGTGTAAGTGTGTGCGGGAGCAATGGTTATGATTTTTCTCGGGCGGCGTTGTCCCGCAATGGAGAATGGACATCGCGTGCGAACGGCCGCCACGTGGGCGGAAGAGCGGCCGGTCTGGCGAGGATTCCTCCTGCTGGTCTTGAAGGACGGCGGAAAGCGGCTATCATGTGGGGCTCGATTCATCCGGCGGCATGGCCGCAACTGCGAGGCGGATACTATGAAGGAAGGCATTCATCCCAAGTACCACGAAGACTGCACCGTGACGTGCGGTTGTGGGAACACGTTCCAGACCGGCAGCACGGTTCAGAAGATCACCGTGGAAATCTGCTCGGGCTGTCATCCATTCTTCACGGGCACGCAGAAGTTCGTCGATACGGCGGGCCGCGTTGAGAAGTTCCAGAAGAAGTTCGGATCGAACTACTTCAAGGGCAAGACGCCGGCCAAGGGCTAGCGACAACACAGTACAATCGACACGCCGTGGTTTCGATGCGCCGCAACTCGCATGGAAACCGCGGCGTGTTTTCGTTCACGCAGTGGCGCGAGTCGGCCATTCGTGTGACGCGCCGGGGGCGATGGATCGCCTGCGACGAACGATTCGAGCGAATTGAGAGACGCCATGTCTGAGACGCTGCTGACGCCCGAGTTCCTCAAAAAGCTGGATCAGATCATCGTGCGCTATGACGAGATCACGGCGCTGATGGGGACGCCGGAAGTCGCCGCGGATTCGACGCGGCTCGTCAAGCTGTCGATGGAGCACGCCAGCCTCCGGGATATGTACGATCCCTATCGGGAGTACAAGAAGCTCAACTCGCAGATCGAAGAGGCGGAATCGATCATCGACGATCCCGCCGGCGACGCTGAACTGAAGGAACTGGCCGAGCTCGAACTGCCCGATCTCATCGAGAAACGTGACGGCATCATGGAGGGGCTGATCGACAGCCTGATCGTGGGTGACGACGCCCATGTCTCCTGCGTCATTGTGGAAATCCGCGCCGGAACGGGTGGTGACGAAGCGGCGATCTTCGCGGCGGATCTCTACGACATCTACACGCGCTTTGCGTCGATTCGAGGGTTCAAGGCGGAACTGCTCGACGCGTCGCCGTCGGACCATGGCGGCTACAAGGAAGTGATGTTCAACGTCAAAGGCCCCGGCGTCTTCACGTGGTTCGGCTACGAAGCGGGTGGCCATCGCGTGCAGCGCGTCCCCGTCACGGAGACACAGGGGCGCATTCACACGTCGGCCGCGACAGTCGCGGTCCTGCCCGAGGTTGAAGAGACGGATGTCGACATCAACTGGAGCAAGGATGTCCTCGAGCATGTCAGCCGGGCGGGTGGCCCCGGCGGTCAGAACGTCAACAAAGTGGAAAGCGCCGTCAAGCTCGAGCACGTTCCGACGGGGATTACCGTCTCGATGCGCGACGAAAAGAGCCAGCACAAGAACCGGGCCAAGGCGCGGCGAATTCTCGCCAGCCGCATCAAGGATCACTTCGAATCGATCGAGCGAAACAAGCGCGACAGCGCCCGCAAAACGATGATCGGCTCGGGGGATCGCAGTCAGCGAATTCGGACCTACAACTACCCGCAGAATCGCTGTACCGACCATCGAACCAATCAGAACTACTCGCTGGAAAAGATCAGCGCCGGGATGTTGACGCCAGTCGTTGAGGATCTGCGGAAACTCGAGCGTCAGCGCCAGATCGCCGCGTCGTAAAACGTTTTTCCAATCGCCCGCCGCGATGGCCGGTTCGCGGCCGATACGTGGCGCCGTTGCAGCCTGTTGACGCTGTCGCGATTCGCACGGAACGCCCGGTCACGCAATGTCGGATGAACGCGACGATTGACGAGGGTTTTGTCGCAGATTCTTCGTCCGGGAGCGCTTGGGATAAATGTGACAAACATGTAGGATGAAGGCTTTCCGAAGGCCATCGCCGACGGATCCATCGGCGCCCGATTCAGGAGGGACTCGTGTCCAACGATATGCATCTCAGCGGCCAGAAGAACTTCGTCACGATTGAGGAGCACATTCTCGGCCAGCAGCGGAGCCATCCGACAGCCACGGGGTCCTTCAGCTGGCTCCTTTCCGGCATCACGCTGGCGGCTCGGATCATCTCCGCCAAAGTGCGACGCGCGGGTATCCTGGAAGTGCTGGGGGAGGCGGGCGATATCAACGTCCACGGCGAACAGCAGCAGAAGCTGGATATTCTCGCCAACAAGACGATCGAACAGTGTCTTGGCTATCGCGGCAACGTCGGCATTCTCGCGTCGGAGGAACTCGATCATCCGAAAGTGATGAGCGGCTCCAACGGAAAATACGTCGTGATTTTCGATCCGCTCGACGGCTCCAGCAACATCGATGTCAACGTCTCCGTCGGTACGATCTTCGCGATCTTCGAACGCGACACGAGTAACTTCAACGGCGACGATCCGATGAGTGACGTGCTCCAGCCGGGGCATCGGCAGCTCGCCGCCGGCTACATCGTCTACGGTTCGAGCACGGTTCTGACCTACACGACGGGCGAAGGCGTGCACATGTTCACGCTCGATCCGACAGTCGGCGGGTTCATTCTCGCGCAGGAAAACGTGCGAATGCCCGAACGCGGCAAGATGTTCAGCGTCAACGAAGGCAACTGGAACTCCTTCCCGCGCGGCATTCAGGAATACCTGAAGTGGTGCAAGAGCGAAGAGGCCGGTCCCTATACGGCGCGCTACATCGGCTCGCTCGTCGCCGACTTCCATCGCACGCTGCTTCGCGGCGGCATCTTTCTCTATCCGCCGACGGCCAAATCGCCCTCCGGCAAACTGCGACTCCTCTACGAGGCGGATCCCATCGCGTTTCTCGCCGAACAGGCGGGCGGCAAGGCGACGGACGGCCAGGTGCGCATTCTCGACAAACAGCCGACGTCGCTGCACGAGCGAACACCGCTGATTGTCGGCAGCGCCCGGGAAGTCGAACGCGTCGAGGAATACATGCGCAAATACGCCGAAGCCCCCGTCGGCGGGTAGCGGTCGGCCGGCTGTTCAGCGGCTTCGAATGAAACCGGCGCTCTGCATGCGCTGTCGCCACGCCGGCATCCGTTCCGTCGTGACGCTGTCCCACAGTCCGCGCCGCGCCGTCGCCGCGCGTTTCTCAAGATCACGAAATCGCAGTTCGAAGATGTGATCAAAGCGCCGATCGGCGTAGGCGAGACCCTCACGCAACAGCGCCTCGTTGAACATCTCGCCCGTGTCCTCAAAGTACACAAACGCCAGAAGGCGGCCATACTTTCCGCGCGTACGCCGATTCGGATCGAGCGCAATGCGGACGCGCCGGCCTTCGAGGTGCTCCTGCGCAAAGTCGGCCGCCTCCCGCCCGAACCACGCGTCAGTCGGTCCGCTCCCGTGAGCGATTTCAGGGCAGTCGACGCCCCACAGGCGGATGCGCGTCACGCTGGCGTTGTGATCGGGGATGTCGATATCGAACGTGTCGCCGTCCGCCACGTGGACGACAGTCGCCACGATTCCGTCATATCTGGCAAGGTCACCAGTATGGCGGCCCAGCAGCCCGCTGTGGTCGGCCAGGGAAAGCGAGAGGATCGCGCCGGCGACGATCGCTCCCCTGCTTCGTCGCGTCGATCGCGATGGCGCGCGGGCGGACGTCATGGTCGTGCGTCTATGATGTCGGGATGTCCTTCTCTGTGATCTTCAGCGATTCCTGAATCTGCTCGACACGCTCGCGGTCGGATCGGCGGACCGTGATGCCGCTGCCGGGCGCGTTCCTGAACCGAAGGAACTTGTCGGGGTCGATCAGGAAGTAGGGCTCCCGCGCCTCCTTCTCTTCCGCCGTCAGTTCTTCTTCCTTCTTGTTCGGGTCCTCGGGCGGCGGCGTTTCCTGGATGACTTCGATATTGTCCGTCTTGCTCGGATCCACAACGGCGAACTGGAAGTCCGTCTTGACCTTCGTGCGACCGTCCTTCTTCTTGTCCACCTCGTAGATGGTTGTGTTGAAAGCGCCGGTTCTCACGTCGTAGGTCGTGAGCGCGAACTTATCGCCCGGATCGAGCTTCAGATCTCCCAGGAGAGGTTCGGCCATGAAGACCGCGTTGACGTCCTTGTATTCAAACAGGTACTTCTGTGTCTGCCGACCGTCGAAGATCCGTCGCTGGAACTTGCCGCTCTTGATGCGGGCCCGATCCTTGATATCGCGCTTGCCACCCTGCGGTGTGATCTCGTGCATCCGATTGCGCACTTCAACCGGCTTCCAGTAGCGATCCATGATGACCATCATTTCACCCTCGGACCAGCCGACATTGACGCCATTGAATCCGAAGCGGGATCGATATCGATAGAAGCGTTCGCCGGACTTGGTGACGGTATCCAGCCTGACCTGGAACCAGCCGATCGGCGTGTCCTTCTGCTCGACCTTGTAGTAGGCCTCCGTGTCGAGATCTGCGGGGATCTCAGGGAGGCCCTTGATGAGCTCGGCGCCTTTTTCCAGGAGTTTGGCGATCTCCTGAGTCTGTTGTGCGGATGCGGGCGCGGCCGCGATGCAGGCGAGTAGCGAGATTCCGAATATTCGACGGAACATGGAGACTCCTTCGGCGGTTTTTCGGCAAGCGTCGACGGCGGCGCAACACGAATGCTGCGCCATTATACCGGCTCACTTCTCAATGGATCGTTCCCCGCGCAGCGCGCTTTCGGGCCGGACGCGGCGGATGGGGCGACAGCCACAACCCTGAGTCGGCGTCCGAGCGCCGAGGGTTCCCGTTCGCCATGCGCTTGCGGCAGCCTTCCTTGACGGCCGGTCGACGGGTCGCTGATGTTGTGTATGTAAATGCATATTTGGAAGCGACTTGCGTGCTTGTCTTTGAGTTCCGGTGAAATCCCTTTACACATCACTGTAATTCGCATAGTGTATCATCACAGATGAGTAATGAATCATACAGCAGGACCCCATGGACGCTGGATCGCCGGATGTTTCTGGGGCTCGACGAAATCCGACGCCTCCTGGATGCGGTTCGCGGCGACGGGCTCGGGCGTTCGTTTCCGGACCCGGCGCACATCGTTGATCAATTGATCATCGAGTGCCTGCTCTTCTCCGGTCTGCAGACGTCGGAGTTCTGTCGACTCTGTGTCGCGGACACGATCGTGGGAACGGGGCGATCGTCGCTGATGGTCATTGGTAAGCAGGCGCGACGGCGGGAAGTGTTCGTGCCCTCGCACGTGAGCGATCTGATTCGATTGTACGTCGAGCGGATTCGCGTCCGGCGACTTCCGGCGGACTGGACGGCGACGGATCTGGACAAGGCCCTCATCCTGAACGAACGAAGTCGCCCGCTGACGCGACCGACGTTGTATCGTCGTGTGTCAAAGATCCTGGAGCGTCACGGGTTCGGGGAGCGGGCAAGCGTTCAGTTGCTGAGACATACCTGCGGTTACCTGTCGTACATGATGTCGGGATCCAACCTGCTGTTCGTACAGCGGCAACTGGGCCATGCGCACCCGATGGTCACGGCGGTCTACGCGCAATTCGTTGAAGAGGACTACGCGGCAATCGCCAACGACATCGTTGCGCGTCTGGATGCGCGAACCGGCGGCTCGGGCGATACACGTTCGATTGGGAAGTAAGGAGGATCAGGATGTGGAATGACGAACAGATTCGTGAAGCGCTCGATGAGATGCTGATTGAAGTGCTGCAGGTCGAGTCGGAGGATCTCGCGCCGAACGCGAGGTTCTTCGAGGACCTTGGCGGTGAGTCGATTGATGTTCTGGAACTGACATTTCTGGCCGAGAAGCGATTCGGCCGGCGCATCGACTTTCAGAAGATGGTCGCCCCCGATGACCTGGACATGGACGAGCATCGCCGCCTCACGCCCGCCGCGATTGAGAAAATCGGTGAGGCGCTTCCCTTTATCGATCTGAACGATGTGCGTCGCGATCCCGAAGTCGAATCGCTTCGGCGGCTTCTGACTGTGGAAAACCTCTATCAGTACCTACGCCGGAGGCTCGGCGCGGCCTAGCGCATGTTCCGGCGCCGCAAAAATGCTCGCTGACGGAGGCGGTCGTGGCATAATACGCCCCGCATGTGCGGGCGACGCTTTGACACTGGCCGACTTCCACAGGGCGCCGCCGGCGTCATGGCAATGTCGTTGCTGAGTCTCGTATTCCTGGCGACGGTGTCGTGTGACCTGCCGATCGTCTCATCGCTGGACGTGAATGTGTCCAGCGCGGGGCGCGAGACGTTGCGCGTGGGCGTGGCCGTCGTGTCAATCACGCCGGAGTTTCCCGTCTACCTCGCGGGGGGGCTTCCGTATCGCGTGTCGCTTGGGGTCCATGACGATCTGACGGCGCGGGCGATCGTGATCGAGAACGATGACGTTCGCGTCGCCCTCGTATCGCTCGACCTGATCGGGATCAACTATGACGATGTCGTTCGGATTCGCGAGTCGATCGCGGCGGCGATCGACATGGACTACGTCATCGTCGCGGCGACGCATACCCACAACGCTCCCGACGTCATCGGCTTCTGGTCGCCGGACCCATTGTGCGCCGTATCGCCTTATGTCGCGATGATGCGCGAGCGCGTCGCGGAGGCGGTCATTCGCGCCGCCGACAATGCGCGTGACGCGACGCTGATCGTCGCCACGGGAAACAGTGGCTCGCCGAGGCTGAGCCGCGACACACGTGAACCCGAGGTCATCGACGATTCGCTGACCGTGTGGCGGGCCGAGGACGCCGTCACGGGCGAGCCGATCGTCACGAGCGTCCATTACGCGTCGCATCCGATTCTGATTCCCAGTTTCAACTTCGATATTTCGGGGGATTTTCCATACTGGTTGCGTGACGCGATTGAACGTGGCGCGAGTGTCGGCGGGATCGACGTCGAGGCGACCGGCGGCGTCTGCGTGTTTTTCAACGGCGCGCTGGGCGGCAGGATCACGCCCGCCAATGCGCCGAAGTCACTCGAAGGCGGCACGCCGAATCCGGCGCACGCCGCGGCGCAGGCCTACGGTCTGACGCTGGCGCGACAGGCGCAGCGGATGCTGGCCGCCGTCGGGGAGGAGACCGCAGCGCCCGTCGAACTGCGCGCCGCGAGTCGCTCGACGGAGATCGTGATTGAGAATCCCCTGTTGAACCTGGCCATGCGGGCGTGCTTTGTGGATCGCGGGATTCGCGTCGATCGCGTTCCGAGCGAGGTCGGCCTGGTTCGTGTCGGGCCGCTCGAGTTCTTCGCGGCGCCCGGGATGCTCATGCCGGAGCTGTCGACGGGGGAGTTTCTTCATCCGGAAGGTGTCGATTTTCCCGATGCGCCGCTCGAACCGACGATACGCGACATCCACACCGCGCCGATACCGGTCGTGATCGGTCTGGCCAATGACATGCTCGGTTATCTCATCCCGAAGTCGCTGTGGGACGCGGAACTGCCGCACGCCACGGAGAATGGTCTCGCGCCATACGGTGAGATTGTGTCAGCGGGGCCCGAGGCGGCGGGGGTTGTCATGTCGGCCCTGGCGTCGCTGGAGGAATGAGTGGGTGAGTGAGACTCAGTCCTTGTCGCTGTCGATGAAAGTGAAGTGATTGGCGCCGTCGTATTTGGCGAGCGTGTCGTTGCTGAAGGCGCTCATCACGACGACCTTTCGCGAGCAGCCCTGCACCTCGAAGTAACGGGCCGCCAGTCGAATCAGGGACTGGCGCATGGCCGCGTCCTGATCCTCCCAGTTCGATGAGTCAATTCGCATGATGCCCCGATTGGGATCGACGGAGTGGATCGCGCCCGTCGTTGTCGCCGCGTGCATGGCGTTCCGGACATGTCGTCGATACTCCGGCGTGCGTCGACTGGACTTCCATCCGAGCTCGATGCGCGGGGATTTCGCCAGGATGGCGCCGGCGATCACGAAGACGGCCAGCACGCCGAGCCAGAATGCGGATTGTCGGAGGGCGGATGGCCGGGACACGAGATACTCCTGAGGACGCGCCGGGATTCGGGGGAATTATCGGCGTGGCTCAGGAGCCAGTTCAGGTTTTTTCAGTGGATTGAATTTGTGACGGCGTCGCGGATCGCGTCGACGTCGCGCGGCGCCTCGTCAGCCGGCCTTCGGAAGCCGCTGAAACGCCATCTCGAGTCGGTCCTTGACCAGCTGCATGTTGGTCGGCCGATTTTCTCTTTCTTCGGCGCAGCAGTCCTTGATCAGTTTGTGCAGCGCCGGGTCGAGATTTCGTTCCGCTTCGCGCCAGTTGGGATCGATCGTGGTCGAGCCGCCAACCTGAAGTCGATTCAGCGCCGTCTCCACGGTTCGGCCCAGGAAGATCATGTGCATCGTGGCGCCAAGGCCGAAGACGTCGGTGCGGCCGTCCAGAGCGAGTTTCTTGACCTGCTCCTTGGCGATGTAGTCCTGTGTGCCCTGGATGCGGGGCTTCTTGTGGTACATCGGACAGGCCTGGCCGAAGTCGATGACCGTGGGTCTGCCGTTGCGGCGGCAAAGGATGTTCAGCGGCTTGAGGTCGGCGTGGACGAAGCCGCGCTTGTGGAGTTCCTGGAGACCGTCGGCGACATGCCAGAAGATCTTGACGAGCTTGGCCTGCGTCGCGGTCTTGGCATAGACGTCGAGCTGAGCGCCATCGACGAACTCAAGAATGTTATAGGTCTCGACGGCCCGGAAGCCCTTCTTGATCGTTCCGAACTCGTAAGCCGTTCGCAGGGCGGGATGGCCGTTGTCCAGGCCGATCTCGTATTCCTGCTTGATCTGCTTCACCTGCGAGTCGTAGTTTTCGGCGGCGGCCGCGATCGACTTCTTGCAGTAGACCGTGTTGTCGCGCACATCGCGCATGAGCGACACTTTGGTGCCGGCGCCGACACCAACTTCGCGCACGTACATCAAGGAATCGAGCAGATTGCCCATGTCACCCTGCCGAGCGGAATGTCTGATTGCTCGCAACACGTTACTGATTCAGGCGACTTGGTCAGGCCAGGCGTTACGGGAAATCTGGTTTCCGGCGTTCCGAACAATATCGGAACGTCATTTCACGGAATCTGACCCGCGCCGACGGCGCTGGCGGCGTCGGCGCGGAGCGCCCTACGCTGCGAATCGTCGGCCAATGTCACGCCTGGAGAAACGTCCCTACCCTTAAGCGGATTGCGAATTCGTCATTGTCGACCGCGATTTTTCGCGGCCGGCCCCTTGTATGAGCAAGGTGAGGGCGCGGCCCGGAGGCCAGGCTGAAAGGAATGATCTGAATATTGCCAGGTAAACGCCGCTGCCTACGACGATGCCGGGCCGCTCACTCTATCGTTCTAATCTTACCCCTCTTCATCGGTAGTTTCCATATTCCCCCTCGTCGGAAATTGGGGACACGGGGAAATGCGGGGCGATCGAACTGCGGAGGATTGCCCAGACGCCGCAATGACAATACGCGGCCAAACGAGTTGCGGACGATGGCACGTTCCGTGCAGCCGATTCAGACACCTCGCCAGGAACCGGATACCACTCTCCCCCCGAGGTGTCCGAGGAGCGGAAACGATGAACACTTCCAGCCCTTCTCATCGCGGGCGCACGCGTTCTGTGATGGACCGATGGATGCTCCGGCTCCGAGGTCTGCTTCGGCGACTGGGGGCGCCCCCCATCGTCGATCGGCAGTCGGGACACGCGAGCCATCTGCCGGCCTGCTATTTCGTGGAATGATTGTGCGGCGCCGAATGACGCCCCGAGCCCACTTTCGCTGACAGGGCGAATCAGGCGGCCGGCTGGTCGAATTCGTTGCCCACGAAGGTCGAGCCGAGATACGCGTCCTGGACCACGGGGTCCGTGATCAGTTCGCGCGGCGTGCCCTCCTTGAGGACCTGGCCTTCGTGGATGATGTAGGTTCGATCCGTGACTTCCAGTGTCTGGCGGACATTGTGGTCCGTCACGAGGATCGAGATCCCCAGGTCGCCGCGCAGATGGCGGATCTCCTTCTGAAGGTCCTGGACCGCGATCGGGTCGACGCCGCTGAAGGGTTCGTCCAGAAGAATGATCTGCGGGCTTGTCACGAGCGCCCGGGCGATTTCCAGTTTTCGACGTTCACCACCGGAGAGGGTTCGCGCCTCCTGCTTGGCGTTCTTGAGCAGATCGAACTGCTCCATCAACTCATGCGCGCGCTTTCGACGGGCGGTCCCGTTCATGCCGGGCATGAGCTCGAGGATGGCCAGCAGGTTTTTCTCGACAGTCAGCCGAACGAAGACGCTGTTCTCCTGGGAGAGGTAGCCGATTCCGCGCTGGGCGCGCTTGTACATCGGGAGCTTCGTCACATCCTCGCCGGCAAACGTAACACTCCCGCCATCGGGGGTGACGATTCCCATCGTCATCCGGAAGCTCGTCGTCTTGCCCGCGCCGTTTCGACCCAACAGGCCGACGATTTCGCTCTTGCCGACCTCAAATGACACTTTGCGAACGACGGTCCGCCCGTTGTAGGCCTTCACCAGTTCCCGAGCTTGTAGAAGTGCGGCTGCCATTATTCGCGAATTCCCGCCTGTGGAGGCATTGTTGATAACTTGTGGCGACTCGGTTTTCGGCGTGGAAAAGGTCGATTCGCCAGAGTACTCACAGCGACGCCGGTTTCTTCATGTCCGGCAGAATGTAATCAATTCACCGAGTTCACGGAACAGCGGAAATGACAACGAGTTAACCACTGTCCGCCGCGAGGGGTTTTCACAACACTCGGCGCCGGCCAGTGTGAAATCCGCCCTTGCGCCTCCCGAACCGCGAGGTCCAATAACAGCGAAACGTTTGAGTGTGCATAAGTTGTGTGTGAATGTGAATCACTCCGGTCCATGGCGACGCGACACTACCGAATGAATCGCATGCGGCCCACGTTCGGAATGACACCGATCGTGCTCTTTGAGAAGCGCAGACCACTCGGCCAGTACACGAAGAAGGCGCGACCGATGAGTTGGTCCGCCGGGACGGTGCCGCGCTGGTAATCGGGCCGGCTCTTCAGGAATCGGCTGGTCGTGACCCAGAGTCGGGAGTCCTGGCTTTGCGGGCTGTTGTCCCCGCAGCAGAAGTACTCGGCCGGTTCCGATCGAAGGAAAATCGGGTTGCCCTGCGTGCCCCAGGCGGGTTCGCCACTGGCGCTGTGGGCGCCGCCTTCCGGATCATAAAGATGCGTGCGCGATGTGTAGTAGACGTCGCGATGCACCTGGAGGTGGCGCATTTCGAGCGGCATGGCCCGAACCCCGATGCTGAGGCGGGCGCGGGAGTAATAGTCATTGGGACCCGGCGCCCCGCGCATCTGCATGAGCTGCTGCGCGTCGGGGCTGTAGTCCTCGTCCGACGTCGCGACGACTTCCACGCCGTCGACTTTCAGCGACACGCGATAGTCGAGATTCTGCAGTTCGAACTGAACCGGCTCTCGTGCGCTCAGCGGTCGCGGCAGCCGGCCCGTGGCGAGCTTTCGGTGGATGCCCTCGCTGTTGCGGGGGAGTCCCGTCATGTCGATCTTGTCGAGCTGAACGTCGCCCGCGGCGTTGATCGTCACCTGGAATCGATCCTGCCCCTTCGAGATACGCAACGCGAGTTCGCCGTCGCTGGAGCGGGGCGTCGCCACGAAACGAAGACGCACGTCCCCGACAAAGTAGGGTCCTGATTGCTGATCGTGATCCGTGGAGACGTTGTTGTAACCGTAGTCGTCCTGGATGGCGTGACCCGCGAGCTCGAGCCATCGCCACTCCGGGTCCTTCGGCTCATAGCGAACGACGGGACCGCCCGCGTCCCACCCGCTGTCGCTGTCGTGCGGCGCCCAGTGGGGGGGATCGAAGTTGTAGGCGTGGCTGTCCTGCGAGTTGCGCGCCGATGGAAAGTCGTGGTCGTAATGAAGCATCCAGAGCGATTCCTGGGCAAGGTCTGTCTTTCGCTGGATCTTCAGTCGCCTGCTCAGTTCGGAGAGCGTGTTGGCGGCCAGTTCGCGATCGGGGACCGGGACCCTGAGGATGTCCAGGATTTCGGCAGGGACTGTGTCCGCCTTGGCGGTGTAGACATCGCCGTCGATGATCTCGAGCACCTCGCCGGGGACGCCGACGATGCGCTTGATGTAGTTCATCTCGCCGTCCTGGGGATTCTTGAAGACGCCGACGTCCCAGCGCTTTGGCCCCAGCAGGGCGCCGCCGATGTCGTAGGGCCATTTCAGGACGAGAATGCGGTCCCCGGAGCAGGGGATGACCGGGGATTCGAGGGAGTTCAGGCCCGTGTTGCCAGCGCCGTCCCAGCCGCAGTTCGGGCACTTGACGGAATAGGGCTTCGCCAGCGTGCCCTGGCGATGCTGTCGCCCGTCGATGATGACAGGTTCCTTGATGCCGTAGGCGAAGCAGTACTGGCAATTCGCACAACGATGGTTGGCGTGCATGCCGCGGAGCGAGGGCGCCATCGACCCGGTCGGAATGACAAACGCCTCGACCACAAACGCCCGGAAGACGAATGCAAGGATCAGGGCGACGATGATCGACTCGAACGTCTCACGAACGCCCTCATTCTTCGGAGGATTGTCGAAGGTTCTCGGGGCGTTCTGGGCGTCGCTCACGGCGGAAAGTGGCTTTGACATGTGTGAATTCCCAACGATGATCTGGCGCGACGATACGGAGACGCGGCGACAGGGTCAAATTCCCCGAACGGCGAGGATCGGGCGGTTGGCGCCATGGTTCCTACGCGTATGTCGGGGAAACGGTTTGCCCGCGTATAGGTAACGTTCAGAATGGGTCGGCGAGTCCACTTCATTATCAACCCGATTTCCGGCCGACGGGGGCGCCGTCGCCGGCGTCTCGACGCATTCATGGCGCGGTTGTCGGCGGCGGGCCACGACGTCCACGCGGACATCACGCGGGGCCCCGGCGACGCGACGCGCCTGGCCCGCGAGGCCTGCGCCGCGGGCGCCGATCTGATTGGTGTCGCGGGCGGCGATGGGACCATCCACGAGGCCGTCGAAGGGATGATCGATTCCGGGATTCCGGTCCTGGTGATTCCGTGCGGCACTGAGAACGTCATCGCAAAGTACCTCGGCATCAGACTGACGATGGACGGGCTTTGGGCGGCCTTCGAACGCGGTCCGTTGCGGACCTTTCGCGCGATGGATGCGAATGGTCGTAACGTTTTGTTTTCGTGTGGCTTAGGGGTGGATGGTGAGATCATCCGGGCGATCAGTTCGCGCCGGAAGGGGCACATCTCCTATTGGACGTATGTGACGCCCATCCTGCGGGCGCTGGTCCGATTCCGCAGCGCAGACTTCACGTTAACATTAGATGGAGTCAACGTTTACAGTGGTCCGGGGTTGGTCATTGTCGGGAAGGTCCCGCGTTACGCGCTGGGGATAAAGGCCCTGTGGCGGGCGAACCCGGCCGATGAGTGGTTGGACGTCGCTGTCTTTCCGAGGCGCGGCGCGATACCGCTGATCTGGGACGCGATTCGCCTGCTGGTGAATCCGCAGTGGCGTTCGTCGGGCGCGTTTTACGCCAAGGGAAAATCGCTGCGGGTGACCGCCGATCGGCCCTCTCCGATGCAGATGGACGGCGAATACGGCGGGGAGTCGCCCCTCGACGTGCGAATAACGGAACGGACGGTCCGGATGCTGGCGGCGCCACAGGCCGCGGACGACGGCGCCGGCCGATGAATGCCGCTCGGGCGGAAGGTGGATAAGATAGCAGGTCGCCACGCCGCACACCTGATTGATTGGGTTTCCTGATATGACTGCACGAATTTCCGCGATCCTGATCCTGGCGTTGCTGGTCGTTGTCGGCCTGGGGGGCGCCGGGCTCCGCGCGATTGCTGATCCGACAACTCAGCCCGCCGGCGCCGCGAGCGCGCCGGACGCGCCGGCCTCCGAGGAGATTCTGATTCCGGGGCTGCGGCTGGACGACGCGGACGCGCTGTTGATGACGCACTACGCCCGCCGGGCGTTTGCCTCGGGTTACAAGGGACGCGATCTCGGCGGGGATCCCTATGTTCCGCCGTCGCTGGAGGGACAGCGCGGCGTTGTCCATGTCACGCTGTGGCGATCGGGCGTCGTGATGGCGAGTGGCGTCGGCGAAGACCTGCCGGTCATCCAGGCGACGATGACGGCCGCGCACGCCGCCGGCAAGGCGATGATGTCGGAGCATCCCGTTGATCCGAGCGGATGTCGCGATTGTGGTCTCGAGATCGAATGGCTTGGGCCCGACGAGTTGATTCCGGGGCCCTACTTCAACCAGGGCGCGACGTACCGGCCGGAGCTACTCGGCGCCATGGATCCCGGCGTTGATGGGATCGGCGTCGACTTCAACGGCAATCGCGGTCGGACTCCGGCCTCGGACATCATTCAACGTCATTATTCACCGGATGTTGCAATTATTGCCGCGGAGGGAAAGGTGGGCCTGACGCTGGAGGACAAGCTTCAGCAGCCCGACCGGATCCACTACTTCCGATGTCCGTCGGTCCATCTCTGGCAGCCGGATGCGAAGGCGAAACCGGTTCGACTGCTGCGCGGCGAACCCCTGGTTCGGCCGGACAGCATCGACGCCCGAAGCGTTGAAAAGGCGATTGAGAGGACCGGGGATTACCTCCTGTATCGCCAGAACTCCAACGGCGCTTTTTCGCATGAATACGTTCCCAGCGCCGATCGGTACCTGAATGCGAGTGACGCGCTTGTGCAGTTGCGCTCCGTGTATGGTGGCGCGAGACTGGCGGCGTATCGCAGGGACATCAAGAGCGAACAGGGCGCCGCCAATGGGATTGCGGCCTTTGCGGCGTATCTGGAAGACCTCAACTTCCAGATATCGACGCCGGACCAGGGCGCGAAAATTGCGCCGGGCGGTGGTCGCATCCTGTTTATCAAGGGGCATGAGAATCATCTTGAATCGACGGCGTACCTGCTGCTGTCCATGGCGACGGTCCCGGACCACGCCTCCTACGAGGCGGAGATGCAGGGGCTGACGAAGACGCTCCTCTATGCCCAGTTGTCGGATGGCAGCATGCGGCTGATTCTCGGGAAAGCGCCGGAGGGACCGCCGACGCCCAGGGAAGATCGGGCGGGCGCCACGGCGCTGGCGGCGCTGGCGCAACGATATGCGCTGACGAAGGATGCGAATATTGAGACCGTGATGCTGGAGACGCTGGGCTATTACTCGTCGCGATCGTCGAATCTCAGCGCCGAGGCGTCCGCGTGGCTGACGCGCGCGTACGCACAGCAGTACATTCAGACGGGTCAGCCTCGATACGAGGCGTTTGTTTACGCGATGGCGGATCGATTCGCTTCGTTGCAGCTGACGCCGGAGACGAGTTCGGATCCGGGCCTCTGGGGCGCGATTGCGCCGACGAAGTCGAGTTCGGCCGAAGCAAAGACGGCGCTGTACATATCAGCATTGGCTGATGCGCTGCATGTCGCCCGGCGCACGGGGGATACGGATCGCGTGCGCGTGTACGAGCGGGCCGTCATGCTCGGCGCTCGATTCCTGATGCAACTTGAGTTCACGGACGCCGGCGCCTATTACGTTCGCAGCAAGCTGGATGTCCTCGGTGGTATACGGGCCAAGCCGTGGGACGCCAATCTGCAGGCGGATCAATGCGCCTTTGGTGTGGCCGCGCTGATCGATGCGCGAACCAGTCTGTTCAGGAAATAGCGAGTGTCGCGTGTCGGCGGATTCGCGCCCTGAGGCGGCGAGCATTGCGCTTCCCGGCGCGCGATTGACCTTCCAATCGGGCCGCGTCGCGCCGATTTTTCCTCTCTTTTGAAAACGAATTCTCGTCGCCGAATCGAAATGTCTGTTTCGATCGGATTCGACCCGCGTTTGCAGGGCTGTCAGCAGTTTTTGCCGATGCCGCGAGCGGCAGCGTCCGAGAAAAATGCGTCAACGCGATGGCGCATGTTCCGCCGATATTTTACAAGCCCGACCCGGGCGCCATTCGCCGACCTGGCGCTGAACGCGCCATTTCGGCGTTCCATCGAAACGGATTTCGTGGCGAGTGTGGCGCGTCGGCGTTTGCCGAACGGGTTCTGGGCGGAGACGTGAGAATGGCGGCGGAACCGCAAGCACAACCTGAAGCCGCACGACCCGGCCTGTTCGAGCCGCTGAAGGGTCGTTGGCAGGGACCAACGCTCGCTTTGGCGACGCTGGTCTTCGGCGCCGGTCTGATGCGCGTCATTCTCACGCACGAGGCCATGAGCTTTGAGCAGAAGTGCGCGAAGATCGACGCGATGGTCGCCGCCAAGGCGCTGACGCGGGCGCACGCGTACATCCTTTATCTATTGAAGGACCCGGAACTCCCGACGGAGGAGCGCGCGGAATTTCATCGTCGGCTGGTCTGCATCACGTACCAGGTCGAGGCCCCGCAGCGCAATCACGAATCCGAGAACTGTCTCAGCGTCATCACGAACTTCAAGACGGCGACGAACCTCGGCGCCACGCCCACGGGCATGGACTGGTTTGCCCTCGGCTCCGCGTTCGACTGGAGCGGGCGGCGCCGTGACGCCGTCGACGCCTATCGGCAGGCCCTCGTCGCCGGTGTCGATCGGCCCGATCGAATCCGACGGCGGCTCGTCGAGATGGCCACGGGCCCGGACAAGCCGATCGGCCCCGATACGATCCCCGATCTCGATGCGATTCTGACGGACGACACCGCGTCGCCATCGAATTACCTGTGGGCGATGGAGAAGAAGACCAACTGGCTCCTGTCGGACGGTCACATCGAGGAGGCGTCGGCGATCGTCGCCGAAGGGCGCAAGCGACTTTCGGGCACTGTTGAAGCGCCCGCTGTCGCCTACTCGGAAGCGCTCTGCCAGAAGGCGGGCGGCCATCCGGAGGACGCGACGGAAACCCTGTACGGTCTCCAGCGGGACTGGACGGTCCACGACGAACTCTGGGGGCGCGCGAACTGGCTGCTCGGAACGATTCAGCTGGAGGACGAGCGTCCGCAGGCGGCGCTGGCGCTGTTTGAGGAAACGCTCTCGTCCTTCGTCGAAGGGCGGCTGCACGACGCCTGCGAAATGGGCCGCGCTGAGTCGCTTATCCGGCTTGAGCGCTATGAGCGGGCGCTGGACATTCTCGGCGAACTCGGCGCCGACGCCCGGGAAGGTCGCAGTCAGTACCTGAGCCTGGCGAGAATCCGCGAACTCGTGACGTCCGTGGGCGAGCGGATGGTCGAAGCGGGTCACGACGGGACGGCTGTGCGATACCTGGAACTGGCGGCGACGCTGCTGCCGGAAGACGCCGTGGACACGCGTGCGCCGCTGCTCGACATGATTGCACGATGCTATGCGCGGCTGGCGGAGCCGAAGTCGGGCGAGGAGCCGATTCGGGCGTACCTGCGCCGCGCGGCGGAGCTGCACCAGCAGGCGGCCGACATCTGGGAATCGAACACGGCGTTCGCCGTCAGTCAGTTGCGCCTCGCGGCGGACGCCTACGACGCCGCCGGCATGACGGACGCCGTGATCGCGACGCTGGATCAGCTTGTCACGGGACATCCTGCGGACCTGGCGCGGGCCGAAGCGATGCTTCGGCTCGGGCGCGCGTATCAGGCGGTGGGGCGCCTCCGCAAGGCGGTCGAGACATTCGATGCGCTGATTGCGATGTACCCGCGATGGCCGGAAAGCCAGGCGGCGATCAATCCGCTGGCGACATCACTGTTGCGTCTTGGCGGGGAGTCCGCCGATCGCGGCGTCGCGATTCTCGTGGACGTGGTCGACGATCGGGGACCCGATCCCGTCTTTACACCGGACGCCGTGGAGTATCGCGACGCGCTGGTACAGCTGGCCGAGTATCTCGCGAAGGCGCCGACGCCGGACACGGCCGAAGGTCGGCGGGACACGCAGGCGCGACTGGCCGGCGCCATTGGCCGACTGAACGACGCCATGCGGCTCTACCCCGATGATCCCGCGCTGCCACGACTGGCGTTTCTCCGCGCCGAGTCGCTTCGTCGAACGGCGCGAATGATCCTCGACGATGAGACGGCCTCGCAGGAGGCGTCGGCGCGGTCGGAAGTTCGAACGCGACTCATGGCGGCGCTGTCGGATTACCAGGCCGTGCGGACGGCGCTTGCCAGACTGGACGAGCCCTCGCTGAGCGAACTGGAGCGGACCTACCTCCGCGCGACCTACCTGTACATCGGCGACTGCCTGTTTGATCTGGGTCGTCTCGACGAGGCGGTGGAGGCCTATCGGGAGGCGGCGTGGCGATACGAGAACGATCCGATCGCCGTGGCCGCCGCGATGCAGGTCGTGCACTGTTTCAATCGGATGGGGCAGAACGACGAATCGCGCGCCGCGCTGGGTCGAATGCGATGGCTGGTCGAGAAGATCCCGGCCGAGTCCTTCGACGAGCGTGGCGGCATGTCGCCGAAATCCTATTGGTTGGCGCTGTTGGATCGCATCGAGCGCACGGGCGTCTGAGCGGAGTCAGTTGGAATGAGCATGAACGAAGCGACATCCGAACAGAATGCGGCGCGAGTGATCGAGCTGCTTCGGCATCAGCGAACGCTCTATCGAAAACTGCGTTCGCTGGCGGATCGACAGAAATCGCTCGTCGTCAGTGATGACGCCGGCGCCCTGATCAGCCTGCTCGCGGAGCGGCAGCGCCTGGTCGACGGTCTCGTGCAGCTGAATGCGAAGATCGCGCCGTATCGCCAGAACTGGACGGATTTTTACCAGGGACTGACGGAATCGCAGCGAGTGGAAGTGTCGGAGCTGCTGGAAGAGGTGAACGCGTCGCTGGGCGCCATCCTGCGAGATGACGCGCGGGATACGGCGATGATGACGGCGCGGCGGGAGCGCATGGCGATGGAGCTCGGCGAGATCGGCGGCAGCCGAAAGGCTCACGCGGCCTACGCGAGCAACGCCGGCGCCGGCATGAGTCGGAATACAGACGCAAGCGCGTAAGGACTTCAGCGAGGCGAATGCGAATGCACCAAATGGCGGAAACAACGCAGGTGAGTGAGCAGCATCGCGAGCTGGGCGCCATCATCCGCGCCTACAGCGATGTGACGGATCGGCTCAAGCAGGCGCACGATCGCCTCACGGCGGAAGTCGCGCGCCTGAGCGGCGAACTGAAGCAGAAGAACGCCGAACTACGCCGAAAGGACCGCCTCGCCGCCCTGGGCGAGATGGCGGCCGGGCTCGCCCACGAAGTGCGGAATCCGCTCGGCGGCATCGCGCTGTATTCGTCGAAGCTCGAACGCGACCTGGCGGATCGCCCGGACTCGCTGCTGGCGGCGTCGAGGATCACGCAGGGCGTTCGCGATCTCGATCGGCTCGTTTCAGAGATACTCGACTTTGCCCAGGAAGATCGGCTGGAACGTCAGTCGGTTCCGCTGGGCAGCGTTCTGATGATGGTCGAGGACGGCGCGGCGCACTGGTCGGAACGGACCGGCGCGACGCTGCTGATCGAGCCCGCGGCGCGCAGCGTGGAAGTGTTCTGCGACGCACAGCGACTGCGCCAGGTACTGCTGAACCTGGTCATGAACGGCCTGCAGGCCGCCGGTCAGGACGGGCGCGTCCATGTGACAGCCCGACGGCGGAGCAGGGAGACACAGATCGATATCTGGGACACGGGCCCCGGCATCCCGGAAGAGGCGAGGGATCGCATCTTCAATCCGTTCTTCACGACGAAGGACACGGGAACGGGTCTCGGCCTGGCCATTGTGCATCGGATCATCGAGGCGCACGGTGGAACCGTGCGCGTGATGTCCGACGCGAAGACGGGCGGCGCGCGTTTCGTGATGCGGCTGCCGAATTCCATCGGAACCCCAATCGGACAAGAACCCAGTTCGGAGTCGGATCGCCGCCGCGTAGGAACCGCCGCGGTCAGATCGTAAGACTGCGGCAACACTACGGCGGCGAATCGCCGTCCAAGACCGCTCAGGGAGGAGCCTTTCTTATGGCGCGAGTGTGCATTGTTGATGACAAGGATGTCATGCGGGATTCGCTGACCGACATATTGCGCGGTCAGGGACACGACGTACGGGCGTTCGCCGATCCGCAGGCGGCGCTGGGGGATGCGGCGATCAGCGCCTGCGAAGTGATCGTCTCGGATCTGAAGATGCCCACGATGGACGGCATCGAGTTTCTTCGCACGCTGCG
The DNA here is from genome assembly GCA_035399845.1 of Phycisphaerae bacterium. Taxonomy (GTDB): domain Bacteria; phylum Planctomycetota; class Phycisphaerae; order UBA1845; family UTPLA1; genus ECT2AJA-110-A. The sequence goes on along the minus strand of DAOPJV010000002.1, from coordinate 108,861 downwards.
GGCCCGTGGCCTGGAGACGCCGTTCGTCCTGATGACGGCGTACGCCAGTGTGCCGACGGCGGTCGAGGCGATGAAGCTCGGCGCGTTCGACTACATCCAGAAGCCCTTCGAGTCGGATGCGATCGCGATCGTGATCGAGCGCGCCGCCGCGATGGGACGGCTGCGCGGCGAGAATGAAACGCTCCGCGCAACACTGGAAACGCTCGACAGCCGCGCCGAACTCATCGGCGACAGTCGGGCGATGCGTCATGTCCGGGCGCAGATCGACAAAGTCGCCCAGAGCCAGGCGACGGTCCTGATCCAGGGTGAGAGCGGCACGGGCAAGGAGCTCGTTGCCCGATCGATCCACGAGGCGTCGCAGCGCGCCACGGGCGCCATGCTCTGCGTGAACTGTGCGGCGCTGTCGCCCACGCTTCTGGAGAGCGAACTCTTCGGCCACGAGCGCGGCGCGTTCACGGGCGCCGATCGGCTTCGCAAGGGACGATTCGAACTCGCGGCCGACGGAACGCTGCTGCTCGATGAGATCAGCGAAGTGTCGATGCCGGTTCAGGCGAAGCTCCTGCGCGTCCTGCAGGAACGCGAGTTCGAGCGCGTTGGCAGCAGCATCACGCGTCGCACGGATGTGCGCGTGATCGCGACGACGAATCGCGACCTGTCGGAATGGGTCGCGCGCCGGCGCTTCCGAGAGGATCTCTTCTTCCGGATCAGTGTCCTGCCGATCACGCTGCCGCCGCTCCGCGATCGACGCGATGACATCCCGCAGCTCGTCGAGTACTTCCTCAAGCAGATCGCGACTCGCGAGGGCCGCGAGGCGCTCGCCGTCACGACGCGCGCGATGTCGATGCTCGAGAGCTATCACTGGCCCGGAAACATCCGCGAGCTGCAGAACATCTGTGAACGCGCGGCCGTGCTCTGCCAGAGCGAGAAGATCGACGGCGCCATGATCGAGCCGTGGCTGATGACGCCGGACGTCCGCCTGGACAACCTCCAGCGACCGCTTCGCCCGGGGCATCTGATGGAAGACATGGAGCGTGCGCTGATCGAGCAGACGCTCGTGAAGTTCAACGGCCATCGCGAGAAGACGGCCAAGTCGCTCGGCATCGGCGTGCGTACGCTGGGCATGAAGCTCAAGCGATGGCGCGAAGAGGCGGCGGCGGCGGCCCAGAATCAGCGACTCGCTGGTTAGTCCGCCGACGACGCGTCGCGCAGCGATTGCGCCCGGCGGCATGCTTTGCCCGCCGCCGGCGCGTCGGGGTCAATAACGTGTGGCGTCGTGCCACGAAGCGGAGGATTCGCTACGTGGCACGGCGCTTGCTTGGTACGTGTCGACGGACGCGGTGTGTCGCGTCGGAGGTGACGAGTGCTACTGCAGGATGTGACAACTGGCGGCGCGTTTCCCCTGCTGGAGAAGACGCTCGCCTTTGCACAGGCGCGGAATCGCGTGCTGGCGGAGAACATCGCCAACGTCACGACGCCGGGGTATCGAGCGAAGCAACTGAACGTGGCTTCATTTCAGGAAGCGCTCGCGGAGGCGAGCGCAAAGCGGAAGCCCGGCGGAAAGTTCGAACTGGGCGAGACGGACGAGGTGAAGCTCGACGGCGACGGCCGACTGCGAGTGACGCCGAGCGTGACGCCCACGCAGAATCTGCTCTTTCACGACGGCACCAACGGCAGCATCGAGCGCCAGATGGCGGAGCTGGCCGAGAACACGATGACGCACCAGGCGGCGGCGGAGCTGCTGAAGGGGTATTTCGACGGCGTCTCCAAGGCGATTCGCGGTCGGGTTCAGTAACGGAACGACGGATCGGCCGCGACGCGCAGCAGGTGCGCGACACCGGCAATGATCGACGGACAGGCGGAACGGTATGTACGGCGCATTGGACATCAGCACGTCGGGACTCGTCGCCCAGCGAGCCCAGATCGACACGATCGCGGGCAATATCGCGAACGCGCAGACGACGAAGCGACTGGATGGCGCGCCGGGACCTTTCCTGCGGCGCGTGGCGCTGCTGTCGGAAGGAAGTCCGGATGGCGGCGCGGGCGTGCGCGTGACGGAAGTGGTCGAGGACCAGGTGCGGCCCACGAAGAAGGTATACGACCCAAGTCATCCGCAGGCGAACGCGGACGGCATCGTGGAGTATCCGAACGTCGATCCGATGGTCGAGATGGTCAACGCGATGGTGGCCGTCCGAGCGTATGAAGCGAATGTCACGGCGATGGAAGCGACGAAGTCGATCATCGCCAGTTCGTTAAGGCTGCTGGCTTAAGGTCGGCGCCGAAATCGTCCGCGAACGGAGCCGCGGGCGATCGTGTGGGAGATGGCAGGACGCCGGTGGGTAGTAAGTGACGTTTTGAGGTGATCATGGCGGATCCTTCAATTGGTGGCGGCGCCGGGCTCGATCTGCTTCGCGCGATCGGAACGCAGTTTACGAAGACGGCGGACGCGTCGACGCAGCCGACGAGTGAAAAGGACTTCCGGTCGTTTCTGCTGGAGAGTCTGGAGAAAGTGAACCAGCTTCAGACAGAAGCGGATCAGGGAGTGCAGAAACTGCTGACGGGGGAGACGGACAACGTGGCGGAAGTCTTCAGCGCCAGCAAGAAGGCGGGTGTCGCCTTCGACCTGCTGATGGAAATCCGCAACAAGCTGGTCGATGCGTACAACGAAGTGCAGCAGATGCGCGTGTAGGTCGCATCCCTGGGGGGCGGCCGCTTACGGATAAGCGACGGGCCGCGTAGCGCAGGATAATGGATTATCTGAACAAACAACTCGAGTACATTCGCACCCAGCTCGGCACGCTGTCTCGCTCCGGCAGGATCGCGGCGGGGCTGCTGATCCTGCTCGTCGTCGTCGGCGCCGCGTGGATGGCGAATTACTACGGCTCGGGTTCGTCGTGGACGCCCCTGCTGGACCAGGCGGTGTCCGCGGAAGACGCGCAGCGTATTCAGGCGGAGCTGGCAATCGTCGGCATCGAATCGAAAGTCGAAGGCGATCGCATCCTCGTCAGCGGTGGCCAGGACGCCCGGCAGCGTTCACAGGCGATCCTCGCCCAGAAGGGCGCGTTGCCGCGCGACATGAGCCTTGGCTTCCAGTCCCTCATTGAGAAAAGCAGCCCCTTCATCGGCGACAAGGAGATGGATCGACGCTGGAACGTCGGGCTCCAGTCGGAGATCGCCGAAGTCATCAGCCGATTCGGCGGTATTCGCAGCGCGACAGTCCTGATCCAGGTCCCGCGGAAGCGCGGCTTCCTGATGAGCGCCCGTGAAAAGGGAATGGCCAGCGCGAGCGTCAACGTTCAGGCCGACTACGGGACGCAGCTGAGCGACACGCAGGTGCTGGCGATCGCCAACTTTGTCGCCGGCGCCGTCGAAGGCCTGACGCCGATGAACGTCAGCATCACGGACGGTGTTCGTCATTACCGTACGCCGGATCCGAGCGAGGCGGTCGCGACAAACATGCTCGAAAAGCAGCGCGAGGAAGAGCGTCATTATCGCGAAATGATCTACGACCAGCTCCAGTTCATTCAGGGGCTCGTCGCGAATGTCCGCGTCAAGCTGCGCGACGAGGAAGTCTCCAGCGAGAACAAGGAACTCGGCAAGCCGAGCGTCAGCAGCGAAACGGAGAAGACATCGGAGACGAAGACCGCCAGCAACGCGACGGGCCCTGGGGTGCGCCCCAACCAGGCGGCCAGTGTCAACGCGGGTGGCTCGGGCAATTCGAGTGTGACCAGCGAGACGAAGACGGAGTTCAGCGATCAGCGTGACGTCAGGCTCACGAGCATCCACAAGCCGATGGGTCTGCTCGATCTGCTGACGGCGTCGATCAGCGTGCCGCACAGCTATCTCGAGGGCGTGTATCGCAGGAAGAACGGCGTTGCGGACGATCAGGCGGTTACGCACGAACAGATCGAGGCGATCGCGGCCGTCGAACTGCCTGAAATCGCGAAGCAGATTCAGACACTCCTTTACGAAAAGAAGGCGCAGGAGCAGCAGATCGCGCAGGTCGCGGTCGACTGGCACTACGACATTCCGATGCAGCCGGCGTCGGCAAATGGCGCGGCGCTGGCCGGCGGCGCCGTCGATTACGTCGCGATGGTCAGGGAGTATGGACCGCAGGCGGGCCTCGTGTTCCTGGCGGTCGTGCCGTTGTGGCTCGTGTTGCGAATGGCGAAGAAGGCGCAGGTCGCCGTCGCCACGGCAAAGGACAGCGGGGCCGCGGAAAAGCGAAGGCGTGAGATGCTCGATCTCGAATCTCTGGGCGGCGGCCCCATCACGGTGGGTGAAGCCGAAGGCATGCACAGCGCGATGGTCGGCCACGAAGTCGACGAAAGCGTCGTGCGAACGCAGCAGATCATGGAACAGATCGCGGATCTCGTGAAGGAGGATCCGAACTCGGCGGCGAATATCGTACAGAACTGGCTGCAGGAATCGGGAGTGTAGTTCGACGACGGCCGCGGCGCGGGAAGCGCCGCGGTAGTGTCACGACGGCTTTATGGCAACGGCGACCAAGGAAAAACCCGCGGGCGAGACGAAGATCTCCGGCATCCGCAAGACGGCGATTCTGCTCGTCAGTCTCGAACGGCATGCGGCGCGCGAGATCATGAAGCAGCTCGACGAGAGTTCCGTCGAAGCCGTCTCCCGGGAAATCGCGCACCTGGGTCGCGTTCCCTTCGAGGAGCGCGAACGCGTTGTTTCCGAGTTCCACTCCCTGGCGCTGGCCCACGCCTACTCCGAAGCCGGCGGTCTGCAGTACGCCAAGGCGCTGTTGAGCGAGTCGCTTCCGGAACAGGAGGCGAGTCGGATCATCGAACAGATCGAGCGCCAGTTCTACTCCAAGCCATTCAACTTTCTGCAGAAGGCCGAGACGGAGAGCCTGCTGACGTTCATCATCGACGAGCATCCGCAGACGATCGCGCTGATTCTGTCCCACCTGACACCCGAAAAGGCGAGCGAACTGCTCAGCGGCCTGCAGGATGAGAAGAAGGTGGAAGTCATCAGTCGCATTTCGCGAATGGAGCAGACGAGCCCGGAGGTCATCAAGGAAGTCGAGCACAGTCTCGAACAGCGCCTCAGCGGTGTCATGGCCGACGGTCTGCAGCGTGTCGGCGGCGTCGAATCCGTCGCGTCGATTCTCAACCTGACGGATCGCACGACGGAGAAGGGGATCCTTGAATCGCTCGAGCAGGAGGATCCCGAGCTCGTCGAGGAGATTCGCCGCCTGATGTTCGTCTTCGAGGACATCCTGCTCGTCAACGATCGCGGCGTGCAGGCCTTCCTCAAGGAAGTCGAAACGGCGGACCTGGTGCTCGCGTTGCGCACGGCGTCGGAAGAACTCAAAGAGAAGATCTTCAACAACATGTCCGAACGCGCGGCGCAGAACATCAAGGAAGAAATGGAATATATGGGCCCCGTCCGACTCAACGACGTCGAGATGGCCCAGCAGAAGATTGTCGAAATCGTGCGGCGGCTTGAGGAGTCCGGTGAAATCATCATTGCCGGCCGCGGCGGGGATTCGGAGTTGATTGTATGAGCTCGCTGATCAAGGCCGGATCACAGCGCATGGCGGCGGCGGGGCTCGCCGGCGTGAGCCTTCGCGACATCCATCGCGAGGCGGAGTCCTATCTCGCCGAGGCGCGGGCGCGGGCGGACGAGATCATCGCCGAGGCCGTCGCCGATGCGGAGCGAAACAAATCCGCCATCCATGAACAGTCCCGACGTCAGGGATTTGCGGAAGGCATGGAGACCGGCCGCAGGGAAGGACACGAGGCGGCGCTCGCCGACGCGAGGAAGCGCTTCGCCGAGGATCAGAAGAAGCTGGTTTCGATGATGGTCGAGCTGATCTCGCAGTTCGTTGAGAAGCGGGAGCGGTTCTTCGCGCAGTCGCGACAGGATGTCGTGCTGCTCGGCGTCGCCATCGCAAGGCGGCTGTGTGAAAGGCTGACGGCGTCGGATGAGTTTGCGGCGGAGATCTCGCGGCAGGCCGTCGAAGAGGCGCTGGCCTGCGTCCGCTCGGCGACGGATGTCGCGATCCGTGTGCATCCGGAGGACGCGTCGCTGATGGACGCGTTTGTGGACACGCGCTCGCAGCGCGGCGTGGACGGCCGGCATGTGCGCGTCGTGGAGGACGCGGCCATCGATCGCGGCGGCGTGATTGTCGAAACGGCGGATACGACGGTTGATGCGAACGTGACGTCGCGCATCGATCAGATTGCCAGTGAGCTCGCCGCGCGATGGCGCGAGCGAACCGAGGAGCTGAATCTCGGATCATGACGGCGCTGTTGGACGCCATCCAGACGGTTCGCTGCGTCGATACACTCGGCGTGACGGGCCGCGTGCGCAGTGTCGCGGGACTGACGATCCACGCGGTCGGACTGCCCGCGAGCGTTGGCGCCTACTGCGAGATCGATGTCGGCTTCGGTCGCAGCGTGCCCGCCGAGGTGATCGGCTTCCGCAAGGATGAAACGCTGCTGATGCCGCTCGACGACGCCGGCGGTCTGACAAAGGGACAGCGTGTGCGGCGCGTCACGCAGCGACAGACGATACCCGTCGGGCCCGGTCTGCTGGGGCGCGTCGTCGATGCGATGGCGCGACCGATGGACGATCGGCCCGCCCCGGCGGCCGATGCGATGTACGAACTCCATCGCGATCCGCCGGACGCCATGCGTCGCCCGAGAATCGCGTCGCCGATCTCCGTCGGGATTCGCTCGATCAATTCGATGCTGACGATCGGCGGCGGACAGCGCGTGGGCATCTTCTCGGGAACGGGTGTCGGCAAGAGCGTCCTGCTCGGCATGATGGCGCGTTACACGTCGGCGGATGTGGCCGTCATCGCGCTGGTCGGCGAGCGCGGTCGCGAAGTCCGGGATTTCATTGAGAAGGATCTGGGCGAAGAAGGGCGAAAGCGATCCGTGCTTGTTGTCAGCACGTCGGATCGATCTCCGCCGCAGCGGATGCGGGCGTGTTTCACGGCGACGACGATCGCCGAGTATTTCCGCGATCGCGGCGCGAACGTCCTGCTGCTGACGGACTCCGTCACGCGCATGGCGATGGCCGCGCGACAGATCGGACTGGCCGCGGGCGAACCCCCGGCGACGAAGGGATATCCGCCCAGCGTGTTTGGCGCGATTCCGAGGCTGCTGGAGCGCAGCGGTCGTTCGGAACAGGGCTCGATCACGGGGATCTATACGGTTCTTGTGGAAGGCGACGACCTGAATGATCCGATCGCCGACGCGGTCCGCGGCACGCTCGACGGACACATTGTTCTTTCGCGTCGCCTGGCGAATCGCGGGCAGTTCCCGGCGGTCGATGTGCTTCAGAGCATCAGCCGCGTCATGCCGGATGTGACGACGGACGCGCATCGCGCCGCCGTTCAGAAGGTGCGGCGCACGATGGCCGTGTGGGACGAGATCGAGGATCTTGTCAACATCGGGGCCTATCCGAAAGGGACGAACGCGGAGTACGACCTGGCGATCGAGATGCGAACGCCGATCGAGACGTTTCTGCGGCAGGGGATGACGGAAGGGTTCGATGTGGAGACATCGATCGCCGCTGTGCGAAGCCTGGCCGAGCGCATGGCCGCCTTTGAACAGAAGCGCGCCGAGGCGAAGAAGGATCCGGCGTCGGCGCAGCCGGCGAAATCGGCGACGACAGGAGGTCGAAGGTAAATGGCGACAGGCGACGTATTCCGATTCGAAACGCTGCTCAAACTCCGTCGTCAGAAAGAGGACGAGGCCAAGCGCGCCGTTGCGCTTCGCATCGGCCAGATTCGCGACCTGGAGCAGCGTCAGGAAGCGCTGCAGAGCCGGATCGAACAGCAGACAGAGCGATCGCGCCTGATGCTCGGCGAATCGACGCTGAATCTGGACGAACTGCGACTCAGCCGACACTGGGTGACGCGACTCCGGCAGGGCATTCTCCAGGCGGAAGCGGAGATGCGAACGCAGCGGGCAATCCTCGCGGCCGAACGCACGCAGCTGGCGGACGCGTCGAAGAATCGCAAGGTGCTCGCGCGGCTGAAGGAACGCCGACTGGACAGGTACTTCGAGGAGCAGCGCCGGCTCGAACAGTCGGCGATGGATGAGATGAACGTCCTGCGATTCGCCCACGCGCGGATCGACGAGGAGAGTGACGCGCAGTGAGAGAGTTCGTGTCAGTCCTGGCGATGCTTGCAGTCATCCACGCGTTGGGATTCGTGGGGCTGGGCGCGTACGCCTACAACAAGGGCTGGCTCGAACCGGAGCGCGTTCGCGCGGCGGCCAGGGCGCTGACGGGCGAAGAGGAATCGCAGGCGCCGACGACGCAGCCCGCGACAGGCGCGGCCGTTGCGACAAATGTAACCGGCGCGGCGCAGCGCATCGACGGCATGATTCAGCGCAACGACGAGGCCGAAGAGCGTTATCGCATCGAGCTCGAACGGCGCGACCGCGAACTTCGCGACTCTTTTGCGCTGCTCGAATCGAAGTGGCTCGAAGTCGTTCGCCAGCAGGAAGCGCTGGAAGCGGAGCAGAAGCGATTCGAAAGTGAACAGGAAAAGCTGGCGATGGAAGCCGGCTCCAGCGGTCTCCAGGCGGAGATCGATACCCTCAGCAGTGTTGACGCCAAGACGGCGTTGCCCCTGCTGCGGCAGAAGGACGACGCGGATGTCGTTCGCATTCTTCTGGCGATGGACGAGCGGAAACGCACGAAGATCGTCAAACAGTGTAAGTCGACGGAGGAGCGCCAGTGGATAGGGCGCATCCTGGAGCAATTTCATGAAAGCAGCGTGGCACAGGCGGAGGACCTGGGCGCGAACTGATCTCCAGATCTGGAGACGTGCGCATGGGTCCGGCATCGATCGCGGCGGAAGTATTTCGGCCGCAGACAACTGATTCACTCGCCGCGCAGTCACGCAAGGCTGCCGCGGACGATCATCGCTTCGAAGATTATCTCGAGGAGGCGCACGGCGCGGAGGATGCGCGCCAGGGCGACGAAGTCGAGAAGCGCGATGAACCGTCCGCGTCGCAGGCGTCGTCCGACGATGACGATCGCGAGCCGGAGACACTCGACGCGTCTTCCGAGGCCGCGGTCCAGGCCGCCGTCGCGCAGACAATCGTTGTCGACGCGCCGCAGGTCGCATCGAGCGACGTGACGTCCACGAGCGCGGATGGCGTTGAAGCGAGCGTTGACGCGCCGTCGGCCATTGCGAACGCATTCGCCGAGAAGAAGGACGCGGGCGCCTCAGCGACGCCGATCGCATCGACAACGCCGGGCGACGCCCAGGCCGGCGCGAACGACAACCCACTTAACACGACCGCCGAGACAGCTGTCTCGACGACAGATACCGACGCGACGTCCGCCGACATCGAGAGCAGGGCGAATGCGGCGCTCCGGGAAGCGGCCGCCCAGCCGATTGAGTCATCCGTCGACACCGACGCCGACGACTCGGTCGCGACGCGTCCGGTTCAGCCGAACGAATCCGGCGAGAACACGTCCGATCGCGTCGCCGAAGACGCGCGGGGGACGACGGTCGAACGAGCCGCACGCGCCGCGGTCAGTGACACGGGCAAAGATGTCGAAAACGTCGTACCGCGCGAAAGCGTGCATCAGCGGCTCGTGCGAGACGCGCTGGAATCGCGCCGCGTCGATCCGGCGAATGAAGGCGCGACGAAAGCGGCGCCGAAGCAGTCCGCGAAGGACGACGCGGGCCTCGCGGGGAGTCGTTCGGAGTCCCCGGTTCGCAACAGTCTGAAGCGCGAGGCGACAACGTCGTCGACGGCAAAGCCGGGCGTGTTCGCGGCGCGACTTGAGGCGGCGAGCGGCCCGGGCGGCGCGTCGTCCGCCGCGACGGACACGGCGTCCATCCGGACGGGTGTCGGCGACTCGGCGGCCGTCTCCGCGCTGCGTTTCCTGATTTCGGAAAATCCCGGCGCGAGCGGGGCGATCTCCCATACGCCGTCGGGCGGGACTGGCGCCACGACAACGAACGTGGCGGCGCCCTCCACCGCCGGCGCGGCGGCGAACACGATCGTCAGCGACCTGCTGACCAATGGCGCCGACAGGAGTGGCGGCGTCGACAATCTCGTGCGTGAACTGAACGCCTCCGGCGTGCCGGGTCGATATCAGGCGACTCTGCGACTGGATCCACCCTCGCTGGGAACGGTTCGCATTCAGCTGAATCTGCAGCACGAAGGTCTGTCGATTCAGGTCGACACGCAATCCAGACAAACGTCGAAACTGATCGAATCGAAGCTGAACGATCTTCGTGAGGCGCTCTCGGCGCACGGGATTCGCGTGGAGCGCGCCGATGTCGTGACGAAGACGCCGGAGAATTCGGCGACGTCCGATCGACATGAGAATTCGCAGCAACATTACGATCAGTCGGCGCCACAGGACGCCGATTATCAACTGCCGCGCGACGCGCAGGATCGCAATGATTCCTCGTGGCAACGCTCGGAGTGGCAGGGCGGGGCCGACACGGTCGACGCCATCAACGAACTTCAGAACGACACAACACAGGGCGTAACGGATCGCGACGTCGGGGGGTATGGATTCGCCCCCGGCGCGGTCAACCTCGTTGCGTAGGCCTGATCAGGAGAAAGGCAAGGCGATGGACGCAGCCAGCATTACAGCACAGACGAATGCAGCAATCGCGGGTCAGAAGGCGACGACGCGCGGCTTCGATGACATCAGTTCCGAGGATTTCTTCGGCCTGATGATCGAGGAGCTTCGCTCGCAGGATCCGCTCGATCCCAAGGACAACCAGCAGCTGCTGCAGCAGATGTCGAACATCCGGCAGATGGAGCAGTCGCAGACGCTGACCAAGACGCTGCAGTCCCTCTCGAACGAACAGCGATTCGGGACGACGGCGAGTCTGATCGGCAATTACGTGCTGGGGACCGTGACGGACTCGTCGGGCGCGTCGACGGACATCGACGGTCTCGTGATCGGCGTGACCTTCGAGGGCAATGGCAACGCGGTACTGAATCTGCACGACGGCAAGCGGCTGCCTGCGGCGAGTGTCCGCGAAGTGACGCTCGTCGAGAACCTGCCGCCCGAGATCCTGGACCAGCTGGAAGCGGAACTCGCCTCGATCTCCTCAGGGGATTCGACGGCGACGACGGACACGACGGCCGGCGCCGACACGACGACGACGGACGGCGTCGATGAGACGACGGGGGACAGCGGAACGGGCGATACGACGGATACGAACAGCGCCGCGGCGCGAAGCGCTGCGCCGGATCGCGACGCCGCGGCCAAGCTGCTGAATCGCATTCGGGCGCAGCGGGCGGCCGTCAGGCCGAACGCGCTGGAGAAGGCGATCAGCGATGGCGCCAACATCGTGGGCGAACTGCTGGACAGCATTTTCTCGCCGGGCATTGGCGTGCGGACGGGCGCGTAGTTGTTGCGACGTTCTCGTCGCGTGATGGATTTTGTTGAAGAACTCCGGCCGATCGGAAGCGTTATTCCGACGCCGGATAAACAGATACGAGTAGATACTTCGCCGGAAGTGGAGCTAAGAAGATGGGTCTGACGTCAGCGTTGTACACAGGATTGTCCGGATTGAATGCCAGCCAGTTTCGGCTCGACATCATCGGTGACAACATCGCGAACATCAATACGACGGGCTTCAAGGGCTCGCGCACACTCTTTCAGACGCAGTTCGCGCGCACGCTCAGCGCCGGTACCAAACCGGGCGACAATCAGGGCGGCACGAACCCCGCCCAGATCGGTCTCGGCGTGAACATCGGCGCGATTCAGCGATCGTTTCTGCCCGGCGCCGTCGAGACGACGGGCGTTCCGAGCGATCTTGCGATCGAGGGCGACGGCTTTTTCGTTCTTCGTACGCCGGAAAACGAGCAGGTCTTCTCGCGGGACGGTTCCTTCACGCTCAGCGCCGACAACCGGCTGATCTCGGCGGACGGCTTTTTCGTCCAGGGTTACGGCATCAACTCCGACTTCGAGCTGATTCCCGGCGCCCTCGGCGATGTTTCGATTCCCCTCGGCGTTCTCACGACGGCGAAGGCGACGCGGGAAGCCGTTCTCGACGGAACCCTGAACTCGACGGGCGAAGTGGCGACACAGGGCAACATCCTGCAGTCGCAGATTCTCTACGACGCCACGACGGGCCTGCAGCTCGACAACATCACGGGGCCGACCACGGCATTGACGAACATCCGCTCGACGGCGGGCGTCGGCCCGGCCATTCTCAACGTGGGCGATGTCATCACGGTCGACGGCGTGAAGCGCGGCGGTCGCGACGTCCCGAACGAGCAGTTCATCGTCGGGACCACGGGGACGACGATCGGCGACTTCCTCGCGTGGATGGATGAAGTGACGGGTGTCGACACGACGGCGGGCGTCGCGGGCAATCCCGGAACGACAGTCACGGCCGACGGCCGACTGGAGATTCGCGGCAACGCCGGCACGCAGAACAGCCTGTCGATCCAGGCGGGAACCCTCATCAGCAATGGTGTGGAGCAGATTCCTTTTACGTTCAACGAGACGCAGGCCGCCAACGGCGAGAGCACGCATACGACGTTCATCGTGTATGACACGCTCGGAACGCCGGTCACGGTCGACCTGACAATGGTGCTCGAGGAGCGAACGACGGGCCAGAGCATCTGGCGCTTCTACGCCAACTCGGGCGACGACTCCGACGTGGAGTTCGTCATCGGTACCGGCACGATCGAATTCGACGCCAACGGCCAGTACACGGAGGCGCCGCAGAACGGCGTCGTCATCAACCGCGTCGATACGGGCGCCATCGATCCGCTGTCGATCCAGTTCGACTTCTCGAAAATCAGCGGTCTGAACACCGACGACTCGGCCATCGTCATGAGCTTCCAGGATGGTTTCGCGACGGGAACCCTGATCGACTACAACATCGGTCAGGACGGGCTGATCCTCGGCACCTTCAGCAACGGTCTCAACCAGACGCTGGGGCAGATCTCCCTGGCGACGTTTGCCAATCCGGAAGGTCTGCTTGCCCGATCCAACAACACGTACTTTGTCGGACCCAACAGCGGCGAGGCCCGTATCACGGCGCCGCTGGTTCTGGGCGCGGGCAAGATCTCATCGGGGTCGCTCGAACTGAGCAACGTCGACCTGTCGCGCGAGTTCATTAACCTGATCACGTCGTCGACGGCGTTCTCGGCGGCGTCCCGTGTTGTTTCAACGTCGGACCAGCTGCTGCAGGAACTCCTGCTGGTCGCCAGGCGATAATCCGGTCGACGCAGGAAGGTAAAGCGGGCTGACATGATTTCCGTCACGCGACTCAACGGCCATCGCGTTGTCCTCAACGCGGAGCTGATCAAGTACCTTGAGGAGACGCCCGACACGATGATCACGCTCGTCAACGGCGAGCGGATCATCGTGAAGGAACCGCTCGAGGAAGTCGTGCGCCGGGCCGTCGACTACAGCCGCCACGTCCGCGCGTTTGCCGTCTGACGGCGCGGCGGATCGGCCGATATTGCAGCGGGTGGCGCCGCGGCGAGCGCCCGGATATCGGCAATCTCTGCGCGACGTCGGCAATTCAATGCACGTTACGAACCGAATCTCCGATCCAGAATCGGAGGTTCGGTTCTGTTATTTAAGAAGTTAAGGCTGGTCGGAACGGGTCTCGTCGAATTCGCGCGGAACTTGCCATTCCCGTAAGAGCGGCGGCCGATTTCGACCGATAAGAGAGAGTGCCGATTGTCTCACACGTTGGCGCTCAGGGAGATGATGCGCAAAAATGGCCGAAGAGCCCAAAACAGAAACGACAGAAGCGGGCGACGCCGCACAGGCGAAGTCGAGGAAGATGAAGACGCTGGGTCTCTTCGGCGGCGTGATGCTCGTCGAAGGCCTCGCCATCTTCTTCGCGATGAAGTTCTTCTCGCCCGAGCCGGATCCAACGATGGGCATGGACCAGGAGCTGATGGCCGCGACTCAGCCCGCCCTGGCGACCAAGGAGTTGGAGTTGGCGCGTGTCCGCGTCCAGAACACCAACGGCGAGCGGACCGTGCTCTACAGCGTGACGGCGAACATCGTCGTGCCGAGCGAGCAGGAAACGGAGGTCCAGACATTCCTGGACAACCATCGCGCCGCCATCAATGACATGCTCAGCCGCATCATTCGGGCGGCCGAGGACAAGCATCTGCACGAGTACGGTCTCGAAACGCTCAAGCGACTGATCCGTTTCGAGTTGACCAAGATGATGGGTGAGGATCTGACGATCGAGCGCGTGCTCATCTCGGAATTCACGCCGCTTCCGACAGGGTTCTAGGGCGTCGCCCCAATGCGACGCCGTTCGTTGAACGATGGCTGATCAACCGCCGAACAATCCGCCTGAAGAGAACGAACCCGATAGCGGGTTCGGGTCTTTTGAGGGATTCTCGCAAGAGGACATTGACGCCGCGTTGGCCGCCGCGGGTGGCGACGCGGAGTCGGCGAGTGATCCCGCGCCCTCCGCCGATGCGGGTGAGCTCTCCCAGGCCGACATCGACGCGGCGATGGCCGCGGCCGGTGGCGACGCGGGCGAATTGTCGCAGGCGGACATCGACGCCGCGATGGCGGGCGCCGGAGGCGCCGACGCGTCGGCGGACGCCGGTGAACTTTCGCAGGCGGATATTGACGCCGCCATGGCCGCCGCGGGCGCCGACCCATCGGACGCCGGGGCGCATGAACTGACGAACCCCGACGGCACACCCAAGCTGGACAGCCAGGGCCGGCCATTTGACGAGGCCGCCGCGATGATGGCCGCCGCCATCGAAGAAGAAAAAGCCGCCGCCGCGGCAGCGGCCGCGGCGAAACCGGCCGCCTCGGCGCCTCCTGCGGCTCAGGCCGCGCCAGCGGTTCATGCGGCGCCGGCGCCATTGCCGCCACCTCCGGTCGGCGCGGTGCCTCTGGATATCCCCGACTTCGGCGGTGATTTCTCACTGGAGGACGCCAAGGGCATCGGCCTGCTCAACGACGTGCTGCTGGATGTGCGAATCGAGCTCGGCCGCTCCGATCTCTATATCGAAGACGTCCTGAAGCTGGGCAAGGGGTCCGTCGTCGAACTTGATCGCCTTGCCGGCGATCCGGTCGACGTTCTCGTGAACGATCGGCTCGTGGCTCGCGGCGAAGTCCTGGTGCTCAACGACAACTTCTGCGTTCGAATCAGCGAGATCCTCGTTGGCAAGGACGACGACTGATGATTGCGCGCCATCGAACGCAGGTCGATTGGGCCCGTCGCACGAGGATCGCGATCGGCTTGTCACTGAGTCTGCTGGTTCCCGCGTTCGCACGCGCGGACGATGCGAATCCGGGCGTTCGAACGAACGCGCCGGCGCGAATTGACGCGGCCGGGCGAGCGGATTCCGATGAAGCGCCGTCTCGCGATGCTGATGCGATCGTCGATGAACAGCCACTGGTCCGTCGATCGACGTCGACCGCCATCCGACACGAAAGTGATGGCGAGAAAACGGCGTCGGTGCGCCTGCCGAAGACGAGCCTGATCGAGACGTTCTGGCCGATGCTGGCCGTGCTGGGGCTGATCGTCGGTTGTGTCGCGGCGGTGCGAAAATGGGCGCCGCAGGCGACGCGCGTCAGCGGGGCGTCGGCGATGAACATTCTCGCCCGGCAGTACCTGTCGAGTAAGCAGAGCCTCTGCCTCGTCAAGGTCGGAAAGCGCGTCGTGCTTGTCGGCGTGACACCTGACTCGATGAACGCGCTTGCCGAGATCAACGATCCGGAGGAGATCGCGACGCTGGCGTCGAACCTGAATCGATCACGGAGCGACGCCTTCTCATCGGCCTTGTCGAAACAGGCCGTGGAGCCCGACGAGGACGACGAAATGGACGCGTCGAACGCGCCGGTCACTTCCGTGGCGTCGCGCCGGGATGGCCGGCTCGGTGAGACCGAAGCCAGGATTCAGGAACTCGTCGGACGAATCCGGGCGCTGTCCGTTGGTTCGTCGCGACAGAAATAGAAAAAGTACTCGCGTGCAGCGTCGCCGGGTTGTCGGCGATGTGTCGTGAGTCAGCCGCGCAAAGGAGTTGCGCGATGCCTTGGGGCGATGGGCGCAGGAGGCGCCGTCATCCAGTTCGTCTGCTCGTGCTGGCCGCGCTGGGCTTCTGCCTGGCGCCGGCGGTCGCCCGTGCGCAGGCGCCGCAGCCGCCCACGACTGCGACGCCGGCAAGCGGCGCGTTCGACAACGCCTTCGGCGTGCCCGATGTCAGCGAGATTCTGCCGCCCGCCAGGGATGGCAAAGGTGTGAGCGCAACGCTCAAGATCCTCGTCCTGCTGACGGTTCTGTCGCTCGCGCCATCGATTCTCATCATGATGACGAGCTTCACGCGGATTCTCATCGTGCTGTCGCTTCTGCGGCAGGCGATCGGAACGCAGCAGCTCCCGCCGAGCCAGGTCATCACGGGCCTCGCGCTCATTATGACGATGCTCGTCATGGCGCCGACGTGGGCCAAAATGAAGACCGACGCGGTCGATCCCTACTTTGAGGGAACGATCTCTCAGTCCGAGGCCTACGATCGCGGTGTTGCGCCGCTTCGGGCTTTCATGTTCAAGCAGATTACCAACGCCGAGAACGAAGAATACGTCTATCTGTTTGTGGAGTACGCCCGACAGAAGCCGCTCGCGCCGGACGAAACGCTGCTGCCGAGCGAGGTGAATCTGTCGGAACTGATCCCGGCGTTTGTGCTGAGCGAACTGAAGACGGCGTTTGTGATGGGGTTTCGAATCTACCTGCCGTTCCTCGTGATCGACATGGTGATCGCCTCCATCCTGATCAGCATGGGCATGATGATGCTGCCGCCCGTGCTGATTTCGCTGCCGTTCAAGCTGATGCTGTTCGTCCTTGCGGATGGCTGGGGCATGGTCATCGCGTCGCTCCTGAACAGCTTCGTGTGACAGGTTGCTGAATGCGGGCCGTCGCATTGCGCGCCATCGCGTGGGCGACGCCCACCGAACTGAGTTTGTTGTGTGGGCCGTGCCCACACGTCAGAGCCGCGATCGCCTGAGAGCGAAGGGCGTTGGATGACAACGGTTGCGACAACACGATGAAACGTGATTCATACATTGCAGAGGAGCGCCCATGACGCCGGGAATGGCTGTCGATCTGAGTCGCGACGCGCTGCTCGTCGCCCTGATTCTCGCCGGACCGATCATGGCGATCGGCATGGTCGTCGGTCTGGGCATCAGCATTTTTCAGGCCGTCACGCAGCTTCAGGAGCAGACGCTGACGTTCGTGCCGAAAATCGTCGGCATGGGGATTGCGACGGCGTTTTTCATGCCGTGGCTCGTGACGCGGATGATCGAGTACACGCAGCGACTGTGGCTGGGATAGATCCAGGTCGCCGGACGCGCGCCGCGCCGGTTCGGCGCCGTCAACAAGAGAACTTCTGACACGACACACTGATGCCATTCGAACTCCTGCGATATCAGATGCTGCTGCCGGCCTTCGGGTTGGTGCTTGCGCGCGTCGCGGGGCTCGTGATCGCGACGCCCATGTTCTCGAGCCGGCAGATTCCGACGCAGGTCAAGGCCTGGCTTGTCGCGGCGCTGTCGCTCATGGCCTTTCCCGTCGTCCTGCCGCACCTGCCGACGGATGTGACGCTGGCGATGGCCGCCGCCGGCATGATCGGCGAACTGCTGATCGGCTATCTCCTCGGGTTCGCCGCGGCCGTCGTTTTCTACGCGGCGCAGACGGGCGGCAAGATCATCAGCCATCAGGCCGGCATGGCCCTGGGCACTGTGTTCAACCCGATCTTTGATGAAGAGTCGACGGCGCTTGACCAGGTCTGGTTCTTTACCGTGACGGCCGTCTTTCTGATCTCTCGCGGTCACATCGCGGTCATCATGTCGCTGTTGTCGAGCTTCAAACATGTGCCGCCGATGCTCGCCTCCTTCGATGGCCAGGTCGGCGATCTGCTCATCATGATGATGCGGGACATGTTCGAACTGGCGATTCGCCTGGCGGGCCCGACGATCCTCACGCTCTTCATCACCTCCCTGTTGATGGGATTTCTGACAAAGACAATGCCGCAGCTGAACGTGCTCAGCGTCGGCTTCAGCCTGAAGATCGGCGCGGCGCTGTTCGTCGCGGCCATCACGATCGGATTCGCGGAAGAGATGATCGTCGATTCGATCGGCGACAGTCTGGATCTCGTGGGGCGTTTCTTTGAGACGTCGGCCACGGCGCTGATGCAGGGAGGCGCTTATGCCGGATGACGCCGGCGAAAAGACGGAAGCGCCAACGCCGCGACGCCTGCAGGAGGCGCGCAACAAGGGACAGATCGCCCGGAGCACGGACCTGAACTCGGCCCTGCTCCTGCTCGGCGGTCTGCTCGCCCTGCGCGTCTTCGGACCGCAGATGATCGGCTCGCTGCACGAAGTGATGAAGCGGAATCTCTCCGTCACGGATCCGTCGGCGGGATTGTCGCTGGATGTCGGCAAGCTCGTGATGGACGTCGGCATGATGGTCCTTGGCGCCGCCGGTCCCATCCTGACGGTGCTGATCGTGCTGGCGATCGCGTCCAACCTGCTCCAGACGGGCTTCCTCTTCACGACGGAGCCGCTGACGCCGAAGCTCGACAAGCTCAATCCGATCAATGGCGTGACGCGCATGTTCAGCTCGCGGACGGCGATGCAGCTCGTGATGAATCTCGTCAAGCTGGCGATCGTGACGGCCGTCGCGTCTGTCGCGGTCAACAACCGTCTCGAAGACATCATGAACGCGATGGCGCTGAGCGGATGGCCGCTTGTCATCCAGCTGACGTCCGTGCTTTACGACATCGGACTGCAACTGGCGCTGGCGCTGCTCATCATCGCGCTGCTGGACTTCGCCTGGCAGAAATGGAAGCACATCCGCGATCTTCGTATGACCAAGCAGGAGGTTCGCGAGGAGCTTCGGAGCATGGAGGGCGATCCCCGGCTTCGGATGCAGCGCCGCAAGATGCAGATGGCGCAGGCCGTCCAGCGCATTCAGAAGGCGGTGCCGACGGCGGATGTCATCGTGACGAATCCGACGGAACTGGCCATTGCCATCAAGTACAACGCGGAGTCGATGGCCGCGCCGAAGGTCGTCGCCAAGGGCGCCGATCATCTCGCGAAGAAGATCCGCGAAATCGCGATCCTTCACGGTATTCCGATTATCGAGCGCAAGCCACTGGCCCAGGCGCTTTACAAGACGGTTGAAGTCAACCAGGAAGTCCCCGAGCGCTTCTACCAGGCGATCGCGGAAATCCTGGCCTACGTCTATCGACTCAGCGGAAAGAAACTGAACAAGCGTCAGCGCAGGACGCGAGCGGCCTAGCGGGCCATCGCAGGGCGGGCCATGCCCACCCATGTTGAACGAAATTGTCAGAGGACCTGAACAGACGCCGAAGCGCGTCGGGAAGAGAGCGGGATACACACTTAGATGGCGGCGGCGACACCTGTCATTCGGGCGACGAACTTCATTCACGAGCATCGCGGTATCGCTTTCCCGATACTGGCGATGTCGCTCATTCTCGTCATCCTCATCCCGCTGCCGACGCCCGTGCTCGACTTTCTGCTCGTCGCGAACATCACGCTCAGCGCCGTTGTGCTCCTGACGGTGATGTACATGAACGGCCCCCTTGAGTTCTCCTCCTTTCCCTCGCTGCTTCTGTCGATGACGCTGCTGCGCCTGGTATTGAATACGGCGACGACGCGGCTGATTCTGACGAACGCCGACGGAACAACGGCCGCCGCCGGTCGCGTCATTGAGGAGTTCAGCGGTTTTGTCGCGGCGGGTTCAATCGCCGTCGGCGTGATCATCTTTGTCATCATCACGGTCATTCAGTTCGTCGTGATCACGAAGGGCGCCACGCGTATCGCCGAAGTCGCCGCCCGTTTCACGCTGGACGCCATGCCCGGCAAGCAGATGGCGATCGACGCCGATCTCTCCGCCGGCATGATCGACGAGGGCGAGGCCCGCCGTCGCCGCGAGAACATCACGCGCGAGGCGGACTTCTACGGCGCCATGGACGGTTCCAGCAAGTTCGTCCGTGGCGACGCCATCGCGGGCATCATCATCACGCTCGTCAACATCCTCGGTGGCATCTACGTCGGCATGGTCGAGAAGAACCTCGACCTGATGCAGTGCCTCGAGGTCTTCACAAAGCTGACAATCGGCGACGGTCTCGTCACGCAGGTCCCGGCGTTTCTCGTGTCGATCGCCGCGGGCATGATCGTCACGCGTTCGACCGCCAAGAGCAGCATGGGCGAGGAACTGATCGGCCAGCTGACGTCGCGACCGATCGCGATGATCCTCGCCTGCGGTTTTCTCGTCATCCTGCTGGCGACGCCGCTGCCGAAGCCGCCGCTCCTCATGATCGGGACGGGCGTCGGCGGAATCGGCTACATGCTGATCGGCCGGCAGAAGAAGGAAGTCGTCGCCCAGCAGCGCAAGCAGGAGACGAAGCCGAAGGAGCCCGAGAAGATCGAGAAGTGCCTCACGGTCGACGCCCTCGAGCTCGAGGTCGGCTATGGCCTGATCAAGCTGGTGGACAAGAAGCAGGGCGGTGACCTGCTCGATCGAATCCAGAACATCCGCCGACAGGTCGCGACGGAACTGGGCATTCTCGTTCCGCCGATCCGCATTCGGGACAACGTTGCGCTGCAGCCCAACGAATACGTCGTGAAGATGCGCGGCGCCAGGATCGCGAAGGGCGAGACGATGCCGGGGCACTACCTGGCGATCGACTCCGGCGCCGTGAGCGAGCCGATTCACGGCATGGAGACGAAGGAGCCGGCGTTCGGCCTGGACGCCATCTGGATTCCGGAATCCGATCGCGCGACGGCGGAACATCGCAACTACACGGTTGTCGGTCCGTCGAGCGTGCTTTCGACGCATCTGACGGAGCTGATCAAGCGATATGCGGCCGAGCTGCTGACGCGCGAAGACGTCAACAAGCTGATCGAGCACCTGAAGGAAACGAGCCCCAAGCTCGTCGAGGAAGTGATTCCCGACATCATGAAGATGGGCGAGGTTCAGGCCGTACTCAGCCTGCTTCTGAAGGAGCGCGTCCCCGTGCGCGATCTCGGCACGATTCTCGAGACGCTCGGCGACTGGGCCGGCAGGACGAAGGATGCGGAGATTCTCGCGGAGTACGCGCGCAACGCCCTGGCGCGAACCATCTGCGAACAGCACATCGACAACACGTCCACGATTCACGCCATCACGCTCGATCCGGCGCTCGAAGAGGCGATCAACGCCAACGTCGAACGGACCGATCGCGGCGCGTTCATGTCACTGCCGCCCGCAATGGCGACAAAGGTCGTGACGGGTGTGCGAAACGAAATTGAATCGGCGGCGGCGAAGTCGGGCGGTCACTCGCCCGTCGTGATCGCCTCGCCACAGGTGCGACAATGGGTCCGGCGACTGATCGAATCGACGCTGCCCAACGTGGCGGTCCTCGGCTACAACGAGATCGTTCGCGGAGTGAATGTACGAACCCACGGTATGGTGACCATCGACCATGAAGCTTAGAACTTTTCAGGCAAGAACGATGTCGGAGGCGCTCGCCAAAGTGAAGAAGGAGCTTGGCGCCGACGCCGTCATTCTTCATACGCGGACCGTCAATCGCGGCGGTGTACTCGGCGTCGGGGCGCGACCCATCGTGGAGATCACGGCCACGTCCGATGGTCGCGCCGCGGCCGTTCGACGGCCGGCGGCCGGCGGCGCGAAGGTCGAGACGAGCGAGTCGGCGCCGCAGGACAGCGGTCTGTCCCGCAGCGTCGCGATGGCGCAGGCCGCTGTGAAGGCCTACAACGCCGCAGGCGCCGGCAATGGAAACGGCGCGAGCGCGACGACAAAACCCGCGCCGGCGAAACCGAAGCCCGCTGCGCCAGCGCCGGCGATTGTGGCCAGCCGCAACGCGCCCGCCGATCGGCTGGCGTTTCGAGATGCGCCGACGCCGTCAAAGGTCACGCCGCCAGCAACAACGCCGGACAGGGCCGACGACAGCGCCGACATCCTCGACGCCGCGTCGTTCGATCTCCCGGCGCCGCCGGAAGTGAACACGAACATCGCGATCGAAGTGGACACGGACCTGCGTAACGAGATCGATGAGATCCGTCGCATGGTGAAGAATCTCGTCGATCGTTCGGACCGCTCGGCGTTTCCCGACGCCCCGGAGTCGCTGACGAGTTTCTATTCGCATCTGATTTCGCAGGAGGTCGAGGAGCAGCTCGCTCGGGAACTCCTGCATCGGGCCGCAAAGAACCTCGGCGTCCGCGGGAACGTTCGCATCGCGGATGAGCTTGTTCGCATGGAACTGCGCCGCCTGGTCGGAGACATGCTTCCGGCCGCATCGCCGTTGAAGCTGGCGGCGCCGGGGAGACCGACGATTGTCGCGCTGGTGGGCCCGACAGGCGTCGGCAAGACGACGACGATCGCCAAGCTCGCCGCCAACATGAAGCTGCGCGAGCGCAAGAGCGTCGGCATGATCACGATCGATTCCTATCGAATCGCCGCCGTCGAGCAGCTGCGGACTTACGCGCAGATTCTCAAGGTACCGCTGATCTCCGTGCTCACGCCGGACGATCTTCGCAGCGCGATCGATCGTATGAGTAACATGGACCTGATCCTGATCGATACCGCCGGCCGCAGCCCGAAGGACGATCCGCGCATTACCGAACTGGGCGGATTTCTCCGCGTTGCGCGTCCCGATCAGGTGCATCTCGTGCTTTCCAGCACGAGCCGGGATCGCACGACGCGAGAAGCGATCGATCGATTCCGGCCGCTGGGTGTCACGCAGCTGATCTTCACGAAGGTGGACGAGGCCGTGGGTCTCGGCGTGATCTTCAATACGCTGAAGCGCGTCAACATGCAGGTCTCTTACCTGACAAACGGCCAGGCTGTTCCCGATGATATTCAAATCGCCAGCAACAGTCGGCTCGCGAAGCTGATCCTCGGCTTCGATGATCCGAACGATCTCGCGCGTCGCGCCCGCAACGACAGGCAGGAGGTGGGCGTATGACCGCTCTTCCGACGGATCAGGCAACGGATCTCCGACGCATGATG
The DNA here is from genome assembly GCA_035399845.1 of Phycisphaerae bacterium. GTDB lineage: Bacteria > Planctomycetota > Phycisphaerae > UBA1845 > UTPLA1 > ECT2AJA-110-A. Next base: position 85,862 of record DAOPJV010000002.1, on the reverse strand, counting down.
GCGAGCCACGAGGCGAGTCTTCAGCCGGTGGCGCGGCCGCGCCGCGCGGCGCAGGTGATCGCCATCGCGAGCGGAAAGGGCGGCGTCGGCAAGACGAGTGTCGCCGTCAACCTCGCGCTGACACTGGCCGGGCGCGGCAGGCGCGTCATCCTGATCGACGCCGATCTCGGCACAGCCAACATCGATGTCGCGATGAACGTGAGCACAACGCACGATCTCTCACACGTGATACGCGGCGAGCGGTCGCTCGATGATGTCGCCGTGCGCGTCGATGACAATCTGTCCGTCATTGCCGGCGCATCGGGCATCGCGGGTGTTGCGGATCTGAGCGAATTCGAACGGCTGCGCCTGCTCGACGCCCTGGGCCGCATGGAGCGCGAAAGCGATGTGATTCTGCTCGATTGCGGCGCCGGCATCTCCCAGAACGTGCTCGCCTTTGCGCAGACGGCGCATCGCCTGCTCCTCGTGACGACGCCTGAGCCGACCGCCGTCGCCGATGTCTACGCCCTCGTCAAGGTGCTCAGTCGAACGCCGATCACGCCCTCGATTGGTCTCGTCGTGAACTGCGCCGCCTCGGCGAGTGAGGGGCGCGCCGTGTCGCAGCGCGTCGCATCCGTCGCGGCGCGATTTCTGAGCGTTGCGGTCGATGATTACGGGCAGATCCTGCGCGACGAAAATGTTCCCATCTCCATCCGACGACGGCGACCGCTCGTTTCCCTCTCGCCGCGATCCACCGCCGCGCGCGGCGTGGCAATGCTGGCGGATCGCATTCTATCGGGCGACGACGACGCTCCGCCGGCGCCGGGTTTCTTTCGAAAATTGTTCGGCCATTTCTATTAACTCGCGGGCAATGACTGCCGATGCGGAGAGTACGGCCACGACCGAGAACCTTGTGCGCCGTTGACGTAAAGGCGTTGTGATTCGGCTGTTCGGATCTATCTGCGGGTTAGTTGTCTTCAGCTCGACGATTCTCGTCGGTCTCGTGACCGGCGCGGCGCCGGGCGTGCTGATACCGCGCGCCGTGCAGGGACTGCTCGGCGGTGTCGCGATGGGCCTCGCGGCGGGATGGATCGGAGTACAGATCATTCAGGACGGAGTCCGGAAGAGTGAGGCGTCCGAAGCATCAACTCACGACGAAGAGCGCCACGCGGCGGACGATCATCACGGTGATGTGACCGTCGTCGGCGGTTGAGTGAAGCGTTCCGGCGCCCGCCGGAATGATTGAACCGGGTAACGACGATCAGTCGAACCCCATGGAGCGGCGAATATGGTCGCGACGGACGTCGACATTCAGTCGGTATGGATCAAGTACAAGAAGGCCCCGACTGAGGAGCTTCGCAACTTCCTGATCGAGCAGTACGCCCAGCTCGTCCGCTTCAATGCGGAACGCGTTCATGCGAAGCTGCCGACGGAAGTCGATGTCGAGGACCTGGTGTCGGCCGGCATGTTCGGTCTCATCGACGCGATCGACGCCTTCGACCTGGAACGCGGCGTCAAGTTCGAGACCTACTGCTCTCCGCGCGTCCGCGGCGCCATTCTCGATGAGCTTCGCTCGATGGACTGGGTGCCGAGACTTGTTCGCAATCGATCGCAGCGCGTGCAGAACGCCACGAAGGAACTGCAGAGCGAACTGGGCCGCATGCCCAGCGATCGCGAGATCGCGCGTCGGATCGGCGTGTCGAAGGACGAATTCAAGCGAATCAAGCGTGACGGAAACGCCGTCACGATGACATCGCTTTCGCGGAAGGCCTTTACGACGGATTCCACGCGGGACGTGGCCGAAGTGGAGATCCTTCGCGACGAACGCGCCCTCGACCCGCAGAAGGAACTCCAGAAGGAAGACCTCAAGACGCTGGTCCAGCAGAACCTCACGCCGACGGAACGCCTCATCCTCGTCCTTTATTACTATGAAGAGCTCACGATGAAGGAGATCGGCCTGACGCTGGATCTCTCCGAGAGTCGCGTCAGCCAGATGCACTCCGCCATCGTCGATCGTCTCCGCTTCCAGCTCAAACAGCGGACCCGCGAATTCCGCGTTTGATCGGGTCTGGCGGGTTTGCCAGTTAATCAAATTGAATCATGATGGAAGTCCCGGAAATCGACCCTGGACTTCGGTAACACCGCATGGGCGCCAATCCCACCGATGTGACGGGATGTTTCGCATTTTCAGTGCTTCATTTTCTCACTGATCGTATTCCTAGGGCTGCGTTTATCCGCTTCGCGGGCCGCACCCGCCCCGGGCTCGGCATGTTGCACGCCTTCAGCGTGCCGTTGACAGATTCGGCGCCGGCCCCGTGGGACGCTCTCTTGTGACGAACAGGGCGCTGCCGCCTTCGCGGTACACATTTCAATGGGCCGACGACGCTTCACTCGAATCCGCCGGATCTGTGCCTTGCGTGGATTACGTACGATGAGCCGGGAGAGGGATTCGTCCGGGGGTTTGATGGCCCTGTTTTAAGCCCGTCGGCAAGAATTGCCGATATCTTCTGTGTAGGCCGATGAATCTCGTTGGATACCGTCGAGAGGGTCGATCGCTATGTCTTCCATTCCTCCGAACGCCATCGGCAGCGTGCTGCAGTCGGGTGTGACGCAGTCCGCCGCTTCGCAGCAGAAGGATCGCGTCGAGAACGAGCAGACGGACGCCTCGCGCGAACTGACGGGTCGCGGCGGGACGGAGGATATTCTCGAGATCGAAGAGACGGACGGGCGAACGAAGGTCGACGCCGACGGCGGCGGCTACGGCAGCCAGGGTCGATACGACGGCGGGCCGGAAGAGGAGGGCGCCGCGGAAGAGGTCGCCGCCGACGAATCCGGCATTACGCGCGACGACGATGGCCGGGAACGCCTGGATATTTCGGCGTAGGTAACCCTGCCCGGAGCAGGAAACAGGCCTCACATCGTATTTCCCGCCCGCAATCCACCCGTGAAATGGCGAACCTGATAGATATCAAGAACCGCTACTTTGAATGCGCGACGATTCTCGCAGCGCCCCGGCGGCTCGTGCGCTTTCTTGACGCGCCTCAACATGACGGTTCGTCTCACGTCGAAATCGAAGGGAATACGTGGGTATACGTCAGCACCGAGCGGGGACAGCGGCTCAGTGAGCGGCGGACCAACTCTGACGACGAAATACTGTATTGGCTGGTGTCAGATCTGACACGCAGTATGGCAACGGAATTCGAACTCGCGCATCGCGACGATGGCGGAGACAGCCGTCGGAAGTGGTTTGCAAAGGACATTGAACTTCTTGAACGCGTGAATCGAGAGTGGGCAATTCGGAAGTCCGCCGAATATGATCGAATACTCGTCGAGCATCCCTTCACCGATGAGGATTCGTAGACGACTGTCTCGGTCCAATGAAAGCGATGACTACCACAGGGAGCCTACGGCCGGCAACGCCGGCCACGACCCGGGCCTCACGAGGGCGCTCGGCGGCGCGTTCGCCGCGTCTTCGATTTCGACTTGGTGGCGACGCTCGTTCTGCTCTTCAGTCGTGATTCCGCGAAGGCCGTCTGCAGAGACGGCTTGTCGATATTGACGGTCATCGATCCGTCGCTCGAGAAGACGTAGACCCGCGCGACAGTTCCCTCGATGCAGTGACAGGGCGCCGGCGCCAGGTCGACATCGATGGTTCGCTCGTCGGGCCACGACTCCAGGTAGCAGATCGAGCCCTTGTCGAGCGACTCAACGGCCCAGTAGTACTCCAGCGGCTGCGCATTCGAGCGGCCGGTCCGTCCCGTCTGGCCGAGCCATCGCGCGATCGTGGCCTGCGCCAGTTTCTGTTCGGAGGCCTGTCTGGACGCATCTTCAACCGCCTGGGGATCGACATGGAACTGCGTGACGATGAGGCATCGCCTGAGATCGCGGCCCGACTTGTTCGTCACGCGCGCGACAAGCCCACCCTCCGTCGCGGGGCGGCATCGCGCGCGAATATCGCTTTCCCGCATTTCGCTTCGCCGTCGCATCGGCGCCGCGACGTCGATCAACTGTGCCCGCAGCGAGCTCGATACGAGTCCCTCGAGCGCCCGCATCGTCATCTTGTCGCCGGCGTCGGCGCCGCGCCCACGAGTCGCCGATGTTGCGTGGATGATCTGTTGAAGCGGCTCGGGAAGATTGACGACGCGACCATCTTCCAGCGGATAGAGCTCGCGCAGAAGGGGCATTGCGTCGTCCACATTCGACGTGTCCGCCTCGGACAGGCTCGTCAGCCCGGAGTTCGCGAACTGCTCCAGCGATCGCTGGGCGCGGCGAAGCGTTGCAAGCCGAGTCAGACGATCGTCATCCGCGTTCAGCAGTTCGCTTATTTCGTCCGTGCGAGGGAAGTGCCAGTGACCGATGCGGCCGCGGGCGAATCCCTCGGAGAGATTTCGACAGAGTGTCGGCCATCGGCCCTCGGCCGGCGGAAGGTTCATCATCTTCGGAAGCGTTGAAGGCGGATCGCCCACGTACGACGCCGTCCATTGACCGACGACGCCCGCCGGCGTCGAAGGCGTCGACACTCCGTGTCTGAGTTCGCGCGTCTCGGCGTCAAACGTCGCCCGATGTGCGCCGACGCCGACACGCGTCCGTTGCGTCAGAACCTCGAACCCTTCCAGCGTGACACGCCCCGAGGCGTCGCACTCGCCACGAAAGACCTCAATCGCCGAGAGTTCGCCCGGCGACTTCCAGCGGATGTAGCCTTCGAGCCGGGAAGCTTCGTTACGGAGGACGACCAGCGTTGCTGACAGTCGTTTTCCGGAAGATGATTCGCCCGACAGTCTCCAGGCGCCGACAGGCGGCGTGAGTCGTGAATTCGCCGTTGGGGCAGCGGGATTGTCGTCGGCCGCACAGAGCCACGGCGCAGTCACGGCGCCGGGGCGCGCAAGCGCTGCGGCAAACAGGACTGCCCCGATCAGCGCATGACGGCTTCTGATCATGTGTGCACCGGATGTTGATTCTTCGGCGCCAGGACTTACGGTGAATTATAGGGCAGCGACGGAATGTCATTCAAGCCGGAGTGGATGTGGAGTCGCCGACATGTTGGGGGCATTGCGGAATTCGGTTGCGGATGACGCGGTCCCGGCGCCTCAGGATCGATCGGATCTCACTGCGACATCGCGCTATTCGAATGCCCGCGGACCCTCTAGCATACCCGCATGGTACGCCAATTCCTGCTCATATCACTGATTGTGTTTGCGCTCGTGGGTTGTGTCGGCTACGTCTGGCCGCCGATGCTCTGGACGCTGATCTTCCTGTTTCCCTTGTTCATGCTGGGTGTTCTCGACGCGATCCAGACTCGGCACGCCGTACGTCGGAATTTCCCGATCATCGGGCATTTCCGCTACCTGTTCGAGGCGATTCGTCCCGAGATCAATCAGTACTTCATTGAGAGTGATACGGACGGCACGCCCTTCAATCGCGAGCAGCGATCGATCGTCTATCAGCGCGCCAAGCTTGCCCTGCAAACGCTGCCCTTCGGCACGCAGCGCGACGTGTATGAGCCTGGTTATGAGTGGATGAATCACTCGCTGGGCGCCAAACACCCGACGGAAGAATCGGCGCGGATCCGGATCGGCGGAGACGCCTGCAAGCGCCCCTACGAGGCGAGCCTGTTGAACATCTCGGCGATGAGTTACGGCTCACTGTCCAGCGCCGCGATCCGCGCGCTGAACGGCGGCGCGAAAATCGGCGGCTTCTATCACAACACGGGCGAGGGGGGGCTCAGTCGATACCATCTCGAGCCCGGCGGCGACGTTGTCTGGCAGATCGGCACAGGCTACTTCGGCTGCCGCAATCATGACGGTACGTTTGACCCCGGCGCCTTTGAGAAGCGCGCCAGCCACGATCATGTGAAGATGATCGAGATCAAGCTCTCGCAGGGCGCCAAGCCGGGCCATGGCGGCATCCTCCCCGCCGCAAAGATCACGGACGAGATTGCGGAGATTCGCGGTGTGCCGAAGGGGCGCGACGTGTTGTCGCCACCTGCGCATTCGGCCTTTGACTCGCCGCGCGGTCTGCTCGAGTTTGTCGCGAAGCTGCGCGACTTGTCCGGCGGCAAGCCGACGGGTTTCAAGCTCTGCCTCGGGCATCCCGCCGAGTTTCTCAGTATCTGCCTGGCGATGCGCGAAACGGGGATCTATCCGGATTTCGTCACTGTCGATGGTGGGGAAGGCGGGACCGGCGCTGCGCCGCTTGAATTCAGCAACTCAATCGGCGCGCCGCTGACGGAAGGTCTCGTGTTCGTCCACAACGCGCTCGTCGGTTTTGATTTCCGACCCAGGGTCCGCGTGATCGCCAGCGGCAAGGTTGTCACGGCTTTCAATCTCGCGGCGCGGCTCGCGGCCGGCGCCGACCTCTGCAATTCGGCGCGGGGCTTCATGTTCTCGCTGGGCTGCATCCAGGCGCGTCGTTGCAACAGCAATCACTGTCCCGTGGGTGTGGCGACGCAGAAGCCGAGTCTCGTCCGCGGTCTCGACGTGACGGACAAGACGCATCGCGTTGCCAATTTCCATCGTGAGACGATGGAGGCCTTTCAGGAGTTGCTCGGCGCCGCGGGGTTGTCACATCCGGATGAGCTTCGCCCGCTGCATATCTATCGCCGCGTCAGCGAGACGCGCGTCGAGACCTACGCCGAGATCTATCACTACCTCAAGCCGGGTGACCTGTTGGCGGCGACACCGCCGGGGGCGCACTGGGAAAAGTGGCTGGCGCTGGCGTCGCCGGAGAAGTTCATGCGGATCGTGTAACCGGCGCGTTCCAGGGCCGCAGCGCTTCGGCGAGCAGACTCACGGAGATCGCGAGCAGCGCCAGATCCTTCACAAGGAACTGTCCCGGCATGGCGGAGATGGCGGGGAATCCGCCGGCGGTCGGTTCGGCCACGCCGGGCGTCGACAGCATGAAGCTGAGCGTCGTCAGAAACATGCCGACGGCGGCGACGGCGCCGAACGCGCCGGCTCGGCGCGACCAGGCTCCCGCGGCGATCAGCGCGGCGATGACGATCTCGGCGACGCCCAGCAGCGCCGAGAACTGTTCGTGCGTCAGGAAGTTGTACCACCAGCCCATCAGCGGGCTGTTGGCGACGAGCCCCGAAATGCCCTCAGCCTCATAGGACGTGAACTTCATCGCTCCGATCCAGCCGATGATGATGACCAGGCTGATCCGCCGGGCGTGACGGCCGATGCGCGCCAGCGGGTCGGCCAGGTGTTCGAGTCCGACAATCATGGAGCGATGGGATTCGACGTTGAGTTCGGGCGGGAGTGGTCGCTGCTGAGCGCTGGTATCGTTCATGGGTGTTCCTCGTTCCTGTGGGCGTCAGGCGCCCTTTGAGTGTTGGCTGTCAGTTGTGCGATGTTTGAGCAGGTAATCGCGGAGCGCGACAGCGTTGTTGTGTCGCTCGTCTCTTGCGGCGTAGATCAGTGTGACACGCCTTTGCGTCGCCAATCGGCGGAGGGCCTCAATCGACTCGGTCTGCTCCGCAAGCTCGGCGAAGTAGCGCCGTCTGAACTCGCGCCAGCGCGCCGCGTCATGGGCGAACCAGGCGCGAAGTGTGTTCGACGGCGCCACGTCGGGAATCCACGTGTCCAGTTCCGCCGCCGCCTTCGAGACGCCTCTCGGCCACATTCGATCGACGAGGATTCTCGCGCCGTCGGCGATACTCGGTTCGTCGTACACGCGTTTGATGTGAATCCGCATCATGCCTGGCGATTGGCCTCTCGGCCGGGGCCTCAGGCCGCGACCGGCGTGAGGCGGCGCGATTCTGCGCCACTCACACCGGGCGGCCATTGAAGAGCCATTGTGGATGAGAGGACTTTCGTGGCCCCTACTGGGCGCAGACGGCGCACGCCTCGATGGGTTCGGCCTTCGGAAAGTCAATGACGGTATCGACGGCGTGGTTGAAGTAATTCGTGAAGAGGTTGACGGCGACGTTGGCGATCACTTCCGCGATTTCGCCGTCGTTCGCGCCGGCGGCCCTCAGGTTGCCGAGGTCCGCTTCCGTGACGCGTCCACGCTGCGACACGAGTTTCTTCGCGAAGGTGAGGATCGCCTGCGATTTGGCGTCGCCGGCGGCGCCGCGCCGACTGTCGGCGATCTCGTCGCCGCTGAGTCCCGCGAACTTTCCGAGCGCCGAGTGCGCCGCGAGGCAGTACTGGCAGTCGTTCTGCTGACCGACGGCGAGGGCGATCTGTTCCCGGAGTTTCGCGCTGAGCGAACCGCCCGCCAGCGCCCCGCTGAAGCCGAGGTAGGCCTCCAGGACGGCGGGGGAGTTCGCCATCGCGCCCATCATGTTCGGGACCACGCCGAGCTTCTTCTCGACGGCCTCGAGCAGTGATTTGGCTTTTCCATTCGCGTCCTGTTTCGTGATCGTGTTCAACCGTGTCATGGCCTTCTCCTTTTCGGTGTCGTCGTGCTTCGTTTTCGGCGCCGGCGTCCTGTCGCGGCGTCATCGCCTTGCCGCCCCTGGATGCGCTGAGGCGTCGGCGCCTTACCCGCCGATCGGCGACTTTTTTTCAAGGCTGGGAAATCGGACCTTCATGGCTAGAATCCGGCCGAGTGGAGACGATGGACGCCAGTGCGATGAAGGACGACGCGTGGATTGCGGGACTGCGGGCGGGGCGTGAAGACGCCGTCGCGGCCCTGCGCGATCGATTGCGCAAGGGGCTCGGCGCCGCACTCGGTCCGCGATCGGACGTGCAGGATACGGACCTGGACGACTTCACGCAGGACGCCGTTCTCCAGGTCACGAGCAGGCTCGACAGCTTTCGCGGCGAGAGCAAATTCGCAACATGGGCAATGGCAGTCGCCGTGCGCGTCGCGCTGACGGCGCTGCGACGCCGGCGCTGGAAGCGTGAAACGCTGGACGATCGACTCGAGGCGATGGCCTCTCCGGATGGCGCCCCGGCAATCGAGACGGAGGAGGTGCGCGATCAGCTGCTTGCGGCCCTTCGGGCGTCCATCGACGAGGATCTGACGCCGAGGCAGCGGCAGGTCATTCTTGGCGAGCTGTCGGGAATACCGCAGGTCGTTCTGGCCGAGCGGCTGGGAATGAAGACCGGCGCGATCTACAAGGCGACGCACGACGCCCGGAAGAAGTTACTGGCCGCCCTGCGGCGTAAGGGTTTTGATGCGGCGCGCGTCATGGATGTATTGGCGGACGAAACGTAAGATGGCGCATCAATGAAACCCACGGACGCACAACTGGCTGAACTCGCGAAGCTGCTGGGGGATACGGCGGACTGCGAGATCGACTGCGCCGAACTGCTCGATCGCGTGGCGGCGTATCTCGAGGCGCGGACGGATCGTTCGGCGCTGAGTCCGCATCTCGCGCAGGTGGCGCAACACTTCAAAGTCTGCCCCGAGTGCCGCGAGGAGTTCGAAGCGCTCATCCGCGCCGAGGGGCTGGATCCGGCGACGATTCTGGGAGAGTAGGTCGCGCGGTTGGCCCACCACCTGTGGTGGGGGGGGGCGCGACGATCCGAGTGCGAGCGAGTCGTCTGACGCGATGCCGCGTACATTCCGAGTTTCATCATTGCGCCCGCCATTTCTGAACGGATGGGCCCCATCGTCGGGAGGGGAGTCCCGCGGGGGCCTGGAACGAGAAGGGATTCTCGTTCCAGCAAATTGAGATAGAAATCTCGTCCCAGGACGACACGATCGAATGGCTCGCCATTGGGGATGAAAATGGCGGCCTGCTCGCAGTCGCACGCTTGCCTTGCGGGCCAGCATGGCTCTGATCCATAGGCGGGCGCCCCCGCCCTGCGAGTCTTCGCCCCATCGGGGCGCAGCAGGACAGCACAGGGTAAAGCAAAGTCCGCAACGCGGACGAAGCGCCACCCTGGGTCACGTTGACCGACGTCGTGGCCAAGCCCCGAAAGGGGCGTTACAGGTTCATCGTGGCGCGCGGCAATCTGCGGGAAGGGATTCCCGCGGGCGTGGGGACGAGAAGGGATTCTCGTCCCAGCGGATGGCGGGCGTCTCGTACCAGCGGACGCAAGGAATCTCGTACCTGCAGCGGGATGGCTTGAGTGTCGCCCAGGTGATACCTGCAGGCGTTTTCTCACCTTTCACGCCCGCTGAACCGTGGTCATATTCAGAAATGAGTTGACTCTCGCGTTCATCGGCGTCGGCGGATGCGATTCGCATGTCGATGTCGGTGTTTCATGCGAACTGGGGTTTTTCCGAACGGAGGTCCATCGCTCCGAAGGAGCGGCGGAGGCGTCATGGCCGGCACGTATTCTCAAATCCTGTTCCACGTCGTGTTTTCAACGAAGCGTCGGCATCGCTGGATCGACGCGTCGTTCGCGGAAAAGCTCTATCCGTACATGGGAGGTATCATCCGATCTGAGGGTGGCGTGGCCTGCAACATCGGCGGCGTGGAGGATCATGTCCGTCTCCTCATTCGTTGGAGGCCGGACTGCAGGTTGTCCGACCTGATGCGCGTTGTGAAATCGCGATCGTCACGCTGGGCGCACGAGAACTGGAAGTCACGATCCGAGTTTGGCTGGCAGGAGGGCTACAGCGCTTTCACCGTGAGCCAATCCAATCGCGGCGTCGTCGATCGCTACATCGCGAATCAGTCGTCGCGCCATCGACGCATGGACTACAGGACGGAATTGCTGCGATTGTTGACGGCGCACGACGTTTCATATGAAGAGCGATACGTGTTCGATTGAGCGCCTTCGTCGCTCCTTCGGAGCGAAACGATCAGGCGCGATCGATTTCCACGGGTTGCGCTTCGCCCGCTTCGGGGCTTCGCTTCACCCGTGGCTACGATCCGTCGCCCCATTCGGGGCGAACTCGAACTCGTCTCGTTTGCGATCTGATCGCGATTCGGATGATGCCCGCATGTGCGCCGCGTGAAACACGCTTGCCACAGACCGGCGAGTCGTTTGTGGCGAGCGCTAGCGGCGCCGGTTGCCTGTCGGGGACGCCGGGCTCAGGACGCCATCGCGGCCGTAGAGTTCGGTGTCAAACAGTGCGATCTCACGCCCGCCGGTCAGTTCGCTCATCCTGCGATCGTAAGTGGTTCGATCAAGCGGACCTTCTACCTGTCTGTTGATCGTGTCGATAATCCACCAGTCGCGGAATTTCTCGCCCTGCGGGGTCGTGGCGTTTTTCGGAATCCGTGGCCCGTACCGTTCGGCGAAAATGTAGCGGTCGTTCCACGCCAGTCGCTGTACGTCGCAATCGACGCTGGCTGCCGACGGACAGGTGATAAGGCGGCACGCCGAACTGCAGCGGACGAGTCTGCATCCGCGGGCGATTTCGAAATCGTAGTCCTGAATTCCCGGCCCGAATGTCAGAATGGGAATGCACACAAGACTGGCGGCGCCTGCGAACACTGAAACTCCGAGTAAAAGGAGGATGGTTGAAATCACCCCAATTCCTGTCGGGGGGGGCGGTTCATCGCCGGCGTGTCGGGCCATGAGGACTCTACGGTCTTGGAGCGGAGCAGGTTCGATTCTTCGGCGCTGAACTGAGGTGTCATCTGCGCCGGCGCGGCGCCCGGCTGAGTGTCACTGCGCATCCGATGGTTAGGCGCAACGATCCTGGCGGGTGACGCACGCGTTGCGTCATGTTCGGCTGCGCTGGCCTGCTCCCTGGCGGTCGCAGTTCGGTTGGCGCCTATCGGACGCAGGGCGGCGCTTTTGTTGGGGCCGTTTCCCAACTATACTTCCCGGCTTCGCGCAGACGCGTGGCGGCGAGGCCGGGGCCTCGCTGAACTCGACAACGACATGCGATACCAGAACGTCAATATCGAAACCATCGCCTACGAGCTGCCGCCGAACGTCGTGTCGTCGGCGTCGCTCGAGCAGCGGCTGGCGCCGGTCTACCAGGCCATGAAGCTCCAGGTCGGGCAGCTCGCCGCGCTTACCGGGATTCGCGAGCGCCGATACTGGAACCCGGGAACGACGATGGCCCATGGCGCCGCTCTTGCGGCCAAAAAGGCGATCGCGAAGTCGGCGCTCTCCACCGATGACATCGGCATGCTGATCTACGCCGGTGTCTGTCGCGACTTTCTCGAGCCGGCCAACGCCTGCGAAGTCGCCCACGAGCTCGGCTTGAACTCTCGCACGCAGGTCTTCGACGTGTCGAACGCCTGTTTGGGCGTGATCAACGGCGTCACGCAGGTCGCCAATGCGATTGAGATTGGTCAGGTCCGCGCGGGGATGGTTGTTTCCTGCGAGTCGGCCCGGCAGATTGTCGACCTCACGATCGACAAGCTCCAGACGTGCCGCGACATGGATACGCTGCGGCTCTCGCTGGCCACGCTGACAGGCGGCAGCGGCGCGATCGCCGTCATTGTGACGCATCGCGATCTCGCGCCCGAAGGTCACAAGATCGTCGGCGGCGCCATGCGGGCGCGGCCCGAGCATCATGAACTCTGCAAGTGGATGTACGCCGAGAGCGGAGAGAACGCCCGGCCCATGCACATGACGACGGACGCGACAGCCGTTCTCGAACACGGCGTGGCCCTCGGCCGCGAGACCTGGGAGGCGTTCCTGGAGAACGTTGGCTGGCGCGTCGAACAGGTCGATCGTACGATCTGCCATCAGGTCGGCGCACCGCATCGGGAGACGGTGCTGAAGCTCATGGGCGTCCCGATCGAGAGGGATTACCAGACGTTCGAGTTCCTCGGGAACATCGGGACCGTCAGCCTGCCGATCACGGCGGCCATCGCCGACGAGCGCGGCTTCCTGGAAAAGGGCCATCGCGTCGCCATGTGCGGGATCGGCAGCGGTCTGAACTGTATGATGTTAGGCGTCCAGTGGTAGGCTGGTTGGCGCTCCCGGGGTAGGCTGGGCCACGCCGACCGCGATTCGTGTTGGCCGCAGGCGGAACATGTCGGAACTGAAACATCTCGGTAAACAGTCGACGCGACCCATCGATCAGATCGACCTGATCGACTGGACGGGCGGTCCGATTCACGTGCGCCTCGAGTGCGCCGAATTCAGCTCGATGTGTCCCGTCACGCGGCAGCCCGATTACGGCCGGCTCACGATCGAGTACGCGCCCGCCGCGCATCTGGCGGAGACGAAGTCGCTCAAGCTGTTCCTTTGGCGCTATCGCGATCGCCAGGGCTTCAACGAATCGCTCGTCGATGAGATCGCGACAACACTCTTCGATCAGCTCCAACCGAAGTGGCTCCGTGTGCGCGGCGCCTTCAACCCGCGCGGCGGCATCCAGGTGAACGCCACGGCCGAACGCGGCGATACCAACTGCAGGGTTTCATGACGACCGCGGTTCGACGAATTCAGTTCTGCGCCGGCCATCGCGTATGGAAGCACGAGCATCGCTGCGCCAATCTGCATGGTCACAACTATATCGCCTTCGTGCACGCCGAGGCGGAGCATCTGGACGCCCTTGGGCGTGTGATCGATTTCAGTGTGCTGAAAGAGAAGATCGGCGGCTGGATCGACGCGAACTGGGATCATGGCTTTATCTGCCATCGCGAAGACAGCGAGGCGATGTGCGCCATGAAGGCGATTCCGAATCAGAAGGTCTTCGAACTGGAGGCCAATCCGACGGCGGAGAACCTCGCCGATTACCTGCTTCGCGTCGTCGGTCCCGCGCAACTGAATGGCAGCGGCGTCCGCCTCGTTCGCGTTGTGTTGTGGGAAACCGAGAACTGTTACGCGGAAGTGTCGCTTTAGCGCCGCCCGGTCCGCGACGGCGTCGCATACCGATCCGCTCCCCGCTGGGGCGCCATATGCATCCGAGCCGCCGCAGTCATGCGGCGGTCAATACGTGAGACAACCATTAAGCCCATGGCCAAATCCTACCGCGTCAACGAGATCTTCTGTTCCGTGCAGGGCGAGGGGATGCGCGTGGGGACGGCGAACTGCTTCCTGCGCTTCACGGGCTGCAACGAGACGTGCCGCGTCGAGACGCACGGCTTTGACTGTGATACGGAGTTTGCCAGCGGTCGCGACCTCTCACTGGATGAGATTATCGCCGAGCTGCGGGTCGTTGGGCCGGCGTGCGACTGGATCGTGCTGACGGGTGGGGAACCGGCGCTTCAGGTTGACTCCGAGCTTATTGACGGCCTCCACGCCGCCGGCTTCAGGCTCGCCATCGAGACCAACGGCAGCATTGAGCTGCCGCCGGGCCTCGACTGGATCACGGTCAGTCCGAAGGTCGCGGAGCACGCGATTCGGCAGAAGACGGCGGACGAGGTGAAGTACGTTCGCGGTTACGGTCAGGCCATTCCAAAGACGGTCGTGCAGGCGACGCACAAGCTGATCTCGCCCGCGTTCAGCGGGGATCAGCTCGACGCCCGAACGCTCGCCTGGTGCATTGACCTTGTCAAACAGCATCCCGACTGGCGGCTCAGCGTCCAGATGCACAAGTCCTGGCGCGTCCGCTGAACGGGCAATCAGCCGTTCAGGTTTTCGTTCTCGTTCTCATTCTCGTTGCTGTTGTTGTTGTCGTCGTCATTGTCGTTGCTGTTGTCGTCGTTGTTATCGTTGCCGTTATCGTCGTTGTTATCGTTTCCGTTGTCGTCGTTGTTATCGTTGGCGTTCGTGTTACCGCTCGTGTTGGTATTCGTATTTGTGTTCGTGTTGGTGTTTCCGACAGGCAGGACACTGGCCAGCGAGTCAATCAGCATCTGCACCTGCTCCGGCGTGCAGGCGATTGCGCCGATGGATCCGACCATCGCAAACAGGGCCAGGGCGGCTTTCACCATTCGTCGTCGATTGATGCGCTTCGTATTCATCTGTTCGTCTCTCGTGGGTTCTCAGGTTGGCTGGCCTCCGGGGCGGGCGCCACACACGCTCACACATCAGGAGGCGGATCGGTCAGTATGGCGCGGCGTTGGCCGGCGCCTGCAGTCTTTGCATTGCTTGTGTGCGCGTCTATGCACACAGGGTCGGGGCCGCACACATCGGGATCGTGTGTTCTCACACACTCCTGCCGCGGTACACTATGTTTCATGTACCGCAAGCCACGCGCCATCGTTCTGACAAGACTCTCTATTGCAATCGTCGTGCCGATTTGTGTGACAACAGTCCGCGCCCAGGAAACCCCGCCGCCTCTGCGGCTGACGACGCAGGTCCAGGACGGCGCGAACCTGGATGTCGGCCGGCAGACGCCGGATTTCACGTTCGAGACGATTCGCGGCAGGACGCTCACGACGTCGAAGCTGCTGGAAGGAAAGAAGGCGCTGGTCTACGTCATGACGAGCACCGGCTGTCCGCTTTCCCGCAAGTACGGCTCGCGCATCGCCACGATCGAAAAGCGTTTCGCGGGGCGCGTTCCGTTCGTCTATGTCAATACCGTGCAGGCGGAGACGCTCGACGACATGCGCCGCCAGATTCGCGAATACGGCTTCACGGGGCCCTACACGCCGGATCGCGAACGGGCGATGTCGGCCGGGCTTCGGGCCCGCACGACGACGGAGGTCTTCGTGATCGACGCGGCGCGCACCATCGTCTATCGCGGCGCGGTCGACGATCAATACGGCATCGGTCTCGCCCTCAACGCGCCCAATCGGAACTTTCTGATCGATGGGATCGAAGCGGCCGTCGGGGGCGCGCGACCTCGCGTCGAGGCGACGTTTCCGCCGGGCTGTCTGCTCGACGCCCCGAAGAGCGACGCCCATCCCGAAGGCAATCTGACATATTACGGTCGAATCGCGCGCATCCTGGCGGAGAACTGCGTCTCCTGTCATCGCCCCGGCGGGACAGCGCCCTTCTCGCTGGCAACGTATCCATCGCTCACGGGGCGTATCTCGATGATCGACGCCGTTGTCAGCGCGGAGATCATGCCGCCATGGCACGGCGCCAAACCGCCGGAGGGCAGGGACAGCATTTTTGCGAACGATCGTTCACTTTCGATGCGGGATCGTGACGACCTGCTCGCCTGGTTGCGATCGAGTCGGCCGCTCGGGCGCAGCGCCGACGCGCCGGTGCCGCCGACGATTCCCAATACATGGGACATCGGTCGCCCCGATGAAGTCTACACGACGCTCTGGCTGGAGCTGCCGGAAGAGGGACCGATGCGGCATGCGCGAATGATCGTCCCCACGAATCTGAAGCGCGATCGCTTTGTGTCGTCCTACGAATTTCGCTATGACATGCACGAGGCGATTCATCACGCGCTGATCTGGGTGTTGCCGCCCGGCGCCGTGGTGCCGGCCATCGATCGCATCCCCGCCGATCTCGAACTGCTCGGCGCCTACAGTCCGAGCGACGGCGTCGTTCGTCTCGATGATGGCGTTGCGCGCAAACTGCCCGCCGGCTCGATTTTCCTTGTGGATCTCTACGCCCGGCCGATGGGACAGGAACTGCGAACCCGTCTGCGGATCGGTGTTCGTTTCGCGGATGAGGCGCCGAGGCGCGAAGCGCGGACACTCACGCTTTCGGCCGACGCGCTGGATATTCCCGCCGGCGATTCGCGCGCGTCGAGTCGCATTGAGGCCGCGCTCACGGCGCCGGCGACGATCACGGCCTTCACGCCCTACCTCCGCGCTCGGGGCAAAGCCGTGACAATCGATGTGGAGTTTCCCGATGGGACGACCAATCGCCTGCTGGACGCGCCCGCGTACGACTATCGCTGGCAGATTCGCTACGCCCTGAAGGAACCGCTCAAGTTGCCGGAAGGGACACGCTTCGTGATGACGGGAATCTTCGACAACGCGGTCGACAATCCAAACAATCCGGGGCCCGGCGAGCCGGCGACGGCCGGCGTCGATGCGGACGAAGAGGCGCTCATGATGGCGATCGAAGTGCTGGACGACGTGAAGGCCGATTAGGGCCTTGTCGCGCCGCTTCGACGCCGGTTGTGTAACAACATCGCGGCTCACACGTTGCCCGACGTCGCGCTCGTCCACTACACTTCCTCCCAGTGATCCTCCGCAAGGCGACAACATTTCTTCTGATAGTCATATTCTGGGCGGGCGCCGTCGGGCTGCCTGTGCCGCAGATCGGTATGTCGCTCGGCGATGAGGACTTTCCGTGTCGCGGGCACAACTGCGGCTGTCTCGACGCGGAGATGTGCCGCACGAACTGTTGTTGTTTTCCGGAATTCAGCGCGGCCGCCAAAGCGAAAACCACTGAAACCCACAGTTGTTGTTCGGCGAAGAAGGCGAAAGACGAGCCCGTTGGCTGCGTCATGAAGGCGCTCGGCTGCCGCGGCGTCGATAGCCTCGTTGTCCATCTTCCGCCGCTCGATTATTTCCGCGAGCTGCGTTTGTTTGAGCGAGCGCGACGGCTCGGCGTGATCTTCCACGCTGAAGATATTGCCCATTTCACGGATCTCGAACCCGTCACACCTCCGCCGCGAATCGCGGCCTGATCCCCACATTCGTGAAAGACACAGAATCCGCGGCTGTCTCGTCGCGCGTCCCTGGGGCGTGCACGCGCGTTGGCGGGGGTTGTGTCTGATTCGATCATGGCGACGCTCAGCGCATCCGCGCCGATGGCGTTCGATTCGCGCGTCGTCGACATCCAATTGAACAAGGGAATCCCATGCGAGCATTCGCATCGGTTCGCCGCGCGATGACGCTGCTGGAACTGCTCGTCGTCATTGCGGTGATCGCCGTGCTTGTGGCGCTCGTCATGCCGAGTCTGTCGGCCGCTCGAAAGAGCGGGCGGCGCACGCTCTGCATGGCGCGTCAGCGGGAACTCGGAAACGCCACGCTCTTCTTTCGCGAGGAGAGCGGCGACATCATGCCGCGCAGCAGTCACTCCGCCTTCGCCGCGCGCGAGGCGCCGTGGGGCTATGCGCTGTTCAAATACGCCGCCGGCGCCCCGTTCGAGGAGGAAAACGCGCAGTGGTTCGACGTTCTGAACGTCAACTATCACTGCCCCTTCGACAGTCGGCGCGATCGCTATAGCTACGGGTACAACGTGTACTACGAACTGACGGCGGTCGAGACAAGCGGCGAGACGTGGCGATCCGCCACGCGCGTACCGCATCCGAGCACGACGATTCTGTTCGGCGAACTCAACGACGATTCCGCGACGGATCATGTCATGGCCCACTTCTGGACGCAGTTTGATGCGCCCAGGGAGACGGCGCCCGATCGACATGATCCCGATGCGGCTTACACATTCCTGGACGGTCACGTCGAGCATCTCGACGACCGTCAGACATTTATTCCTGAAACCGGACTGGACAAATGGAATCCCGATACGGCGCCCTGATGCGCCGCATCGGAATCAAAGAAAGGCTCAATTGAATATGAAAAACACACTGAAACTTGCAGGCGTTCTGCTGCTGATGACCGTGAGCTCGGCGCGCGCCGACGTCTGGCCGACACTGGTCCCCGGCGGCATGAAGCACATCCTGATCGGATTCGACAACAACGATGTGTCACTTCACCTCGATGATGGCGGCGCTTCGCCGCTGACGATGATGAACTTCGGAAACCTGCACACGGCGCCTGCCGATGTGCTCGACGGCAAGGGCTACAACGATCAGTACGGCTGGCTCGCCGATGGACTCATCTCACCGCCCGTCGATGGCGCCTTCTGGATTCGGCAAGTCAGTGCGACGCCGGGCCTGGAGGTGTACGAAGGCGGCATGCGCATGATGCGCGAAACACACAGTTACGCCCCGATCTTCGGGACGGAGGGTTCGCCGGACATCTGGAAGTGGGGCGGAACGATGACGCATCATTGGAACGCGGCGCTGCTGCCCGGCGCCTATGAAGCAACGTACGAAGTCTATATCGGCGATGCGGTGACAGGGACCGTGATTCCCGGATATGGCGCCGATCAGGTGACACTCTCGTGGAACTACGCGCCGGAACCGGCCAGCGCTCTGCTGTGCATGGCCGGCGCGATGGTCCTCATTCGTCGCAGGCGAACCGCAGGAATCTGAGACTCGACTGGACAAAGGAGACTCCATGATGCGAAACAAATGGACCATTCGAGTCGGCGCCGCGTGTGCGGTCCTGATCAGCATGGCGATCGCGGAGGCGAGCAATCCGAAGCTGGGCGGACCCATGCGACACATTCTGATCACTATGCCGGCGACGGAGATCATCGTCGCCTTCGATCACGATCCGGAATTGTCGATGCCGCTCACGGACTACTGCGAGGCCTACGCGGCCCCGGCCGATGTTCTCGACAATCTCGCCTACAACGGCGAATACGGCTGGCTCGCCAACGGCTTCATCAGTCTGCCGAGTGATCTGGATATCTGGATCGAACTGCTCGACCAGACAGAGGGCCTGGAGACTTTCGAGGCGAACACGTTCGCGCCGATCTTCACGACGGACGGGTCGGACGCCCGCTGGCGCTGGAGCGGGGCGATGACGCACAACTGGTACACGGCCCGCGAACCCGGCGTCTTTGAGGCGACGTATCGTGTCTATGTGGGCGACGCGAACGGCGATCCCGTCGAGGGGTACACGTCCGCGATCGTGACGCTGGACTGGTTCTTCAACATGGACTGTGTTCCCGGCGATCTCTCCTGCGACGGTCTCGTCACGCTCGATGACCTGGTCGATTTCGTTGACGCGGTGCTGGGCGTCGGGGCGCCGACGGCGCATCAGATGTGCGCCGCCGATGTGAATATCGATGGCGAAATCAACGCGCTCGACATCCAGTCGTTTGTTGACGCGATGTAGTTGTGCTTGATTGACGCATTCAGAATCAGAGACGCCCCGTCCGCCGAGAACCTTCGGCGGGCGGGGCGTTTTTTCCTGGAGTTCCGCAGTCAGAGCCGCCGTGTCCATGCGGCCGGGTGAGCCATCACCTCCGGTGGCGGGGCGCGACGATCCGCGCGCGAGTGCGGCTTGCGAGCAGATTGTGCGTACGTTTCGAGTTCTTATCGTCGCGTCCGCCATCCCTGAAGGGATGGGGCGCCCACTTGTTGGGGGGACGATTGCGGGAAGGGATTCCCGCGGGGAGTGGGGACGAGAAAGGAATCTCGTCCCAGCGGTCTGAACAACCGAGCCGCGAGCGTCTGCGAGTTGGCCGCGAAGGAACGAGAAGGGATTCTCGTTTCAGCGTCCAGCAAGTGATTCCCGCCCGATGTTGGTAGGGGATAGGAATCCCGTACCAGCAGGCGTTCCAGCGTTTGCGATCAGGGCGTTGGCGTTCCGCTGTCGTTGTCAACGCGCTCGTATTCGAACAGGTCTTCGCAGCTTTCCACGTAGCCGCAGTTCAGGCACAGCAGCTTGCAGTGACGCGCGTCGAGTCGGCTGTTCCCGCATCTGGGACAGGTCGCCGGGGGCGGCGTGGCGCGGCAGGCGCCGTCGGCGTTACTCGCACTCGATGTCATTGCAGGGCCGCCGGTTCGAACATGTTGCGCTGATTGCGCATGATGAACTTCTCGGGATAACCCAGCGATGGGCGACTGACCTTGTCCAGCCGTTCGAGATGCTCCGTATTGAAGCGCACGTCGCACGCGGCGGTGTTGTCCTGCAACTGCTTCACGGTCTTTGGGCCGATGATGACGCTGCTGACACCGCGTCGCTGCAGGACCCAGGCGATGGCGGCCGTCGTCATACCGACTTCGAGGTCCTTTGCGATCTCACGGCAGACGTCGGCGATATCGAAATTTCGTTCATTGAGAAACGCCTTGCGCCATTCGTTGTCGGGATCGAGGCAGCCGAAGCGCGAGCCGTCGGGCGACGAACCGTCGCGCGTGTACTTGCCCGTCAGGATACCGCCGCCCAGCGGGCTCCAGGGGAGCAGACCGATTCTGTAGCGTTCGCAGACGGCCGTTACGGATCTCTCGATGTCTCGGCAGACGAGGCTGTACTGCATCTGGGCCGTGATGAAGGGCTCCCAGCCGTGGCGGATGCAGAGTTGTCGCGCCTCGGCGATCTGCCAGGCGTCAAAGTTGGAGAAGCCGATGTATCGCACTTTGCCGGATCGGACGAAGTCGTGCAGCGTGCTCAGGGTTTCCTCGATCGGCGTATGTCGATCCCAGCAGTGCACCTGGTAGAGGTCGATGTAATCCGTGTCGAGCCGGCGAAGACTGTCGTGGAGCGCCTGCGTCAGGTGTCGCCGGGAGGAACCCAGGGCGTTCGTGTGCGCCGGCGGTTCGCCGAAGACGCGAACGACGGGAAAGTGCCCCTTTGTCGCCAGGATGACACTGTCGCGCCGTCCCTTGATCGCCTTGCCGCAGATGCGTTCGCTTTCGCCGCCGCCATAGACGTCGGCCGTGTCCAGGAAGTTGCCGCCGGCGTCGAGGTAGGCGTCGATGACGCCGCGGCTCGCCTTCTCGTCCACGCCCCATTCCGGCATGCCGAAATTCATCGTTCCCAGGCAGAGGTCGGAAACCAGCAGCCCTGTGTTACCCAGCTTTCGAAGTTCCATGTTGGCGCATCCCGATCCGGATATGTCGGCGGCGAGGTCCCACGACGAACGTCTGACGTGTCGATCCCGCGACCGGCGAAAGCTATCGCGCCGCTCATTGCCACGCAAACGCGTCGCCACCGGTCGATTATTCGGAGACGTCGGCCTATGATGGAGGGGAGGTCCGCCCTCGGGGCGACATCCACACTCCCATACCTCGGTTGGCCGGCGCTTATGAAGACAGAAATTCAGTGCATGTGCGGATATGGAACGAGCGTCGATCCGGCTTCGTTGAAATCCAGCGCCAGGTGCGAGCGCTGCGGAAAGACGCTCGAGTTCGCCGCCACGAGCGACGATCGTTCCAACTGCTACTGGATCATGATCGGTCCGCGTGAGGGAACGCCGACGCGGGCCATTCCCCTGCTGGAAGATCGCCCCCTGGCCATCGGGAACTCTGAAGTCTGCTGGCTCGTTATCTCGGGGGAGGGCGTGCAGGCGATGAATACGGAGATCCGTGTCGATTCGGATCGCCGGGTCCACGTCCGGCATCTCGCCGACGCCGGTCGAACCTGGATCGATCGCGCCGCCATCCTGGAAGGCGTGCTCGAATTCGATAATGAACTTCGGATCGCGGACAACGTCATCCGTCTGTGCACGACGGCGACGCTCCTGCGGATTGCCGCGGCCGACAGCGCCCCCGTCCTGTTCGAGGATGATGACGACTCGGGTGGCGGCGGTCGCGAGTATTATGACGAAGAGGATCGCGCGCCGCGCCGCCGTCGGTCCGGCATGTTCGATGACTGGTCGGCGGGAGAGAAGCTTCGGGCGCTGGCGCTCGTGGCGGTCATCGCCGTCGCCGTCGCCCTGACGGCGAAGTTCACGCTGAGTCCGTCACAGTCGGCGGAGATGCCGACGCAGACGTTCTACACCTGCTCGGTCGATGGTCACACGTTCAGCGGCACGTGGGACGACGGCATTCCCAAGTGCCCGATCTGCGGCCAGCGCGTCATCGGCGCCATCAACTACGATGCGCCGCCCAGGGGAACCAAACGGCCGAAACCGGCCGATTCGACTGTCAACGACGTGGCGGGCGCCGCCACGACGATCTCGGGCTCGATGGATAAGGAGACGCCTTGATGCACGCCACGCGACATTCAAATGGGCGAACGGGATTCACACTGATCGAACTGCTTACGGTCATGGCCATCATCTCGATTCTCGTTGCGATCCTGATGCCGGCGCTGTCCGGCGCCCGGCGCGAATCCAAGGCGACGAAGTGCCTGACGAATGTCCGCGAGATTTCCAACGCGACGCTGATGTACGCCCGGCGACACGAGGATCGCTTTCCCGTGGCGGGCGACTGTCGCAGTCCGGGGGACTGCCAGTTCTGGAACGGCCATCAATACGTGGGCTGGAATGGAACCAAGGCGAAGCCGAACGGCGAATTCTGGAATCGCCCCGTGAATCTCGACCTCGGCCTGGAGGCGTCGCCGGCGAATCCGAAGGGGGGCGAGATTGCGCTGTGCCCGAGTGATACGGGGGTCGTTGGCGAGACGGGAACGAACAGCCCGCTCTTCGATGTGCTCGGTTCGAGCTACATCATCAATCCGATCCTGACGCAGGGGAAGTATGGCATCTGGTATTACCGCGATCGAGACATCGGTGAGTCGGATGTGCTGCAGGTGTCGCGCAAAGTGCTCGTCGCGGATCACGTCGGCTTCGGCATGACATTCAACGCGTCGTGGACCGGCATCAACCCGGGCTGGCACGACGCCACACGACCTTCCGCCGTATTCGGTTTTGTCGACGGCCACGGCGAGTATATCAAGGGCAAGTGCCGGGTTCGTGAATGGCAGTGGTACCCCGAGGCGAGTGGTCCCTCCTTCGTCGACAATCTCCAGGACAAGGTGAACTGGAACGTCTACCAGGATTGCGACTAGGCGAGATTTTGTGTGACGGCATGCCGCGCCGCAGAACTGCGCCCGCCAGGAAGCAGGCCAGTTGTGACACGATAGCGCGATAGGCCGGCGCCCCTGGAAGAACGCGTCGATTCCGGCGGGCGTTCGGCGGGAACGTCGAGCGCAAGACGCTTCAGGCTACGCCGGCCTGGCGGTCGCAGTTCGGTTTGGGGGCTCGACTGCCGGCGAGTGGTCCGCACAGCGGACCCTACAGACGCTGGAACGTCTACCAGGATTGCGACTATGTAAGAACCCGCCGGGTGGCATGCCGACGCCTTACGTCGGCATGTGGAAGTCGCGTGGGTTCAAGTCGATTCGGGGCGGAGGATCCAGGCGGATTCGTGGCGGGTGAAGCCGACCTTCGGGTAGTATTCGACCGCCTTCGGCGCCGCCAGCAGCACGATCATGCATTTCGGATCGAGTTCGGCGCGCGTGCGATCGATGAGGGCGCGACCGATTCCCTGTCGCTGACAGGCGCCATCGACCGCGAGATCCGACAGGTAAGCGACATAAGCGAAGTCCGTGAGTGTGCGGGCGATGCCGACGAGTTGCTCGCCGCGCCACGCCGTCACGCAGAGATTGGCCTCGTCGCGCATGCGTCGCATTCGATCGCGATCCGCGATGGGCCGTCGATCGCCGAGCGACGACGATCGATAAAGTTCGATCATCGCGTCGAGGTCGAGCGGGACATTGGTTCGGTAGTCGATCAACGGCGTGGAAGACATGGCGAACTCCGTATCGCGGCTCGCCCGTCGTCAGCCCCGGAACCTGGATTCGAGTCGCTTGAGGGCGCGGCGATTGGCGACCTGGTCCGCGGGGGACATGCGATCGACGATCAGGCGGCCCTGCAGGTGATCGCACTCGTGTTGCCAGCAGCGCGCCATGAGCTCCGAGGCCTCATAGGCGATCGGGTTACCGTCCAGGTCCTGTGCGTCGATGCGGCAGGAGATGGGGCGTCGGATCGTGACGTTGACGTCGGGGATGGAGAGGCAGCCCTCCTCCGCAGAGTCCGCGGGGCCGTCGAGGTCCGCTAACGTAGGATTTGCAAAGGCCATCCAGGCGTCGGGTTTGCCGACGACGCCGCAGACGAACAGCCGCTTGAGAATTCCCACCTGGGGCGCGGCCAGACCGATACCTTCGGCCTCGTTCATCAGTTCGACCATGCGGACGGCAAGGGCCCGGAGTGAGTCGTCGAAATCGACGATCGTCTCGCAGACCTTGCGAAGGCGGGGGTCCGGGTATTTGATGATCGAGAGTGTGTCGAGACCAAGATCGCTCAAGCGAATAACTCCTGTGGCGCCGTCGTTCATGTTACAATGATAGCTTGACGGGAGGCGCGTGAAAACCAATGCGTTGCCGCATCCGGACATCCCGGGCCGATCCGGACGATCCACGACAGCCTTCCGACGCCGACGCCGCCAGAATCAGTGAGAATCAGCCGAATGACTGAAGCGACGCAAGGAACACATCACGGCGATCCCGCCAATGGCCGGCTCGTGGGGACGCCCGCCGGCATGGAGACGGCTCGCAAGCTCTTCGCTCACGCCAAGAAGGCGGAAGACACGCGTAACTACGACTACGCCATCGAGCTCTACGTTCAGGGGCTTTCCCATTGGCCGGACGCGATTGACGAGGGGCTCAGGAAGCTCCGCGTGGTGGCGACGGCGCGAAAAATGGTCGGCGGCAAGTCGTCGGGCTTTCTCGTCCGCCGAAAGTTCCCGACGAACGGCAAAGACCCCGGTGTGAACCTGAACAACGGTCTTCGCCTGTTCGGGTTTGATCCGGCGGAGCTGGCCTCGATCGAGCAGATCCTGGATCTCGCCGTTAAGGCGAAGTGCGATCGTGTGGGGCAGTGGATCTGCCCGATTCTGACAGAGGCCCTGTCGCGCTCGAAAAAACTGTCGTCCAGCCACTACCAGTCAATCTGCGACAGGATGCTGGAAATGGGCCGCATGGCCCGCGAGTTCGGCAATCATGATGGCGCCATGGAGATCTTCCGGGCGACGGTCGCGGCGGCCACCATCTGGCGGCGGCATCATCCCGATTCCAGCGAGGGGCATCGCGCCGAGAGCGCGGCCTCCGGCGAGCTGACGATCGTCAAGGGCAAGTTCGACACGGCCGACAAGTTTACGGATTCGCTTCAGGACGCCGACAAGCAGCGCGATATCCAGGACTCCGAAAAGACGGTCACGAGCGTCGATCGGAACCAGTTGATGATTGACGCGGCGATGCGTGACTGGGAGCAGAATCGATCGATCACCAACAAGCTCCTCAAGGTCGTCGAGCTGATGACGCGCACGGGTGAAGACGCGCGGGAGAAAGAGGCGATTAAGCTGCTCGAGGAGGAGTTTTCCTCGACGGAGAACTACATCTTCCGCGCCCGGGCCGACGATCTGCGCGTGCGCCGGATGCGGCGCGAACGCACGGCCGTCGAACGCGAGCTGTCGAAGCGACCGGACGATGAGGAGCTTCGCGAGCGGCTGGCGGCCTACGATCGCAAGCTCTTTGAGGTCGAGATTCGCGTCTATCGCGATCGCCTCAAGCATTACCCGACGGACCTCAAGCTGAAGTTCGAGCTCGCCGTCCGGCTCTTCCGCATGGGGGAATACGACGAGGCGATTCCGCTCCTCCAGCAGGCCCGCGCCGATGGTCGCGTCCGGACCCACAGCCGCCTCTACCTGGGGCGATGTTTCTTCCAGAAGCACTTTTATGACCAGGCCGTGGATGTCCTTCGCCAGGCGGCCGAGGAGGCCCCAAGCCGGACCGAGCCGGTCTTCCTTGACATAACCTATTGGCTGGCAAGGGGTTTGGAGTCGTCGAACGCCGCGGACGAGGCGAAAAAGGCGTATGGCGAGATCATCCAGGTCGATTACAACTTCCGGGACGCCCGTCAGCGGCTGGAGCGCCTTGTCGAATCCGATTAATGCTGTTCTAATACAGGGCTTGCCGTCGAGCGGGCGACCTGAACCCGGGCCCGACGGCGTTTGTTTCGAATCGCGTGAACATCAATCAGGGTCCCGGCGGGGACTGTAGTGGAGCTTGATAGCCCGTGGCACGATCTCTTTCTTCTCAGAAGCGGCTTCGACAGAGCAAGGTGCGAGAGGTTCGCAACCGCATGAAAAAGAGCCAGGTCAAGACGGCGATTCGCCGCGTGACCGACGCGGTCCACGACAAGAAGCTCGATGTGGCCGAAGAGGCGCTGCGCAACGCGTTCAAGCTGCTCGATCGCAACGGCCATGGCATCCTGCATCCGAACATGGCCGCCCGCAAGAAGAGCCAGTTGACGAGAATGGTCAACACGCTGAAGTCGGCCTGACGCGCCGTCGCCGCAAACGCGCGACGCCGACAGAACGACATGATCCGAATATTCAGACCCGGTCGCACGCGCGGCCGGGTTTTTTCATACCCTGAATGTGACGCCGCATGAATGACGACTCGACATCGCGTCCATACGTTTCTCGCGCCGGCGAGAAGCTGCGTCATGCGCTGGACGCGCTTGAAGTCGATCCGGCGGGATGCGTCTGCGCCGATCTCGGCAGCAACGTCGGCGGCTTCGTGGACTGCCTGCTTCGCGCGGGGGCCGCGAAGGTGTACGCCGTCGAGCGTGGTTACGGTGTGGTCGATTATTCGCTGCGGAGCGACGCGCGGGTCGTTGTGAAGGAACGAACCGACGCGCGACTCGTTCGATTGCCGGAGCCTGTCGACCTCGTGACGATCGACGCGGGCTGGACGCGGCAGTCGGAGATTCTTCCGGCGGCGATGCGGCTGCTCAGGCCGGAAGGCCGGATCGTTTCGCTGATCAAGCCACACTACGAGGCGCCGGCCGACGCGCTGACGGAAGGCGTGGTTGAGGCGGCGGCGCTGGAAGGCGTGCTGGCAAAGGTGCGCGAGACAATCGCCATCATGTCGCCGGCAATGCGCATCGTGGCCGAAACGGAGAGCCCGATCCGGGGGCAGGGCGGCAACCGCGAGTTCCTGTGGCTCATCACGGCGCCCGGGTGAAACACTCCGCGCCGTCGTTGTCGGGCGTTCATTCCGAGCCGCCGCAGTGATGCGGCGGTCGACATGCAACGGGGGCCGTACTGTGGTGTGTTGCAACGCGTCCTGTCTCGCTACGCTGGCCTGGCTCCCTTGTGGTCGCAGTTCGGTTTGCGTCGCGCGTATTCGGACCGGGCCATGACTGGCCCGGCTCGGAAGGGGGCTCGCGGAATTGCCCGGCGTGGACTGGTCGAATCACTGTCGCGATCGAGGCCCGCAATGAGCCGTCGTAGTCGGGCGTTCATTCCGAGCCGCCGCAGTGCTGCGGCGGTCGACATGCAACGGGGGCCGTACTGTGGTGTGTTGCAACGCCTCCTGTCACGCTACGCTGGCCTGGCTCCCTTGCGGTCGCAGTTCGGTTTGTGTCGCGCGTGTTCGGACCGGGCCATGACGGGCCCGGCTCGGAAGGGGGCGTTGAACAGGGCGGTACGACAAAGAAAAGGCCCGACATCATGCGATGTCGGGCCTTCGTATATTCCTGGTATTGGCGAGTCGCGTGACGCGAAGCTCATCGCATCTGTGCGACGTCATCCGACTTGCTGATCTCGCGCATTTCCTTGTTCATGTTCGCCGCCGTTCGGACGGTCCGTGGCGCCAGGGCCCACGGCTGATGGCTCGCGAGCTTCATGCGCATCACGTTGACGGCCGCGACGAGCTGCGGATCGACTTCGGGCATTGAATCCTCGGGGAAATTCTCCGGCGGCTCGCTGCTCGCGCGTCGATCGACGACTTCCTCGGGAATCGCTTCCTGGTTCTTGCCCCGGAGCAGGTCGCGTTCGCGGCGCAGGCGAAGGACCTTCGCCGTTTCCTGCGGGATCAGGTCGACCTTGATATGCGGCTCGACGCCCCAAGTCTTGGCGTGTTCCTTGCGATGGAGCAGGTACCACTGATCGCCCGCGGGCATATCGGCGTCCGGTACGTAGTAGTGGGCCGTCGTCAGCTTGAGGTAGGCGCGACCACCCAGGATCGGAATGAGATTCTGAACGCTGCCCTTGCCGAAGGAACGCGTACCGATGACGCACGCCTCCTTGAGTCCGGACAGGGCGCCGGCGACGATCTCGCTCGCGCTGGCGCTGTATTCGTTGATGAGCACGATCATCGGGAAGTCGAAGTTCTCCTTGCCCTTCTGAGCGTGCAGTTCCATGTTCTGATGGCGCGATCGCCCCTTCGTCTGAACGATGCGGGCGTTCGTGCCGAGGAAGACTTCGCACATCTCGACGGCGCTGGTGAGCAGACCGCCGGGGTTGAAACGAAGGTCGAGGATCAGGCCGCGGCAGCCCTCGTCGTGCAGCTGGTTGAGGGCGGCGCGAAGGTCCTCGACAGTATCGTCCATGAATCCGCTGACGCGGATGTAGCCGATCTTCTCTTCCTTATCGACGAGGAATTCCCAGCCCGTCGGCTTGGAGGGGTCGCGGACGTCGCCCTTGACCGTGCGGATCCGAATCTGCGATCGCCTGAGCTGGATATCGCGTTCGACCTGCGTGTTCTCATCGAGAATGGACAGTGTGACTGTCGTCCCGGGGCTGCCCGTGATCTTTCGGACGGCGTCGTTGATGGACATGTCGATCGTGCTGACACCATCCACCTTCGTGATGAAGTCACCCGGCTTGATGCCGGCGTTGTAGGCCGGCGAATCTGGCAGCGGCGACTCGACGCGGACGGGCTTGCCGGGTTCCTGCGTGATCTGGATGCCGACACCGACGAACTCGCCGCGCGTCTGCTTGTTGAACTCAGCGACTTCCGAGGGCCAGATGACGCTGGTGAACTCATCCATCGGATCGAGCAGACCGGCGACGAACTCATCGACGATGACTTCCGTCGGCAGGTCGATCGTTTCCGTGTTCACTGCGAGTACGTTGCGGAAGATGGTTCGCGCCTGTCGCGCCGAGAAGTCGGGATTCTGTTCGATCTCGCTCTTCTTGTAGTTCTCCAGACGGCGCGTGAACATCGCGACGAGGTCCTTCTCCGCGAGGGACTTGAAGGTCCCGTCGATGGACCGGGTCTCCGCCATGATGAGCAGGTTGTCGATGGCCGAGCTGCAGAGCAGGCGCCAGTTGGGCTCATCGACGTAGTCGTTGTTGATGCGGTCGATGATCTCAAAGACGGCGTCGGCCGAGACGTCGTAGAGGGCCGGCTTCCAGTCCTTGCTGTCCTTGCCGTAGATGAAATCCAGGTGGGCGCGCTTGCGGCAGAAATCGTATCCCGCCTTGTAGTCGTCGTTGTCCGGGAAGATGTCGTGGAGGATGTCGTAAAGCGCCAGGGCGTCGCGCCATTCGTTGCGTCCCTTGTGCTCTTCGATCTCCTGGAGGACATGCTTGACGATTTCGGCAAGCCAGGATTCGTTTCGGAAGACCTCTTCGTGCTCCGCGTTGGCCAGCGCGCTCTGGGCGTAGAGCAGGGCGCGGCTCCAGTAGAAGCTGTCGTCCTGCGGTTCTTCCTCTTCTTCCGTCGCGCCGTCAGCCTTCGGCTTGTTCGTGACGTCCACCATCGTGTTGGGGTCGTCCTTCTTTTCAGGCAGAGTCTCGGGCGCCTGGCGCGCCTTCTCGGCGGATTCCATCGCCTTGCCGACGTAGTAGTCGTACATCTGCTTGCGGAAGACCTCGCGCTGCGCCGCGACGCGCTTCGCCTCATCCATCCAGGAGAGGGCGCTGCGAATCCGGGCGGCGGCGGGCTCGACTTCGAGGGCCTGCTTCAGCGTGGATGTGCCCGTCGTGAAGTTACCGGCCAGGATCTGGTCGGCGCCCTTGAGCCAGAGTCGGCGGGCCTCCGAGGAGGCGAGCTGATCATCTGCGAAAGCCGAACGGGCGATGGCGGGCAGCGTGAGGGCGGCCATCATTGTGAGCGTGAGGTAACGATTGAGCTTCGGCATGACGCCTCCTGATTGTGACCGGCCGCCCGGCGGCGGTCTGTGTGGCTTCGGGCCCCTTGCGGACAGAACGGATGTTCGAGCGACGGATTCGGCCGTTATACGACTCAACGGCATCGGACCGTGTGTCGCACGGCGTCGCTGGGTAACATAGCCGTAACTTTAGCATTGAAGCCGCCTTACAACTGAGGCGGCCTCATCCGGAATCCGTGCGCAACGGGTCCCCCGTTGGGGTATCGGCCCGCCCGGGCCAACCCATCAAGCTCGTCCATGTCAATTATATGTTTGTCCCGAGAATCGGTTCAAACTTTTCGGGCGAGCGACGGCGCGCAGCGCGACCCTTTATTTGCATCGGAAGAAACCCGCAGGGGGTATGAGTCCGGGAAATGGAGGCGGGGCGCCGCGCCTTCCTGCGACGGCGAGCCTGGCCGGCGAATCAGCGGCTTGGCGCCGCGACGGCGTCGGCCACGGAATCGAAGACGCCGAAGAGCGTCGACAGCCGCGTGAGTTCGAGCAGGCGGCGGATCTTGGGTTGTGGCGCCACGACGCGCAGATCGCCCTGTTTCTTCCGCAGATGAAGGTAGCCGGCGACGATCTTGCCAAGATTCGTCGATTCGATGAACTCGAGATCGGAAAGCTCGAGGACCACGACCTGCGCGGACGATCCTGCGAGCGCCATGATCCGGGCGCCGAGGGCGTCGGCGTCGCTCATCGTGCAGGCGCCGTGGAGCGAGAGGACGACGGCGGGGCCGTGCGGCGATTCCCGCATGTCAAACGGTGTGTCGGGGGCGCCATCGCTCGTCGGAGGCATGGCTACTCTTTCCGGTTCATGACCATTCGGACGGCACAACCGCCTTTGTGGTATTCAACGACATCCAGGTAGGCGCGCATCAGCATGATGCCGCGACCGTGGGGGCGATCGATGTTCTCCGGGAGTGTCGGATCCGGGACGGACTCGGGATTGAAACCGCAGCCCTCGTCCTCAACCTCGATCTGAACGTACGCTTCCGTGACTTCGTAGCGGACGATGATGCGCTTGTCGGGATTGGCGGCGTTACCGTGGCGGAAGGCGTTCGTGACCGCCTCTTCCAGCGCCAGCTTGATGGCGAAGGCGGAGTTTTCGCCGTAGCCCTGTTCGCGGATCTCATCGAGGATGAGCTTCTCGGGCCGTTTGGCTTCGGCGAGATCGTTCTGGACCACGATTTCTTTCAAGCTGCCCGTTCCTCACGTTCGGCGGGGCCGATCAGCGATGACCAAAAATCGGCGATGCGATCGTCATGCCGGGAATCCCGGCGCCTGCCCTGGCGCCTCAGAAGCCCTCGCGCGCCTTGTCGATGCTCGGGTAGATATCGAAGACCTTGTTCAGCCGCGTGATCTTGAAGACCTCGAAGATCTGGGGATTGATGTCGCTGAGTCGCAGGCGACCGCCGCCTTCATCAACCTTGTTGCGAAGCGTGATGAGCATGCCGAGGGCGGCGCTGGAGAGGTGTTCGACATTCTTGAAGGAAAGCACGAGTTTGACGCCCGGAGAATCGTCGACGACGCGCGAAAGCTCCTCCTGAATCTCGTGAATGCACAGTTCGTCGAGGATTTTTCGGTCCGAGAACTCGACGATCTTCATGCCGTCGAAGTCGTTGATCTTCAGTCGCGTTGCCTGCTCCGCCATCGTGCTGGTCTCCAAATGGGCGCCGACAAAGTTGGGCCGGTCCGAGCCGCGATTCTAGTCAAATTTCACGCCCGACGCCAACAAACGGACCGCCGGCGGGCGTCGGCGCGTGGGCGGGGGGCCAACCGCCCGCGGACGGGCGGGAAACGTTAGTGATTCCGGCCCGGGTCGTTTGCATTACAAGTGGGATTCTATTACGAACCCCCGGAACTTCCCGAGTGGGGAACCCATCCAGTTTCAATTTGCGCCCTGATGAGGAGTGATCGTCATGCGGGACTGTTACAGCCGTTTGTTGTGTCTGTTGGGAGTCGTGGCGATTGGATTGGCGTCGTCATCGACGTTGGCGGCGGAACGCGGAATGACTTCGCGGGATGTCGCGCGGCTCGACTATGTCGGCGCCGCGATCATTTCCCCGGACGGCGCCCGAATCGCCTACACGCTCGCGCGTCCTCGCGATCCATTCCATGACTACGCCGAATATGAGCCCGGCTACGAGGACGGCGGCCCGAAGACGGAACTGCGGGTCATGAACGTCAGCGATGGATCAAGTGTCGCCTACATCACATCGGGCGGTTTCGGCGGTCTGCAATGGACGCCGGATGGTTCGTCGCTCTCGTTTACGACCAAACGCGGCGATGATGAGCATCGATCGCTGTACATCCTTCCGCTGTCGGGCGGCGAGGCCCGTCGCGCGCTGGCCCACGAAACGGACATCGGCGCCTACACATGGCATCCGTCCGGCGAGCGTGTCGCCTTCATCGCTTCGCCGAAGGAGGACAAGAAGAAAAAGGACCTGGAGAAAAAGGGCTTCAAGGCGGAGGTCTACGAGGAGGGGCTTGAGAACGCCGCCGTGTGGACTGGGGAGCTGTCGGACGGATTCAATCCGCATCGCAGGCTCGACATCGAGGGTTGCGTCCACGCCCTGGATTGGAGCCCGACGGGGGACAGGCTGGTTGTGACCGTCTCGCCGACGCCTCTGATCGACGACGAGTACATGGCGACGCGGATCCGCGTTGTGGATCCGGCGACGGGGACCGTTACGGCGCGGATCGAGAACCCGGGCAAGCTGGGACACGTCGAATGGAGCCCGGATGGAAAGAACATCGCGATGATCTCCGCCGCGGACATCAATGACCCCGCGGAGGGTCGTCTGATGGTGGCCTCGGCCGACGGCGGTGAACCGCGTGATCTGATTCCCGACTACCCGGGACATGTGAAGGCGATCGCCTGGGACGGACCCGACACGATCAAGTTTGTCGGCGACGAGGGCTGCGAGACGGTGTTCGGCGAGGTCAGCGTCGATGGTTCCGGCCTGAAGCGGATTGTCGATAAGGGCGGCGTTGTGCTCGATAGCATGAGCCTCTCCAGGACGGGCGCCGCCGCCGCGTTTGTCGCGACCTCACCGACGCACTATCGCGAACTGTTCGTCATGAAGCATGGCGATGACGCGCCGAGGCGGCTGACAGTCACGAACCCGTGGCTGAGTGAAATCGACTTTGGCGAGCAGAGTGTCGTGACGTACAAGGCGCGGGACGGGATGGAGCTCGAGGGGATCCTCATCAGGCCCGTCGGCCATGAGCCGGGGACGCGGGTCCCGTGCATCGTCTGTGTCCACGGAGGTCCCGAGGCGCACGAGAGCAACGGCTGGCAGACACATTATTCCCGCCCCGGTCAGGTGGCCGCGGCGAAGGGCTTCGCCGTGTTCTATCCCAACTATCGCGGCAGCACGGGGCGCGGAGTCGCCTTCAGCAAGCTGAGCCAGGGGCGCTACGGACTGGAAGAATTCGACGACGTGGTCGACGGCGTGAATCATCTCGTGGAGATGGGCCTGGTCGACAAGGATCGCGTTGGTATCACGGGCGGCTCCTACGGCGGCTACGCCTCGGCGTGGGGCGCGACGGCGCTGACGGAGCATTTCGCGGCCAGCGTGATGTTCGTCGGTATCAGCGAGCAGTTCAGCAAGTTCGGCACGACGGACATCCCCAATGAGATGCACCTCGTGCATTCGCGCACCTGGCCGTGGAAGGATGTCGAGCTCTTCCGACGTTCCAGCCCGATCGCTTACGCCGAGCAGGCGCGAACGCCCATCCTGATCATGCACGGCAAGGAAGACACACGCGTGCATCCGAGTCAGTCGATGACGCTCTATCGATATCTGAAGACGATCGGCAGGACACCGGTGCGCCTCGTCTTCTACCCCGGCGAAGGTCACGGCAACCGCAGGTCCGGCGCGCGGCTGGACTACAACCTCCGGATGATGCGATGGATGGAGCAGTATCTGGCCCCCGGGAATCATCGAAACGACGCGCCGCCGCCGGCCGACCTCGACTATGGTCTTCCCGAGAAGAAGAAGGATGAGAAGAAGGACGGCGAGGAGAAGGCGGCGTAGTCGGCCTCGGCGATCGCGGGCTGTGATTAGTGGGGCGTCCGGGGCGTCTTGGCATCGGCCCGGCGCTTACCTTACAATTCGATCACAGAGAAACTTACAGGCGTCCGGATGGCGCCTCGCGTCGAGAGAAAATGCAATGGAGTGCATTGCGGTCATCAACCAGAAGGGCGGCGTCGGCAAGACGTCGACGGCGGTCAATCTGGGCGCGGGGCTGGGCCAGCGCGGCAGGCGCATGCTGCTCGTCGATCTGGATCCGCAGGGCCATCTCACGACGCATTTCGGACTGGATGAGGCGGCGCCCGATCGCGGCGTCTATGAAGTCCTGACCGGCAGTCTTCAACTGGCGGACGCAATCCATACGTATTCCCCGACAATCGACATCGTTCCGGCGCACGTGGATCTTGCGGCCGCCGAAACGGAGCTGGTCAGCGTTGTCGGGCGGGAAGTGATTCTTCGCGACGCCCTTCGCGGCGGAAACTGGCCCTACGACGTCGTGATGTTCGATTGTCCGCCATCCCTCGGCGTCCTGTCGTTGAATGCGATGTGCGCGGCGAATCGCGTGCTGATTCCCGTTCAGCCGCACTTTCTCGCGCTTCAGGGAACGGGCAAGCTGTTTGAGACGATTCTGCTCGTGAACCAGCGTATCAATGCGCTGCTGTCGGTCCTGGGAATCGTCATCTGCCTGAACGACGCGGGCACACGACTCTCGTCGGAGGTGGTGGACGATCTCAGCGCCTTCCTGGATTCGCATCGGGATTCGAGTGTTCCCTGGTCGGAGGCGCGCATCTTTGACGCGCGAATTCGACGAAACGTGAAACTGGCGGAATGCCCCAGCTACGGCCAGTCGATTTTCGAATACGCGCCGCGGAGCAACGGGGCCACGGATTACCTCGCCCTGGCGGATGAAGTGCTGGCCGTGCTGAGTGGTCACGCCCCTCCAATTGTCAGGCAATCGGAAGGCGAGAGCGAGGACGGCGCGGAACCGGTCGCCGAAGTCGAGTCGACCGACGACGCGGTGGCGGCGGCCGCCGAGCCGGCGGTCGAACGCGCCGCGAATGCGGGTGAGTCCGGCTCGACGGAGTCAGACGGCGAAACCCATCGCGCCGCCGCGTCGGATGTCGCGATGACGGGCGCGGCGGACGCCCTGGCGCCGGTCCGCACACCGCCGGCGCGAACGCCTCCGGTTGCAAATCGACAGGCGTCGTAGACGAATCCATGGCGGATACGCGTCAATCGACCTCCAGCGCGATGCGGACCGGCAGTGTCGCGGTCTGTGCCGCGCTCTATCTCGCCGCGTTCGTCTTGACGCACCTCCCGCCGAATCGGGTCCCAGGCGGCGGACTGATCAACGACAAGCTGATGCACCTCGTCGGATACGGCGGGCTCGGTTTCGCAACGATGTGGACGCTGGCGATCCTGCGTCGCCGCACGCCGATGCGGCCCGGCTTTTTCGGCGCATGGGGCGCGATGCTCTGCTATGCTCTGTTCGACGAATCGACGCAGCCGATCGTCGGCCGGAGCTTCGAGTGGAGCGATCTGGCCGCGGACGCAACAGGCGCCGTCCTGGGCCTGCTGCTCGCGCTGCTCATCGTTCGGCGGCGTGGGTGAGAACGCGTGAAGTCAACGACTGACATCGTGTCGCATCGAATGCGGATCGGGCGGAGCGCCGCCGCGAGATTCGTCGCCTGCGCGTTGTCCGCGTGGCTCCTGGTATCGGCCGCCTGCGAGCCGGAAGTGTCCCCCGCGCCGAGTCAGGCGCGGAACGGCATCCGCATCGCCTTCGTCGGGACGTCGGAAGACGACCCGGCGTGGGATGTCATTCGGACCGTCGCGGGGCGGATCGTGGCCGGGCGGCGGAACGCGAGCGTCACCTTCGAGGCGCCGGAAGCCGGGACGCCGGCGGGCCAGCAGGCGATTCTCGAGTCATTGCAGTCGTCCGACGTGGACGCCGTCTGTCTGGCGCCCATCGATCCGAACGCCGCGCGGGCCGCTGTCGCGGGACTGATCCAGGTCGGCAAACCTGTCGTACTGCTTGGGTTCGATATTCCGGATTCGACGCGGAGTGTCTTCGTGGGTCCGAACGAAGCCGAGATCGGGCGGGCGGCCGCCGACGCGTGTGCGAATCTGCTGTCGCCGGCGCGGCAGACGATCATGTTGCTGCACGCCGGCCTGGAGCATTCGGTTTACGGTGCGCGCTATGCGGCGTTCAAGGCGCAGTTGAAGGCCGAGCTTCGCGGAGAGCTGTTCAAGGAATTCGACTGCGGTGGCAACAGCGTTGTGGCCCAGCAGATCGTGCGACGCCAGTCTCGATTGTATCCGCGCGTCGGCGGTTGGGTCATGCTCGACGACTGGGCGCTGCGGCGACTGGATGATGACGAGCGACTGACGCCAA
Source organism: Phycisphaerae bacterium (assembly GCA_035399845.1). Lineage (GTDB taxonomy): Bacteria > Planctomycetota > Phycisphaerae > UBA1845 > UTPLA1 > ECT2AJA-110-A. The sequence goes on along the minus strand of DAOPJV010000002.1, from coordinate 49,320 downwards.
TAGGGGGCGCCGTGATTCTCTGTCACGACGATCCGAGGTATTTCGATCGCGTTCGCCGAGGGGATATCGACGCGATGACGACTTACGATCTGTTTCACGCCGTCAGTGAAGCCACGGGCGCGACACTGCGACTGGCGGACGATCGCCACGCTGAACTGGGCAAATATGTCTTCATGCCGACGGAAGTTGTCACGCGGGAGGACATCGACTGGCACGCCGAACGCTGGCAAATGTGGCGAAAAGGTGTCGCCGGCGAGGCGCGCCGTCAGGAATAGGCGACACATCGACACTTCAGACGGTGAACGTATAATCGCGCGGGCGCCGCGGCCGTGTGAGTCGCGACGACGCCGAAGTCGACTCTCGCCGCCGCTCATGTCAAGACACGTCATTGCCATCCTGTCGTTGAGTTCGCTCTGCCTGAGCGCCGGTTGTTCGAACATCGTGAAGTTCGCGGTCGACAAGACGCAGCCGCGCGGTTCGCAGCGGGAAGGCGTCGTGTATTACGTGGGGGGCGCCGGGCCCGTCGGCAACATCGGTTCGTTCGATATTCCTCGAGGCCTGCGCGAGGCGGGCTTCGGCGGCGCCGTGGAAGTCGTGCCGTGGCAGAGCTGGACCCATGCGGGCGATCAGCTGAATCTCAGCCGCAATCGTCAGAAGGCGGCGGAGCTGGCGGATCAGATTCAGCGGTTTCGGCGACTCTATCCCGACGCGCCGATCCATATCATCGCGCTGTCAGCGGGGACCGGAATTGCGACATTCGCACTCGAATATCTGCCGGAATCCGTCAAGGTGGACAATGTCGCCTACCTCGGTTGCAGCATGTCGGCGCAGCACGACATGACCCGGGCGCTGCGCCGCGTTCGCGGCAGGATGTATGTTCTGCATTCGTCGAGCGACGCGATCCTGAGCAATCTTGTGTGGTACACGGGCACGGTCGACCGGAAGGAAAGTCGTGACGGCATCGCCGGCATGGAGGGTTTCCATTACATCGATTCGGCCTATCCCGATACAGAGGCCCAATACGAGAAACTCGTGAACATTCCCTTCCGCTCGGAATTCCGCGAGGCGGGATACGACGGCGGGCATGTTTCGGCGACGACGAAGACGTTCGTGCAGTTCTACCTGGCGCCGGCCCTGATGGACAAGGATCGCCGACTCGTCGGAACAACGCGGCGGCCCGCCTATCGATCGCCGTTCTACGCGAATTCGCGAACGCCGGCGCGCCGTCCCACGTCCTCGCGGTCATCGGACCCCGGGGCGATTGCGGACCCGATCCGGCCGTCCGAGCCTGTGTCCTACGAAGACGACTCGAATAACGTTCAGCTCACGGATGACCTGGCGCCAAATGCGACGGAGGCGTCGGCGGGGCCCGAGTCGTGGACAGACGCCGACTCGAGCGCCGAAGCGCGGCGCGGCCAGCCGGAGTATTCGACGGGGGAGACCATCGGGGGATGAGTGGCGGATCGAAATCGCGGCGCATGAAGGCTGACGATCGTCGGCAGCATTTGTTGGAGGCCGCGATCGGTTGTTTCTCGCAGTACGGCTACCAGGGGACGACGACGGCCCGGCTCGCGCGGGCGGCGCAGGTGTCGGAACCGGTTCTCTATCGCCATTTCAAGAGCAAGCAGGAACTCTTCGCCTCCCTCGTCGAGGAAGTTGGCAGGGAAGTGATCCGCTCGTGGCGTCACGCCATCGCGCCGCTGAAGTCCCCGATGGACCAGTTGCGGGTCCTGTTCCGCCTGAACCCGGCCATTACCGATCCGAGGACGAAGCAGCTCTATCAGGTCATCTTCATGGCCCAGACGGAGATTGGTGATCCGAACGTGCAGGCCGCGCTGCGGGACCACTACGAGCAGTACGCGAGGTTTCTCGGCAATCTCATTAAGCGGGCCCAGCGCGCGGGTCAGGTTCGGCGCGACGTGTCCGCCGTCGGGCTGGCCTGGCAGCTGGTTCACGCCGCCATTGGGTTCGCGTTCATCAAGCCGCTGTCTATCCCGGGCCACGCGACGCCGGCGACCGTCGAGCAGACGATCGGCCTGCTGGTCGAGATGCTGGCGGGAGATCGGCTGGGCGAGTGATGAGCGCCATGCCCGCCCTCAAAGGCAGGCATGTGGAGCTCGCGCGCCACGCCGAGCCGCCGCAGTGATGCGGCGGTTGATCCGCGACGGTGGACGTCAAAGGTCGTATCTGAGCTGAAGCGCGATTCGCTGGATGCGTCCGGTGCGAGATTGCGGGCGCAATCGGTGATGAGCCGCGTGCGCCTTGCCGCCGTACGCCGGCCTGCTTCCTTGCGGGCGCAGTTCGGTCCTGGGCGCCATGCCTGCCCTCAAAGGCAGGCATGTGGAAGTCGCGCGCCACGCCGAGCAATCAGGAGTGCACGGACTCGGGCTTGGACTCGCTCTGATTGGGTTCGTTGAAGTTCGAAGGTCGTTCCGCCGTCTGGCGATCATTCGAGCCGGCATTTCGGGCGTCGGACTGGATCTTCTTGATCTCGTCCGTCGTTCCCTTGAATTCGTCGGTCGTGTCCTTCAAACCCTTCTTGAATTCGACGAAGCTCTGGCCGAGTGAGCGGCCCACCTCCGGGAGACGGCGACCGAAGATCAGCAGGGCGATGATCCCGATCACGAGCAGTTCGGGGGCGCCGAGGCTCTGGAGGAATGCGAGCATTGTGCATGGTTCATTCATCATCTGACGACTCCTGACGAGGCTGAATCGGAGGTTCCCACCCATGGCCTAACGGCCGTTGAGCGTGTCGTCCGTGTCCTTCATCCCCTTCTTGAACTCAACGAGGCTCTTGCCCAGCGCTCGCCCGATCTCGGGTAATCGGCGGCCGAAGATCAGCAGGACGATGAGCCCGATGATCAGAAGCTCGGGGATGCCGAGGCTCTGAAATAATGCCAGTGCGGGCCGCCCAGCCATCATCGTCGTTGTCTCCAGTTCTGTGGCGGCGTAACAGATCGCGTTACGCTACAGAAGAATCCTACGGCGCGAATCCGCCAACGGCCAGCATTTCCGCGACCCGCCCCGGAGACCGACCCACGGAGCGATGTCATCCCCCTTTTCATCGGTTCGAATCGCCGGTCGCTCCCTGAATCCCCGAGCCAGTTGCGCCGTTGTGATGTCATGTTGCGCAAAAATTGCGCGACTCAGGGGTTATGGCGGCGTCTCCGCATGAACGCGGACCAACGAATCGCGCCGAATGACCGATATTGTGAATGTCGTCGCCCATCGCCCATGCGGGCGCCGGCGTGTTGCGTTTTTTCAGATTCGGGAGTGTCGGACATGTGCGGGATCGCTGGTATCGCTGGTTTTCATGCGGTCACGAACGACTGCCGCCAGCGGCTCGATCGGATGATGGACGCGTTGCGACATCGCGGACCGGACGATTCGGGAACTTACGTGTCGGTCGACGTGGCGCTGGGACATCGGCGGCTGTCGATCGTCGACCTGACGGGCGGTCGTCAGCCGATTGCGAACGAATCGGGGCGGATTCGTGTCATCACGAACGGCGAGATCTACAACTATCGCGAGTTACGGGAGGAGCTGATCCATCGTGGTCATTGCTTTCGGACGCAGAGCGATACGGAAGTCATCGTTCACCTGTACGAAGAGATGGGCGAACGATTCGTCGAGCGCCTGAATGGAATGTTTGCGATCGCGCTCTGGGACGATCGACAGCGTCGGCTGGTCCTCGCGCGGGATCGGCTCGGCGTTAAACCGCTTTACTACGCCATCGACGGGGATCGGCTGGTCTTTGCGTCGGAGCTGAAGGCCGTTCTGCTCGGCATGCGTCAGGCCGCGACGCTCGATCCGACGGCCATTGCGGATTTTCTGACGTTCAGTTTCATTCCGTCGCCGAAGACGATCTTCTCCAACGTGTTCAAGCTTGAGCCGGGCCGCATGCTCCTGTTCGATCGGGACGAGGTCCGACTGCGAACCTGGTGGGACCTGAGTTATCGCGGCGTCGTGGAAGACGCGAGCGAGGATGAGCTGGCGGAGGAGACGTGGCGGGCGCTGCTGCGGGCGACGAAGTCTCGACTGCACGCGGACGTTGACGTCGGCGCCTTCCTCAGCGGCGGTGTCGATTCCGGCGCCGTCGTTGGCGCGATGCGGCGGACGGCTCGGGGCCAGGTCACGACGATCACGTGCGGCTTCGACGAGCGCGATCACGACGAGCGCGCCCTCGCCCGGCAACTGGCGGAACGCCTGAAGACCGCGCACATCGAGCCCGTCGCGCGGGCGAATCTGGCGGACATGGCGGACCGCCTGGCGTGGCATTTCGACGAACCCTTCGCGGACGCGTCGGCGATTCCGATGTTCCTCATGTCCGAGCGGGCCCGATCCCATGTCAGCGTGACACTGTCGGGCGACGGCGGCGACGAGGTGCTGGCGGGCTATCGCCGCTATCGGTTTGATGTCGCTGAACACACGGCACGGCAATGGCTGCCCGCCGCGATGCGTCGCGGCGTCCTGCCGGCGATCGCGCGGGCCTGGCCGACGGGACATCGCCTGCCGCGATTCCTTCGCGCCGGGACCACGCTGCGGAACATTTCGCTCGATCCGGCGACGGCGCATGGTCGCAGCATTGCCACGCTGTCGTCCGAGGGGCTCGTTTCGCTGTTGTCCGCCGACATGATCGCGGATCTGGCCGGCTACGATCCGCTGCACAGGGTACGAAAGCTCTATGAGGCGTGCGACGCGCCGGATCACCTGTCGCGATGCCAGTACGTGGACATTCGCCTGGGCCTGGCCGACGGGATTCTGACGAAGGTCGATCGCGCCAGCATGGCGCACGCGCTCGAGGTGCGATCGCCGATGCTGGATTATCAGTTCGTCGAGTTCGCCTGGACGATTCCGCCGCAACTGCGACGTCGCGGGCGACATGGGAAGATGCCGCTGCGGCGCGCCGTGAGTCAGCACGTCGATATGGAACTGGCCGAACGCGTGAAGTCGGGCTTCGACACACCGATGGACGCGTGGTTCCGTCAGGGGGCGGCGGTCCCCGTCATGCGCCGCGTCATGGCGAATGACACGATCGGCGCGTGGATCGATCCGGACGCGATCCGCAGGGTCTGGGAGTCGCATTGTACGGGGGGCGCCCGGCACGGCGCGACGCTGTGGAAGCTCGTGGCGCTGGACGCCTGGGCGCGACGCTTCGGCCAGTGGATCGGTGGCCATCAATCGCGACAGGAGCAGTTTGCGGCCTGATGCATCCGGCAATCGTTCGACATTTCCTGTGGCCGCTCCATGAGGCGATTCTGCGCCGGCCGACGCTGCGTTACCTGGAGGCGCTGGAACGCACGCAGTGGAACCCCACGAACGAATTGCGGGCGTTGCAGACGAACAAGCTGCGACGATTGCTTCTTCACGCCGAGGCGCATTGCCCCTTTTACGCCGAACGACTCCGCGCGAGTCGCGTCGACCCGACGATGGCGACGCTGGACGATCTCCCGCGCCTGCCGACGCTGTCGAAGGAGGAGATTCGCGCGTCGCTCAACCGTATTGCCGTTCGACACACACCGGGCGGACTGTTCGAGGCGTCGACCGGCGGATCGACGGGCGAGCCGCTGCGTTTCTTCATGTGCCGCGATCGCCAGGCGGCGGATCAGGCGGCCCGGGCGCGCACGCGCCGATGGTTCGGGATCGAGCCGGGATCGCGCGAGCTCTATCTCTGGGGTTCGCCCGTCGAAGTGCGGAATACCGATCGGGCGAAGCGCCTCCGCGATCGCCTCACGAATCACCTGCTGCTGGACGCATTTGACATGTCGCCGCAGACGATGGACGACTACCTTGCGCGGCTGCACGCCTTCGATCCGGCGCATCTGTTTGGTTATCCGAGCAGCATGGCGTCGTGGAGCCGGCACGCCACAGAGCGTGGCCGCGATCTGCAAACGCCGACATTACGGGCCGTGTTCACGACGGGCGAAGTGCTGGCGTCGGCGGATCGCGCGGCGATCGAAGCGGTCGTCGGCGTTCCGGTGGTGGATGGCTACGGTTCCCGCGAGGCGGGCTTCATCGCGCATCAGTGCCCGGAGGGGGCGTATCACGTCACGATGGAAAGCGTGATCGTCGAACTGCTCGATGAAGACGGCGCCCCGGCCGACAGTGGCGAGATCGTCATCACGCATCTCGACGCCCTGGGCATGCCGCTGATCCGGTATCGCACGGGGGATCTTGCGACGCGGGGAAGTGGCGCGTGCGCCTGTGGTCGCGGGCTCGAATGTCTCGATCGCATCGAGGGTCGGCTCACGGACACGCTTCGCCGTTCGGATGGCGGAACGGCCCACGCGCTCTCGCTGATCTACGTGATGCGCGATACGCCGGAAATTCGACGGTTCCGCATCGAGCAGCGCGAGGACTTCAGTCTGGATGTCGCCGTCGTGGCGGATGAGCGCTTCGACATGGCGCGTCAGGCGCGCGTGAAGTCGCTGCTCGCGCGGCAGTTGGGCGGTGACGTCGATGTGCGGCTCAATCTGGTTCCGCGGATTGCGGTGTCGGACTCGGGGAAGCATCGCCACGTTGTTTCGAAAGCGACGGCAGCGCGCCCTTGTCGTACGTCTCCCCCTCGATGAGCTGGCTCGTCAGCAGGTCGTTCGCGTACCGCGTCGATACGAACCGGCGATAGTCCGTCAGCCACTTGAACCACAGTGACATCGTGGCGGCCGACACGGCCGCGAGAATGACTGTTGTGATGTCCGTTCGTCGCGTCAGCATGAAGAGGTGCGTGATCTGCAGCGCGGCCGAGATCGCGGACGTGGCGAGGACAGTGATCGCAAACTGCGTTCGCCAGCCGAGTCGCGTCCGCCGATAGAGCGAGCCGGCGATGCAGAGACCGACGGCGGCGTAGATGAGGCATTCGCCGGAGATGTCGAACAGCGCGTCGTTCGGTCGACTGTGGAAGTGGACCATGAACGGCATCAGGTTGATCCCGGCGAACATTCCGGTTCGCGGCCGGCCCGTCGTGTTGAAATCAAAGGGGATCAGCTCGTAGCCCAGGATCGCAACGACGGCGACACAGGCGCCGAGCGTGCCGATCGATCGTGGCAGTCGGAATGCGAAGGCCGGATTGGCGATCGTCGCATCGTCCGCCGGTCGGCGCAGCAGGACCAGGCACGTGCACACGCCGAGGAGCCATCCCGCGCAGGCCGCGAAGAAGTGGGCCGTGTCCAGACCATAGGAGGCGAGAAACTGACGCGTGAGTGTGATGGTGAAGGCGGTACAGAGGACAACGAACCCCGTTCCCCCGATCGCACGGAAGTAGTCGAGGAATCGTCTCGGCCGGAAACCGAGCCAGAGCAGGATCGTGACGCCGCAATAGCTGGCGAGGTCCGTGGCGCGATCCAGCACGTATTCCATCCGCATGCGCGGCAGTTCCCGGACGCCGTCGATTCGACCTTCGCTGATGAGTCGCGCGCAGGTCTCGGGCAGGGCGTTCCAGGCGGCGGCCGGATGGAAATCGGCGCGAAGAAGCTGCGCCGCGGCGCTTCCCTTGTCGAGGACGATGTCATAGGGCCGAAGCTGGACCAGGATCAGCGCGCAGACGGCGACTTTCGCGATGACGGCCCACCAGTTCTTCTGGGCGGAGATCGTGAAGCGCTGCACGACGGCTCTCAGAATGGGCTCACAGGCGGCGACGATCGTCGCGCCGATGGCGGCGCCGGCGATATTGCAGAAGACGTCGATCCACGAGGCGACGCGCGATGCGATGAAATACTGGGCGTGTTCAACCGTCAGGCAGAAGGCGGCGGCGATGAGCGTTGCGCCGAAGATTGAGAGAATGCGATTCACCCGCAGGCTGCGCAGCGCAAGCAGGGCGAGCCCGCCGAAGGGCAGGTAGATCCCGATATTGGCGAAGACGTCGATCAGGCTCATGCCTGTCACGAGCAGGTAGCCGATCCGCCGGGAGTGCGGCGGGTTGTAGGGATGCCGCGTGAGGTCGAACGGAATAAAGCACATCCACGCGAGGGCCAGGGCGAAGACGAGAAAGCCCAGGATCGCTGCGCGACGATGGATCGCCCGAATGATGGGTTCGTCCGAAATGTTTGGTATCGATGGCTGCACGCGCTCGGCGTCCTCCCGTTGCTCTGTACTACATCGGTTCGGGCGAGCGGGTTTGGGCGTTCTGGAATTTTCCAGCGGCGCGGATTATGGGGACACGGCGCGGGGATTGGGGACGCCGCGAAGGCGAGTTGGAGCGTTATCGGCGGCGAAGCGCTTCCCGTTCCGAGCCGCCAGAGGGATGCGGCGGTTGATCCGCGACAGCGATCGTCAGGGTCAGAGCGGTCGCCCGCGAGCGATGGCGCGGACGGCGGAATGACTCGGCCATGACTGGCCGGGCTCGGAATCGGTCGGAGATCGGTCGACTTTGCGGCGCCCTTTGATCGCCGGCGGGAATCTGCATGAAATTCAAAATTCGCGGCGTATGATCAGGCGCTATGACGAAACCTCCATTGAAGGGGATTTACGCCACCGCTTCGGCCGGGCTCCCCGCCTGCCCTTTCTGCGAGTATTCGCTTGCAGGTTTCCCGGGTTGCGGCCGCTGCCCTGAATGCGGATTCGAATACGACAAGCGATCCGTGTTGCATCGACGCGACGTCGCGGGTGATGTGCTGGGTCGCGCACTGATGGCCGGCCTGCTCGCGTTCGTCGCGTTCGCGCTCGGGAGCTTTCGTCAGGCGATCCGGGCGTCGAATCCGAACTGGGATCCGGCGATGGCGCTCACTGCAATCGTATGTACACTTGCGGCGATCGTTCTGGCCTTGATGGCCATCTGGGGCGTTCGCTACCACATCTATTGGTGCACGGGGCCCGTCGAACTCGTGATCCGACCTTTTCTGCAGAAGCCGCTACGGATCCGGTTGACTGACAAACGCGGCTTTCGCGCCTTTCCGTCGGCGTTTCCCCTGCCGGGGGGCGTCGTCGTGGAACGACTGCGCGGCCGGTCCTTCAGACTGGGCGGCGGACTCGGCGGAACCGACGCCGCAATCCGCGTGTTCATGGACGATGTTCATCTCCGCATGAGCGATGTTCGAGGTCGAGTGAGCGCGCCTCCGGCGACGACGTCCCCGTCGTAGCGAGCTCCGCGTGCTCGGATCTGCGGATCGGCTCTCGGCGCGGCCGATCCTTCCTCCAGCCGATCAGATAGAGCGACAGGTCCCACAGGCCCGCGTATTTGAAGTCGGGATCGGCGTATTCGTGCAGCACATAAAACGCGAAGTAATAGAAGCGGCAGAACGCCCAGGTCGTGAGCACAAGCAGCGCGGCGGTCTCCCAGGCCGGCGATCGAACCAGAAGGATGGCCGCGGCGAGGGATCCGAGGAGGAGAAACAGAACGCCCTTGAGCTTGAGGATCTTTGGGTTCTCGATGTCCATATCGGCAGAAACGGGGTGAGCGGGCGGCGTTTTCGTTCGCCTGGTGTGGCGCCTGCGTCATCCGATGACGAAACAGTCGTGTAAAAAAGGAACAAGGTGGGCGGAGACCGCCCACCTTGTCGATTGGAATCAGAAATCGCGTTGTCCGGTGCGACGAATTGCGTGCGCCGGACAACCGTCCGAAGGCGACAGCTTTACGGCTGCGTGTAATACTCCGCTTCATCGTTGACGAGGAGGCGGCCGTTGGCGTCATACGCCTTCAGAGAATACTCAATGGTCCTGTTCAGCGCGAATGTATCGACGGGCACGCTGCCGAACAGGCAGACTTTGCCGTCCTTGTCTTTCCGCTGGGCCATCTTGTAGGTCTTTGTGTTCACGGTAATCAGGCCCGTCGTCGGCAGGAGGTCCTCGGCGAGGCTCTCGACGGGGGTGACTTTGAATTCGGCGGATCCGTCCTTCCAGATCTGGAATTCAAACTGCATTGGCTGATCATTCCAGCCGGCGTCATATCCGCCTTCAATGACGGGCTCATCGGACCAGCCGAGTCCGGCGGCTCGCGCCGAAATGGCCACGACGGCCATTATCGGCAATGCAATGGCGACGACGATGATGGATCGGGTTTTCATTTATCTCTCCGAGTCAGTTCGACTGATTTGCATAATTCAGAATACTCAATTCCATTGTCAGAATTCAAGGTGTCAGGTGCCGCTGACAGTGATATGTCCCTCTGCGTCAACCTCCGCAGTGGGGCCACCGCCACTCTCCGTGACCCGGACATCGATCTTCACTCTGATCGTCACCTTTTTTCCGCCGCCGGGAATGTCAACCGTGACGTTGCCCGGTACCGTCGATGTCGATCCCGCGGTTCCGGGCAGGGGCGTTCCCGGTGGAGAGGCGCCCGTGGTCTTGATGATGAAGTCCTCGCCGTTGTCCAGTCTTCCATCGCCGTCCAGATCCTCGCCTTCGTCAAGGACGCCGTTGGCGGGGCAGCAGTCCTCGTTCTGGCCGTCAAAGTGACCATCATTGTCTTCGTCCACCCAGACCGTGATGCGTGAATCGCCGGGTGTGAATCCGGTCTCGCCTTCAATGTCAACCTCATCAATACCGACAGTTGTGGACGGCGGTGTCGTCGACGTATCCACAGGGTGAACGGTGGGGGTTATCTTCACCTTGATCCCGTTCCCCGAATAGGCCGTCTTGGCGCCCTTGGAATAGTTGTGCGTATCGGCACACCCGATGCCGGCAACAAGGGCGACGAGCGCAATGAGCGACGATGTGCCGCCAACCCGACGGTTGTACGGCACGCGCAAGTGCGTGGGTATCACATAGCACCTCCCGAGATAATTGAATTGTTGAACTTCCTCTCTTCCAGAATCCGTATGCAATCGCGATTGGATTATTATCCATTATGCGCAGCGACATCGCATATGTGCTCAGGAAAAGCACAATAAATGGCGTCTCCGCAGTAGATTGCCATGCGTTTGGCGGGGAGGCGTGGGCTATGGGTGTCGCGCGTGTGGCACAATGCTCGCGTCAATACACGGCGAGCGCCGCTCAGTCGGGGCCCCGATCACGACGGGCGCCAATGGGCTGAGCGCGATCAGATTTCTTCGAATCGCGCCGTGAAGTGTCGCAATACGGGCGGCGCGTCTGTGATGCGCAGGCCTTTCAGCGTGTCGCGCTTCCTGAAGACTTCGATCGTCGCCTCGGCCACATAGTCAATGTGGCTCTGGGTGTAGACGCGCCGCGGGATGGCGTAGCGCACGAGTTCCATGGCCGGCGGGGTTTCGCCGCCGAACATCACACTGCCGATTTCGCAGGTGCGGATGCCGGCTTCGCGATAGAGGGCGACGGCGACCGCCTGTCCGGGGAACTGGTTCGCCGGGATGTGTCTGCAGAAGGCGGAGGCGTCGACATAGACGGCGTGACCGCCGGCGGGTTCGACGATGGCGATCCCCGCGTCGCGCAGTTTGGCGGCGAGGTATCCCGTGCTGTAGATGCGATAGTGCAGGTAGTCTTCGTGCAGCACTTCCTCGAAGCCCTGGGCCATGGCCTCCAGGTCGCGTCCCGCCAGTCCGCCGTAGGAGACGAATCCCTCTGTCAGAATCAGCAGGTTACTGGCGCGCTGGGCGACCGCCGCGTCGCGCATCAGGAGTACGCCGCCGATGTTCACGAGACCATCCTTCTTGGCGCTGATCGTCGCGCCATCGCAGAGGTCAAACTGCTCGCGAACGATATCGCGCACGCTTCGATCCGCCTGCCCGGGTTCGCGCTGCCTGATGAACCAGGCGTTCTCGGCGAAGCGACAGGCGTCGAGAAAGAAAGGCGTCCTGTACTTGTCGCAGACGGCGCGGACGGCGCGAATGTTCGCCAGGCTGACGGGCTGACCGCCGCCGGAGTTGTTCGTGATCGTCAGCATGACGAGCGGGATCTTCTGAGGTCCGACCTCCTCGAACAGCGCCTCGAGCCTTGCGATGTCCATGTTGCCCTTGAAGGGATGGGTCGATTCGGCGTGTCTGCCTTCTTCGATGACGAGATCAAGGGCCTTCGCTCCGGAGTGTTCGGCGTTGGCGCGCGTCGTGTCGAAGTGATTGTTGTTCGGGACGATGTCGCCGGGTTTGCACATCACTTCGAAGAGGATGCGCTCGCTCGCGCGGCCCTGGTGTGTCGGCAGAATGTGATCGATCCCCGTGATGTCGTTCAGTCGGTTGTAGAAGCGAAAATAGCTCGTCGCGCCGGCATAGGATTCGTCGCCGCGCATGATGGCCGACCACTGGTCGCTGCTCATCGCGCCGGTCCCGCTGTCGGTCAGCAGATCGATGAGGACGTCGTCCGCATGGAGCCGGAACAGGTTGAAGCCGGCCTCGCGCAGCACTTTTTCGCGATGCGCCGGCGTGGTCATCTGAATGGGTTCAACAACTTTGATGCGGAAGGGTTCGATGACGGTTTTCATGCGTGTGCGTCCTGTGTGTTCGCCGCTTGATGCGACGCCGGCGATTATAGAAGCGGATTGCAGATTCGACATTCGGGACCAAAGTCGTGCGATTAGCCCCGGCGGAATCCGTTTCGAGCGGCCGCAGTTCGTGAATGTTGCGCAATGCGCCCGGAGCCGCCGCAGTCATGTGACGGTTGTCATGCAACTGCGATCGCGAACGTCAGGGCGGGCGTACGCGCGTGATGGCGCTACGGGTTGGATGACCGGGCGATGACGGGCCCGGCTCGGAAGGGGGGGGCGTCCGGCACATCAGGGGATCAGGGCGCGTTACGGCGCGTCGAAGTAGTCGCGAGTCCGCGGATCGTCGCGAAGCGTCCTGATGGCGTGGTGCAGACGGGACTTGATCGTGCCGACGGGAACCCCCAGCGCGTCGGCGATCTCCTCCTGGGACATACCGTCGATGTAGCGCATCAGGATGACCTCGCGATGGGCTTCCGAGAGTCGACCCATGGCGTCCTGCAGATCGCCCAGGTCGCCTGATCTGTCGGCCGGCGGCGCCGTCAGATTGTGGAGCGCCTCGACGCTGAGATTCCCCTCCCGATCACGCCTGCGAATCCGCGTAATGGCCGCGTGTTTCACGACGGGATAGAGAAACGTCGTCGCCCTGGCCGTGAGCCGCAGGTGGGGCGCCTTTTTGACGACATAGGCGAACGCGTCCTGCAGGACATCCAGCGCGTCGGCCTCATTTCGCGTGAATCGAAACGCCAGCGCGTGGACCCAGGGGGCGTATCGCTCGTAGAGCGTGTCGAACGCCGATAAGTCACCGCGATTGATGGCGGCGAAGAGTCGCTCGTCGGTTCGAAAATCGCGTGTTTCGGGTTCGCTCACGTTGCTCGGCCTTCCGAATTCCTGGCGGGCATTATGCCAGAAGTCGGGCCCGGCGGGGGCGGCGCCTGACGTCGCCATTCGGAGATTGGGAGGGCGTTTCAGCGGTCTGGCCCCGGACTCCGGGGAATTTCTCCTTCGATTGCGCCTTCCCTTGTCGGAGGCGGCGCTCGCGCTGGCGCCGCCGTGACAGGTAGATCCGCCACGCGGACGTTCAGACCGCGCCGGCGCTCAACTCGGAGGCGTTGATGACCATGCGAACACGACCCAACAACAACCCGGATGATCCAACATGGACAACTCGGCCGTCAACCGCGTCTGTCGGACCGCGACTTTGTGTCGCCTGGCTGATGGCGTTTGCGGCGTTCGTCGGCGGCGCGCGGCCGCTCATGGCGGCGACGCTGACGGTTACGACCACTGCGGACACGTTTGACGGTGTCTGCGATGGCGACTGCTCGATTCGCGACGCCCTGGCCGTTGCGGCCAATGGCGACACGATCACTCTGCCTGCGGGAACCTTCGCGCTGTCGCGAACCGGCCCGGAAGCTGAGAACGGTGATCTCGGCACTGTGGCGGTCTTCGATCTCGACATCGCCAATACCGTCACGATTCAGGGGGCGGGGCCGGGACAGACGATCATCGACGCGTCGGCCATCGGCACGCGCGTCTTCGATATCAATCTGCTGGCCGTGGCGAACGTCACGATCCGCGATATGACGATTACCGGCGGCAACGGCTCAGGCGACGGGTCAGCCGCCGCCGCAGGCGGAATCCGCTGTCGTGATCGGAATTCGTCGCTGAACGTGGTCAACTGTGATGTGTCCGGCAATACCGGCGCGGGCATCGGCGCCGTCGCGGATGTGACGATCACGGACTCGACAATCAGCGGCAATACCGGCAACGGCGTGCGCCTGACGAACGACAGCGCCGCCTTCCAGTTCCTCAAGGATCTGACGATTCGCCGCTGCACGATCAGCGGCAACTCTCAGAACGGCGTGAGCATCTACAAGGGCGACGACCTGCTTCTTGAGAACAGCACGATCAGCGGCAACATGATCGACGGCGTCATCGTGCAGTTCATCGACGCGGCGATCGACAGCTGCACGATTGCGCAGAACGGGGATGGCGGCGTCGAGCTGGCGGCGTTCACGGATGGTGGGTTCCCTGTCGCGCCGGCGGTCGACTTCCGCAACACGCTGCTGTCGGGCAATTCGGGCGGCAATGTGCAGCTGAGCGGTCCCGCCGATGCGCCCGTGAGCCTCGGCAACAACCTGTCGAGTGACAACTCGGCGGCGTTCGCCTTCAGCATGGCGTCCGACATCAACAACATGGATCCGCAGCTGGCGCCGCTGGCCACGAACGGCGGGTCCACGCAGACGCACGCGTTTCCCGTGACGAGCCCGGCCTTCGACGCCGGCGCCACGATCCTGTCGACGGATCAGCGTGGCGTGGGGCGACCGCAGGGTGGGGCGGATGACATCGGGGCCTTTGAGCTGGTTCCGCCCGACGACGACATGGACGGATTCTCTCCGCCGGAAGACTGCGACGACGACAACTTCTTCGTGAACCCCGACGCCCCCGAGGTCTTTGACGGAATCGACAACAACTGCGACGGCGTGATCGATGAGGGCTTCGACGACGATCACGACGGATTCGAGGACACGGCCACGGGCGGTGACGACTGTGATGACGACAACGCGTCCATCCATCCCGGCGCCGCGGAAGTCTGTGACGGCGTGGACAACAACTGTGCCGATGGCGTGGACGAGGGATTCGATCAGGACAATGACGGATTCACCACGTGCAACGGAGACTGCAACGACGATGACTTTTTCGTGAATCCCGACGCGACGGAAGTCTGCGATGGTGTCGACAACAACTGCAACGGCGAGACAGACGAAGGCTGCGACCAGGACAACGACGGCTTCAACACACCGGAGGACTGCGACGACGACAACTTCTTCGTGAACCCCGACGCCCCCGAGGTCTTTGACGGGATCGACAACAACTGTGACGGAACGATCGACGAAGTGTTTGATGATGATCTCGATGGCTTCGAGGACGCGGCCACGGGCGGCAATGACTGCAACGACGAAGATTCGCTCGTGAATCCCGACGCGACGGAGGTCTTTGACGGGATCGACAACAACTGCGACGGAACGGTTGACGAGGTGTTCGACGACGACGGCGACGGCTTCGAGGACAGCGCCACGGGCGGTAACGACTGCGACGATACGAACGCCGATATCCACCCGGGCGCCGCGGAGCTGGATGACGGAATCGATAACGACTGCAACGGCGCCACGGACGAAGGGTTCGACGGCGACAACGACGGGTTCACGCCCATTGCCGGCGGTGACTGCGACGATTCGCGGATGGATGTGAATCCAGGCGCCGCGGAGGTGTTCGACGGCGTCGACAACAACTGTGACGGAACGATCGACGAGGTCTTCGACGATGATGGCGACGGCTTCCAGGACATCGCCACGGGTGGCGACGACTGCGACGACACGAATGCGGCCGTGAATCCGGGAGCGACGGAGGTCGATGACGGCGTCGACAACAACTGCGACAACGCCACGGATGAGGGATTTGACGGCGACTCGGATGGTTTCACACCGATGGGTGGCGGCGATTGTGATGACGCGAACGACGCAGTGAATCCCGGCGCCAACGAAACACTTGACGGCGTGGACAATGACTGTGACGGCGTTATTGACGAAGGCGTTGACGACGATCGCGATGGATTCCTGGACAGCGCATTGGGTGGCGACGACTGCGACGACACAAGCGCCGCCGTCAATCCCGACGCCACTGAGGTTGTCGACGGCGTCGACAACGACTGCGACGGCGTCATCGATCCGACGGGGACGCCGGCGCCGATCCCCGACGAGGATGGTGTCGACGCGGCGACGGAGGACGGCGCCCCGAATGGTGGTGACGGAAACAACGACGGCGTGAAAGACAGCGAACAGGCCAATGTGGCGTCGCTGCCGAATGGCGATGGCAATTACCTGACGATCGTTTCGCCGTTGGGGACGACGCTTGCCAACGTTGTCGCGAGCGACAACCCCTCGCCGGGCGACGCGCCGGAAGGCGTCACATTCCCCATGGGATTCGTGTCGTTCGAGGTCCTTGGGTTGCAGCCGGGCGGAAGCGTGGACGTGACGATGATCGCGGCGCTGCCGGCGGGCGCGACGATTGATACGTATTGGCGTTACGGCCCGGAACCAGGCGATCCTGCGCCGCATTGGTATGAATTCCTGTTCGACGGCGCGACGGGCGCGACGTTGAACGGCGCCGAAATCACATTGCGACTGACGGATGGTCAGCGTGGGGACGACGACCTCAGCGCCAATGGTCGAATCGTTGATCCCGGGGCGCCGGCGACGACGCCGAGTGTGGTCACGCCGCAGCCGACACCGGATTGCGGGACGGGACTGTGCGCGGCGGGGACGGCGACGTTCGCCCCGCTGATGCTGGCCGCAATGTTGATTGCGCGTCGTCGCACGCGTCGAGGCGGGCGCTCCTGACGGCATTTCATCGGGTGACCGACATCTTCTGTCGGGGAGAGACGAATGGCCGGCGCGGACTCAGGTTCGCTCCGGCTTTTGCATGCGCAGGCGTCTTCTTAAGAATCACTTAATGAACCCTTCCAACAAACTTCGCGCTGCGGCGGTAGGTCGAATTGCGATGTGGATTTACGCTGATCGCCCAGAGAGGTGAAGGTCGCGAATCCCGCAGGATCCCTCCCGAATTCGTGCAGCGGGCGCTGAGTCCGATCGATGGGGGACGACTGTGGCGCCCAACGTGCGATCCCGCCCGCGGCCATGCGCCGCGTCAATCATCACGCCGCAGGTACCTGGTGACGCATTGACGGAGTTTGCAGATACGAACCGTCGAGAACCCGTAGTGGAGTTGGGTGGTCCCGGCATGCCATGCCGCGTTCTGGGGCATCCGAAGCCGGCGCTGAGCGCGGCGGAATACGCCGTGGTGTCCGCGCTGATGGACGCCTTTCCCGAGCCGATCTCGCGCGCGCAACTGGAGATGACCGCGGGGGCCGATGCGCATCGCGTGTTGCTTGCGCTGCGCAAGAAGGACACGAGCTGGTCGTCGGCCATTCTGATTCCGTCGAGAAGCGGGCGCGGCGGCTATCGACTCCTCTGAATGAATGTTGCTAAAGCATGAAGCTCACGCATGTATTTCATTGACTTAGTCATTCGTTCACAAACCTTTCGCGCTAGATTGCAGTTGCAAATCGACAGTCGCCTTTAGGATTCAGGTCGCACGAAGGCGATTCTCCAGGAGCGTTTTCCTGCATCTCAAAAAGTCGAAAACGCGCGCGATCGGCTCGGGAGTGAGCCGTCGAGGTCGAGGCTGGCGCAGCCATCGATCGCATGTGCGAAAAATCAGTGATGGAAGAGTTTCAGAGTCACGCGAGCCTGGGTTGAAAGGTTCGCAATAGGAGGAGTTGTCGATGCAAAGTCGAGCCAATGGGGGTCTGTCGTCAGGTCGGAAGCGTTTCGGTTTCACGCTCATCGAGCTGCTTGTCGTCATCGCGATCATCGCGATTCTGATCAGCGTGTTGCTGCCGGCGCTGTCGAGCGCACGGAAGCACAGCCAGGCGACGAAGTGCGGCGCGAATCTGCATCATGTCGGCCAGGCGATGTCGGGTTATCTCGCTGAGAACGCGGGCGTCTACCCTCCCGGCTATGTGTACCCCGACGAGTACGGCAACTGGGATCCGTTCGGCGCCAATCCGGCGCATCCCAACGGATACATTCACTGGTCCTACTTCCTCTACAGTGGTGGACAGGCCCCGGAGACGGCCTTCCAGTGCCCGGGTTTCCCGAACGGTGGCGCTCCTCGTACCAACCCGGGCAACGGTCCCTGGGAGAGCGGACAGGTCGATCAGAACGGTCAGACGTCCGCCAACGCGCTTCAGGATCGCCAGGCGGAACGAATGGCGTACACCGGCAACGCCGCGATCTTCCCGCGAAACAAGTTCAATCAGTCGCTGTCGGGCGGTCCCCGTGTGAATCGCTTCGTCAACGAGACGGAAGTGCACGATCCGGCCGGCACGATTCTGGCGACGGAATTCAAGAACGACTGGCGCGCCCTGGGTGTCCAGGAAGGCAGTGGCATCCTGTCGAAGGCGCATCGGCCGATCAATCCGTTCATGCACCTCAGCAGCGGATCGGATGAATACAACGCGGCGCCGAACACGCCCGGCTTTACCTACGGCGACGGACCGCACTACACGATTCGCCCGCGTTCTGCTGTCGAAAACGCGACGAACCTGATCGACAACGGTTCGATCAGCGAGCTCAACGCCGTGGGTCGCCATCATCCCGGCGGCGACGGCTACAGCGGCGGAACGGCGAACTTTCTCTACGCCGACTGCCACGTCGAGCGAAAGAGCATTCTGCAGACCGTCAAGGACTGGGAATGGGGCCTGAAGTACTACGCCCTGACCGGCGCGAACAAAGTCGGACCGCCGTGGTAGTCCCCGCGGAGCGGCCCGAAATCGTGTCAACCAGGCGCAACTGAATTACCGGGATTCGGCGTGAGCCCGGCCGACGGCCACGCCGAATCAGGAATTCCTTCAGCGGCGCGAAAGGAGAAGTGGCGGGGAAAGAAGCGATTCGGGAACGGGACTCAGGCGACAGCAGCGCAACAGTAACAAAAGACATTGAATCAGGATCATTGTGGGCCGTGGCGTGGAATGTGCGCGCCGAACAGGCGGTCCAGTGCAACGAGAACGCCGGCGGATCGCCGCCGGGTTTTTCAAACTCGAACCTCAGGAGGAAAAGAAGTGAAGAAGCGTATGAGCATTGCGGTGGCGTTCGCGATCATTGCGACGGCCGCCACCCAGTCCTTCGCCCAGACGGGCGCCTGCTACACGGTCGATACGGCCGGGTTCACGATCAACTGTCAGGGGAACATGACGGAAGCCGCCTGTGCGGGGCTTCTCAACGGCGTCTGGCACGAAGGCCACGACTGCAACGACGTTGATGGCGACGGCATCATCGATCCGTTCATCACGTACAACCAGATCGATCCCGTGCAGTACGGCAACTGCGGCGAATTCACGATCGCCGGCGCCACGCTGTTCGCGGACTTCTTCGGTCTGCGCGCGACGACCAACGACTTCAACAACGTCGACGGTGACATGGTTCCCTGCGACGGCACGGATTTCAAGGAGTTCAAGGACACGAACTGCGACACGTTCGCCGACGGCGTCGACCAGCTCGCCCCTGATTACTTCTGCGGTCTGAACTGGCACGGCTGCTGGCTTGCCCAGTATCGCTCGGTCGGTTCGGGCAACGGTCTCGCCGAGTTCGTCAACTACCAGCTGACGGGACGGCTCCCGAACGACATCCCGGCCGAAGCGGGCATTCTCAACCGAGCCCGCTGGGCGGAAGACGGTGTGAACATCGACATCGCCTCCTGCGCGGCCGACTGCTTCCCCGAGGCCGACACGGCCGACATGAACGGCGACATGGTCACAGACGGCCGCGACATCGAGCTGTTCGTCAACGCGGTTCTGACGGAAGACGGCGTTCCCGCCGGCATGACGATCAAGGGCGACTTCAACGCCGACCAGCTCATCACGCTCGCCGAAGACCTCGACGGCTTCGTGGGCTGCGTTCTCAGCGGCGGCTGCACGCAGACCAGCGAGCCGGGCACGCCTTACTGCTACAGCGCGATTGATGGCGCCAACCTCGACGTCCCCAGCCGATGGTTCGTCACGATCTCCGGCAGCGGGACCTGGAACAGGAAGCCGACGACGACGGGTTACGGCAACAGCGGCGTCAAGGCCTCGGACACGGGCTACAGCAACCAGCTCAAGAGCCTTTCCGCCGGTGGCGACTCCCTCAACTTCGGCGTCCCGACGGTCGACCAGAACACGGTCTACGACACGATCTTCGCCTACTCGCCCGTCGCCTCGATCGCGAACCAGGGCACGGGTTACGAGGATGTCACTTACACCGAGCTCCAGTACATGCTCGTGACGGGTCGAAACGCGAACGGTGAAAACATCCAGGCCTGTACGCGAGACTCCGGGTCGGGTACCCGAAACGCCCACAACAACTCCGTCGGTGTGGACCCCAGCTGGGGCGCCGGCGACAACCTCGCCCCGCTCAAGCGCAACGGCAAGGGCGATCGCGCTCGTGAGAACAACGAAACGAACGTCGGTTACAACACCTACACGGCCAACTGCGGTGGCTCCTCCATCATGGAAAACGCCGTGCGCCATCACCGCCTCGGTGTCGGCTACACGGGTCTTCTTGGCGGCAGCCGCGCCGCGGCCGACGCCCTCTCGGGTATCTATGAAATTCTGAACGTCCGCAACGACGTGGCCGGCGGCGTCAACTACGTCCGACCTTCGGTGGAAGCCGTCATCGGCAACAACGACGTCAACACGGGCTACTCGATTGCCGGTGGCCAGACGCTCGTCACGCGCGGCGATCCCGCCCAGACGAACCCCGCGGCGCCGGATTACATGGACAATCGAGCCCTCGCGGCCTACGTCACGAACATCACGGACAGCATCAATTCGTTCGTCGCCAGCTCCGGCGCGTCGGCCGAATTCAACATGCCCGTCGAGCAGCTCACGGTGTCCTTCATTCTCCCGCAGGCGGTTCACGCGCTGCCGCCGCTGACGGATCCGACGGACTACACGCAGGGCAACGGCGACTTCAACATGGGTGTCTCCGACGCCACGCTCCTGTCGCAGGCCACGGTCATTCCGGGCTTCGGCACGGTCCGACCCTTCGGCAACGTGCCCGTCCGCAACGGCATCGGCACGATCGACGAGATGGCCCGCGGTCCGTTCGTGTTCGCTGAGCCCGCCGCCTACAGCGACGGCAGCACGAGTGGCGCCTATCGCGCCTTCGACGGCTCGCTGACGCTGGTCGGTGGCACGCGACTCGGAATGCGCATGCACATCCAGGGTGACTTCAACGTCAACGGCGCCCGCGATCTCGGCGACATCGCTCCGCTGATCGCCGCCGTGGCCGATCCCGCCGGCTTCCAGGCGAATGACATCGCCACGAACGGCATCATGGATCAGATTCCGATCGAGTTCATCGTTCCGGAAATCCTGGGTGACTTCGACGGCAACGGTGACCTCGACGCTGAAGACGTTCGCTACTTCGCGGACGGTCTGGCCATGGTCAACGGCAAGCTCGATCGCAGGGCGGGCTTCATCGAAGTGGACGTCGCCTTCGGCGGCAACTACTTCGGCACGACGCTCCAGCATGGCGCCTACGACAACGGCGATTCGCGCGCTGACGTCGCGGGTGACGACGTGTACCCGGGCGCCTACCCGCATGGCGCCGACGGCCAGATCAACGCGGCCGACGTGAATTACATCTGTGCCAACATGTTCTCGACGGCCTGGGGCGGCGATCTGAGCGCCCACGCCGGCAGGGACCTGAGCTGCGACCTGACGGGTGACTGCATCGTCAACTACGACGACATCTGTGAGATCATCGCGATCCTCGAGACGACGCCCGGCGACATCAACCTCGACGGATTTGTCAACGACGGCGGCGCCGTCAACTCGAACATCGGCAAGCTGAATCCGACGTGGTCCGACGGTGACGTGGACTGTGACGGCGACATCGACGCCGATGACGTGGCCATCGCCAGTGGCGCGGTCAATCCGTGTCTCTAAGACTCGACTCCATCGAGTGTCGGCGACTCCACTTTGCTTGTGCTGTCTGATTTGATACGCGAGCGTGCAACGCCGACTCTTTCTTCCATCAGATGGGGCTCGCCCGAGAGGGCGGGCCCTGTCTTTTTGGGGGCGCATCACGGAAGCTCGGGAAACCCGCGAATCGCAGTGAGTCTCTCAGTACGATCGCTCGAAACGACGACGGACGTGGCCTGGCATTCGAGAATGCCACGTTGGCGGCATTCCCGGCGGAGCGTGGATCCTGTATCGCGGTCCGTGACAGGGCACTGGCGTCCGGCGGCGCGTGGCGGGGTTCAGCAACGAGGAAAACGACCGCACAGGCGTGCGGTCGTTTGGAGGGGAAGAACTGGAGTCTGGGGGAGTCGCAGGTAAGGGGGATCGGGATCAACCTCCCATGTCGGCGAGCTGTTGCTCAAGATCGTCCAGCTGGACGTAGTAGTGATGAAGCTGATCCTCAAGCTGCGCCAGCGTCTGGCGGCGCACGTTCAGCTTGATCTTCGCCTGCTCGATGGCGGTTTCGTACTCCTTCTTCCGGGATTCCTTAAAGAGCTTCGTGTACTCGGCGATCTCGGCCTCGATCTTGTCGATGTCCTTCAGGACTTCGTCGACCTGGTAGGCCGTCGCCTGAATCTTGGTCTTGACCGTCTCAATCGCCGCAATGATCGCGTCACGTTCGGATTCATCGGCGCGTGCCATGGAGGTGGCGGTCAGAATCGGCAGGGCGAGCAGCAGCATCCAGCGTCGTGTGATGGGGGACTTGAACATGGTTTCTTCTCCGTTGTCTGGGGATCGTGCGAGATCCGTTTTTTGTTCATCTGTTCCGTTGATCGATCGCGACGCCGGCTGTTCGCGACGATCGTTTTTGTTGACGCTGGAAGAGATGCACGCATCGTGCCACACGGATGCAAATCGGGGGGATTTCGTGTAAGTCACGAAAACGTACGAGGTTGGAAATCCATGCGGCGTGGGGCGTCGAGCCGGAAAATGCTGAGAGGGAATACGTGTGTGTTCAGGCGGCGGGCGCCCGCGTGTGTGCGTGCACGGAGAGGAACCGCGCGAGGGCGCGGACGGCTCCGGCGCCGTGACTGGGGATGGCGCGCTCGCGAAATATCACGATTGGGGCTCGCGTGTCGTCGACGCGTAGCGGATTACATGCCGAACAGGGCTTCGAGCAGGCTGAGTGTTTCGCCCTTGCGTTTGATGATCAGCGTCGGTGTCGCGCAGGTCATCAGAAGCCGCTCGGAGGTCGTGCCCATCAGCGCCGCGGCCGTTCCGCTGGATCCGCGGCTTCCGACGATCACGATGTCCATCTTCTTGGCCATGGCGGCGTGAGTCATCGCGAGGGCCGGATCCTCGGAGAGCAGCACCAGCGGTTCAACGCTGACGCCATCCGTGTCCGTCTTGTCGATGAACTGTCGGAGGTTCTCCATACCGCGCTGACGCTGTCGTTCCGCGGCCTCGACGAACGTGATGCCGGCGACGTCATAGCCATGGGGGATATTGCGTACATTGACGGCCGTCACCTGTCGCTGCCCCGGGGCCGTGCGCGCAATCTGCACGGCGGCCTCCAGCGCGTCGCGGGAATGATCGGAGCAGTCGACACCGGCAAGGATCCGGTCGAAATGTGGCTGGCACAGATCGGGAACGATCAGCACGCTGCACGGGCTCTTGCGGACGATGCGCGCGATCTTCGCGCCGAGGCCGATCTGACTGGAGGGGAGCCGGCGGCCGAGGACCATCAGGTCAAGGTCCTGGTCGCGGGCGGCCCGGAGAATCTGTTCGATCTGGTTTCCCTTGAGGACGGCCGTCTCCAGTGACGTCGCCGCAATGTCGGGGAGTCGCGCCCGGGTTGTCTGATCGAACGCCTCCGCCGTCGGTGTCGGCGGCGTTTCCGGATCGTCCGGATTGCTGACGTGGGCGATGAAGAGTCGCCGGGCCGGATCGCGGCCGATATGGGCCGCAAAGGCGAGAACCGCATCATCGATGTGTGTGTTCTTGAGAAAGACGCCGATCCGCTTGATATCCAGCATGGCAAATGACTCCCGGCGGTAATTCCGCGCGCGATCCGGCCCTTGTCGGCGCCCGGCGCAGTTACCTCGCTCATTATAAATCGGCGAAATGGCGTCCCGGGCATTGTTCGCGCCATTGGGAAGGCGTCACGTCCGGTATTGGACGGCGTTCCCGCGGCCACGCGGGCTCAGATTCGCTATGCGTCGCCGTCCCTGGCGCCGAAGGGCCACCATCGGCGACGTTTCGGCTTCGTCGGCGCCGGATCCCGCCGACTTGTCGCGGCGGCCTTTGGCAGGTTCATGCGGCGTTGCAGCCAGGTTGAGCGTAGAAACCGCTGCGGGTGATTACGGAACGCCGCCTGGCTCGTCTCCGTGAAAAAGGCGCCCGCCGGCGGCATGTCGTTGCCGTCTTCGTAGAACTTCAGGGCCTCGTCCAGACAGGCCCCGGCCTCCAGCGCAAGATCTCGCCCCTCGACGCGATCCTCGGTTCTGGCCGCAATGGTCACGATCTGCTGGAACAGGTTGAGCCAGCCGACGAGGTCAATGGCCCGAGACGGCGCCGGCGTGGCGTTGATTTCCTTCGACTGGGCGGACGCCCGTGTCGGCGGTGGATCGATCCGGAACTGGAGTGTGACGGGCGACTGGCAGTGACGGCACTCGCAGGACAGCCGCCAGCCATCCGCGTCGCGTGTCAGATCGATTGTCGGCTGCAGCAGACCGCGAAGACAGCGCGGGCAGGGCGTCACCTTCAGATAGAGGTACGCTTCGGCGACGCTGTGGGCCTCGATGACATGACGGTCCGTCGACATCGACGATTAGTGTAGCTGGATCGCGCCGGGAATGTCAGTCGCGATGGCGCGACGGTGTGATCACCAACCGTCGTCGTCACCTGAATCATCGGCGTTGTCCGTGGCGTCGGAATCGTCCGCCGTGGCGGCGTCTTCCTTGCTGTCGGATGCAGGCTGATCCGCACTGGCGGCGCCTTTGTCTGGCGGCGCTTTGCCGCCCAGGAGCGATCGAATGCCACCCCAGATGGATTTACTGCCGGCGTCGCCCGATTTGGTGTCGCCCATCGTAGTGCCACTCGCCGGCATGTTCTTCGCCATACTGGCGGCTTCGGCGGCCCGCTTCTCTTCGAGCTTCTCGCGGAAGACGGAGAGACCGTCCCTGGAAATCTCGCGCTCGGGCAGGACCTTCACTTCCGCCTGGTCCACGGCGTAGAGGATTTCCGGCGTGGCGCCGCCAACAGGCATCATCTTGACGATGGCTGTCGTGGCCTCTTCGGATTCCGTTGGGGCCTTGCAGCCCGTCAGGACGAATGAAAGGCACAGCGCGAGACTTGTTGCGAGCAGTCTGGACATATCGGCGATCCCCTCTGTCGTCGGGATCCTGGCGTCGTTTCTCGTGTTGACCTGCGCCCGACGACTCAATGAGTGTATACAGGGCCGAAAACAGGGTCAATTTAACGATCGCGCCCCGGAGCGGAACGCTCAGCTTATGGGGCGTTCTCTTCGGCCAACCGGGCCTCAGCCGCCGCAATCGTGACGCTTGGCTCGCCCGCCTGGATCATTTCGATCAGCCGGCCGGCGGTCGGTTCGACCACGAATTCGCAGTGGCCGTCGGCAAAGGCGAAGTTCGCCCCCGTCGAATCAGCGCAGGTCTGGACGGACCGCTCCGCCAGCACGACCTCGTCGGGACCGGTCTGCGTCGTGAGCCCCGGGCGATAGATCACGTGGCTGTATTCCGCGATCTCACTCGGCGCTTCGGGCCCGTCATCCGTGTACGGATTGTTGAGTAGTGACAGCGGCATCATGTCCGGACTCGTCGCCGCGAACGCTTCGAGGGACTCCGGGAATCGATTCTCATGGCTCTGGGCATAGACGAACATGCCCTGCACGATCGTTCGCATATTCGACATGCCGATGACGCGTTGCGCCTGTCGCCTGGCGGATTTCAATGACGCCACGAGTTGATTCGTCAGTGTGGAAAGCAGCTCGTCCGGCGCGCCGTCCGTGGCGTCTTTGTTTCGCGCCGGACCGCCAAGCTCCCATCGCAGTCGGAGCTGAACCTTCCGATCGTCGCGCGCCAGCGATGCGCCGACGTAGCCACCGGAGAGCAGCGGACCGAACTTCGGTCCAACGAGGGCGGGGAGCATCGGGGCCTGCCGGCTGAGAAGGCCGACATCCGTCAGGAGCATCATCTGGTTCGCGGCCCCGAGGTCCCGCATTCCTTTCTCCATCGTTGCTGAGTCGTTCTTCGATCCTTCGGACGACAGGCGACGGATTGTGTCGCGGGCCGTCGTGAATCCGTCCGCCAGGACGAGTGTGTTCCCGGCGACGCACCAGGCGAGTGAAACGGGCTGGGGGGCGCTGTGAATGGCGACGCCCTCGCTCGTGCGCGTGTCGAACTGCAGACCAAAGTGATTGGCGAGTTTGCCGCAGGCCGACTCGAAGAGAGCCGGATCGCCGAGCCGCGCGATCGCCGTCCAGGCGACGGGCGGTTGCTGGGAAAAATCGGGGCGCACGCCGATGACCAACTCGTCCTGAATCTGGCCGAGGATCGACGCGTTGAAATCGATCCCAGTCGTCTTGTTGAAGTTCGCGAGGTCTTCCCGGTATTCCGTGGAGATCGTCTCATCGAATTCATCCGTGATGCTGTAAACGCCGTCCGGTACGGCCGTCAGCGAAGTGACGCCGACGCGCGCGATGAGCGGGAATTCACCCGCGAGCCGCCGCATCAGTCTGGATTCCGAATTCGATCGATCCAGCCATCGGGCAACGCCCTTCGTCTCCTCGGCAAGCAGCGCCGTGGCGCCGATCTCGATCACGCGACCGCGCCAGCGAAGAAAGCCGCCGGCGGCGACAAGATCCTCGGGCTGAAGAATCTGCCGGAGGAGCGCTTCCGTCGATCGGGGCTCCGGCGGCCGCTGCGCCTTGAGAATCGGCGCCGGGTTGAACAGGAAACGGAACGGCGCGTCGGCGGGCAGGTCGCGGAGAATCTTTCGGACTCCCGGGGCGTCGGCGAACGATTTGTCGCCTTCGCGGCGCTTCGCCGACGCGAGCGTCGAACTGGCCCGCGTCCCGAACACGGCTCGGCCGCCGCGAACGGAGATATAGAGGACTGTCTTGTTGTCCTGTTTCGGATCGACGATCCGCAGGGCGCCGCCATCGCCTTCCACGCGGAGGCCGGCCAGGCGATTGCGGCGGCCTTCCGAGCGGATCACGGGCAGCAGGCGGTTGTCGAGCCAGTCGCGGAAGTCAAAGCCCGGTTTGGCGATGTCCATCACGATGACGACGTCCTGTGCTTCCTTTCCGCGCGGATCAGGCAGAACGCCGATGGCGATTGCGCCGGGAATCGATTCGAACAGGGCGACTGTCAGGTCGCCCGCCTCGGGCGTGTTCGCCTGGACGCGGGCAATCGACGTGAGCATGTCCTCGAGGAGACTGTCGCCGCGAAGGTTGGCGACGACGGCGAAGGACGCGTCCTCGGGAATGGCGTCCAGCAGGTCGCCGGTCGACACGCCTCGCCCGCCGGCGCGCTGATCGTCCGCCGGTCGCGAGGTTACGCCGTCCGGCTGCAACGGAAGCAGCGTCGAAATCATCAACGTCAGGATCATGGCTTGCATGGCGATCAGTCCTCTCGGAGGTTGCTGTCGGCGACGGCGGCGCGCTGGGCGGCGGTCGGCAGTCGTTCGAGTCGTTTTGTCATTTCGTCGAAGAGCCTGTCGAGCGGCTTCATCCTGCCCCTGGCGGTCTGCATGTCGCCCGCGTCGAGCAGTTGCCTGATCCTGGCCCCCTGCGTTCGTTCGAACGCCGCCGCCCGCGCTTCGATATCGCGGAGGATCGCCTCGGCGCTGTTGCGCTGGCTCTCGCTGAAGTCGTAACGTTCGCTGAATCCCATGACGTAGCGTCGCCACTTGCTGGCGCGCGGCGACAGAATCGCCGGTGTTCGGCGCTTTCTGCGAAGCTCTTCGGCGTTGTCGCGCGTGACGGTCTCCAGACCGACGAAGCCGCCGGACTCCGCCGTCTGCGGGCGATAGTCGAAGTCGTAGCCGGTCATCGGATCGGCGTTGACGCGGGGGAGATAGCCGGGAACCAGCGCCTCAAGGGAAGGGGGCGGCGAACCGTGGTCCCGCTGGTAGGCCGTCGCGGCGACACGGAGCTTGGCGCGTTCGAAGTTGCTTCGCGATCGCAGGCTGACTTCGTAGGCGTTCGAGAGCGACGGCATCAGCATCTGGTTGATGATGTCCCAGGAGGGCACGGATTCGAAGAGCCTGTCTTCTTCGAGAATCGTGCCAGGTGTGCCGTCCTTCGTGGGGCGGACGCCCTTGCGGACCCGCTTGTAGTACTCGCGCGTGTGGCGCTTCACGGCGCGATCGGGCAGATACACGCGGCGCAGCGCCGCAAGAAGTTCGTTCCATCCCGAGCCGGCCTGTTCGATCGCGAACGAGCCGACGGGCGACGAGTTGGTGACGGCCGCGAACTTCGCTGGATCAGTGATGAGGTCCTCCACGGCGCTCTGCGAGATGGCCTCCTCGACGGCGAGCATTTCCTCGAAGGTCGGCATATCGGCCGCGAGGGCGTCCATTTCATCGACGGTTCGCCGAAGCGCGTCGGAATCGATGTCATTCTTCTCGGCGATCTGCACGAGTTGTTCCGAGGCCATCGCGCCGATGGCGGTTCCGACGAGCCCCTCGATGAGCGTTGAACCGTGCCCCAGCTGAGCCCCCATGCGCTGCGTCGTCATGAGATTCTCCAGGGCGGTGTCGTGCGCGCCCCGCAGCGCCTGACGATGGGCGTCGACCACGAGAATGCGCGCGAGCTGTCGCTGATCGCCGAGTGACGGCAGCAGCAGTTCGTAGACTGAGTCCGACGCATTGCCGAACAGCGGCAGGAAGTAATCCGGCATCCGGGCGGCTTCGCGCACGATATCCAGCGAAGGCCCGCACTGATCGATGTAGGCGTCCAGCCGCTCGGCGAGATCGCCCTCGGGCCATTCGCCGTTGGTGGCTTTGCGGATGGCGTCCGCGATCTCCGGGTCCGCCGGCGGCATCAGATTGATGGCGTCGAAGTAGCGATAGGCGGCGTTGTCTTCGTTCGGAATGCGCCGAACCGGGACGCCACGCGCTTCGAGCAGGTCAATCGGATACACGTGGTAGAGCTCGCCCTTGATCAGCACGTGGCTTTCATCGGCGACATTCGTGTCGTCACCGGCTGGTGCGGGCGCGAGCGAGATCATGAACAGGCACAGGCAAAGGAATTCCGTCATCGGGGGGGGCCTCCGCGAATAGAAACGCGGGAGGCGTTTCGCTGTTAGCGCCCGCTTCAGTTTTTTCGAGCGGTGTCCGTGTTGGCGAGCGTCGATCCGGCCGCCCGCTGTCTGGCGGTCGGCAGACGCTGCAATCTGTGCCGAAGATCCTCGAACAGTGATTCCAGCGGCGCCGCCGCCCGCCTGGCCGCATCATCCTCCCCGTTCTCGATCAGGCGCCGGATTTGTTCCGCGTGTCTGGATTCGAACTCGCCCGCCTGGCGCTCAATGTCACGGAGAATCGACTCGGCGCTGTTGCGCTGCGAATCGGTCAACTGGTAGCGATCGTTGAATCGCGCGACATAGCGTCGCCATTTCGATGATCGCTGCTTCCGCGTCGCCGGCGCCAGGCGCTGTTGTCGCAGCGTCTCCATCATCGGCGACGAGATGTCCTCGAGCCCGAGCGGCGCGCCGGATTCGGCAGTCCGACCGTTGTAGTCGAAATCCGAGCCCGTCATCGGGTCGGCGGAAATCCGTTCGAGGTATCGCGGCGTGAGCGCGTCCAGTGTCGCCGGCGGACGATGATTCTCCGCGCGATACGCCGCGATCGCGACACGCAGCTTCGATCGCTGATCTTCGCTGTGCAATCGGAGCGTGAGCTCGTAAATCCGGTCGAATCCCGGCAGGACGCTCGCGTTGATCACGTCCCACGCGGGGACCTGTCGAATCACGGATTCAAAATCGATGACTGTCCCGGGCGTTCCGTCGTCGAGCGGCGTCACGCTGCGGCGAACGGCGCCGTAGAAATCATCCAGATGACGCCGCATGGCGCGATCCGGCAGATAGACGCGACGCAGCGCGATTCGAAGGCGCCGCCAGCCATTGTCGATGGGGCGTTCGTGAGATGAGAAATCGATCGGCGAAAGGTCCGTGAGGGCAAGGACGTCCCCCGGCGTGTCGAAGAAGTCGTCGAGGATATTCCGACTGAAGATCTCCTCCTTGTGGAGAAACGTCTCGAAATCGGGGATGGACGCCGATCGTTCGTCGAGGATCCGGACAGTCCGCCTCAGCAGCGCCGGATCGATGTCGTACGCCTCCGCGAGTGTCGCGAGTCGTTTCGTGGCCAGCGATCCGACGTGCATGCCGACGAGGCCCTCAATTGTCGTCACGCCGCGACTCATCTGGCGGCCCATCTGCTGCGCGCTGAGCAGATTGTCGATGGCGCCCTGGAAGTCTCCCGCCTTCGCCCGGCGCATCGCGTCCGCAACGAGGAGTCGCGCGATGCGGCGATGACCGTTGAGCGACGGCAGCATCGCCGACGTCAGCATGTCGGTTTCACCGCGAAACAGTGGCGCCGCGTAGTGCTCCATCCCCGCGGCCTTTCGCGCCAGATCGAGCGCCGCCTGGCTCTGCGCGATGTAGGCCGTCAGCGCGTCAGCGGCGGCGCCCTCCGGCCAGTCGCCGCCGGCCGCCGCGACAAGGGCCTCGTTAACGTCGTCGTCGATCGGCGGCGTCAGATTGATCGCGTCGAAATAGACGTAGGCGGCGTTCTCCTCGCGAGGTATCGCCGGCTCGTCGATTCCGCGACGTTCCAGGACACCGGGCGGATAGAGTTCGTACCGCGTCCCTTCGACGACGACATACCTCTCGTCGTCAGGCGACGGTTCCGCGGGTCGCGGTGTCTGCGCGAAGACCAGCAGCAGGGCGAGTGGCGTTGCGAACAGCGTCATGGTTGGGGCTCCGCAGACATCAGACGCGGCGCCCCGAAGGATGTTAGTTCTTATTCCGCCCCGGCGTCGGGATCCGGGCGCGCGTCGGCGCCGTAGGGCGGCAGCGTCTTGATCTTCTTTGCCGGAATCCCGCCCCAGACTTCGTTTTCGCCGACGATCGTGTTCGGCCGCACCAGGGCGCTGCCCATGATAACGGCGCCGTTTCCGATCCTGCATCCGTGGTAAATCACGGCGTTTCCGCCGACGAGGACGTCATCGCCGATGATCGTCTTCCTGATGGTGATGTCGTCCCGTCCCTGCGTGTGGCCGGAGATGATCGCGCCGTAGCCAATGACGACGTTGCGACCGATCTCGACCCAGTGCGGATCCATGATGAGCGGATCCGTGACACCCACGGAGCGTGATCGCGGTCCGAAGACGGGTCCCGTCAGCCAGCACAACGGCGGCAGGTTCGCCACGGCGTGGACGAGGAAGCCGGGAAATGGCGGCTCATAACGGGCCTTGATGAGTGTGGCGATGAGCATGGAGTAAATGAGATTGCGATCGGGGATCTTGCCGGGTTTGAGCGTGTAGGTTCCCTCGGCGGGGCGGGGAATCGGGGCCCGCAGCAGAAGCAACGCCGCGACGTAATAGACGTTGAAGAACACGATGATCCACATGAACTTGTCGGCCCAGCCCCAGGCCTGCGGGAAGTTCGCCGTCAGCAGCGGGTATTTCGGCCAGCCGTCGAGCGCAGCGACTGTCGATAGCGCTCCCGCCATGGCCGCGATCCACAACAGGAGTCGAACGGCGCCGTCCAGAACGAGAAATGCGCGAATGTCGTTTCGCGGATCCAGCGGTTTGTCGGCTTTGCGGGACATGTTCTGACGTCTCCCAGATGAGCGGCGAAGGCGGCCGAGCCATGCGTCGGCGGCGGATCGGACCATTCTGCGGACGCCGCCGCCGACGTCAAAGGGAATCACACCCGGAAAGCGTCGGACGGCGTTGACTGGGCGCGCGAACGGCGCGAGGATGGCTGCGGGCGAAACGGGTTTCGCGGCGATTTTTTTGCGAGGGTAACGTCATGAAGGTTCTCATCGCCGACAAGTTTGAAAAATCGGGTCTGGAAGGTCTCAGGGCCGCCGGCTGCAACGTCATTTTCGAGCCGGATCTGAAGGATGACGCCCTGACGGCGGCGCTGAAGGAGCACGATCCGTCCGTGCTTGTCGTTCGCAGCACGAAAGTCACTTCCGACATGATCAAGGCCTGCGACGGTCTGGCCATGATTCTCCGCGCCGGCGCCGGCTACAACACGATCGACGTCGAGGCGGCGTCGGCCCGAGGTGTCGCCGTCGCCAACTGTCCCGGAAAGAACGCCGTCGCCGTCGCCGAGCTGGCGATGGGCCTGATGCTGGCGCTCGATCGGCGCATCGCCGACAACACGGCCGATCTCCGCGCGGGGTCGTGGAACAAGAAGGAGTATTCGAAGGCGCCGGGGCTGAAGGGACGGACCCTCGGCGTCGTCGGTGTCGGCGAAATCGGCAAGGCCGTCATCGCGCGGGCGCTGGCGTTCGAAATGGACGTCGTCGCCTGGAGCCGATCGCTGACGCCCGCCATGGCGGAGGAGCTCGGTGCGAGATTTGCCGGGAGCGTCGGAGAGGTCGCCGAACAGTGCGACGTCCTGTCGCTGCATGTGGCGGCCGCGGCGGAGACAAAGAACCTGATCAACGCCCAGATCCTCTCGAAGATGAAGGCGGGCGCCTACCTGATCAACACGTCGCGCGCCGATGTTGTCGACTACGACGCGCTGGCCGCCGCTGTGAAAGAGAAGAATCTGCGCGTCGGCCTGGATGTCTATCCGGCGGAACCGTCGAGCGGAACCGACAGTTTCAGGCCGGCGATCCTGGATGCGGGCGGCGTCGTGTATGGCACGCACCACATCGGCGCCTCCACGGACCAGGCCCAGGAAGCGATCGCGGCCGAGGCTGTTCGCGTCGTCGCGACGTTCAACACAACAGGCCAGACGCTCAACTGCGTGAACATCGAGACGAAGTCCGTCGCGAGCTGCCAGATCGTCGTACGCCATTTCGACAAGGTCGGCGTTCTCGCCTTTGTTCTGGACCAGCTGCGGGCGGAGCAGATCAACGTTCAGGAGATGTCCAACACGATCTACAAGGGGTCGAAGGCCGCCGTCGCCACGATGCGGCTCGACAAGCAGCCGACGGCGAAGGTGATCGCGGATCTCGTCGCGAAAAAGGACGACATCATCCAGGTGCAGGTCAAGTCCGTCGATTGACAGGACCGATGCATTCCGACGACGAGGCGCGACGTACGAGCGCCGCAACTGACAACGAGCGAGTCACGACATGTTTCGCATCTTGATTACGGATCCGCTCGCGGATGAGGGGCTGGCGGCGCTGGCGGCCGCCGAGGGCGTGGAAGCGGATGTTCGGACGGGCCTCTCGCCCGCCGAACTGGCCGACATCGTCGGCGAATACGACGGGATGATCATCCGTTCCGGCGTGAAAGTGACGGCGGAGGTCCTGGCGAACCCCGGCAGGCTCCGGGCGATCGCCCGCGCCGGCGTCGGCGTCGACAACGTGGATATCGACGCCGCCACGGCCGCCGGCGTCCTCGTGATGAACACGCCGGACGCCAACACGCTGTCCACGGCCGAGCACACGATGGCCATGATCCTGGCGATCCATCGGCGCGTCGCCGCCGCGCACCAGCATGTCGCCGCCGGCGCCTGGGATCGAAAGGCCTTTGTCGGCGAGCAGCTGTCCGGCAAGACGCTTGGCATTGTTGGTCTCGGCCGCGTGGGTCGCGCCGTCGCCGAGCGCGCGATGGCCTTCGGCATGCGCGTGCTGGCGTTTGATCCGTTCCTTCGAGCCGATACGGCGATGGAAGGTCGCGTTCGCGTCGTGGCGAAGCTCGATGACATGCTGTCCGAGATCGACACGCTCACGCTGCACGCCGCCATGACGGACGACACACGCAATCTGATCAACGCCGATCGAATCGCGAAAATGAAGCCGTCGGCGTTCATCGTCAACTGCGCCCGCGGCGGCCTGGTCGATGAATGCGCGCTGGCCGACGCGCTGAAGCACGGGAAGCTCGCCGGCGCCGCGCTGGACGTCTTCGAGAGCGAGCCGCCGAAGGACTGCCCGCTCGTCGGCGCCGACAACGTCGTCCTCACACCGCATCTTGGCGCCTCCACGCGGCAGGCGCAGACGGCGGTCTCAACGGACGCCGTCGATCAGATGCTGGACTACCTGCTGAAGGACACGATTCGCAACGCCATCAACGTGACGGGGCTGCCGGCGGATCTCTCGGCCAGGGATCGCTCCTATCTCGATCTGACGGCTCGTATGGCGACGATCCTCTCGACCTGGTGCGGCGATGGTGTGGACAGCGTGGAAGTGACGACAATCGGTCCCGAATCCCTGCACGCCCTGTGTCCGGCGCTCGCCCTGCAGGCCCTTGTCTGCATGATGAATCCGCACATCAATACGCGCCTGACGATGGTCAACGCGGGCGTCTTCGCGAAGGAACGCGGCGTCGGCGTCCGGACGTCGACACACGCCGCGAAGGCGGACTACCCCGATGTCGTTCGTGTGCGCTTCACGCGCGGCGGCGAGTCCCATGAAATCGAGGGCGCCGCATTTACCGGCGGCCGCCTTCGCGTCCTCGCGATCGACGGCTATCGCATGGAAATGGCGCCCGAGGGACCGCTCGTGCTGATCTTCAATGACGATCGTCCCGGCGTCATCGGTGTCGTCGGCACGATCTTCGGCAGACGCGGCATCAACGTGGCGGACCTGTTCCTGTCGCGCCTGAAGAAGACGGCGCTGATGGTCTGCAAGATCGACGGGGCCCTTGGCGACGATACGCTCGCCGAGATTCGCGGCGAAGATCCGATTCTCTCCGTGCGACTTGTGACGCTGCCGCCCCTGGCGTAGCGCGGCGCCGTCAGGTGGTCAGGCCCGCCTGGATCAGGAGAGACGTGAGCCCCTGAACATCGCTTTCGTCGAAGGCGCCGATGTCGAAGCTGTCGAGATCGAGGACGCCCCACACGCGCCCATTCTCATGACAGGGGATCACGACCTCCGACTGATCGCGCGGATCGCAGGCGACGTAGTTCGCGCCGAGATCCTTCACGTCACGGACGACCAGCGGCTCGCCGGACTGAAACGCCGCGCCGCAGGCGCCGTGCATGCCGATGGGGGAACACGCCGGCTTGTTTCGGCAGACGCTCAGAACCAACTCCTCGCCGCCTTCGTGAACGTAGAAGCCGACCCAGGAAATCCCTGTTTCGTGCAGCGTGTCCCAGATCGCGTCGACGATGGCGCGCATGCGCGTCTGACGGGGCGCGTCGGATGGAAACGACAACGTGATGGCCGCGTAGTGACGGTTCATCGCCGGCACTATGGGCGTCGTTTGTCGCCGACGCAAGTCGTCGGTGCGCCGTTGGTCTGTGTTCCGATGTCAGGCGCCCGCGGCCGCGGACGTGATGGTGGTATCTGTCACCGTCGGCGCCGTGTCGGCCGTTGGCGCCGCCTTGTTGGCTGAAGGATCGCCGTCGCCGTCCACGGTCACGCGATTGCGACCATTGCGTTTGGAGATGTAGAGGGCGTCGTCGGCGAGTCGGATGAGTTCGTCCGGTGTCGTGACGCCGCTGCGCCACGCGGCGCCGCCGAGGCTGATCGTGACGCTGAGCTTCTGCCCCTCGTAGGTGAATTCGGTGGACTCGACGCTCTGTCGCAGGTGCTCGGCGCACTTGCGGGCGCCATCCAGGTTGACGCCCTGGCAGATGATGAGGAACTCCTCGCCGCCGACGCGACAGACGCGATCCGTGGCCCGCGTGTTCCCGCGAAGCACGCGCGCCGTCTCACGGAGCACGTAGTCGCCGGCCGCGTGACCGTGCGTGTCGTTGAAACGCTTGAAGTGATCGATGTCGAGCATGATGCAGGAGAGCTCGTACCCGTATCGCT
This sequence comes from Phycisphaerae bacterium, assembly GCA_035399845.1. Lineage (GTDB taxonomy): Bacteria > Planctomycetota > Phycisphaerae > UBA1845 > UTPLA1 > ECT2AJA-110-A. The sequence continues at coordinate 13,465 of DAOPJV010000002.1, read as the reverse complement.
GCGAGGCGTCGATGAATTCGCCCAGCCGCGCGAAGCCTTCCCGTCGATTGAGCAGTCCGGTCAGTTCGTCGGTCGTCGCCATGCGCCGGAGCTGGTCGTTGGCGCGGTTGAGCTTCTGATGGGCCATCGCCATTTCGGCGTTGATTCGATGGACTTCGCGTGTTCGCTTGGCGAGCGCCGACTCGGCGCACACGATGCGATCCGCGGCGCGGACGCGGGCGAGAAGCTCGTCCGCCTGAATCGGCTTGCTGACGAAGTCGTCGGCGCCGGCGTCAAACGCGCTGATGATGCAGTCCTTTCGGCTCTTGGCCGAGGCCGCAATGATATAGACGAAGCGGACGCCTTCGTGCTGCCTCAGCGCGCGGCAGAGCTCCTGACCGCTCATCTCCGGCATGACGAGGTCCGTGACGACGATGCGCGGTTCGTCCGTCAGGACAATGCGCAGCGCCTCCTTGCCGTCTTTGGCGGTCAGTACCTCGTACTCCCCCTTGGAGAGTATCCGCTGCAGCAGCTTCAGCTGTGCAGGGTCGTCATCGACGACAAGGAGTTTCTTGTGGCGATCGGCTTCCATTTCCCACGGGTCTCCGTCCCACTTATTTCGCGCGCGCTCGGCGGCAAAGTTCGGTCAACGCCTCGATGTCCTTCACGAGTTTGTCAGTGGCCTGATCCGCGTTCCTGACGTCTGCGGCCAGTTCGACCTGCAGCGCCGAGTCCGTGATGCTCGGGAACCCATATCCGCCCGCGGCGCCCTTGAGCTGGTGCGCCAGGCGTCGCAGCTCTTCGAAGTTCTGCTCCTCGAACGCCGTGGTCATCGCCGACACGCGATCCGGGAGCTCGTCCACGAACTCCTCAATGATGTCGATGAGATCCTCATCTCCGGAAAGATCGCTGATAATGGGCTCAAAGGGCTGTGATGCGTCGCTCATTTCTGTCACTCCGTACTCATTCGGCCCCGAGGCGCCGGAAGGCGCGGGGCTTCCGACGATGTCACTGATTTCATCGTCGCAATGGAGGGCTGAATTCATAGATGAAAACGTCGATTTATCGACGAAGGGTCGTTCTCGTGTATTGGGGGTTGTTACACGTCGTCGTCGTACGTTTGGCAGTTTCTGACGCCCGATATGTGAATCCGCCGGGTCCGCCGGCGCAATTTGAGCCGGATTGACCGCTCGGTATCCGCGGGCCTTAATACGGGTGTGACCTGGTGGATTGGCATCGGCGGCATTGGGGCAATTGTGGCTTTGGCGACGCTGGCAGGTGGGTTCCTTTATCGGCGTACGTCGGACCGGATCGCGCGCGCCGCCGCCGACGCCTGGCGATCCGCCGCAGCGTCCGATCGCGAGTCCGTGATGCGCGATGTGCTGGCGACGACTCCCGATAACGCCGTCGCCTGGTTTCTTCTCGGCTGTGCGCAGATACGAATGGGCCGAATCAAGGACGCCGCCAGATCGTTCGGCATGGCGTATCACTTCGATGTCGATCTCGAATCCGCGGCGATGATGACGTTCGCGTGCCTGAAGTCGAGGGATGGCGAGGCGTCGGATATCCTGAATCAGATCGCCGTGACCTGGGACGAAATGAAGCGGCCGAATGTCCAGGCGTCGGCCTCGGATCGACGCGTGTTCGGCGTTCTCCTCGCCCCCGGTGAACCCGCCGGTCTGTCGCCGCTGGGGCGACTCGTCTGGGCCCTGATCGGCGACACACAGCGCGCGGAGATCAGCGCCGCGGTGTCACGCGGTCGGGACGACCTGGCGAGCTTTTTTGACTGACGTTGGGCGCCATCGCGCAAGCGTCGAGCGCCGAATCACGGCGCGACTTCGAGCAGTTCCTTGGAGGTTGTCGTGAGGTTGTCGTATCCGTCGGCCGTGACGGCGACAAGATCCTCGATGCGAACGCCGCCCCAGTCCTCGTAGTAGAGTCCCGGTTCGACGGAGAAGACCATGCCGGGTTCGACGCTCTCTTCGAAGCCCTTTTTGATGCGCGGATCTTCGTGGATGGCGAGGCCGACACCGTGGCCCGTTCCGTGCTGGAATCGATCGGCGCATCCCCTGCTCTCAAAATAGTCCCGGCACAGTGCGTCCAGAGAATGGCAGGTCGCGCCGGGTTTCACTCCGTCGAGGCAGCGAAGTTGCGCCTGAAGGACGAGGTCATAGACTTCCCTGTGGCGATCGTCGGCCCTGCCCACGACCAGCATGCGCGTCATGTCACCACAGTAGCCCTTGTAGATGGCGCCGAAGTCGAGCAGGACCATCTGGCCCGCTTCCAGCCTGCGATCGGGTGACGGGGCGTAATGCGGATGACAGCCCGTCTGTCCGAAGGCGACAATCGGCGCGAAGGAGTTTCCCTCGCTGTTCTGTCGCATGTAGGTCTCGATCTCGACGGCCACGTCGCGCTCCGACAGGCCCGGCCGGATCCAGCCCGCCACATGTTCGAAGCATCGGCCTGTGATCGCCTGCGCCTCGCGGATCAACGCGATTTCTTCCGCCGATTTGATGACGCGCATTTTCGCGAAGATCGACTGCGAGGGTTTCCACGTGTACTCGGGAAGGCTGGCGAGCAGCGCAGCGCCATCGGCGTAGAGCAGGGCGTCCGCCTCGAACCCGATCGTGCGTTTGCCTTCCCCGACGATGCCGCGAATCGTTTTGGCGAACACTTCGGAATTCGACGGCGACGTGATCTGGTGCGCCGTCACGTCTTCCAGTTGTCGGGCGCCGGCAATGTACCGACCGTCGCAGAGCACGTGGGCTTCGCCGTTCACGATGACGACGAGTCCCTCCGGATCGTTGAAGGGCTGCACTTCTCCCGGCATCGTCGTGTGAAAGTTCGTGAGGTAGAGGACGTTCTTCGGATTGCTCACGAAGAGGGCGTCGAGGTCGGCGTCGGCCATCGCGGCGGTAATTCGGAGCAGGCGATCGGAACTCATCGTGATTCTCCCGGGCGGCGCCGCACGGGCGCGTGCCGACAAAACGTCGTTCGTGAGGCCGTCAGTATATATGAATCACGGCGCGTCCGCGTCCCGGCGTCTATCGCCACACGACACGACGTCGTCCTTTGCGCACGACGCCGATACGGAACGCCGTCTCGCCCGCGCTGATCAGCCGGGCCATCACGGCGTTGGCGAATGTGGGGCGTACCACGAGGATGTACCCGACGCCCATGTTGAAGACGTCGTACATCTCCGTCTCGTCGACGCCCAGCGCCTGAATCAGCCGGAAAATCGGCGGCGGCGTCCAGCTGTCACGCCGGATGTGTGCGGCGCAGCCTTCCGGCAGGACGCGCGGGAGATTTCCGCCGATCCCACCGCCCGTGATGTGCGCCATCGCCCGCACGACTTTCTTCCGGCGATAGGAACGCAGCAGTTTCAGCACGGGCTGCACGTAGATGCGCGTTGGGCGCAGCAGCGCGTCGGCCAGGGGTTCGTTCAGTTCGACGGGCGGCCGCTTGCGCTTTCCCATCCGCTCCAGCGCCGCGTGCACGAGACTGTAGCCGTTTGAGTGGATGCCGCTTGAGGCGAGACCGATGATGACGTCGCCGGGTTCGACTTCGTCGCCGTTGATGATCCGATCCCGTTCGACGACGCCGACGCAGAAGCCGGCAAGGTCAAAGTGCGACGGTGAGTACATCGACGGCATTTCCGCCGTTTCCCCACCGAGCAGCGCGCAGCCCGCTTCGACGCAGCCCGCCGAGACGCCGGACACGATGTCCGCGACCTCCGACGGATTGAGCTTGTGACACGCGACGTAATCGAGAAAGAGCAGGGGCTCGGCGCCGACCGTCAGGATGTCGTTCACGCTCATCGCGACGAGATCGATTCCGAGCGAGCCGATGCGCTTGTATTCGATGCCGAGCAGCACTTTCGAGCCGACACCGTCGGAGCCGGCGACGAGCACGGGCTCCCTGTAGGTTCGTTTGAGCAGGCGTTCGTGGTAGTCGAGGCGCATCAGCCCGGCGAATCCGCCGTGGCGTGAGATGACGCGCGGGTCGTAGGTACGGCGCAGGGCGTGGCCGATCTTGTCGACCATTACGTCGTTCGCCGAAACATCGACGCCTGAGTCTTTGTAGGTCAGTTGACCGGCCCGTTTGGCCATGATTGCTCGTCCGGGTGGGTTGGGAATGAGAATGCCGCCGACGGGTCGCTCCGAATTGCGACGGGTCCGCTAATACGTGCAAGACGTTACCAGTAAACAAGTTGAGTGTCGATCCGCCGAGACGGTGGAATCTTGTCGCCCGACGCGGGTGAAATCAGGCGTCTTCGGGAGTAGGATACTTCGGGTTGCGATGCACGTCCGCTATTCGACCGGGCCATGCGCCCGGAGCATCGTTCATCGGGGGAATTCCGCGACTACACGGCGCCGCAGGCGATCCAACGCGCCCTCCGTACGGTATGGTTCAGATAGGCGTATCGGCCCCGACGGCGAATCCCGATGTCCAGATTGGCGGGGATATCGTCGAATAGGGAGAGGGAGATCGTCCGGAACCTCCGCGGATCGCAACTCGAATCCGCTCCGGCCGAACCCCGGAGAGGTTGGAGACGAAGTGAGCCGTCACGACGAAGCATTGAAGGTCCTTCTGATTCTCCGGCGTCGCCTGCTGGACCGAATGGCGGCGGCCGTCGTCGAACGCAAGGATTCCCTTCTCAACGGCCGAAGCAAGACGAACTCGCCGTTGTCCTCAGATCGCGACCTGGCCGAGATGACGCGGAGCCTCGCCGAGATCGATCACGCCATTTCGGGCCTCGCTGACATTGCCGAAAACGAGCACGAGGGCGCCGGTTACGATCCGACGCACATTGATCCGGCCTCGCTGGGGCTGTTTGCCCGCTACCTCGAACTGGTTCGCGCAAGTCGGCTGGAGGAGGCCTCTCGCGAGCTGTCGCAGGTCTTCCACATGTCGCTCGATCGCGTGACGACGGCGACACGCTTCTTCGCCCGCAGCCTGAAGGCCGATCCGACGGCCGCCGAGAACCTCCTGGAGCTGTCCGCCGCTGCGCTGGACGATTCGGATTCCCAGGCGATGCGCGCGATGATCAAGACATTCGGCTTCCAGGCCGTCGAATCCCGAATGGCGCTGGAGGTGCTGCGAACGCGCCTCAACGGCGCCGTCGTCTGAACTTCTGACGGTTTCAATCCCCGCCCCAGCGTCCCGACTTCCGACGGCGCGGCCGGATCGTCATCGGACGCCGATTTCCTGCGCGCCCGTCGCGATTTCAGGGTCCTGTATCGTGTGTCGGCGCCGCGCCTAATCATTGACCATAAAGATCGTTACGAATAAACTGATGTTATGGGGCGAGTACTGAGCGGCGCTCCCGCCGGCCTGATGATCGGCCGCCCATTGCGGCCGCCTTCCAACCGTACCATGCCTGCCCGTTTTTGATGTCAGGGCGTTATGATAGGTGTCGCGACGAAGCGCCGATACCATCGGTCGCAAATACGACGGAAGCTGAATCGCGCGTGACGCCGGAGCCCGGCGACTCGTCGCACATTGTCCCAACCGGAGACACGTAATGGCAGCCAAACAACCCATCTGGGGGATCGATGTCGGTCAGTGCTCCCTGAAGGCAATCAAGCTTCAGGCCGTCGGACCGGATGAGTTCGAACTGCTTGCGTTTGATATCGTCGAGCACGCCGAGATTCTCTCGCAGTCCGAGGCGGACGCGACGGATCTCGTTGCCGAAGCCATCGCGAAATTCGCCGAGCGAAACGACACGAGTCGCAGCAAGCTGGTCATCGCCGTTCCGGGACAGCAGACGCTGACGAAATTCACCAAGATGCCGCCCGTCGAGCGGAAGAAAATCCCCGACATGGTGCAGTACGAGGCGAGCCAGCAGATCCCGTTCGATATGGACGAAGTCGTCTGGGACTACCAGATCTTCGGTGAGTCGGAAGGCACGACGGAAATCGAAGTCGGTATCTTCGCCATCCGCAAGGAGCTCATTCGCAACTACCTGATGCTCTACACGGAAGCCGGGCTCGAACCTGCGATGGTGCAGACGAGCCCGATCGCCTCCTACAACACGGCGCGATTCGAAATGCCGATGCCCGAGGGAGAGTCCGCCGTGCTGCTCGACATGGGCGCCGTGGCGACGGACCTGATCATCATCGACGGCGATCGCATCTGGTCGCGCCCGGTTCCGATCGGCGGCAACAAATTCACGGAAGCGCTCGTGTCGGCTTTCAAGATCGCCTTCAAGAAGGCGGAGAAGCTCAAGCGCAACGCCGCCGCCAGCCGGCACGCCAAGCAGATCTTCCAGGCCATGCGGCCCGTCTTCGCCGACCTCGTGTCGGAAGTTCAGCGGTCGATCGGCTTCTACACGGCGACGCATCGCGACACGAACATCACGAAGGTCATCGGCATGGGCAACGCCTTCAAGCTGCCCGGCCTCCAGAAGTTCCTTCAGCAGAACCTCCAGATGGAAGTGACGAAGCTGACGGGCTTCAAACATCTTCGCCCCGCCCAGGTGGAGAAGAAGGACGACTTCAACGACAACATCATGAGCATGGCCGTCTGCTACGGTCTCGCCCTCCAGGGCATGGAGCTCGCGAAGGTCGAATCCAACCTGCTGCCGGTCGAATTCCGGCGTCATGTGCTCTGGCAGAAGAAGCGCCCCTGGTTTGCCGGCGCCGCCGCCATGCTCGGCCTCGGGGCGGGCGCGATCTGGGCGAGCAACCTCAGCGCCAGCGGAACGATCTCCGGCGCGATCGGAAACGATCAGGGGACTGTGCCGGCGGCCAAGCGGTTCTCGACCGACGAAGACGCCATGCGGGCCATCGAAGGCGCGCGGAGCATCGCGCAGCCGCTCGACAAGGCGGCGACAGTCGCCGGCGCCGCGACGCAGCTGAAGAATTCGTTTTCCAAGGCGGATCAGCAGAGCAAGAACGCCGGCACGATCAATCTCCTCGCGAAGTACCCGGAAAACAACATCTTCCTTCCGCGCATCCTCGGCGTGATCCACGAGGCCGTTGGCAGCGTGACGGCGCCGGAGATCCGGGCCATCAGGGAGGGCGAAGACTACCAGGGACTGGCGAAGCGTCTGCCGCGCGAAGATCGCCACGAAGTCTGGATCCAGACGACCTACATGGGCTTCGCCGAAAAGCCCGAGGAGCTGCTTTCGCAGGAATCGAATCGCACGAAACCCGGATGGGCGATCCGTGTCGTCGGCGTTACGCCTCTCAAGCAGCCCGCCCGCTGGATCGAAGGCGAACTCATGAAGGAAATTGAGCGACTCGGGCGTCGCCCCGATCGCGGCTTCTACGTCGATGAGATGAAGCTGGTCAGCGTTGAGACGCGCACGTCGACAGATATCCCGAAGAAGAACAGTCTGGCCGAGAACCCGACCGGCGGCGCCGGTTCCAATCGAGGTGGCCGGGGGCCTGTCGGTCGCGGACCGGGCGGGCGCGGCGCGCCTGCGGCCGGCGGCGGTGGTCGGCCGTCGGGACGCGGTCAGGGCGGTACGGGACCGCTCCGATTCCCGGGCTCAGGGGGGCCGAGCAAAGAGGACTCGGCCGAAGCGATACGAAAGAAGCAGATCGAGGAGTTGCTCGATAACCTCAGGCGTGACGACATCGATCATCTGACGGAGGAGTCCGTGACGTCGGATTCCGTCTTCACGCTGGAGATCATCGTCCGCAAGGCGGACACGCCCGCGGACAAGATTCCCGATTCCTTCAAGGAAGCCCCGGCCAGGGACGCCGAGGCGGCGCCAAAGAAGTCCTAGTGAATGCGGTTCGATCGCGAGACGCGGCGATGGCGTCGCGACACTCTTTCAAATAACGGAGCTGAGTTAATGGCAGCCCTGAAGAAGCACATGATGACGATTCTGTTCGGCGTGGCGGTCGCCGGCTCGCTGGGTCTGGCGGGCTGGGCCTATACGTCCGGCGATGACGTCATGAAGAAACTCCGGGACATCGAATCGCTCGGGAATTCCGTCCGCGGCGCCCGGGCCAATGCGGCGAACCTGACGACGATCGAGGATCGCCGGAAACAGAGCGAGGAACGCAACAAGGCGATCGACGAGACGGTCGACTCGGCTCTGGCGCCTCAGAAGTTCAATACCTTCGAGAACCGGCCGCGGCAGCTTCTGATCCCCGACATTCTGCCGGAGATCAAGCGCGATTCCGACAAGATCGACTTCAAGGACAAGTTCCGCGCCGCGTTCGCCGAGCTGAACAAGCGACTCAATGCGCGCGACAAGCCGTCGAGTGTCGAGTACCAGCGGGCCATCGAGAGTTCCGGCGAGCAGATTTCCATCGCAGACGCCGTCGATGTTCCCTGGCGCCCTGACACGTCGCCCGAAGAGGGGAGTGGCCCCGCCGTCGCGACGGGGCCCGTGACCAAGGCGGAAGCCCTGCGCACGAACGTCGAATCCGCCGTGTCCGAAGAGATCGCCCGGGGCATATTTGTCTATGTCGATTCCGGCGCGCTGGGTCCGCACGAGGCCGCCGAGGAAAAGACGCCGCTGAACGCCGATCGCATCTGGCAGGCGCACATGACGCTGTGGATCGCACAGGACTTTGCCGCGGCGATCGCGAAACTCAACGACGAGCGCGCGGCGGAACTGCAGGCGGCGGGGCGCGGATACGACGCCTGGGTCGCCAACATGCCCGTTAAGCGGATCCGGCAGCTTGCGATCGACGACAAGCTGGGGCGCGGCGGCAGCATCAATGTCGGCATGAAGGCCAACTTCGCTCTGTCCTTCACCAGCGACAAGAATGACACGCAGCACTTCATGGTGCCGATGCGACTTCACCTCGTGGTCGAAGAGGCGTCGGTCATGAAGGTGTTGGAAGCAATCTGCCGGGCGGGTTACTACACGCCGATTCGCGTCGATTATCGAGCCGTCGAGCCGAACACGATGCAGGAAGATTACATCTACGGCGACGATCCCGTCATCGAGATGGTCATCGACATGGAAGGCTACTTCTTCCGCGTCGCCTACGAACAGTGGATTCCGGAAGAGCTGAAGAAGATTCTGTCGACACCGGACGCCGTGGAAGAACGCAAGGGGCGCTTCTAAGCCGCCCGTGATGAACTGATTTACTTTCCGGCCCGCGATGGAGCCCGGCGCCCTCAGGGGGCGCCTGTCGCCGGCGATTTTGAGAGACAAGGTAAGGGACGATTCCATGGCGAAGCAGAGTGCCGGATTCGTACATGAGCATATCGAGAAGGTGGTTGTCGCCGTGTGCGCCGGCTTCCTCGTGTTTGCCGTCTATGTCGGCTTCATGAGCGGCCGCTTTACACTCGCGGACAAGTCGCCTGGCGATCTCATCAAGAGCGTCGGAGACGCGGCGGACGATACCGCCGGCGCCGTCCTTTCGGCGAAGTCGAAAAGCGGCGACGCGGGTGACGCCGGAAAGAAAGACGCCGAGTCCGTCGAGAAGGTGCTGGCCTGGTACGGTCCCGCCGCCAAGTCGCTCGCCGAAAACGCGGGCGTCACGATGGAGATCGATCGCACGCAGGCGTTTCCGCCGCTCTTCGTGTCAACGACGTCCGTGTCGAGCGACAGGAAGCGAAACCTCGTTACATTCGTCGCCCCGGATCTCCCGGTTGTCACGATGGGTGTGTCGGAGCTTGAGCTGCCCGGCGTGAAACCCGAACTGAAGGACGTCGGTGTCCAGGGCCCCGATGGGATCAGAAAGACCAGCGTCAACTGGGTCGCCGTCGCGGCGCAGATCGACCTGGACGCCCAGGCGCGTCTGTACAAGGACAGCCGATACCCGGCCAGGTCATTCCCCTATCTCGTCAAAGTGCATCTGGAGCGGCGCGATCGCGATGAACGCTGGCGCGGCTGGCAGGATGTGGAAGAATGGCTGCCCTATGAGCCGTTCGACCGGATGACGGCGTCTCAGTCCGCCAAGCTGCTTGAGTTGATCCTGCCGAAGCAGGATTACATCGCGCGACCCAGGCTGCCTGAGCGCGTCGGCGGCGATCGCATCGAATATGACAAGATCCTGCCGCTGCTCGACGAGACGCCGAAAGCGGGGAACTCCTATTCGCGATACGCCAAGGAATGGCTCGATCGCGCCAATCGATCCGTCAAGGCCCAGGACTACGAGGCGGCCATGATTTTCGCGCGGGCGGCCATGCGGGTCAGCGACGCCCCGGCGAGAGTCCGCGATGACGCCCAGACGCTCTACGAGCGGGCGCTCGATCGTGTCGGCAAGCGACCTGGCGGATACAAGGCGTCCAGGACCGTCGCGGCGCCCGACAGAATGATGCCGATTCTCGCCTATGACTTCACGGCCGTGCCGGGGCACGAGTATCAGTACCGCATTCGATACGAGGTCTGGAATCAGTACGCCGGCAAGGACGGCGAGCTGCAGGACCCGAAGGGCGCCAGCGAGGTGACTGTTCTCAGCGGCTGGTCCCCCGTCACGCCGCCGCATCGCTTCGAGTCGGATCTGCAGTTCTATCTGACAGACGCCAGCGAGCAGGCGAAGAAGGTCGAGGTCACAATCTGGAAGCGCAATCGACGGACCTGGGAAAAGCAGGACTTCAAACTCGCCGTGGGTGATGAGATCGGCAAGAAGGACAAGAGCGGGACGGACTTCTCGACGGGCGCTGTGATCGTCGACATCAAATTCAACGAACCCGTCAACGGCAAGCGCGACACGATCCTGGTCTACAAGACGCCCGACGGCGTCGTCCGCGAGGCCGTGCTCTCGGTCGACAAGCAGCTCAACGAAGACCAGAAGAAGCGCGCCTGATCCACACCATCGCAGGCGCCCCACGCAAAAAAGGGTGGCCCACCCCTTCAGGGGTGGGGGCGCGACGATACGAACGCGCGGTTGCGTTGTCACGATGCGGAATCGCGTTATCCCAAAAGCGCCATGCCGACGACGTCGACAGCTCCCCTTACGAATATCCCTTATGCAAAAATCCGACGGGTGGTCCACCCCTTCAGGGGTGGGGGCGCGACGATACGAACGCGCGGTTGCGTTGTCACGATGCGGAATCGCGTTATCCCAAAAGCGCCATGCCGACGACGTCGACAG
>DAOPJV010000002.1:0-2374 GCA_035399845.1 Phycisphaerae bacterium | reverse complement strand
AGGACGGCGAGTCTCTGATTCATCGCCACCAGGTCCGAATCTCCCCTCGCGAATATTCCTTATGCAAAAAAACGCATAATCGACACCTTCGGCGCCTCTTGTGGGGCCGCCACCCGCGATATGATGACGATTCTCGATTTCGAGGCGATCGTCGCCGATAGGGTCAATGATCGCGCATGTCGCGATGGTTGGAGTGGTTATGAGAGTCGTTGTAGCGATCGGCGGGAACGCGTTGGTGGAGGCCAGTGGCGACGGCACGATTCCCGCGCAGTTCCGCTGCAGCCGTGTCGTCGCCAGACCGCTGTCGGATCTCGTGGAGGCGGGCTGGCAGGTTGTTGTCACACATGGCAACGGACCGCAGGTCGGCAGCGTGATGCGGCGCGTTGAACTGTCGAGCAAGGAGATCTACCCGATCGACCTGGGGCTCGCCGTCGCCGACACGCAGGGCGGCATGGGTTACATGATCTGCCAGACGTGGCGCAACGAGCTGCGCCGCCGCGGTCACAATCGCGCCGTGACCGCCGTCATCACGACCGTCACGATCGATCCGAAGGATCCGGGCTTCGTTCATCCGACGAAACCGATCGGCGGCTTCATGGACGAGCAGACGGCGCGCGGCCACGAACGGGACGACGGCTGGAAGATCGTCGAGGATTCGGGGCGCGGCTTTCGTCGCGTCGTCGCGTCGCCCCGGCCGAAGAGCGTCAACGAAATGCCGACGATCAAGGCGCTCGTGGACGCGGGCGCGCTTGTGGTCGCGGGAGGCGGTGGCGGAATCCCCGTGATCCACGACGAGAATGGCGACGAGCAGGGCGTTGAGGCGGTGATCGACAAGGACCTGACCAGCGCCATCATCGCGGCGGAGACGGCGGCCGATGTGTTCGTGCTCGTGACGGCCGTCGAGCACGTGTTCGTCGATTTCGGCAAGCCGACGGCGCGGCCCCTGAAGGATGTGTCGATGGAGGAGATTCAGAGGCACATCGTGGACAAGCAGTTCCCCGCCGGTTCGATGCTTCCGAAGGTGGAGGCCGCGATCGAATACCTGAACACGGCGAAGAACCCCAACGCCCGCGCCGTCATCACGGACCTCTTCAATGTCCCCAGGGCGCTGGCCGGCGAGACCGGCACGACGATTCGCAAGTAGAGCGAATCGGGCATTTGGTGATTTGGGTGGCCCGCCCCCTTCAGGGGTGGGGTCTCGATGATCGAGGGCGAAGGCATCGCTCAACCACGCGACACGATCAGATCGCGATCACTCCGCCTCAATCAAGTAGATCCAATCCGGATCCCAAATCGTCCGGGTGGCCTACTCGCACGTTTGAAATGATGCGGCCGTCCAACGACGTTCTGCGAGGGATCATGTTCATCGAATACGATTGCGTACGTCTTCTGAAGCCACTTGAGGGGGAATCGGCGCCAGTGGGGTCCATGGGTGTGATCGTCATGATCCATTACACTCCCGTGACCGCTTACGAAGTCGAGTTCTTCGATGAGGCCGGGAATTCGCTCATGACAGTTACCGTTGGACCGGATCAAATTCAAAAGCTCGAACTGTGAAGCAAATTCGAACGGGTGGCCCACCCCTTCCAGGGGTGGGGGCGCGACGATACGAACGCGCTGGAACCCCCGGATCCATATCGAATACTCCGCGATCTTATCGTCGCGCCCCCATCTCTGAAGAGATGAGCCACGTGGTCGAGACGACGTGATTGCGATTCAGTCTTCCGGGCAGGCGCCATAGGCATCGAACCACAACCGGCCTCGATCTGCCCCGGGACGCAGGTATTCAACCTGAACGCCAGTCAACTCTGACGCCGGAATGTGAAACACGCGACCATTACAGTGACGCACCGTCCACATATCCGGGACGTATGATTCCACGGCAACAATCCCGTCGAGGAAGACCCAGAATCGCTGACGACCGATCAGGAAACCCAGTCCGTTTCGATCAATGATGAGATCCTGTTGGCTGAGCGTGCGCGCGATGATGTCGAGCAATTGAAGCATGAAGTGTCTTGCAATCACGGATGACAGTATCAGCGCGATCGACCACCACGCCGAAATGACCACACAGTTGATCGCCAGAACGGTGAGCAAAAGAGGAATGACAACTACGTGGCGTCCGTAGAGTTTACGAAACGGACCAAACCGTTGCCGCCTGGTTAGCGTGTAAGTGAGATGAATGGGCCCGGGGAACATCGCGTGATTATATGCTCACGAAGGGTCACGCGTTGCAGAGCGTCAAAACGCAATTCGCATCCCCAGCCTGTAGGCTGGGGCACGGAGATTCCTGTTTGCCGGCGGGTGGCCCACCCCTTCCAGCAACATATCGCGCCCTGGCGCACAAGTGCTGTTTTTACAGAGAGTTCGCCGC
>DAOPJV010000001.1:219395-223540 GCA_035399845.1 Phycisphaerae bacterium | reverse complement strand
ACAACCTGGTCAAGGCGGCTTGATGCGATATGTTGCTTCAGGGGTGGGGGCGCGACGATACGAGTACGAATCAACCGTTGGAGTGTTTCGTCAGTCTTGTGGGCGAGGTTCCTGTTGCTCGACGGGTGTTCATGAATCTCACGGGACACGACGCGTACCTATCGTCGCGCCCCCACCTCTGAAGAGGTGGGCCACCCGTCCGATACGAACACGAATTGACCGTCGGGGCGCTTCGTCGGTTTCCGGGGCGAATAATCCGTGATTCGATAGGTTCTTGTGGACTTCCGGCGTCTTCCGGTATTCCTATCGTCGCGCCCCCACCTCTGAAGAGGTGGGCCACCCTTATCATGCGCGTGCACGAGGGCCGGCGTCCCAACAACGCCGACCCTCATGCTGTTGAAGAGCCAATTGTTCCACTCGCCGGGCCCGAGTTCTCAGCCCGCCGGGTCCGCGCTGTAGCCCAGCTTCGTGAAGTCGATGCCGCCGTTGTGGCAGTCGTTGCAGTCCAGCGCCATCGAGGGCGGCGCGATCTCGTGGTTCACCGTCAGGTACATCACGGTATCCACGAAGCCGACAGTCCCGCTGAAATCGACGCCCGTGTAGGCGGCGCCTTCGGCCATCGCCAGATCCCAGTCGAACTTCGCCCAGTACGGATTGGCGCCGCCCGCCATGCCGAAGAGGTGCGGTACGATCATTCGCTTGTTGACGGTATCCGCCGGCTGGCGACCGATCATCTTCTTGAACGGGTAGAGCTTGGAATCGGGATCGTCCTTGCTACCGAGGGGGGCGGCCAGCACGACGGGCTCGACGGTGTACGTGTCGCTCACACTGATCGCCATCTTCTCCCACGTGTGGTTGTACCACATCAGCTCGGGGCGCACGTTCATCGCGTGGACGGAACGGCCCTTCTTCTTGTCGTACGTGGGCATGCCGAACTCGTCCATCGGAATCGGGTCGATGTCCTGGCCCGCCTCGTCCCAGTACCACTCCGTCTTCGTCGCGACGGCCCGGGCGAACGCCGGCAGGTGGCACGCCTGGCAGGCGACTTTGTCCGTGTGATTATCGATAACGCTGTTCTCGTGGATTCCCTTCGAGTTGTGACACGTCGTGCAGCGAAGCTCGCCACCCATCGAGTGAACTTCGGTCGTACCGCGGATTTCATGGCTGACTGTTGTGTGGCAGACCTGACAGGACCAGTTGCGTCCATCGGCGGCCATGTGAACATCCAGCTCGTACGTCGCATCCGTCATCGCGGAGGAGAGATCGCCGTGCTTCACGTTGTCACCGCCGCCGGCGTAGTAGTGGCATGAGCCGCAGTTGGCCCGCGTGGGCTTGCCGACGCTGATCGCCGCCATCTGCAGGTCGACGCTTTCTTCCGGGGCGCCGGCCGTCGTCTGCGCCTTCTTGTATTGTCCGCTGTTGTCATGGCAGACGAGGCAGTCGATCCTGCTCGTGTCACTGAAGTCGAAGCTCGTGTCCTTCCAGCCGACGCTGATGTGACACTGCGTGCAGCGGCCTTCATTGGACGGGATCGCGATGCAGAAATTGTTGATCAGGTTCGTTTTGCCGATCGTTTCCGATTCGTAGCCCGGGACGTTTGCGGCCGCCCCTTCCCACAGCCAGTGCCCTGTCGTCAGAATCTCCAGCCCCTTGTCGGAATGACACCTCAGACAGTCGGATGTGCTCGCGTATCCCTCAGGGATGAATTCCGTGAAGATCGTTTCGTGAATGGACTTCTCCGTGGACGCTGGCGTGACGGGGATCAGTCCTTCGCAGGTCATGTTCAGACTCACGAACAGTGTCAGCAGTGTCGGAACGATCAGGAGCGGAACTCGCATCGGTGTCGCGTGATTGCGATGATCCCTGAAGTTCCTTCGATCGGTGCGTTGGTCCTGAAACATGAAACGTGGCTCCTCGTCACAGTCGGCGAACTCGATTCGCTCCGTTTCCATCCCATTTCGAGCGAATCATTCTCATTTCGAGGAGTCCCATGCAAACCGGAGGCCAATTCATATCGTCATTTCGAGATATATAGAGGCGACTCCAGATCGATCGATGTGCGGAAACCCGCGATCGTTGCGGAATAATACGCGACCGCCCGGGATGCGCGTCGACGCATGATTCGACACGACATTGGGCGCGGTCCGATGCTTCCTGATACAATTTCGTGACATACCATGCGATGCGCACTTATCACACTCACGCTTCTTCTCGCGCCGACCGCACACGCCGCCCCGCCGCTTGGCGAGCTGGTTCGCGATTACCTGCAGTCCGCCGGCGCGGATCGTCGGCTTGAAGACGCCATTGTCGCCCATCCCGACGCGTCGCCGCGTAACGTCATCGCCACGATCCGTTCCGCCGAACTCTGGCTGACGAAGACTCCCGGGATTCAGGACCTGTCGTTGCAGCTGGGCGCGGCGCAAGCCAGCTATCGCATTCATGTCAGCGTTCCCGCGAGCTACACGATCGAGAAGCGCTGGCCGCTCATCGTCGCGCTGCACGGCTCCGGGGGGCGCCCGGAAGACATCATGGGCTATGTTCGTTCCCTTCTCGGTCCACGCGCCGACGAGTTCATCATCGCGGCGCCGGAAGGATTCGGCTCCATGCATCTGCGGGGCGACGCCGATGAGACGAATCGACCGCGCGATCTCGTCGTCGCGCTGCGGCGTGAGTTCCGGATCGATGATCGACGCGTCCATCTGATGGGCTACTCGCTCGGCGGTCACAACACGTGGCTGGGCGGCGTGCTTCACGCCGATCTCTTCGCGGGTCTCATGCCTCTCGCCACGCCGCTTCAGGTGGTTGGCAATGAGGTTCTCTTCCCGGACTTGCTGCCCAACCTGCGAAACACGTACACGCTCTTCTGCTGGGGCGAAAACGACAACGTGGGCGCCGATGGCAATGTTCGCGAGGATGGCGGCAACGCGGCCTGGAATCGTCACATGTCGCAGGTCATGCGCGAAGTCGGCGTTCGCGGCTTCCGGCCCATCGAGCTCGCGGGCGTCGTACACGGCAATGTCCGACCACCGGCCGACGCCGTCAGCGAGTGGCTGAACCAGAAGCGCCGCCGCTATCCGAAACACATCCAGCAGATGTTCCGACTGCCGGAGAACAGCGCGGCCTACTGGGCGCGTTGCGTCGAACTGCAGGCGCCGCCCCTGGCGGATGGTGAACTTCGAATCCGTTTGAAGAAGGACGACGACCTGAAAAAGAAGCAGCGGCAGTACATGACGCAGAAGCTGGGCGTTATCGAGGCGAGCGTGGAGGGTCAGTCGATCAGGCTCCGCTCCCGCAACGCCGAGACCATCGAACTGCTGCTCCACGACAAGCTGATCGATCTCGATCAACCCGTCACGATCCTGCGCGGCTCAAGAGAGCTCTTTCACGGAAAGATCCCGCGTGATCTCCGAGTTCTCCTGCGCGAGGCCGCCAATGACTGGGACTTCGATCGCTTCTTCACGTCCCGCGTCGTGATCAGGCGGGGCAGGCCTGTGCGATTCAACGATGAATCGTGACGTGAGTTCGCGTCGCAGCGAGCACTAACGCTCCACGACGTATCGCAGCGCCCGCTGTCCGTCGTACGCGACTTCGCCCGCCTCGCGCATGCCGACTTTTTCCAGCACGCGGATCGAACCGATGTTCTCCGGCAGCACCAGGCCGATGATCCGAGTCAGCTTCAGCGTGTCGAAGCCGAACGCCACGCTGGCGAGGCTCGCCTCCGTCGCCAGGCCTCGGCCCCAGTATTCGGGCAGGAGCCGATAGCCGAGGTCGACTTCCTCCAGGTCCGCAAGGTACTTCAGACCACAGAAGCCGATCATCGCGCCCGTCTCCTTCAGAACGCATCCCCATCGTCCGTAGCCGACCGTGTCGAAGTCCGGATACGTCGCGATCGCCTCGCGAGCCGCCTCCACCGACGCGAGCGGTGGTTCACCCGTGAGGCGCATGACATCGGGATGGCTGTTCAGCGCATAGAACGCCGCCGCATCGTCGATCGTCATCGCGCGAAGGATGAGCCGCGTTGTCTCAGGGCCTGTTCTGTAGGATTCCATCGCAGTTTGCACCTTCAAATGCGCGCCGGCCGGGTGGCCCATCCCTTCAGGGGTGGGGTCACGATGATAAGAGTTCGAATCAACCGTTGGTATGAT
>DAOPJV010000001.1:0-219295 GCA_035399845.1 Phycisphaerae bacterium | reverse complement strand
CGTTAGGTCGCGTTCGTATCGTCGCGCCCCCACCTCTGAAGAGGTGGGCCACCCGAGTACGGGTGGCTCGTCCCTTCAGGGGTGGGGTCACGATGATAAGAGTTCGAATCAACCGTTGGTATGATCCGGGCGCCTTATGGCGCTCGTCACATCGCGCGACGGCGCTGTCATTGATTTCGGCGTTAGGTCGCGTTCGTATCGTCGCGCCCCCACCTCTGAAGAGGTGGGCCACCCGCACGAAATGGGGCGAGCTTCAATCATCGAACGCGGAACGGGCCCCTCTTCGGGATGACGCCGGTTTTGTCGATCCCGCGAACTCTCCCTAAAATGCCCGCCTGACTCAGAAGGATAACACGAATGGCCACGACGCAGCTATCGATCGACGAACAAATCGCCCTCTTCAAACGCGGCGCCGCCGAGCTCTTTACGGAGGCTGATCTTCGGAAGCGCCTCGTCAGGGCGGCGGAACAGAAACGCCCCCTCCGCGTCAAGCTCGGCATGGACCCGACGGCCCCCGACATCCACCTCGGGCATACCGTCGTGCTGCGCAAGATGCGCCAGTTCCAGGACTGCGGTCACAAGGCCGTCCTCATCATCGGGGATTTCACGGCGCGCATCGGCGATCCGACGGGCAAGACCAAGGCCCGTCCGCAGCTCAGCCCCGAGAAGATTCAGGAAAACGCACAGACTTACTTCGAGCAGGCCGGACACGTCCTCGACACGAACCCGGACAAACTCGAGATCGTCTACAACAGTTCGTTTCTCTCAAAACTCGATCTGGCGGACATCCTCCGCCTGATGAGCCACATGACCGTCGCCCAGATGCTTCAGCGCGAGAATTTCAAGGAACGCATGAAGCAGGATGTCGAGATCGTCATGACGGAACTGATGTATCCGCTCATGCAGGCCTACGACAGTGTGATGATCGACGCCGACGTGGAGCTCGGGGGGACCGATCAGACGTTCAACAACCTTGTCGGCCGCGATCTCATGCCGAACTACGGCAAGCCGCCGCAGATTGTTCTCACGATGCCGATTCTGCGGGGCCTCGACGGCGTCGACAAGATGAGCAAGTCGCTCGGCAATTATGTCGCCGTGACGGACACGCCGAAGGACATGTTCGGCAAGACGATGCGCATCGACGACGCGCTCATGCCCGAGTGGTACACGCTCCTGACGCAACTCTCTCAGGAGGAGATCGCCGTCCTGTGCGACGCCGGCAGGACGCATCCGCGTGACGCCAAGGTGCGACTCGCCAAGATCATCGTCGCGACCTACCACGACGAGGCGGCGGCCGATCGCGAGGAGGAACTCTGGCAGAAAGTCATGCGTGAAGGTCAGCTCCGTGATGACATCCCCGAACTCATCGTCACGGCCGACGTTGGCGCCGACGCCGACGGAACGCTGCTCTTCGATCGCGCGTCGCTCGTGGTTCAGTGTGGATTCGCCTCCAGCAAGAGCGAGGCGCGTCGACTCATGACGCAGGGCGGAATCAAGCTCGACGAGGACACGCTCGAGGCCCTGAACGAGCCGATCGCCATCGCGAAGGGGCAGGTTCTGCGTCGCGGCCGCCGACAGGCCGTTCGCCTCGATCCGCAGACCTGACGCGTCGCGCTACAATGTCCGGCGCGTCGCCCGAATGGCGCCGGCGGCCGCAGGTCGGGGGTTCGACCTGGCTTGGCGATCAGGAATGCAGGCCGGGTCATCGACCCGACAGCAGCGCGTTCGTCGAGCCGCGAACGCCGGGATCCATCATGGCAAACACGAATCGCAACATCGCCGGGCGCTTTGTCGTCAAACTCGGATCCCAGACGATTCATGGCGCCAGCGCCGACGAGGTGATCGAGCTGCTGAAGTCGGAAGGCGACGACGTGACGGAGCTCTTCGTCATCCATCGCGTGACGCCTGAGGGCCACCTGGAACTCGCCGGCGTTCGGCCGGACGCCCTGACGCAGCGCGACTGCCTCATGTTCTCGCGATCCAGTGTCGCGGACGCGCGCCGCGACTATGACCAGATTCTCGAATACGCGAGCGCCAGTCCGCCGCCCTGCTCGATCGACATGCGATTCGGTCACGCCAGGTCGCTGGCGCCGTCCCACATCGTCATCCTGATCTTCCCGTCCGCCTGTCAGGCGGCCGTCGGCGGCTGGCTCAACGGCGCGGCGTTTGACCCGGGCGATTCCGTCGAGGCTTCGCCGCAGACACTCGAAGCCTTCGAATCCGCAGGCCCGCAGGTCGTCCTCTCGACGATCCTTCAGTCGAGTTAATTAGCCGCCCCAACGATCCCCGCCATTTTTTCATTTTGACGTTCTTGAATTTCGAGATTTGCAATACGCGGATCAGTCCACGCGCCGAAAGACGATGACGGGTCGCGCATCATCATCGAAGACGCGCGCGATGTCGTATCCCGAGAGACCTCGGGCCAGCTTTTCGGCGTAGGCGCGGGCATTGGGGCGCTCTTTCGGTTCGTCGATCATCGTGATGAACCACGCCGGGCGGATTCGACGAATCGCCTCCAGTCGCGCGGCGTCGCCGGCGTTGCGCGCGAGTCGATCCCATCGGGCCGCGTCGGGGTAGATTCGATCGGCGTAGTACTGGGCCTGCGACAGGTTCAGATCGTCGGCGAGAATCACATCGTCCGGCGCCGCCGTCTCTCGCAACCAGCATCCCGCCTCGCGCAGTGTCAGTCGTCCGGCGTTGATGGGGCGGAAGCCGTAAACGACCATCGGCGCCAGGGCGAGGACCCATCCCGTCGCCCAGATAAACATCGCTTTGCGGTGTGAGGGGTTCTTCGAACGGACGACAGCCAGCCGGATCAGGTGAACGAAGCCCGCCGCCGCCCATGGAATCGTCAGTGCGATGGCCGTGAGCATGTAACGCGAGCTCAGTTCGCCATACTTCAGCACGCGCGCCGCCACGAGCAGCAACTGAAAGATGGCGATCAGGGCGCACAGCGTCGCCAGAGGGCGGGCGGCGCCCGGTGTGGATCGAATCAGCAGGCCGGCGAGAAACAGCGCCGCGAAGACGTAGCGCCCGCTCCGCGCCCACTCCTCCGCCATCCGCTGGGGCAGTTTCAGCGGCCCGACAGCGTTCGCGAATTCGTGACCGGCAATCACGTCCCCGTTCCGAGCCGGGCCAGTGATGGCCCGGTTGTCCGTCGAGTGAATCGCGAGGCGGCGCAGCGCCGCGGTGAGCGTTTGACTCGTTTCCTCGTTGTCTGAGGCGTTGCGCGCGTCATGACCGCCGCATGACTGCGGCGGCTCGGAGGCGCGAATGCTCGGCGGTCGGGAAGCGCTGACGGACATGTCGTCTGCGTTTGCGACGAATTGACCGGTAGTCGCGCCCCCGTTCCGAGCCGGGCCAGTGATGGCCCGGTTGCCCGTCGAGTGAATCGCGAGGCGGCGCAGCGCCGCGGTGAGCGTTTGACTCGTTTCCTCGTTGTCTGAGGCGTTGCGCGCGTCATGACCGCCGCATGACTGCGGCGGCTCGGAGGCGCGAATGCTCGGCGGTCGGGAAGCGCTGACGGACATGTCGTCTGCGTTTGCGACGAATTGACCGGTAGTCGCGTCCCCGTTCCGAGCCGGGCCAGTGATGGCCCGGTTGTCCGTCGAGCGAACCGATGCGCGCTGGACCCATGTCGCCGGCGTCCGCGCCAGCAGGATGAAGGGACCGGCCACGACGGCAAACCCGATCCCCACGAGCGCGACTCGGCCGACGGCCTTCAAACGCTCCGTTCGCGGCGCCGAGATCAGCGCCCACACACCGACCGCCGGCAGGAATCCCACCGCCTCCAGTCGGAACCAGTAGGCCAATCCCGCGATCGCTCCGGCCAGCGGCCATCGCCAGATCGCCAGAGGCTTCTCGCCAGAGGCCAGGATTCCCAATGCCGCCAGGTACAGCGCCAGGTGCGGCATGTCGCTCAACACGTCCGCCGACAGTTGCATTCCGTGTGGCCAGAACGCCACGAAGATTCCCGCCACGATGGCCGTTGTCGGGTCGAACAGGCGAAGCGCCAGCAGACAGACCAGCGCACAAACGGCCACGCCGCCGACGCCCGCGATCAGCTTTCCCGTCGCCTGCCAGCTTTCGGGTGTGTCGGCGCCGCCGAGGGCCTTGTGAGTCGCCAGCATGACCCAGCTGAGCCCCGGCTGTTTCGTCTCGATTCGCATGTGACGGACGGGATCGTCCGCCAGCTTTTTCGCCATCTCCACGAACCAGACGCCATCCCGGCTGATGCAGGCGTTCGGCGCCGCGACTCCCGCCCGCAGGATCGCCGCAAGCGTGACGACGGCCAGCAGCGCCGGAATGTGCGTTCGATGAGGCGTGTTCGTCATGGCGCCATTATGATCGGCCCCGGGCGGACGCATAGCCACGAAGGTGTTTTCGTGTGAGTCGCCCCCAAATCGGCTACAATTTGCTGGGTCTCAAATCGTTCGGCCCTATTTCAAGCAGGTGATACTGTGTCCGTACTTGTCGAATTCTCAATGTCGCCCATGGACAAGGGAACGTCGGTCTCGGATTACGTGGCCCGTAGCCTGGACATCGTCTCCCAAAGTGGTCTCGCCTATCGCCTTGGCCCCATGGGCACATGTGTCGAGGGCGACTGGAAGGACGTGATGGGCGTTATCGAAAAGTGCTATCGAAGCATGTCCGAGGAATGCGAGCGCATCTCCTGCTACATCAAAGTCGACGCCCGCGCCGGCGAGACGGGCCGTATCAACTCAAAGATCGCCAAGGTCGAAGAGATTCTCGGACGTAAACTGGATCAGTAACACTCGGCGCCAGCGAAGGCGGCGACACAACGCGAAGGTACTGAACAACATGGCGGATATGTCTCCTGAGATTGCGCGGGCCATCAGTCGCATTCCGAGCGGATGCTCGATCCTGACTGTCCGGACGGATGCGGATCGGACCGGAATGCTCGCCTCCTGGGTCCAGCAGGTCGCGTTTGAGCCGCCGGCCGTCTGCGTCGCCGTCAAGTCGGGTCGGCCAATCCTCAATCTCATCGACGAAGCCGGCGGTTTCACGCTGAATCTGCTGGGGGAAAATCCGGGGCCGATGTTCAGGCATTTCGGCAAAGGATTTGCGCCGGGCGAAGCGGCCTTTTCGGGGCTCGCCGCGACAGATGTCGCTTTCGGCGTCGCCATCCCCGATCGGATCGCCGCCCTCTCGTGTAAACTGATGGAGCGACGGACGATCGGCGATCACGACGTTCTTTTCGGCGAAGTCGTCGAGGCCCTGGTCGACGAGGCGCCGCCCGCGCCCTACGTCCACCTCCGAAAGTCAGGCGCGAATTACTGATCGACGGCGACGGCCGGCCGGAATCCGGGTGGATCCGGGGAGACCGGCGTCGCGAGACTTCCCGCAACTGCGAATGCGCACATGAACATCTTCTCTCTTATCGCGGAAGCCCTGGTCAGCCTCGGCAAGAACAAGGTTCGAACCAGCCTGAGCATGCTCGG
This sequence comes from Phycisphaerae bacterium, assembly GCA_035399845.1. Classification (GTDB taxonomy): domain Bacteria; phylum Planctomycetota; class Phycisphaerae; order UBA1845; family UTPLA1; genus ECT2AJA-110-A. The sequence goes on along the minus strand of DAOPJV010000001.1, from coordinate 213,833 downwards.
CATCGTCATCGGTGTCGGCGCCGTCATCGTGCTGGTTGCGATGGCGCAGGCCACGAAGAATCGCGTCGAGGAGGAGATCGCCCGCATGGGCGACGACTGGATGTGGATCGGCACCTGGGGCATCGCCAAGAGCGGCGCCCGCAAGGGGAATGTCGAACGCAAGCCCAACCAGACGCGTGATGACGCCCGCGCCATCATGGAACACTGTTCCCTCATTCGCGCCGCGTCGCCCAGCAATCAGATGCGGATGCAGGTCAAGAGCAGCTACAACAACTATCAATCCGGCGTCCGGGGGGTCTTTCCGAACTTCCACGATATTCGGCGCTGGCCCTGTGTCGTGGGGCGCGAACTGAACGAGGAAGATGAGATCACGGGCAATCCCGTCTGTGCGATCGGCATGACGGCGGCGAAGGAGCTCTTCGGCTCGATCAATCCCGTCGGCGAACAGATCACGGTCAAAGGGGCGCGATTCCGCATTGTGGGCGTGCTCGCCTTCAAGGGGCGATCGGGCCCCCGCGACAACGATGACGAGATCATCTTCCCGTACAAGGTGTTTCAGCAGAAGATCGCCGGCTCCGAGATCTCGTCGACGATGCTCGCCGCCGCCCATGTCAATGTCGATCCGATGGCGGCCGAGTCGCAGGTGCGCGCGTTTCTTCGTGAACGTCACAATCTGCGGGAGGGCGATGACGACGACTTCCGAATCTGGTCTGTCAGCGAAATGGCCCAGATGAAGGAGGAGTCCAGCGCGTCATTCGAGTGGCTGCTGGGCATGATCGCGGGCGTCGCCCTGGTCGTCGGCGGTGTCGGCATCATGAACATCATGCTCGTGAGCGTGACGGAGCGCACGCGCGAAATCGGTCTCCGCATGGCCATCGGCGCCAATGGATTCGACATCCTGCTTCAGTTCCTGATCGAGGCCGTCATGCTGTGCACGCTCGGCGGTATTATCGGCATCTTCGTCGGCTGGGGGACGAGCGAGGTCCTGACCCAATGGAAGGGATACGAGACGCAGGTCTCCACCTCGATCGCCATCCTCGCCCTCGGGTTTGCGTCGGCGACAGGTGTGTTCTTCGGCTTCTACCCCGCCTTCCGCGCCAGCCGGCTCGAGCCCATGGACGCGCTTCGATACGAATAACGAGGGGCGCAAAAATATGGCATGGGTCCAGGGATGGAGTGGGAAGTGATCCCTGAACCCATGCACTTTAGGGAAGGTAGGGTACTGTTTATACGCACGCAGCTGTGGTCGGTTCCACTTTTTCGCTCGGCGTAAATTGGTTTGTAATGCGTCGGTGGGTCTTCCTGTCTCTCGCCTGACACTCACCCTAATCCTACGCGCTCCCACGTGTCCAGTCTGTTGTTAAATAATCGAGACAAAAATACGCCAATCGGCGTCATCGCGCCCGAAACCGAAGTGGGAATGAGTGGGCAAATTGTCACCATTTCTGCAGAGAGGCGCCGAGACGACCGCGGCGCGATCCGCTGTAACCTGTTGAACCGTGCCGCGAATACGCTCAAATGCGCTTGATCGCAATGACTCGGATTAGATCGAATCTGAAAATGTGGGTAATCTTTCACGCGCCTCGCGCGCGCCGCTGGCCGATCGGTACGGGACCGTACGCCGGCGCCTGGAACCCTCAACCTGAACGCCTGACGAATCTCCCATGAAAGCCAGTTTTCTTCTGTTCGCCGTTTCGAATCTTCTGCTTATGGCCACGACCGCCGTGGCCGGCCTGCTCGTATCCGGCAGCGAGGGCTACCTGCGGCACTTCCTCCTCGGCGTGCTGACGGCCCTGTTTACCTGTTTCGTTCACATTGTGCTGTTCATGTATTTCGTCGTTCAGCAGAAGATCATGGAGCAGGCGGTCGCCCAGGACGGTCTCGATCCGTCGTTCGCCCAGCGAGTGCAGGTATGCAAGAGCCGGGCCCTGCGACTCAGCGCCGTCGGCATGGCGAGTGTCGTGATCACCAGCCTCCTCGGCGCCACGATCGAGTCGGGTGTTTCACCGGATATTCATCTCATCGCCGCGTTCTCGACGATTTTCATCAACGCGTTTCTGTTCTACTTTCAATTCGCCCTTCTGGACGCCTATCGCACTGTGTTCCGCGCCGCCTTCAACGAATGACCCCGGGTTTCGCATCATCCGGCGGCGATCGACGTATGATAGACATATGGAACCGCAATCCCGCAAGACGCTTTCGAACGCGATTCGCCCCGGCCTGCTGACACTCGTGGCCTGGCTGGGCGTCTCTCCGATGTCTCTCATGGCGGCGCCCGCCGATCCGCCCGCCGGGGTTTCGTTCTCGACGGCGCGCGATCGATACCTGCATGGTCAGTACGACGACGCGTTGGCGCAGCTCGACCAGCTCGCCGCGCGGAATCCGGCCGACGCGCTTCGCGCCGCCTGCGAGGCGCGTCGCATTCACATCATTCGCGGAACGCTGGATGAAGGGGTCGTCCGGCTGATGTCGCTCAGCGCCAAGGGCGAAAAGGACGCCGCGTGGCACGCGGCGCTGGCGGACCTGTTCGATCGAAAGGGAATGTCCGACGCCGCGATCGAACACGCGAAGAAGGCGATGCGGATCGACCTCGACAACCTGGAGGCGCCGCTCATCCTCGGGCGTGTCTACGAACGTCTGGGGCGCTATGAGGACGCCATCGGAATCTACGCCCTCTTCGACGACCGGATGACCAACGACGCGCTGCCCGCGTCTCCTGAGGACCTTACAGTTCTCGGCCGCGGTTTTTATCGATATACCGTGCTGGCCCGGCGGAATGTCGTTCAGCGCGTGCGCCACATCCTGCGTGAGGTCTACCAGGAAGCGTTCGACTTCGTCGACAAGGACTACTGGCCCGCGCACCTGGCCGCCGGTGAGCTGCTGCTGGATCGCCATAACCTGGCGGACGCCGCGACCGAATTCGAGACGATTCTCAAAGAGAATCCCAACGTGCCCGACGCCCACGTCGGAATCGGCCGCACGAAGCTCGAAACGTGGGACTTTGAAGGCGTCGAGCAGTGTGTGCAGTCGGCGCTCGAGATCAATCCCCATCATGTCGGCGCCCATCTCCTGCTCGCCGACTGCAGGATCACGGAACGTCGATTCGCTGACGCCGCGGAACAGGCGGAGAAGGCCCTGGCCGCCGATCCGGAATCGCTGGAGGCGATGGGACTGCTGGCCGGCGCCAAAATCTGCCTCATCGATCGGCCGGCGGCGATCGACCTCGAGAAACGCGCCAAGGCGCTGAACGAGAACCCCGCAGCGTTCCACTATGCGCTCGGGCGCATCCTGGCGAGTCGGCGGCAGTATGACGAGGCCCACGACGCCCTGGAGCGCGCCTCGAAGGCGGCCCCACACTGGTCGGCGCCCCTCGTGGAGCTCGGCCTGCTCTGCATGGAGTCGGGACGTGAACCCGAGGCGCGCAAGGCGCTGGAGGCCGCCCACGAGATCGACAGCTTCAACCAGCGGACCTTCGACGTCCTGGGGCTGCTGGACGAGATCGACAAGTTCGCCCGGTCCGAATCCGAGCACTTCATCATCAAGTACGATCGCAGGGAAGACGCCGTCGTCGTCCCCTACTTCACGCGCGTGCTCGAACAGTTCCACGACGAGATCTGCAGTCGCTACGCGACAAAACTGGATCGCAAGACGACGATCGAGTTGTTTCCGTCACACGAGGGTTTCAGCCTTCGCGTGTCCCATCGGCCCTTCATCGCCACGATCGGCGCCTGCACGGGCCCCGTGATCGCCATTATGGCGCCGCGAGGTCGCGCGCCGTTCGGGGATTACAACTGGGCGGATGTGCTGCGACACGAATTCACGCATACCGTCACGCTGGCGGCGACGAAGAACCGGATTCCGCACTGGATGACGGAAGGCCTCGCCGTCTTCGAGGAGCCCGCGCCGCGTGACTGGGGGCGAATGCAGATGCTCATGGGCGCCGTCCGCAGGGATCGTCTCTTCACGCTCGACACGATCGACATGGGGTTCATGCGGCCGCGGTTTCCCGAGTCCCGCTCTCTCGCCTACGCCCAGTCCGAATGGATGGTCGAGTTCATCGAGGAAAATCGCGGCGCGAAGGCCATTCGCAAACTTCTCGACGCGTTCCGGGAGGGTGATGACGTGGCGACGGCGTTCCGCAGGACGCTCGAAATGTCGCCGACGGAGTTTGACGCCGCGTTCAGGGCGTGGGCGACGGCGCAGGTGGACCAATGGAATCTTCCCTGGCTGAAGGAAGAGAAGGTCGATGACGTTCAGAAGCTGGTCGACGCCTCGCCGGAGGACGCGAGCCTGATCGCCCGTCTGGCGGCGGCGCATTTTGTCGCGGGCGAGCCAAAGAAGGCGCTCGCCGCCGCCGAGCGCGCGAATTCGATCGATCGCGATGAAACGCTGGCGCTCGACATCATCGGTCGCGTTCTGATCGATCGCATGCTTGCGGAGAAGGACACGACGTGTCGACGCAAGCTGATCGATGAGGCCGAGCCGAAGATACGCCGTCTGCATCGCCGCAATCCGGACAACGCCCTGGCCCTGAAGCATCTCGGTTACGTCGAGCAGGCCTGGGAGCAGTTTCCCGAGGCGATCGACCTTTACAGGCAATACCAGGCGCGATACCCCGCCGATCCCGACACCTATCGACGCCTGGCGGCCATCTACCAGCGACGGGGCGACACGGCGGCGACGCTCGAGCAGTACGAACGCCTCGCCGAGCTCCAGCCGGATGACGGTTTCGTTCTCAAGCGGGTCGCGCAGCTGCACAGCGACAACGGGAATCACGCCAGGGCCAAACAATGCTGGCTGGTGGCGCTCAATGTGACGCCCTTCGACATCAACGTTCACGGCGCCCTGGCGGACGAATGCGTCGCGACGGGCGACTGGGTTCTGGCCGAGCGGGAGTATCGCGCCGTGACGGAGCTGGCGCCCGAGGATCCCATCGGATTCGAAGGACTCGCCGAGGTTTTTCGACGACAGGGGAACTCCGAGATGGCGGACTCGTACGCTGAGAGGGCGCGGGCCCTTGGGGGCGCCGCTCCGGCGGATGCGAACAAGCCGCATACCCATCCCCATTGATCGCGCCAATCCGACGCAATCGTTGCGCGCGCGGGCGCACAGGACACTCAGACGCTGGGCGCCATGGGCGCCGAGGGGCTGCTGGCCGCCGGGGTCGCCGCACAGTATGATTTCGGGATCGTCTCGATAAAGGACCGGCGGGAAATGCGGATTCAGGAATTTCAGGAAATCATCGAACGGATGTACTCGGCGAAGGACCGCAAGCGCGGTTCCGCCGGCACGTTTCTCTGGTTTATGGAAGAGGTCGGAGAACTGGCCGGCGCCCTCGCGAACGGCTCCCAGGAAGACAAGGAAGGCGAATTCGCCGACGTGTTCGCCTGGCTCGCCACGATTGCGAATGTCGAGGGGATCGACCTGCAGAAGGCGGTCGCCAAGTACACGCAGGGCTGCCCCGGCTGCCGTCAGATGGTCTGCGCCTGCGGGGATGAAGAGAAACCGTAATCGGCGTCGCCCGACGCCCAGTCGTACCGATCGCGCGCCGCACGCCCCATGCGTTGGCGACGCGTTCCCGATACCGCCAGAACGATGAACACGATGAACACCTCGCGAACCACGCTCGGTTGGATCATTGGCGCCGCGATACTCGTGGCGACGTCGTCCATTGCCGACGCCGCCGTCAGCATGCGCGTCAATCGCGTCGGTCTCTTCGCCGGCGCCCCGCAGTGCGTGCGCGACGGCGTCATGACGTTCGTCGGCGTCGACATCCGCAATACGGACGCCGCTCCGTTTGACGGTCTGATCCGTGTGACGCAGACGGATCGTGACGGCGACGTCGTGGTGTCGGAGCTTTCCGTCGCCGTGGCGCCGGACGGGGAGTGGGAGTCGAAGGAGATCTACTTCGTTCCGAACATGCGGAACGGGGACAGCCGACTGGAGATCAAGCTCTATTCGGCGGATGGAGAACTCGTCGAGTTCACTGACGATCTGGGGCAGGCCGTGAAGTCCATCCAGTCCGAGGCGTACTACGATCGCCCGGACAAGGAGGACCTGCTCATCGTCACGATCGCCAGCGGGGGGCGTGTGCCGCATGGCAGGTATCTCGAGTTCGCGGCCCAGGCGCATGACTTTTCCGAAACGATTACGGGCCGCGATATCCGCGGTCTCGCCCCGCGTGAACTGCCGCACAAGGCGCAGGGGCTGGATGCGGTCGACGCGATCATCTGGGAGGACGCCGATCCCTCCGATCTCACGGCCGATCAGGCCCAGGCCCTGCGGGGATGGGTCGAACAGGGAGGCAGACTGCTCATCGCCGTCAGCGCCCACTGGCAGTCATTCAACGCGTCGCCGCTGGCCGAGTTCCTTCCCGCGTCGGTCGACCAGATCGAAGATGTCAACGCGATCCCCGCGATGAAGGACATCGTCGTGACCCTGAGCGACTACCGGGATCTTGCCCGCAAGTATCGTGCGAAGCCGGTGACGCGCTGCCGCATGCGAGCCGCGAAGGACGCCATCCCGATTCCCTCCACCGTCAGGAAGGACGAGGATGTCGAGGATCAGGAGGCGGCGCAGGATCTCGAACCGATCGCCTACCGAGGCTATGTCGGTCGCGGAATGGTGACGCTGCTCGGCGCGCGGCTGTCGGATCTGCTGCCCGGGCCGGATGTCGAGGATTTTGACGAATCGGACGCCGCCAGGAAGAAACGCGAAGCGTACGCGGACGTCGTCGAGCGTGTCGTCGCGAACAACTTCCTCGCCATCCCCGCCTTTCGCGAGGCGGCTGGCAGTGTCTGGGGAATTGAGCAACGACGAAATATCTTCGGCGCGCTGACGAGCACGATCGGTTTTTCCGCCGTCACGGGCGTCTTCCTCTTCTTCGCCATCGCATTCACGGGTGTCTACACCCTCGGCGCGACGCTGGGCAGCTACTTCTACCTCAACAAGAAGGGCTGGTCGGGGCAGTGCTGGCCGGCCTTTACGGCCGTCAGCATCGTTGGCGTCGTCATCGGTCTTGGAATGGTCTGGATGCTGCGGGGTTTCTCGACGAAGGTCTGGCAGACGAGCGTGATTGACGCCAGGGCCGGCGCGATTTACGGCTACGGCACGTGTCTGTTCGGCGTCAAAACGAAGGACCACACGCGGCTCGATCTTCAGCTCCCCGTGGGATACTCGAACACCCCGGGTGGAAAGGGAATTCTCTTCGCCCTGCCGACGATGTCGGACCCGATGACGGGCGAGGAAACCTCCTTTGTCGCCAGCGAATCCTATACGCTGACGGACGACGGCACGCACATCGAGGGCGTCCCGGTCCGTGCAACGCTGAAGGAGTTCGAAGGGCGCTGGCACGGTGAGCTCAGCGGCACGCTCGAGGCCAGGCTCGTCATCGACAGATTCGGCCGGATCACCAAGGACAGCTTCATCCGGAACGAACTCGGCGTTGTCCTGCGGGACTGCTACCTGATCGAAGGCAATCAGGAGATCGCCGGCGAAAACGGTCGCGCCACGGGTCTGCGATGTCATCCCATCGACCGGCTCAATGCGGCCGGCGAACTGGCCTCGCTCGACGGTGAGCGGCTCGTCGCCCGCATCTATGACGACAGGAAGGCCGCGCCCAACGCTGACGGTACCCCGGCCCAGCGCAAAGGCGTCGACCTGCTGCTTTCGACATACCTTGAGAGTTGGAAAAATACCGGCTCGTTCGGGTCCTTCATGGGCCCGGGCGCCGCGACGCCCAACGTCAGGGCCGACGCCGAAATCACGCCGTTTCTGCTGCTGTCTCTGTACAATCTGATCCCACCCGGCGCGTCGCAGAACGAGTTCTGGAATCTCAGGCGCTCCTACGGCAGGCGGCTCGATTGCAGCCATTGGATTACGAAGCGGACGGCCGTGCTGATCGGGTTTTCGTACGAGAAGCCGCCCGCCGTCCTGCAGATCGATCGCGCCAATGAGAGACCGGAGAAGTCGCTGACGATGTACCGGTTCCTGATCCCCGTGGAGCGGGAATAGGCTACGGAAGAAGAGGGTCGCCCCAACGTGATCATACAGACGATCAATCTGACGAAACGCTACGGCAAACTGATTGCGCTTGCCAATCTTCATCTCACGATTGAAGAGGGTGAGTGTTTCGGCTACATCGGTCCGAACGGCGCCGGCAAGACAACGACGATTCGCATTCTCTCGACCCTGCTTCAGCCGACGTGGGGTGAGGCCAAGGTCTGCGGCTACACCGTCGGCTATGAATCCCGCCTGATCCGGCCCCTCATCGGATACGTCCCCGACTTCTTCGGCGCCTACGAAGACATGGTCGTCCAGGAGTATCTCGAGTTCTTCGCCGCCGCCTACAACATTCATGGCGATGAGCGCGTCCGCGTCGTCGGCGATGTGCTCGAACTGACGGACCTGACCTACAAACGCGACTCCCTCGTCGACGGTCTCTCCCGCGGCATGAAGCAGCGCCTCAGCGTCGCGCGCGTTCTGCTCCACGATCCGAAGATTCTCTTCCTCGATGAACCCGCCAGCGGCCTCGACCCGCGGGCCCGTATCGAAATGCGCGAACTGCTCAAGGAGCTTCGGCGCATGGGCAAGACGATCATCATCAGCTCCCACATCCTTCACGAGCTCGCGGAGCTCTGTACGACAGTCGGCATCATTGAACGCGGCGAAATGCTGTTCAAGGGGACGATCGACGAGATCATCCGGCAGACCCGCATGGGGACGCTCGTCGAGGTGAAAGTCGGCGACAGGCAGGATCGGGCGACCCAGGTCCTGTCCGGCCTGGAGCAGGTCGAGAAGGTGGAGCCCGTCAACGGCAAGCTCCTCGTCGCCCTCAAGAGCGATACGCACGATTTCGGCTTTATCGCCCGGGCCCTGCTGGACAACCAGCTGCCGCTCCAGGAACTGAAGGAGGAGCAGGTGAATCTGGAGACGGCCTTCATGCGATTTACCAAGGGAATCGTGCAATAGGCCCGCCGACATCGTTGACCCTCATAAGGCGAATCGCCGAATTGAGCAGTCCTGTCATTGCGGGAACAGTGGGAACCCTACCATGCCGAAGAACCTTCTCAACGTTGTCTGCGCCGTCCTGTGCGTCGCATGTCTGAATTTCTCGATCCTTCCGGCCCGGGTCGCCGCCGCGGGGCCCCTGCAGACGCCGGGCGCCGGCGAGGCCAGACCGGAAACGACGGATGAGCCGACGGACGCGGAGGCGTCCGACGACGAGACGGCCGAAACCGCGGAGGAGAAGCCGCGCGTCGAATACGGCGCGACGGAACTCGGCATCCGGATGACGCCGGGGATCGCCCGGGCCATCAGCGAGTCCATGACGCGCCGCATGAAAGGTCGCTACGAGCTCGACGACGAGCAGACCAAAAAGGCGACGGACGCCATCTCCTACAACATCCTGAAACTCGCCCACGAGAACTCCGAAGTCGGTCGAGACGCCATCGAATTCATGATGGCCACGATGATCGCCAACGACGGCGAAATGCCGAAGGAGAACGCGATCGAGTTCGCGAAAAAAATGAAGCCTGTCATCCCCGCCCTGCGCCAGTTCTTCCTGGAGAGCTCGCGGGATGTCGGCAAGGTCATGAGTCTCAAGCAGCGGCTTCAGTTCACCGGCGACATGACGGGCGTCACGGCCGGGCTGACCATCTTCGAAACGCGAATGAACCGATGGGAGGCCGGCGAGGTGTCCGACGGCGCGAATCCCTTCTTTGATCGCCCCGTGACGCCGGACGACGAGGTGGTCGAGGGCGAAACAAAGGCGCAGCGCGACGCCCGCCGCGCCCGCCGCGATGTCGAACGCTCGATGAACTGGATGCTCAATCACGAGAGCAACTGGGAGCAGTATGTTCGCAACGCTGTCCTGTTCTATGACTTCGACGAGGAACAGCAGAACGCCGCCAACGGTATTCTCGAAAACTGCAAGGCGCGGCTTGCCAAGGTGAAGACGGATGAATGGCTGAAGGCGTACCTCGACAACCGTGTCGCCGATCGCATGTCGTGGCGCCTCGACTCAAAGTTCAACCAGGGACCGATGCGATTCCAGCTTGAAAGGGCCCATGACAAACTCATGAAGCCCATCCAGGACATCGAGAAGGATCTCAAACGCCGGATCGATACGCTTCCGACGACCAAGCAGCGACTCGAAGCGAAGAAGGCCGCCGAACAGGCCATGCAGGAACACGGTATCGACAAGCTGCCGCTCTGATCGGCGGGAGTGAAGGCCGGGGCGCCGAGACTGCAGTAAGAAGGAAACGATGCCAACGATTCTGAAAGATCTCAGCCTGTGGTTCTGGCGGCTCGTGCCGGCCAATCCGATTCTCGTTCGCGTGGTCCACGCCGGCGGTCGCCGCAAGCGTCACCTCTGGATCCGCCTCGGCTATCTTTCCATCATGGCCGTCGCCGTCGTCATCGGCATCGCACTCATGCAGGGTGGCGGTTCGACCGGCTCCCTGGCCGACTTCGCCAAGCAGGCCACGATCGTCTTCAAGAATGTCTCCCTGATTCAGCTCGGCATGGTCTGCGTTCTTGCGCCCGTCTTTGCCGCCGCCGCGATCACACAGGAGAAGGACTCCCAGACGTATAACATTCTGTTGTCGACGCCGCTGACCAACGGCCAGATCGTGCTCGGCTCACTGCTCAGCCGGCTCTTCTTTGTCATCGCCCTGCTGATCGCGAGCATTCCGCTCTTCTGCATCATCATGGTTTACGGTGGCGTGACCGGCGACAAGATCATGCTCGCCATCGCGATCGCCACGGCGACGGCGCTGCTGATGGGTTCCATCGCCATCAGCATCAGCGTCATCAAGATCGGCACGGGCCGAACGATCTTCAGCTTCTATCTCGCCATCGCCGTCTACCTGATGACGGTCTATGTCCTGGGGTCCTGGAGCGGTCTGATTCCGCCGGAAGCGGCGCCGTCGCCGACAGGTCAGGCCCGCATGAGCTGGCTTGCCGCGTTTCATCCCTTCCTCGCCATGTTCGTGATTCTCGGGGAGACGCCCGCGCCGAACTTCGCCGATGTCGCCCATTACGGCTTCCCCGGCAGGTACCTCCTCGCTTATCCGCATTACAGCTACATCGTGATCACGACGATCACGTCGCTGATCCTGCTCGTCGTCAGCTTCGCCTTCGTTCGACGAAGCGCGAAGGAGGGCGAGCCGACGTTCCTGTCCCGTGTCTTCGGCGGCAAGGCGATGGGCGCCGGCAGCTCCGTCAATGAAATCAGTGACGACGAAGCGACGGCGACGGCCGCCGACGCGCGCCGCAAGCCGCCCCGCACGGTCAGCAAGAACCCGATTGCGTGGCGGGAATCCGTCACCAGCGCCGCCGCCGGCGGTGGGAAGCTGTCGCGCATCCTCCTGCTTGGATTCGGCGCCCTCATCGCCATCGGTCTGTTCATCGCCTACCTCAGCGGAAGTGTCGTTCGCGCGGACCTGCGCCAGTGGCTCGTCGGCGTCGTCCTCGTCGAATTCGGCATCACACTCTTCGTCGCCACGACCGCGGCCGCGACGAGCATGACGCGGGAAAAGGAGAGCAACACGCTCGAGCTGATTCTCGCGACTCCGCTGACGAGCACCAACGTGATCACGGGCAAGACATGGGGACTCATCTGGGCCGCGGGTCCCATGCTGCTGATTCCGTATTTCACTGTCCTGCTGTTCGTTGTTTCGGATCTGTTTCGCGGCCGGTTGTTCGACGCGTCGCTCGCGGTCATCAACCCGGAAGCGCTGATCACGCTGCCCGTCATCTTCCTCGCCTTTACCGCCTTCGCCTGCATGATCGGTCTGAAGTCTTCCATCAAGTCGAAGCGAACCATGGGCGCCGTCTTTACAAGCGCGGGCGTGATCGCCGTCGTGATCGCCGGAACCTGGACGTGCGTCTCCGCCGTCAAGAGTTCGGGAGACGCCTTCACGCTGACGTCGGCCTTTATGCCGCTGACGCCGGTCACGGCCTGCTATATCGCCATCGATCCGGTCAACGCCCTGACTGACGGTGTCAGCGCGTCGCAGCCCCCGCTCGCGCAGTGCCGGGTCATCGCCATGATCGCAACCTTCTGCTCGGCGCTGATCTACTTCTTCATTGGCTGGTATCTGCGCAACGACATGGTTCGCAGCTACGACATGACGATTCGAAAGCAAATGGCGTAGGGCGAGCGCGACCGCGTTCCACAGCGCGCCGCGCGGCCCACCGAACCGCGTCCGCAAGGGAGCCAGGCCAGCGCGGGCGGCGCTTACAACAGCGCCGTCGGATCCAGTTCCGTGACAAGGCTGAAGCCCGCGCCACCGTCGCCCGCCTCTGAAGGCGTGTCGGGACCGGGGCCGGCCGCGGCCGTTCCGCCGGCGCCACCGCTTCCGCCGGAGGCGCCGCCGCCGCCGCCACCGAAGCGAGTCGTCGTTGTCACCGACGAGCTGTTGCTCCCGCCCTGTCCGCCGTCGACGTCAACGGCGCCCGTGTTCTCGACGGTGGGCGCCAGCATATGAACGATTCCGCCACCCCCACCGCCGCTCGGCGCCTCGTCCGAATCGCTGTTCTCTCCGTCACCGCCACGGGCCATGATGGCGCCGCTGTTGTCGACGTTCGTCATCGAGGCCAGCACGACAAGGCCACCGCCGCCGCCCCCACCGACGCCGCTCTGTCCGTCGGCGACAATCTCGCCAGTGTCTGAAATGACAATGGCGCCCATCGCGATGACGCGCAGGGCGCCGCCTCCGCGGGAGCCCTGATTGAAGAATGTCGTGCCGATTGCGTCCCAGCCGCCCGTCGCGCCGCCGCCGCCGGCCAGTGTCGTGACGGACAGCAACTGCCGCGATTCAAATTCGCTCAGGCCGATGCCACCTCGCCCACCGACGCCGGCGCCACCGTCAATGCCGCCGCCCGCCTGCGCCGAGGCCGTGGCGATCCCCGATACGGGTTCAGCGATTGTCGCGGTCGACAGATCGTCATCGATGCCGCCCGGGGCGTCCGCGCCGGCGAAGCCACCTTCAGCGCCCGGCAGAACGACGATTGTTCCGTGGTTCACGAACGCATCGAGCACGCGAATCGTCATGCCGCTCGGGACTGTCAGCGTGGCGCCAGCCTCAATGGTCAGCGAGTGGAATTGCAGATTCTTCGGCTGATCGGGACCGCTGTTCCAGTCTTCATTGCCGGAGACGATCCGATCGCCCGCCGAGCCGTCGCCGTACACGCGAAGCGATCCGTCCGCGCCCGTCTCTCCCTGTGGCCCCTGCGCGCCCTCGGGACCGGGATCGCCCTGCGGCCCCTGCACACCTGGAACCATGCTGCCGACGCCCGGATCACAGGAACCCGCAACGCACACGAACAGGAGGGCGGTCAACAGGAGGCATTTGCCCATGTCACGACAGATGCGCGAAACACTCATGCTTCAGACTCCGATGGGTTGGCGAGGCGCCGTGCGGCCGATTGTCGCCGCGGATCGAAACGAACGCCGAAGGCGCAGACCTCGGCCGGATAGACTGCAAGGTCCACATTATACGCCATGGCGTTGAGCGATCCGAGCGCACACATACTTCTCACGCATGGAATGTGGATGTGGACCGCAGAATCCGACAGATTTTCGGAGCGATCCCTTCTCTCATACCGAGCCGGGCTCTGACTCGCAGAGCGTCCGCGACCGGATGCCGGGCCGGTCATGGCCCGGTTCCTGCGCGGGACGGGAGCGTGGCATGCGGACGCTCGACGTCGGCGTGTTCGCCAGGCGCTGACGACGGTCATGTCGGCGAACTGAATGGGCCGTTATTGGATCAGCCGCGCGACGAATGGCTCGACATCCGCGCCGTCGACTGCGCCATCGCGATTGACGTCGGCCCGTTCGGCGTCGCACATATTGTCCGACGTTGTGTTGAGCAGCATGTCGACGAACAACATCGCGTCGGCGCTGGTGACATCGAAGTCGCAGTCGAGATCGCCCGAGTCCAGCACGCGCATGACTTCTTCGCGGAGCTGGCGAGCGTAGGGATCCGTTCGAATGTTGAGGTCGACGACGGCGAAGATGGCGTAGTAGTTGCGCTCCCGATCGATCCACGGTGTGAATCCGAACAGCCCCGGACTGGCCGACTCGGCAATCTCGTCGGCGTTGCTGACGCGAAACACCCAGTTGCCCACGCCATAGCCCATGTAGCGATCGTCGGCCGTTGGCGGCAGAGAACCGATCGACGCGCCTGCGGCCTGGTTCGCCAGCATCGCGTCCACGGATGCGGGTGTCAGCACCGTGGCGCCGTTGAACCGGCCGTCGTTCAGCAGCATCTGAAGCAGGTGTCCGTATTCATTGACGGAAGCGACCATGCCGCCGGCAATTCGCGGGTTGATGACCTGCCCATACTCCGTATCAACTAGCCCCAGAGGATCTTTGACGTAGGTCTGAAACAGATTGATCCAGGAGGTTCCCGTCGCCAGCTCGCCGATGGCGCCGGCGACATGCATCGAATTGCCGCCGTAGTTGATCTCGGCGCCGGGCGCCGCAACGAGATCCAGCGCCTCAATCTGAGCCGCGCACGCCTGCAGTGTGCTGAACGGTGTGCCGATGCAGTCGGCCGCGTCGGGGGTGATCCCCGACGTGTGCGAGAAGAGCTGGCGGATCGTGATCGTTCCCTTTTCGCCCGTCCAGCCGAGCCACTGCCCCGTCGTGTCATCCAGCGTGATCGCGCCGGCGTCGACGAGCGCCATGATGACGGCGCCGGACATCCACTTGGTCGCGGAGGCAAGCTGAACGGGCGTTGTCGGCGTGATATTGCCGAAGGAGCGGGAATACAGCGTCTCGCCGTCGCGGACGACGACGAATGTGTAGCCGGAGAGATTCAGTGACGTCGCGGCGTCATTCAGAATCATGTCGACACCCGCGAACTCTTCGGGCGTCTGGCCGCAGGCGACGTGCAGCGGGAGCGGAAGCGTCAAAGCGATCAGGGCGATCAACATCGTGCGTCGTGAATTGGCGCGCATGGGGGGCTCTCCGCGAGGGTGCGATGTGAGGTCAAACGCGAGGAACACCCGCGTATTACATCGACGGCGAAAATCATTTTTCAGATCGTGATCGAGGTACGAGTTCCGGCGACGCCGTCGACGTCCGGACCGAAAATCCCCTCCCGACCCGCTGATATGTCGCCGCCCTGAAAATCGACCGCTGGGACGAGATTCCTTTCTCGTCCCACATCCCCGCGGGAATCCCTTCCCGCAGGCTGCCGCGCGCCTCGATGACCTTGTAACGCTCCTTTGGGGCTTGGCCATCACGTTTGTCGAAGCGACCCAGGGTGGCGCTTCGTCCGCGTTGCGGACTTCGCTTGACCCTGGGTTGTCTTGTTGCGCCCCGTTGGGGCGTGGAGGACGCCGCTCTGTAAAACACGCTGGTACGGGATTCCTATCCCGTACCCACATTGGGAGGACGCTGGTACGGGATTCCATTCCCGTACCCACATCCGGCGGGATCCCTTCCCGCAAGTGTGCGCAATCGGCGCCTCGCTGTCCTCGGCGTGGCGAATTCTGGAACAACGTCGCGCGCGAATCGTCGCCGTGAGGACACGGCGGCTCTGAATGAAGGCGATTCGTCAGAATCCGGCCGTGATGGCTGATACGAGATCCCCCTCTTGTTCCCCCGCGGCGGGGTCCTCTCCCCCCGCCAAACGCCCATTTGGCCGCGGCCCCCGCCGCCCCTAGAATCCCGCCCTGATCCGTGGCGGAGCGTCCGCGACACGAGAGACTGCGACGACTGGAGTCCCGACGATGGCGGCCGCTGACAAGATCATGTTCGAGATATATCGCGAGGCGGGCTACGACCAGAAGTTCCGCGTCGTCTATTTCACGGAACTCGACGAACACAACAAGCACAACGAGATCAATCGCGCGATGTCCGGCGAGCACTTCTTCGACGGCTTCCTCAAGGAGCTCAACGCCGACGCCGGCAAGGCCCGGATCAACGAGTACCTCCAGCGACTCAACAGCGGTGAATCCCTCACGCCCGACGAAATCGAGGCGGGCCTCAGCGAGACGGGCGTCCTTGCCGACTGAGCATTTGCCAAGCGTCGAAATTCAAAAAAGTCAAAAAGTCAAAACGTCAAGAAGCCAAAACGACAGGACTTCAACAAGAAAACAGACGGGTGTTGGCGCTATCTGGTGGCGCTGGCGAGTCGCGGGCGGCGCGAATCTCGGGCCGCTGATTTGAAGGCTCGAATCTGAGAACCTGGATACTCAGATCGCATTGTTCCAATCTGAGATCTCAAATTTCGAATTGGGCATCTCAAATCCGATATCTCCAGCCTCCAATCACTCATTTGATATCCTGAATCTGAGGCTTCGAATCCCGATTCTGTGTTGCGGCCCTCTTCGCGTCGGGGCGACATTCGAAGTTGCCGCCGCGTTCGGCGTCGAAGGGAGTGTTCGGCCGCCGTTGAATTGATACCGGCGGGGGGCGTAACATTCATCAAGGCGTGTACGATTTCCGCAGGCGGACGCGTGGGCGATACAAGATGGGCCAATCGAAAACGACATCGGCGTCACACCGGGAAGCGCCGCGAGTTCCTGTGCGGCGCAGGACGCCACGGCGTCTCAGGATCCTGCAGTGTCTTGTCGTCGTCCTGTGGCTGTTGTGGGGCGCGAGCGCCGTGTGGTCGCTTGAGATCATGTCCCCGAAATCGTCGGTCTTCGTCACAGGCGGATGCGTCGGCTTCACATGGAAATGGCCCTCCCGGCTGCGCGAGTTTCTTCCTTCCGAATACATGATGGACAGAAGCGACGCGATGTTTCTGAGCATCTGGCCGAAGTACAAGCCGAGTGTGCGTTCGCCCGCCAGTGGCGCGATGTTGTGGCCTGTTCTGATCGTTCCCCTGTGGCTGCTGGTCGTTCCCCTCACGATCATTGTCGTCTGTCTGCGGCGACGCCGGCGCGCACTCGACGGGGCGCCGACGTGCGCCCGTTGTGAGTTCAACCTCACGGGCAATGCGTCCGGCGTATGCCCGGAGTGCGGGGCCGCCTTCGAGATGGCACAGGTGTGATGAGCTCCATCAGAGGTCAGGCCGATGGACTCGGCGCTGGAGTGTGCGAGCGATGGGCATGAGCCGTTCAAACCCCGATGACCCGCCCACACTGGAATACGCCGGCGCCGAACCCACTGCGACGCCGGAGACGCCTCCGCTCTACTTCTGGCTCTTCATGGCGTCCTTGGTGACCCTGATCATCTGCATTGCGGCCCATTCGTCGGGACTCACATCGCCGTCCGGCGCGATGGAGTCGGCCATCCGGACGATCCTTCGTGTCGCCGTCCTCGCCATGAACGGCGTGACGATCTGGTCGTTCGTCCTGCTTTATCGCGGCTATTGGAAGAACACGACAATCGGCTTCCTCGCCGTCGTCAGCGCGATGTTCTCCGTCGCAGGCGACATCGGTCTTGTCGTGTGGCTGATGATGTGAGGCCTCGGGATCGAAAGCCGGAGGGCGTGAGCTGAGAGCTGAACGTCGGAATCGTGAGTCTCAAATTTCAAATTTCAGACTCCAGCTCCCTCATCCCCGGCGTCTCTTGACTCGCGATGGCCCCGCCCTGTCGCCATCTCCACCTGTCTGGCGTTTTGACTTTTTTGAATTTCGACTTTTCCACGTTTCCAGACGTGTCAGACCGCCCCGCTCGCCAGCGTTTCGGGCCGGCGATACAATCCCCGCCCGAACGAGATTGTTGCACCCTGAGCCCTCAAGATCCGGAGCCTTCGCCGCCATGAAGTTCTTCATCGACACCGCCAACATCGACGAAATCAGGTCCGCCGCCGACATGGGCGTTCTGGACGGCGTCACGACGAATCCGAGTCTTGTCGCGAAGGAAGGCAGGGAATTCCGTCCGCTCATCGCCGAGATCTGCGAGATCGTTCCGGGGCCCGTTTCCGCGGAAGTCGTCTCCACGGATTGCGAAGGTATGATGAAAGAGGCCCGCGAGCTTATCAAAATCGCGGACAACATCGTCATTAAGCTGCCGACGATTCCCGAAGGCGTGAAGGCCCTCAAGATCTGCTCGGAAGAGGGCATCCAGACGAACATGACACTCGTGTTCCAGCCGCTTCAGGCCCTGATCGTCGCCAAGGCCGGCGCCACGTTTGTCTCGCCCTTCCTGGGGCGGCTCGACGACATCGGCCAGGAATCGATGGACATGCTCGCCGACATCCGCACGATCTACGACAACTACGGCTTCAAGACGGAGATCCTCGCCGCGAGCCTGCGCCATCCGCTCCACGTGCTCCAGGCCGCCAAGCTCGGCGCCGACGTCGGCACGATTCCGTACAAGGTCATCACCCAGCTCCTGCATCATCCGCTCACGGACATCGGTCTCCAAAAGTTCCTCGCCGACTGGAACAATTCCAGGAAGTAGCGATGACCGTGCCCACGGCGGATCGAATGTTGCGTCATCGACGTGCGCGCAGCTGATTTCCGGCAGGTTTACTGCTGACAAACCCTTGCCCCGACCCTTGGGGAACGCCTACCCTTATGAGACGTCGATCGCGCCTGGGCGGGGGCAACGTGCGCGCCGATTCGCCTCGCAGCGAACCGATTCGAAAGGAATTCACGATGCGCCGACTCAAGACGCTCCTGATCGCCGTTTGCCTGACCACGCTGCTTACCACGTCGACAGGCTGCCCACCACAGACCTGTGTGTTCGACAGTGACATGAACGGCGAATTCAGCGTCGAGGAAGGTCTCGCGGCGATCGACCAGCTCAGCATCGATCTGAATCTCCAGATCAACACGATCGACGACCTGGAGACGATCGATCAGCAGATCTTCGCGGCGATCGCCACCAATCCGTTCATCCTCCTGCAGTACGCGCCCTGCGTGGACATTCTGGAAAACCAGTTCACGCCCACAACCGGCGATCCTGCGCCGGCGCCCTGAGTCAACCCCATATAGCGTGGGCCACGCCCACCAATGCAACTCGGAAGCGCAGGCGTATTCATGGTGGGGCTGTCCAGTTGTTCCGTCGCTCCTCCGGAGCGGGAATTGCTTAGAAAACACTGAAGATCGACGACGTGACTTCACGGCTTTCGTCTGCAGGGACTTTCTGAACACCGTCGTATTCATGGTGGGCGTGGCCCACTCCACATCTGCGCGTTTGCGCCGGCTCGCGATACAAACGCTGACCTGCGCGATATCATCACTCCGCAATCCATCAACATCCGAGGGCCGGATTCAATGAGTGAGCAACAGAACATCGAGACCTTTAATACCGCCGCGTGGCGCTTGCGGGAGGCGAAGCGTGTTGTTGTCTTCACGGGCGCCGGGGTTTCCGCCGAGAGCGGCATTCCCACGTTCCGTGACGACGGCGGGTTCTGGACGGAATTCCCGCCGGAGACCTACGCGACGTGGGGCGGCATTGCGATGGCCGCGGCGAAGGAGCCCAAACGCCTCGCCGCGTTCCTGCACGCCGTCATCGCGCCGATTGCGGACGCCGAACCCAACGCCGCCCATCAGGCCATCGCCGACATCGAGCAATACAAGACGGTCGAAGTGATCACGCAGAATATCGACGGACTCCACCAGCGAGCCGGCAGCATCCGCGTTCATGAGATTCATGGCACGATCTACGAGATCGTCTCCGCCGACGGCAGGACTCGGAGGAAGACGCTGCGTCGCGAGCAGCTTCAGAAGATCGCCGAGAGGTTGCGAAGCGCAAAGGAAGGCGGGATGTCCCTCGCGCGCCTCCTTGCCGCCGTCAGCCGGATCGCCGGGATCGGTCTGCGCGGCGTCTATCGCCCCAACATCGTTCTCTTCGGCGACGCGCTGGCCGATCCGGCGTGGCCCAACGCGATGAACGCCGTCGAACAATGCGACTGTCTATTGAGTGTCGGCACATCGGGACTCGTGATGCCCGCGGCGATGATTCCCTCGACCGCCAGGGCCGCCGGCGCCAAAGTGATCACGATCGACCCCAATGAAGGCGACGGCGACTATTGGCTGCGCGGCAAGGCCGGCGATCTCCTGCCGCGACTCGTGCAGCAGGCCTTCCACTGACACGCTTCTGACTCCACATCAAGCCGGATGGCTCGACCGATACAATTGGCGCCAATATGGATGGCTTTGCACGGCGCCGTCAGAATGGATAGGCTTGGCCGATAGTGGCGAAGGCCTCGAAGTTCGCGTCGGACGGACCCGTGTCGCGCGCGACACGGACCGCCAGTCGGCGCTGAGGCTTCGCACGACAGACACCAGCGGTGGGCGTCGATCAAGTCGCGCTTCCGGGAGGTCGGACCAATGGCTGACAATACACTGATTTACGAACTGGAACACAAGCCGCCGATGGGCAAGGCGATCGTTCTGGCCGCCCAGCACGTCCTGACAATGTTCGGCGCGACAGTCGCCGTGCCGCTGCTGCTCGGCGGACCCGACCAGATGAACCTCTCACAGGAGCAGATCGGCGTCCTGATTTCATCCGTCATGCTGTGCAGCGGCCTGGCCACATTCATCCAGACGACCTACGGCAGCCGACTGCCGATCATTCAGGGCGTGTCGTTTTCCTTCCTCGCGGCGTTCATCACGATTATCTCGTTCAGCAAGGAACATAGTCTCGACGCGCCGACCATGATGCGCTACATCGCCGGCACGATCATGATCGGCGCCATTTTTGAGATCCTCGTCGGCTTCAGCGGGCTGATGGGCTGGCTTCGTCGAATTCTGTCGCCCGTCGTCGTGGGGCCCGTCATTATCCTGATCGGTCTCGCTCTCTTCGAGTTCGGCGCGCCAAAGGCCGCCACCTGCTGGCCGATCAGCGCGCTGACGATCGTCCTCGTGATTCTCTTTTCACTGGTCCTTTCCAGAAATCACCAGGTCTTCAAGCTTTATTCGATCGTCGGATCGATCGTCATTGTCTGTGCGATCTGCTGGATCTGCAGTGTGACGGGCGTGTTCCCGTCGGGCCATCCCGCGCACATCGGGTTTGAGTCGTTTGAAAGCGCCGCGTGGGTTCGCGTGAACCCGAAAGAAGTTGTCTTCCCCTGGGGGGCGCCGATGTTTGACGCCGGCTTCATCGTCGCCGGCCTCGCGGGTTATCTCGCCTCCATGATCGAATCGTTCGGCGACTACCACGCCTGTTCGAATATCGCGGCGAAGAAGGATCCGACGCCCCATCAGATCTCGCGCGGCATCGGCTGCGAAGGCGTCGGCTGCCTCATCACATCCGTTCTTGGTGGATTCAGCAGCACCTCCTACTCGGAGAACATCGGCCTGATCGGCCTGACCCGTGTCGGATCGCGCTTCGTCGTGCAGATCGCCGCCGTCATGCTCGTCCTGCTGGGACTCTTCGGAAAGTTCGGCGCGCTCGCGGCCACGATTCCCACGCCCGTCATCGGCGGGCTTTATTGCGTTCTCTTTGGTCTCATTGCGGCCGTCGGTATCCAGCAGCTTGCGAGGGCGGATCTGTCGAGCGATCGGAACATGTTCATCGCGGGCTTCAGCCTGTTCATGGGCCTGAGTGTCCCGGCTTACTTCAAGGGCTTTGGCAGCGATCATCCGACATGGGAGGAGTTTTCGAAGAACTGGGACTCCGGTCTCAAGTCGCTGGTTTACTCCATGGGTTCAACAGGAATGGGCGTCGCCGGAACGCTCGGCGTTATTCTGGACAACATCATTCCGGGTACACACGAGGAACGCGGCATCAATGTGCCGTCCGTCCTCGCGCCCGAGGGCGCGGATATCACGCTGGGTTCGGAGACGGCGGATGAGAAGCGCTGGGATGATTAGTCACTTCATCAGGAGTCATTCGTGAGCACTGTCGGCGGACTCGACTTCCTGCAATCGCTCAATCGGCCGGCCCTGATCGCCATGATCCACGTTGGCGCCCTGCCCGGCACGCCGCGCAACTGCGCGTCTGTCGCGGCGCTGACACGTCAGGCCGTGGGTGAAGCCGCCATCCTCACGGACAGCGGCGCCGACGCCATCATTCTGGAGAACATGCACGATGTTCCCTACCTCAATCGACACGTCGGTCCCGAAATCGTCGCAACGATGACCGCCATCTGCGTCGCCGTCCGGGAGGCGACGACGCTGCCGCTCGGTGTGCAGGTCCTGGCGGGCGCGAATCGTGAGGCCATCGCCGTCGCGCACGCCGCGAGACTGCAGTTCGTTCGATGCGAGGGATTCGCCTTCGCCCACGTCGCCGATGAAGGCCTGATGGCCGAGGCGGACGCGGGCCCCCTGCTGCGCTATCGCCGCGCCATCGGCGCCGACGATGTCGCTGTCATTGCCGACATCAAGAAGAAACACTCGGCCCATGCGATCACGGCCGACGTTTCCCTCGCCGAAACCGCGAAGGCCGCCGTCTTCATGGGCGCGACAGGTGTCGTCGTGACCGGCGGCGCGACGGGCGAGCCGGCAAGCCCCGACGATCTGCGGAGCGTTACGGAGACGATCGATCAGGCCATCTTTATCGGCAGCGGCGTCACGCCGGAGAATGCGGCGCACTACGCCGCCGCCGATGGCTGGATCGTCGGCAGCTTTCTCAAGCAGGATGGCGAGTGGCAGAACCCACCCGAGGCGTCACGCGTCGCACAGATGCGGGCCGCCGTTGAGAGCGCCGCGCGATCCTGATCTTCATCCACGTCTGGCCCGAATAACACGCCTCGCTTATTGGGCGAAGCGCCGCGATGGAAGCGCGCTTTGTGTGCGCTCCGCCGCGAGTTCGACAGGCGGCTGTCACGGCTTGCCGCACCCCTGATTCGTATTAACCAAAACTCCATGAAGCCGCCACCACTCGAGGCCGATGACTCCAAGGCCGTGGGAGATGGAGAGACTCCATGCTGAATGACATGTTAACGCCACGAAAGGCCCGGCTGTTCGGATCGCCCGTCCGATCATTATCGGATGGCTGGTTCGAGCTGCTGCTGGTGACGATCGTACTGGCGATCACATTGGTCGCGCACGGTCTTCTCAATGCGACACATGTCATCGTTCACTTCTATTACCTGCCCGTCATCATCGCGGCCCATTACTTCGGTCGCACGCTCGCCTGCACGATCGCCCTGCTGAGCGTGTTGACCGTGAGCGCGTTCATGCTGCTGGCGCCGGCCCATTTTCAGACGACGATCACGTCGCCGATCGTGGCCCTGTTGACGATGGTCGCCTGGGGCGGCTTCCTCGGTCTGAACGCCCTGCTGATGGGAACGCTCTCCAACCAGCGCGCGAAGGCCATTTCCGAGCTGCGCGAGGCGCACGTCGGCATTATCGAGATTCTCTCCAAATACCTGAATACGGCCGATCAGTACACGAAATCGCATTCCATGCGTGTCGCGGAACTGTCGACAGCGATCGCCGTCCAGATGCGCCTTCGGGATGATGTGATCGAAGATGTCCGCGTCGGCGCCCTGCTGCACGACATCGGCAAAGTCGAAATTTCGACCCGCCTCATTCAGAAGGCCGCCGAACTGGACGCCAGCGAGCGCGACGAAATGGACGCCCATACGGTTCGCGGCGCAGATCTCGTGCGATCGCTCGGCACGATCCTCGACGGCGCGATTCCCATCATCAAACACCATCACGATCACTATTCGATGGACTCGAAGCAGCAGGGCCTGCACGGCGAGGAGATTCCGATCGGGGCCCGGATCGTCTCCGTCGCCGACGCCTACGACGCCATCGTGACGGATCGCCCCTATCGCCGCGGTCGCACGCCGGAAGAGGCGGTCACGATCATCCGCGGCGCGTCGGGGACCCAGTTTGATCCCGGCGTCGTCGAGGCCTTTGAGATCGTGATCTCGCGCCAGAATGAGGATACCGACGCGCACGACGCGACGCTTCAGAAGTCACACGCGCCCGTGTAATCGAGCGGCGCTGCGGCGAGCCTTCCGCGAGCGCGGCTCGCGTCGTTGCACGGTTGAATCGCAACTCACGCCACACATCGATCCCGTTCACGTGTATGATTCCGCGCGTCGGCGCGGGCGATGCGGCTCGCGCCCATGGGATTCCGAGGAGCGGTACGCCGATGAATGTGCGCGACGCGATCGAGCAGCGATTCCGAACCAGGATGATGCGCATGCGCGAGGCGCTGGAGCGTTTCGACGATGTGTCCGCCGAGCGCGAGAAGGTCGGACCCAACTGGAATGTGCGAGACCTTGCCGGGCACTACATCTTCTGGACGAACGAGGCCGCTGAGCGGATCGGACCGATCGCGAAGGGCGCCGCCGTCCCGGATTACGATCTCGATCGCGTGAACGCCGATGTCTATCGGACCTGGCGGCGCATGTCCTTCGTAATGCTTCTGCCGCAGCTTCGCGCCGCGGAGGAGAAGCTCCTCACGCGCGTTCGCGGGATCGATCCGAAAACCCTCGTCGACGACACGCCGATCCGGACGTGGCTCGATATCCATCTGGATCACTACGATCATCATTGGCCGAGCCTCAAGGCCGTCGCCGCCCGCGCATAGAGCCCTACGTCTGTCGCTTCGTCCGAGAACGTCTCCTTCTGTCAATAACGCGCAAAGTTCGGGGTGATTTGCGGCTCGATGTTGAACGTTGCGCGTCGCCTGGGATAGGATTCACTGCGTACGCTCCGGCCTATGCTGACGCGCATCAAATCACGAAGACGTGTCGCGGATCGGAGTCATTGAGTCATCGCAGTTTCAAGTTCGAGGGGAGCGCAGGTCATGTCGCAGGGGCGTCGTCTATCCACATCCGTTGGTTTTTTTGCGCTGAGTCAGATGTTGCTGGCGGCCGCGCCCGTTCGCGCCGCTGAGACGGCGAGCCTCCTGCCGGTTGAAGACACGTTCTCCCGGGAGCAGTCGCCGACTGACACGTTCGGGACCGGCGGCGCCCTGCACGTCTCGGGCGCGATGGCGGTCAATGGCAATGCGGTCCAGCGAGGCCTTGCCGATTCGTGGATGCGCTTCGACACGTCGGCGGCCGTCAGTCAGTTCGACGCCGCCTACGGGGCGGGTAACTGGACGCTCGACTCCATCGTGTTGTCGGTCCGCGAGAATGCGGCGCCGACGAGCGATATCTTCACGCGTGGCGTGGGCGACTTTGGCGTCGCCTGGATCGCCAACGACAACTGGGCGCAGGGGACCGGCGCGTCTTCGAGCCCGGGAACGGCGAGCGGAAATGAGATTGGCTGGACCTACGGTCAGTCGCTGTTGAGCGGCGCGGATCGAAATCTCGGCGTCTTCTCCAACGCGGGAAACAACACGCGACAGGACTTCAGTCTTGCGCTCGATCCCGACTTTGTCGCGGATCTGCTGGCCGGCGGCTCGGCGACGCTGCGACTTTCCGCCGCGTCGGATCTGATCGGATTCACGTTCAACTCGGCCAACAACGGCAACGCCGGCAATCGCCCGGCACTCATCCTGACCGCCACGCCGGAACCGACGACCGCAGTCCTGCTTCTCTGTGCCGCAGGCGCGGCGCTGCGACGTCGCAGATCACACTGACATCATCACGCGACAGAATCTCGTTTCGCGGTTTGTGGTCCTGAACGATAGGCCACGGGCCGCGGGGCGCTCTCAGCCGCGCGGGCTTTCAGCCGCCTTTGCGATGGCGGCGCTGCAGGCGTTGATCTCCACGTTCAGCATGTCGAGGACGCCGGCGTCTGAGGGCCAGAGCAGTCCGCGCTCGCGTATGTCCTCGAAGGCGTCGCGGCACTTGTGAAGATACTCCAGTGCTGTGCGACGCTGGGTGAGGACCGCGTCGGCGTCGTCCTCCGACTTCTCGGCCATCGTCCGCCACCATTCCGCGAGCTTGTAGTATGAGACGGCCAGCTCGCGCGCCGCTTCCGCGTTCTCCGGTTCGGCCGAGGCGATGCGCTCGCACGCGCCGGTGTACTGTTCGAAGCGCCGCCTCGCAACGTCCATTCGCCCCAGCGCCAGCGCCGTCTCACCAACATAGCAGTAGCTCGAGCGTATGGCCGTCGCCGCCTGCATGTTTCTTGGATCGGCTTCGACCTGCGACTCACGTATCGCGAGAGACTTCTCAAAGCTGGACTGCGCCTTCGCATTGTCGTCGACGCTGCGATAGAGAAGGCCGAGTCGATCGTATCCGACGGTCAGGTCATGACGGATGGATTCCGAGTCGTGACCATCCGCAATGATGTCGCGGACGCGATCGATGAATGTCTGGTAATGCGTGATGGCGTCCTCCGTTGCGCCGATGGCGGCGTCGAGTCGCGCAAGATGCTCATGGGACGCCGCCGCGCCGCGCCGAGCAGTGATTTCGGAAGCGTCCACCTCCAGCATTCGATCGTAGTTCGCCCTGGCCGCGTTGTAGTGGGAACGGGCGCGGGACGCGTCGCCTTGCCGCGCCGCCAGATCGCCGAGGCGATTCTCGTGGTACGCCAGGTCGAGCAGGACCGCCGTGTCATCGGGCGATTCGTCCGCAACGCCTTTGAGCAGCTCGTAGGCGCGATCCTCGAATGCGTCCGCCTTCGACTGCTGATTCAGCAGTTCGAGAACGACAGCGCTGCGGCTCAGTCCGAGGCTGAGGCGGCGCCGCAGCGACGTATCTCCTGGCGACGACGCGCAAAGCTGCTCCAGCAGCTTCAGACCTTTCTCATAACTTCGCCATGCGCCCTGACGATCGCCGAGGTTGGGGCGATCCGGATAGCCCTGGATGTCGCCCAGCGTGAAGTAGGCGGCGGCGACCTGGAGGCGCAGTTCATCGTTGTCGGCCTCCTTCTCGAGACTGTCGAGGTACTCAAGTCCCGTCGCCACGATGAACTGTCGCGTGTCCGTGGCGCCGGGAAGGTCGCGGATCCGCGGATCGAGTTCCGCGATGAAGACGCTCGCGAGCTTTCGCACTTCATCAAACCGACGCTCCGCCTGCGCCTGTGCGGCTTCGGCGGCCTGTTGCGCCGCCACCGCTTTTCCGTGCGCGATGGACTCGGCGTCGAGCGCCTTGCTCTTGCCGATCGCAAACCACGTCATGCCGACGAGACCGATGGAGATGGCGACGACAAAGCAGACGACGCCCGTGACCACGATGCGATTCCGTCGCGCGAACTTGCGGAGCTGATAGGTCGCGCTCGGCTGTCGCGCCGCGATCGGTTCGTTGGCGAGAAATCGGCGGACATCCAGCGCGAGCTCCCGCGCCGATTGGTAGCGACGCTGTTTCTCCTTCTCCATCGCCTTTCGAGCGATGATCTCCAGGTCGCCGCGGAGCGTCGCGTCGATCGATCGCAGAGTGGGCGGGTCGTCTTCGCGGATCGTCCGCAGCGCCTCCGCGATCGGCTTGCCTCGCAGATCCAGCGGGCTCTGCGCCGTCAGCAGCTCGTAGAGGATGACGCCGAGCGCGTACACATCCGATCGCGTGTCGATTTCGTGCGGGTCCCCCGCCGCCTGTTCCGGGCTCATGTACGCAAGCGTGCCGACGAGTTCGCCGACGCTCGTCCGCATCGTCGTCGCCTGAATGTCTGTATCCGTCGCGCGGGCGATTCCCAGGTCGAGGATTTTCGGAAAGAGACGGCCTTCGCGCTGTTCCACGAGGATGTTGCTCGGCTTCAGGTCGCGATGAATGACGCCCTGCTGATGCGCGTGCTGAACGGCGTCGCAGATGTCGACGAACAATTTCAGTATTGTGGCGCGATCCAGGGCGTGACGACGCACGCACTGCGTCAGTCGCTCCCCTTCGACAAGCTCCATGGCAATGTAGGGAAGCCGCCCCGTCGGCGACTGATGAATTCCCGCCTCGAAGATCTGCGCAATGCCCGGATGTCGAAGGCGACCCAGGACCATCGCCTCCAGCTCAAATCGCTTCTCGGCGCGGGGACCAAGCAGTGTGCGCATGATCTTCAGGGCAACGCGACGACGTGGGCGCTCCTGCTCCGCGACGAAGACGCGCGCCATGCCGCCCTCCCCCAGCGGTTCGATCATCCGATACTGTCCGATGCGCGTCGGTACGCTGGAATCGCCGTGTGCCAGTACGGGGAAGGCCGCGCCGAGGGCCGGTGTGTCGAGGAAGTCGGCCCCGTCGGCGTCGTCGTAGGCCGCCAGCAGCGCCTCGACTTCGGCGCGGACCTCGTCTGTGAGTTGCTCACCCGCCAGGGCGGCGGCGCGTTCCGAGATCGGCCGGCGTCGCAGACGCTGAAAAACGCGGTCAATCTCCTGGAATTCCTGTGGCGTCACGATGGGTTGTGTTGCTGGCCCTCGACATCGTCGCCCAGGGCTCGACGGAGCCAGGATTTGGCGAAGGCCCAGTCGTCTTCGACCGTCGTCGTTCCGACGCCGAGGGACCGCGCCGTTTCGTCGATGGTCATGCCCGCAAAGAAACGCAGCTCGACGACACGCGCCTTGCGTTCGTCGAGCGCCGCCAGTTTCCCCAGCGCCTCGTCCAGGGCCAGGACGTCGATTTCCGGCGCGTCGGCGTCGCTTCCCAGCCCTGAAAGTGTGATCTGCCGCCAGCCGCCGCCGCGCTTGGCCGCCTTCCGCCGCCGCGCGTGATCGACGAGGACACGGCGAATGGCGCCGGCCGCCGCCGCATAGAAATGCGTTCGATCACGCCATTCGATGCGATCGAGCTCGGACAGTCGAACGTAGGCCTCGTGAACGAGGGCCGTCGGCTGAAGCGTGTGATCAGGTCGCTCGCGCTGAAGGTACTCCGCCGCCAGTCGACGCAGTTCCTGGTAGACGACCTCAATCAGCGCGGTCGCCGCCGGCTGGGGTTCATTGGGTGTATCATCCGCCTCGGACATGCGCTGAGTCCCTGCCTGTGCGACGTCGCCCCGAGAGTAGTTCGCCGGCCGCCCCCTTCTCCGTACCATTGTCCTGTCGGCGTGCGTGGCAATCAACCAAAACGAGGGTCTGTCGCCAGCACTGTGATGTGGCATAATTTGCGCGTCCGTCGGGGGGCTCGGTCGATGGATCCGGGATTTCCGGTTTTCCAGAATGGCCTAATTGCCTATTCTGTCGATAATTAGGTCTGATCTGTGTGTCGGTGATGGTTCCGGGTGACAGGCGCCCGATGGAGTTGATGGGAGCGATGGAGAACACAACTGACGTCCGCGACCCCTCGTCGCCTATCAGCCTTGCCGAGTTCTTCGAGCAGCTGAACGGATACTCGGACCGAGTTCCGCTGTCACGCCTGGAGGAGCTGCTTCGTCGGCTGGACATATCGCTCGCCGATGTGCGCCCCTACGCTCGATTTGGCGACGAGCACTACCAGCGAAATCTCTTTCGCTCGGGGTCCGCCTATCACGCGCTCGTGCTCTGCTGGAAGAACGGTCAGCGAAGCCCGATCCATGACCATCGCGGTTCGAGTTGTGGCGTTCGTGTTCTCGAAGGTGAGATGACTGAAACACTCTTCGAGTTCAGCGCCAACGGCCTGATCTATCCGACGACGACCAGCGTTCTGAAGGAGGGCGGTGTCTGTGGTTCGCAGGACGCCGACATACATCAGGTGTCCAATCTGCAATCCGACGAAAAACCGCTGGTGACACTGCACATTTACTCACCCCCCCTGCTCGTCATGGGCACGTATTCGCTGACGGATGACATTGTTGGCGAGTTCGCGGATCCCGTCTTCGAGTTCTGCCACGGCGATGGAATCTAGTCGCGTCCGGCATTGAACGTTGCTGTTACCTTTGGTGATTCAGGAGTTTCGCACAACCAGGCGCGATGCGAGTGTGTGGTTGCGACGCCGGCTTAATATAGACGGAGGTCTATATGTGGCGATGGGCCCGGGGCGGTGATGACAGAGAATATAGACGTGGGTCTAAATATTGGTCAGTGCCCGAACTCACCGAAGTTGTCTTCGTCGTCTTCTTCGCCGCCGTACTTCCAGGAGTCTGTCTCCTCCGTATCGGAGATTTCCCGCTCCATGTGCTCCATGATGCGTTCCTGCATCGGTTGGAGCCGACGGTAGATCGTTAAGGTGGATTCGTAGGCGGCGACCAGGCGATCGAGCTTCTGGCCATTCTCGATTTCGCGAGCCAGTTGCAGCTTCGCGATGCACTCAGGTTCCTTGATGGTCGAAAACGGGTCGCAGGTGAGCGAGACCCGCCCAAGGGCGTCCCGGCTGCAGTATTCACAGTCGCTGCATTGGATCATGGTTCTACCCGCCTTCCCTAGATGGCGTTGGGGCGTGGCCGCCCCGCCGGACTTCCCGTTACCAGAATCGATCTCCGAGTGTACGCATCGTCTCGCGAAACTGCGCCTTTTTTCTCTCCTGATCGCGGGAAATGTCCTTCATCGTGTCATCGAACTTCGCGGGGCGTCTGGCCTCCGATTGTTTGATCTTAGTGACTGTTCGATCGACACGCGCGTTTCGCTGCCGGATCCGGTCCTGGGAGACCGGGTCGGAGGCGCAGCCAGGTGACGCGAGGAGGGTGATGGCGAGAAGGAGGCCGCAGAGTCGGGAGCGTGTGCCGAATCGGGCGTGAATCGAACGTTGGCGCGTGGTGTGTGGCATGGGGCTTCCCTCTGGAAGTAAAGGATATCAGGACGCACTCGTACTTCTATCGGGGTGTGGGCAAACGGTAGCACATAGGACGAAATCAGCGATCCGAGGCCGAGAGATTATAGGACGGCCCAATTTCCTTGTTCCACGTGGAACATGTGAGGGTGGTCGGTGTGATTGAGCTGGAGGGCCGGCCCCGGGGCTTGGGGGACGTGTGCAGGCGGTCGGTATCCGATTCCGGCGGATTGCTTTACCTTACGGACGCGTCGGTCGTGTCATGAGGATGGTCCAGTTGGGGCGACGTAGTCCTTCTGGGGCGCGTTCGATCGGTCGCTACCGTGGGTATGTGACCATCCGGCGCCGGGCTATTGGGGAGGCATGGCGACATGTTCCACGTGGAACATGTCGTGTTCCGCGCGCAGATGGCGTTGTTGTGACGGTTCTCCGTCGCCGGTATTATGTCGCGTTCCACGTGGAACATTTTGTGTTTGGCGGCTTCGGGCCCCGCCGATTCGGCGCAGACTTTTCGTCGGAGGGTTCAAGGATGAGCAAAACGAACAACAAGCGGCTTGGCAGGGGGCTCTCCTCGCTGATTCGGAGCGATCTGAATACGCAGGTGGAGAAGACGCCTGAGCCCGCCAGGACGCCGGAACCCGCCAAGCCCGCCGTTGCTTCAGAGGCCCCGCCGTCGCGTCCACCGGCGGTCGCGGCGACGGACAAGGCGCCGACGTCCGCCGCCGCGCGCCCCCCTGTCTCGGAGCTTCGAGTCGATCAGATCCGAACCAATCCATCGCAGCCCCGGCGGACCTTCGACCCGGATCGACTCGCCGCCCTTGCCGAATCGCTTCGACAGCGTGGCGCCCTGCAGCCAATCGTTGTTCGCCCGATCGAAGGGGGGTATGAGCTTGTCGCCGGCGAACGACGGCTCCGGGCGTCAAAACTCGCAAAGCTGGAGCGTGTGCCGGTCATCGTGCGAAATGTCCGCGATGACGACATGCTTGAGTTAGCGCTCATCGAGAATGTTCAGCGAGAGAATCTGAACCCCGTCGAGAAGGCGCGGGCCTATCGAACGCTGATTCAGAAGCATGGACTCTCTCAGGAAGAAGTCGCAACGCGCATGGGGGAGGATCGATCGAGCGTCGCCAATTTCATTCGGCTCCTGGGGCTCGCTGAGCGGCCGCTTGAGATGCTCGGTGGCGGCGAGTTATCGGTCGGTCATGGCAAAGCCCTTTTGGCTGTCACAGATCCGGCCACTCAGACGCTGATCGCCGAACGCATCGTGGCAGAGGGCTGGTCGGTCCGACGGACCGAACAGGCTGTGACGGAGGCGTCGCAGCCGAAGGATGAAGAGGCGGCGCAGGCGCAGGCGAAGTCGCAGCGGCCGGCGGTCGTCGAGATGCAGGACCGCCTGACGTCGATCCTGGGCACGCGCGTGGCCGTGAAAGAGGGGCGCAAGCGGCATACGGGCAGGATCGTGATTGAGTATTACAATCTTGATGACTTTGAGAAGATCACGACACGCCTGGGCGTCGAGCGGGAGTCGACTGACATTTAGACAAATGTCTAAATAATGGGTCGCAGAGAAAGGTGCTGATGGACGACGGGACGCGAACGAAGGACGGTTGGTTCGGGCCATTTCTGGTGGCGACGACCGCCTGCATTCTGACTGTCACGATCCTCGGATCGATCGGGATCCTTGCGTGGCGGTTTTATGACCGCTGGCAGCTTCAGGATCGCGTGAGGACCCTGGTGCTTTCGCTGGAAAACCGATCGGCGGAAGAGCTCGCCGAGAAGGCGGCACAGCTGAAGGAGCGGCCCAAGGTCGCCAAGTACGTTCTGCCACAGATTCGCGCCGCGATTGTTCGCTCGCCGTCTGAGCAGCAGCAGTGGGCCGCCATCCGCATCGGCGAGGCGTTCATCAGCGATCGCTCGATGGAGGACGCGCTGTTTCGCCTTCGTTCCTCTCCGAGAGAGCGCATTGCGGCGGAGGCCACGCGAATTCTCTCACTCGTGGAGCCGCCTTCCCGCGCCGCCGAGCGCCTTGGCGCCTGCCTGAAGGACGCGCAGTGTGGCGCCGTGAAGGATGAGGCGTGCGCCGGGCTGCTTCGTCTGGGCGAGGTCGGTCTCGCCGAGATGCGGACACACATGAATACGCTTAACGTGGGGCGTCGATTGTGGCTTGTCCGATATGTAAACGATAGGGGTGGCGTCAGTCGTCAGGCGTGGCTTCAAATGCTTGCAAAGGATGAAGATACCGCTGTTCGAACCGCGGCGGTTGCGGCGCTGGCCGGACCTGGGACACAATCGGCGCATCGCGAAGCGGACTCGCCGCAGATCGCGTCGACGGGCGGCTGAGAGAGCGCATGAACTGAGCGGACACGACTCGAACTCGACAAAGCGATCGCCGTGGAACATCAACAGATCTTTCAATTCCTGTCGACCTGGTCGTATCCCGGCCTGTTCTTCATCCTGATCGCCGCCGGATTCGGCGTGCCGATCCCGGAAGACATTCCGCTGATCCTCTCGGGTTTCATTGTTCGCGAGAGCTATGGCGCCGAGATGTGGCCGCTCGTGTACATGTGCCTGACAGGCCTGGCGGGCGTGATCGCGGGCGATTCCGTCATGTTTTATCTCGGGCGCCGCTTTGGCCCCGCGATTGTCGAGAAGCGATGGTTCCGTCGGTTTGCGAAACCCTGGCTGATTGAAAAGGCGCGCGAGAAGTACGACCATCACGGAGCGAAGATCCTGTTCGCGGGCAGGTTCATGCCGGGGCTTCGCTGTGTCCTGTTTCTCTCAGCGGGTGTCTTCAAGGTTCCCTACTGGAAGCTGCTCGCCTTCGACGGAACGGCCGCCATCCTTTCGGTCCCCCTGTGGGTCTGGGCGGGCTGGTTCTTCCACGCCAAGCTGACGGCGGTTTACAACAGCGCCAAGATCGCGGCGATTGTCATTGCGGCCGTTGCTGTCGCATTGATCGTGGCGTGGATTATCTACGAGTACTATCGAAACCTGCGGAAGAAGGGCCATGAGGGGATCTCCGACCCGCACGTCGGCGCCGAAATCCTGGCCGAGGCCTCCGGGAAGGTGAAGCAGGACGGCGCCGCTGAGGCCGCTGTCTCCCAGGCCATGGCGGATTCCGTTGCCGCTCGACGAGACGACGCCTCGTCGGCGCGATCGGCCGCTTCACAGCGAGCGTAATGGCGATGCAGAACGTCGCTCTTTGGGGGCGGCGAGCGGCGGGCGCGGTCGACATGCGTGACAGGCCTGTTGGACCTACAATTCCGTCGAACGCGTCACGCGAAATCAAACATCAGAACAGAGACGAAGGAACTTCCCTATGAGTTGGATGGCGGCTATTCGGAAAACTGAACGCGGGAATTCAGCGAGATGGTTTGCAGCACTGGCAATCAGCGCCGCGCTGGTCGCCGGCTGCAAGGAAAAGTCGCCGGCGACGGACCAGACGAGAGGGCTCGAGGATTCCGAGATCTCGAAACCCGACCCGGCTGCGATGCGCTCGTTCATGAATGAGAGCGCCGGTGGTTCCGCGACAGGGAACGGCGCGCTGCCGGCCGGACATCCGCCGATCTCCGGCGCGGCGCCAACGCCCGTTGAGAACACCACGGAGTTGCCGAAGGGACATCCGGCGCTTCCGCCCGGCATGGTCATCGCCGGCAGCCAGAAGACTGCGCCGTCGGGCCCCGCGCCGGATCTGTCCGGCCTTCCGATCGGCTTCGACGTTCCGACGACATGGACGGCCGAAGCGCCAACGAAGCCGATGCGAACGGCGCAGTTCCTTCTCCCGCGCGCTGAAGGTGACGCGGCGGATGGTGAACTCGTGCTCTATCACTTCGGTATGAATTCCGGCAGCGTCATGGCGAACGTGGATCGTTGGGCTGGTCAGTTCTCCACCATGGATGGCGCACCCATTCCCGAGTCAAGCCGGGTTGTCGAAACGCAGGAAGTCAACGGTCTGAAGATCACGACAGTTGACATTGCCGGCAAGTACACGAACACAATGATGGGCGGCTCCGGCCCGGCCGGCGCTTCGCGCATGCTGGCGGCGATTGTGGAGACGCCGGGCGGCCCGTGGTACTTCAAGGCGGTCGGACCGGTCGAAACGATGGCGAAGCAGAAGGCCGCCTTCGATGACATGGTCAGGACAGTCAAGTGGAAGGGGCCCGGCGCCTGATCGGATCGCAACGGCGCCCAGGAAACAGTGCAAAAGAAAAACGCCTCGAGAGCGGCTTCGCTTTCGAGGCGTTTCTTATTTTTCAGGGCTGATATGAACAACAATCAGCAGCTGACAGTTTTCTGGCCGCAGGCCTGCGCCTGGCCTGGCGCCGACGCGGGTTCCGCCTGGTCCGGCACGATTGTCAGCCAGTTGTGCGTATCCGGCGCTTCGCCGAGCTGAATCGCGCGAAGCTGCTTGTAGAGCTTGGTACTCAGTTCGCCCGGCGTTTCGCCATCACCATAGGTGGCCTTTCGATCGCGCCAGGTAATCGATCCGACGGGCGTGATGACGGCGGCCGTTCCACAGCAGCCGGCCTCGGCGAAATCGAAGATCTCGTCAACGGCGATCTGTCGGCGTTCGGGGCGCATGCCCATCTCATCCGCCAGCGTGATCAGCGACTTGTTCGTGATCGAGGGCAGGATCGACTCGCTCTTCGGCGTGATGTACTGGCCGTCCTTCGTGATGGCGAAGAAGTTGGCCGGTCCCGACTCGTCGATGAACTTCTTGTGCTTGGCGTCGAGGTAGAGCACTTCCGTGTAGCCGCGCTCCTTGGCGCGAACGCTGGCCCGCATGCCGGCGGCGTAGTTTCCGCCGACCTTCGCGTTGCCGACGCCGAGCGGGGCGGCGCGATCGATCTCCTCCTCAACGATGAGGTGGACCGGCTTGAATCCCGTCTTGAAGTAGGGACCCACGGGGGTGACGAACACGATGAACATGTACTCATCCGCCGGCCGGACGCCGATGCGGGGGCCCAGACCGATGATGAGCGGTCGAACGTAGAGTGAGGCGCCGGTGCCGTAGGGCGGAACAAAGTGGCGATTGGCCTGAACGACCCGCAGGACAGCGTTGATAAACATGTCCCTGGGCACTGTCGGCATCAGGATCCGCTTGCAGGACTCCGCCATTCGCGCCGCATTCTCTTCGATGCGGAACAGGGCGACATCGCCATTCCGTGTGGAGAACGCCTTGAGCCCCTCGAAGCACTCCTGGCCGTAGTGCAGGCATGTGGACGCCATGTGAAGCGGGACGGTCTCATCCTGCGTCATCTGGCCCTCACTCCAGGCGCCATCTTTCCACGTGAATCGAATATTCACGTCCGTCTTGCGGTACCCGAAGTCAAGGTTAGGCCAGTCCAGATTGGCAGGTTCCATTATCACGCTCCTTGTATAGCCAAATATCAATCAAAAGCCGCTGCGAAACTCGCGCGGCTGGCGGCTGCCTGGAACTGTTCGCCGGGAGGCCCGACCCCCAGCCTAGGCTCGCCCATTATAGTCTAAACCACGCATTAGGGGATAATCGTGCCATCCCTCGGAGAGGCCCAGTCACACGATCGAATACGTTGATTCGCCGACGCCTGTTCACTCCGAAATGACACATCGCGCGCCGGCGCGACCTCGCCGCGAGAGACCGCCGAATCCGGCGGTGCGACCAGGTAAAACGAATTACTCGACAGCGACAGGGGGCGACTTGGACGCACACTGTCGCGGGGCGCCGGAATCGGCGATCGACGCGACGCTGGAAAAACGTTTGCGTTCGAAATGCGCGATAGGGTAGATTTGAGGGTCCGGATTTCACGTCATTGCCGGGGCGATCGCCCTTTGGCGTACAAATCGAGTTTTCTGCGCTGTCAGCGAGGTTTGAGCATGCGACAAGGCGTCTTCTGTATTTCATTCCTTCTTGTGAGCGCCTCGACGGCGTCGGCCCAGTCGTTCGTCAACTGGGAGACGCCGCACGTTCATCCTCTCGACATCACGCCGGATGGCGCCCGGCTCGTCGCCGTCAATCTCGCGGACGCCAGGCTGGAGATTTTTGATATCAGCCTTGGCACACTGATTCCGATGGGCTCCGTCCCCGTTGGGATCGATCCCGTATCTGTTCGCGTTCGATCCAACAGTGAGGCCTGGGTCGTCAACCAGATCTCAGACACGGTAAGCGTCGTCGATCTCAACACGGCCAACGTGATCCGAACGCTCGCGACCGACGATGAACCGGCGGATGTCGTCTTTGCGACGGAGTCACAGCGAGCTTTTGTCTCCTGCTCGCAGGCCGACTCGGTTCTCGTCTATGACCTGACGGCGATGGATGCGCCGCCGACACGGATCGCGATCGAGGGCGAGGATCCGCGGGCCCTCGTTTACAACGCCGCGCGGAATGAGGTCTGTGTCGCCGTTTTCGAGTCGGGAAATCGATCCACCATCCTCGGCGGTGGCAGCACGATGGCCAATGGCTTTCCGCCGAATGTTGTCAGTCACGCCGCGGGACCCTACAACGGAATGAACCCGCCTCCCAACGATGGTCCCAACTTCAATCCGCCACAGAAGCCCGGCAATCCGCCGCCGCCGGCCGTCGGACTCGTTGTCAAACAGAACGGCGCCGGAATGTGGATGGATGACAACAATGGCGACTGGACGGACCTCGTTTCCGGCGCCAACGCGTCGCTTTCGGGGCGCGTCCCGAACTGGGAACTGATCGACAACGACGTCGCCATCATCGACGCCGCGACACTCGATGTTCGCTACGCGACAGGGCTGATGAACATCTGCATGGCGATCGGCGTCAATCCCGGCAGTGGTGATATCACGGTTGTCGGGACCGACGCGACCAACCAGGTGCGATTCGAGCCCGTCCTGCAGGGGCGCTTCCTTCGCGTGAACATCGGTCGCGTCGATGCGGCGACCGGCGCCACAATCGCCGTCACGGATCTCAACCCGCATCTGACCTACGGAACCACGATCCCCTTTACCGCCGTCGACCAGTCGGAGCGCGACAAGTCCCTCGGCGATCCGCGCGCCATCGTCTGGAACGCGGCGGGATCGCGCGGTTACATCGCCGGCATGGGTTCGAACAATATTGTCATCATCGATGACGCCGGGACCCGTGTCGGACGCATTGGCAATCCGAGTGATGTCGCCATCGATGTCGGCGCCGGTCCCACGGGGCTTGTCCTCGATGAGGCGAACAGTCGCCTCTTCGCGCTCAACAAGTTCTCGGGTTCGATCTCCGTGATCGATCTGTCGACGGAATCCGTCATCGACGACATTCCGTTTCACGACACCACGATTCCGGCGATCAAGATCGGCCGCAAACATCTCTACGACACGCACAGGAACTCCGGCCTGGGGCATATCGCCTGCGCGTCGTGTCACGTTGACGCGCGGATGGATCGGCTCGCCTGGGACCTTGGTGATCCGTCGGGCGATATGAAGACCTTCAATCAGAACTGCGCGCCGGGCAACAACTGCCAGGACTGGCATCCGATGAAGGGACCGATGACGACGCAGACGCTGCAGGACATCATCGGCCTCGAGCCGCATCACTGGCGCGGCGATCGCACGGGCATCGAGGAGTTCGCCGACGCGTTCGAGGTGCTGCAGGGAGACGATCAGCCGCTGCCGGCCAACGAAATGCAGGAGTTCGAGAACTTCCTGGGGACGATTCACTTTCCGCCGAATCCCTATCGCAATTTCGATAACACGTTGCCGACGAGCCTGCCGCTTGCCGGGCACATCACGACGGGGCGCTTCGGTCCGGCGGGCCAGCCGCTGCCGAACGGAAACGCCGTCAACGGGCTGAACGCCTATCGCACGGCGGGGCTGGACGGCGTGCAGTGCGTCACGTGTCACACGTTGCCGACAGGCGCGGGGCCCGATGTTCAGCTCGGCGGCGGGTTTCCGCCGACGTTTGTTCCTGTTCCCGTCGGGCCTGACGGCGAACATCACATTGCGATTGTTTCGATCGACGGTTCGACAAATGTCAGCATCAAGATCCCGCAGCTCCGCAATCAATATGACAAAGTCGGCTTCAACATGACGCAGCCGCGAAGTCGCGCCGGCTTTGGCGTGCTGCATGACGGGAGCGTGGACTCCATTGAGCGTTTTGTGAATGAGCCCGTGTTCGGCGTGACATCCGATCAGATGACGGCGGATCTCGTCGCCTTCATGCTGGCATTCGCCGGTTCCGACCTGCCGCAGGGATCGCCGACGAATCTGCTCGAACCGCCGGGGCCATTCAGCCAGGACACGCACGCCGCCGTTGGATCGCAGCTGACGCTCGCGGACTTCTCGTCGGCGACGCCCGATCAGATCGCGACGCTCAACGCGATGGAGGCGCTCGCGGATACGGGCGCCGTCGGGCTCATCGTTCGGACGAAAGTCTCGGGTGAACAGCGCGGCGCGCGATACGCCGGTCTCGGCGTCTATCAGACGGATCGAGCGGGCGAGACGATCACGTCCGCCAACCTTCGGCCGCTGGCCTCCGCCGGGAGTGAACAGACCTACACAATCGTCGTCGCCGGTATGCAGACGCGCCTGGGCGTCGATCGCGACGAGGACGGCTTCTTCGATCGGGACGAGATCGACGCCTGCAGCGATCCGGCGGACGCCGGTTCCACGCCGATTCTCAAAGGTGACATGGATGGCAGCGGTGTCGTGGACACGGGCGACATTTCCCTCTTCGGGGCGGCGTTGTTGTCGGCGTCGCAGACGCCTGCGCAGATCGAATTCGGCGATACGAACTGCGATGGCGCGCTCGATGGGCGGGATGTCCAGTCGTTCACGGCGATCCTGAAGAACTAGTCGCCGGCGCTCATGCTGTGGGAGACGGACCGCGCGAAACCCGCGGCGGCCGCTACAATTCCGCGTATGGCGGTTGAGACGCATCCGATTCATGTTGAGACGCAGGGCAACACGCACGTGGTCGACATCACGCCGCTGCTTGTCGCGAAGCTGAATCTGGCGGATATCGCGAATGGCATCGCGACGATCTTCGTGATCGGCTCGACGGCCGGCATCACGACGGTCGAGTTCGAGCCGGGGCTCGCCAATCACGACCTCCAGGCCTTCTTCGAGAAAGTCGCGCCGGAGGATGGTTTCTACAAGCACGAAGAGACGTGGAACGATGACAACGGCCATTCGCACGTCCGTGCGTCATTGATTGGCCCGAGCCTGACAGTTCCCATCAGTGATCGTCAGCCGATGCTGGGCACATGGCAGCAGATTGTCCTGATCGACTTCGATACGCGAGCGCGACGGCGCAGCGTAATCGTGCAGTTGATCGGCGAGTAGCGCGGCGCCCTCCAGGGGCGTTGTCGGATGTAGAGAGTTCCGCATGAACGATTCGAAGAATATCGACACGATGCTCTCGAAGGCCTCCGATCGATTTGTCTTTCTCGCGCTGGCGGCCGTCATTGCGATGATCGCGATTCTTCTGGCGATCATGATCGGCGTGAAAGGGAAGGTCGAACACGTCGAGGATCAGCTCCGCTATCGCGCGCCGCGAGGGACCATTG
Source organism: Phycisphaerae bacterium (assembly GCA_035399845.1). GTDB lineage: Bacteria > Planctomycetota > Phycisphaerae > UBA1845 > UTPLA1 > ECT2AJA-110-A. The sequence continues at coordinate 173,956 of DAOPJV010000001.1, read as the reverse complement.
TTTCGAGTGACGAGTCGAACGGGGACGTTTCGCGGACACAGACGGTCTATGTCCCCGTCTATTCGCATGTCTTTATCCACGAAGGTGTGCCGTACAACCTGACAACGACGCTGAGTGTTCGTAACACGGATCCGGATGATTCGCTGATCGTGAAGTCGGCGAGCTATCACAACAGCGACGGCGAGCTTGTGCAGTCCTATCTCGAACAGCCGCTGAAGATCGGTCCCCTCGCGACGACGGAGTTCCTGGTTGCGGAAAAGGACTCGCGCGGCGGATCCGGCGCCAGCTTCCTGATCGAGTGGTCGGGACAGGAGCGGATCAATCCGCCGATCATTGAGGCGGTCATGATCGGCGCCTCGGGGCAGCAGGGCATTTCGCTGACCAGTCGCGGTGTTGTCCTCGAACCCTAGAGGCCGGGGTTCTTTGCCGGTCGCGGCGGGAGGCTGATTCGATCTTCGCGGGCCGTGACGATCGGCGCATACTCTTCTCGGCACTTTCGAAGGTACCTGACCGCCGGCTCTCGATATCGCCGTGAGAGGACACGTCCCGGCAGCTTGTTGAGCCAGTGTTTGCCGGGGCCGCTTCGATCCACCCACTCCTTCGTCACGTCCGGGAGGTTCTTCCGGCTCAGCACATGGATGCAGACATCCATTTCTTCGAGCGACCAGAACTCGAAAACAAATCCGTTGAATTCGACGAACAGCACGGGGAACCGCGAGCCGGAAGGCAGTGGCGGAGAGAATTCCGTGGCGCTATGCCATTCCTTGTGATCAAGCGGAAGGTGAACCCACTGGGCCATCGGGTTCCTGTTCCATTCGCGCTGTGTGCGATGTTCGATCCAGTATTTCTTCATGATGCGATTGTGCAGTCGCCTCGCAGGCGCCCGCAGCAGGGGAGGGGCCTGATGATCCGGTCAGGGCGACGACCCGACCTGCGAAGTATACCGGATTGGTGATCCGACCTACAGGCTGTGGGCGGGTTTGGGCAGATCTTCGTGGATCTTCTGCTGCTGCGACTGCTCGCCGTCGAAGCTGAAGAGGACCATTTCTTCGTTGATCATCGCCTGCAGGTGGGCGGGGCGTCGCCAGACGCGCTGCACGTTCCTGAGCGTTTCGACGGCGTACTTGATATCCAGGTCGACGCCCGTGTGCTTGTGCGCCAGGTAGAGCTCGCCGCGATTGGCGTAGTTGCCGTCCACGACGTAGATGTACGGCTGCATGTGGTTCGTCAGCATGAACAGCAGCTGCTGCTTGATCTTTTTGAAGTCGCGATTCACGACGACCATGCGGCGCGTCGCCGGGTCGTAGCGATAGTGGTACATCCTGAAGCGATCGACGAACTCCGGTGTGAGAAACTCGTCGATGAACGTCACGTCGTTGTGGATGCGGCGCACCTCGAAGATCTTCTCCCTGCCGAGCCCCACATCCTTGTTCCACTTTCGCATCTCGGCCATCGTGGAGCACTCCTCGTACTCCTTGCCGAAGCGACCGCGATTCCAGCGATCTTCGATGTCTCGGAAGAGCTCAACACCGATCTTGTACGGGTTGAGCCGACCGGGGGACATCGCCACAGTGCCGCTGTGATGATCGGCGTAGGTGATGATGTCCTCGTCGCGGAGGATCTTTGTCGTCATGAGCCGACTGTGCCAGAACGTGGCCCAGCCCTCGTTCATGATCTTCGTCTGTCCCTGCGGCGCGAAGTAGTACGCTTCTTCGCGAATGATCGACAGGACGTCCGCCTCCCAGTCTTCCAGCGGCGCGTGATCGAGCAGGAAACGCAGCACGTCGCGGAGCGGCTGTTCGGGCAGTCGTCCGCGGCTCGCCTGTCGTTCCTTCAGCGCGGCCTCGCGCTGGCGGCGCATGACTTCCGGCGGATTGATCCACGACTCCATGTACGGCTTCGCCTGGAACCCGCCCGTGTCGCGATTGGCGTGTCGCTCGTCGGACATGCGTTCCTCGCCGCCGCCCCCGGGCTGTTTCTGCCGGCGCATGAAGGGCGAGTGCGGATCGATCAGATTGTCCAAAGTCGAACAGAGATCGATGAAGGATTCGACGTTGTCGTGGCCGTAGCGATCGATGTGCTTGCGGACGCGCGTGGCGTGGTTCGCCATCTCGTCCATCATCTTTCGGTTGGTCTTGCTGAACCAGTAGTTGTTCTTGAAGAAGTCGCAGTGGGCGTACACGTGCGCCATGACGAGCTTCTGATCCGTCAGTTCGTTGTCAGCGACGAGATAGGCGTAGCACGGATCGTTGTTGATGACGAGTTCGTAGATCTTGCCGAGACCGTAGACGTGCTGCTTGCGAAGTTTTTCGTACTCCATGCCGAAGCGCCAGTGCGGATAGCGCTGCGGAAAGCCGCCGTAGGCCGCGATCTGCTGCATCGTGTCGAAATCGACCATCTCGAAGCGCGTCTCGAAGAAGTCGAGTCCCGCGTTCGCGGCGATCTCCATGATCTCCCTGGCGTAGCGGGCCAGATCGGGTCGTTTCGTTTCGATGCTCATCCCGTGCGCTTCCTACTTGCCCTGGCCGAAGAAGGTCTTCAGCGAATCGTAGATGTCGTCCTTGGTGTTGACCCGGCTCGTGATCACGCCTTCGACCTTGTCGAGATGCTCGTGGATCACGTTGATGAAGTTGCCGCTGCCGTAGGCGCTGGCGACCTGGCAGTAGCCGAACATGTTGCTCTTCGGGAGCAGGACTTCACGAATCAGCCGGCAGCACTCGCGCGAGTCGCTCTCGCTCGAGTTGTCGCCGTCGGAGAAGTGGAAGATGTAGATGTTCCACTCGTTCGGATCGTAATTCGTTTCGATGACCTGCCGGCACAGATGGAAGGCGCTGCTGATCTTTGTGCCGCCGTCCTCTCGAATGCGGAAGAAGGTCTGGCGATCGACTTCACCCGCGCGCACATCGTGAACGATGTAGCGGCTCTCGATGCCCTCGTAGTTTCGTCGCAGCCAGGCGTCGATCCAGAAGGCCTCCAGCCGGACGAGTTCCTTCTGCTCGTCGCCCATCGAGCCCGACACATCCATCATGTAGATGATCACGGCGTTGGACTGCGGCTTCTTGACCGTCTTCCAGCTTCGATAGCGCTGGTCGCGGCGGATCGGTACGACGATCGGACATTCCGGGTCGTAGAGCCCCGCCATGATCTGGCGCTTGAGGGCCGCGCGGAAGGTGCGCTTGAAGTGTCGCAGGGATTCGGGGCCCGTCGTGCGGATCCCGCTGTACTTGTCCTTCTCGGAGGTGATCGAGTGCTGGCCCTTCGGCTGGATGCGGGGCAGTTTCAGCTCGTCGCCGAGGATATCGGCGAGTTCGTCGAGGCTGACTTCGACTTCCAGGATGTGCTGGCCTTCCTGCGTGCCGCCGGGGCCCATGTCGCCATCCTGCCCATCGACAGGATCGCCGCTTTCACCGTCGCCGACCCCCACGCCGGCGTCGTTGTTGTCACCGTAGCGGAAGTGGGGCATTTCGATGCCGCGGACGGGGATCGAGATCGTCCGCTCGCCTTCCCGGCCCAGCAGTTCGCCGCGCGTCAGGAACTTGCGAAGGTCCTTGCGGATCTTCCCCTTGACGATCTGGCGAAATCGCTGATGGTCCTTTTCGATCTTGAGGGCCATGCAAGCCTCTTGTGGGAAAGGAGTTACCGTCGTCTTGCCACCAATGTCCGGCCGTCGGCGCCTCGGGCGATTCGCCGCCTCTGGCCCGGCCGGAACGCGGCGCCTGTCTAATCATAAGATCGATGTCGCGCAGAGTCCGCCGACTTTGCGCAGCGACGCGTTATGGGAGATATCGGAAGACGCAACGTCGGGATCAAGCTCCGAAGGCGAGGCCGCAAAAGATGCCGATCGATCCTATGTCGGCGGTCGTTGGCGTTCCAATCCGATGCGACCCACAATCCGCCCCATGAAGACAGAAGTCATCGCCTTCGACGTCCACAACACGCTGGCCCGCTTCGCGCCCGAGCGAGTTTCCTCCATCGAGGTCCAGGACCTGCTCGGCCGGTTCGGCGTGGAGACGAGCTACCAGTCGCTGGAGGCGGCTCGGCAGTTCGTGTTTTTCTTTGATACGCCGAAGCGGGAGATTCACGGATACGTCGATTTCCTGGCGCTTCAGTTCGATCATATGGGCCTGCGCGTCAACCTGGATGTCATCGAGTCGATCGCCGCGATGTATGACAGGCGCGATTCGATGATCCTGTTCGACGACGCCCTGACGGCGATCGAGAGGGCGAAGGCGAAGGGTCTGCGCGTCGTGGCCTTCACGACGCTGCCGAGGTTCATGCTCGGCGCCGCGGGCGACGCCTTGGCGCCGCTGTTGGACGGATACTTCGAGGCGTCGGCCACAGGGTTCGCCAAGGGGGATCCGCGCTACTATCGCTCGATCACGAACAGGCTGCATGTCCAGCCCGGGGCGATCCGCTGCATCGGCGACGACCCCGTCGGTGATTGCATGCTGCCGCAGCGAGCGGGTTGGCGACCGACGCTCCTGGTGCGCGGCGAAGATCTCTGCGGAGCGCTGGCGGATTATCCCTGTGCCAGTTCGCTGACAGCGTTCGTCGAGGCGCTGTGAGCGCTCGGGGTGGCCCACCCCTTCAGGGGTGGGGGCGCGACGATACGAAGAAGCGGGACGCGACGATGGATCATGATTGTCGGGTCCGTTGTGCGAACCAGTTTCAGGGTTGCAGGGTCCACTGTGCGGACCATTCCACATTTGGCGTGTCGACTTTGGAAATCGGTTCGCACGACTTCCGGCGAATGGTCCGCACAGCGGACCCTACCTGTCTGCGAACGATGAACCGTTGCAGGAAGGGATTCCTGCGAGAAGCGGTACGAGAAGGGAATCTCGTACCAGCAGCGCGAACGAGGGCGGCAGGAAGGGATTCGTGCGAAAAGGGGATACGAGAAGGGAACCTCTTGTCAGCAGCGTCGTCGGTTAGGGATTTACAAGCAGGGCGACAAACGCGCCGACGTCATTGCCGTCGATCATTCCATCGCTGTTGAGATCCGCGAGGAGGCACGTTGCGCCAGTGAGCAGCTGATGAACCAACGCATCGGTGTCGGAGAGATTGACAAGGCCATCGCCGTTCAGGTCGCCGGCGGCGTCGCAGTCGTCGGGAATCCCGTTGGCGTTGCAGTCTGAGTCGACGAGATTGAAGACATGTGCGGCGCCGGGCAGGTTCGTGTCCTGGTCCCACGAGAGTGCGCCGACGATCGCCTTGTCGTTGTCGATTGAGACGCAGTGGCCGAATCCCGTCTCCGCGGCGGCGTCGAACGGTTCGAGCATTCCATTACTGATCCACCTGGCGCCGGTTCGATCGAAGCGAAAGGCCGCCCCGCTGCCGCCACCGGACGGGCTTGCGTGACTGGCGCCTATGATGGCGACGCCGTTGCTGACGGCGACGGCGACGCCAAAGCCGCCTGTTGAAGCGCCAACAGGCGCCGTCAGCTTCGATTCCTCCCTCCACGTGTCGCCCTGACGCTGAAAGACATAGGCGGCGCGATGCCCGGTCGCGCCGATGACGATCGTGTCTCCGTCAATCGCGACATTCTCGCCAAAGTAGCCATTAAATCGCGCGTCCGAGGCCGTGAGCTTCGCTTCCTGGCGCCACTCCACGCCGTCATATCGGAAGACATAGGCGGATCCGCTGGTTTGGGCGACGCTGTTGTCCCAGCGTGCGCCGACGACGATCGTATCGTTGGAGATCGCGACGCGGGCCCCAAACGACGCCCACGCCGCGCCGTCCGGCGCTGTCAGCGCCATTCCCTGCGACCAGGTGGCGCCCGTGCGCTCAAAGACGTAGGCCGCGCCGCTCTGGCGCCCCAGGTCATCGCGCCCGGAGGCGCCGATGACGAGTGTGTCGTCGCTGATCGAAACGCTCTCGCCGAAACGGTCGTACGCGACGCCATCGGAGGGAATGAGCTTCGCTTCCTGGGCCCAGACGCCCCCCATTTTTCTGAAGACGTAGACGGCCCCGGAACGTGGCGCGGCGCCGTCCGCGTTCGGGGCGCCAACGACGACTGTGTCGCCACTCAGAGCGACTGCGCCGCCAAAGATGTCGTCGCTGTCGGTATCGTCTCCAACGAGCATATCTTCCTGGCCCCAGCTTGCGGCATCAGGGCCGAAGACATAGGCGGCGCCACCTGTGTAGAAGCCGTCCGCCTCGATGCCCTTGCCGACGACAATGTCATCTCCTTCGATCGCAACGGCGGCGCCGAAGGTGTCGAATCCGTAGGCGTCGGACGCGATGAGTTTGTCGCCTCCGATCTCGCATTCGTCGGGCAGACCGTTGGCGTTGCAGTCCAGGCTGACGAAGCCGTCGCCATCCGGGTCAGCGGGATCGATATCGACTGCGTCGTCGACATTGTTCTGATTGCAGTCAGCGCCCAGTGTGTGTCGGGCGCTGATTAACATGAAAGCCGTGGCCCAGATCGCCACGCTGATTCGAATCGGTCGAAATGCGTTCCAGTGGATCATTGTGAATCTCCAGCCCTGTAAATACTCGCGCCGCGAATGGACTTTGAATTGGGAGGCCGCGACCCCTAATGATTCCGCCTGGCGCCGCCAGCGGCCATACGTATGCGCCAGGAGCATCGCGAATGCGGAGAATTGGTGGCGGCCCCACTGGCCATGATTCTAACTTTGTCCGCGGCCCGATTCAATCTGATTGGCCGGTTGAGTCACCGATTCATTGGGGGGGGCGCGACGATGTGCAGACGCGGGGTGCGATTGATCAACATCTGCAGGAGGGGATTCCTGCGTGTTGGGGCACGAGAAGGGATTCTCGTACCAGGACGACACGATCGCATTGCTCGCCATTGAGGATAGGAATGACGGCCAGCTTGCAGCCGCATGCCTGTCTCGCAGGGCGAGAGTGTCCGGGAGTTGTGTCGCTCGTTCAGAGCGTTCGTTCTTCCTGCGGACACGGGAGTTTCTTCGCGGATCGCCCTTGCTCCGTCAACTCCCGAATGACCGGATAGTGTCGCCTTTCAGGGCAGGCATAGCGCCCGACGGTCCATATTCGGATCGGCGGCGCGTAGCGGCGACGGCGCGACGCATGGCGATTCAGATTCAGGGAACGATGAAGTACAACACAAGCGACGCGGCGACGAGGAGGGCGAGCGTTGCAATCATCGCGCCGAGCTTGCCGAGACCGAAGACGCGGAAGACGCGGGCGACGCCGCTGACCAGTAGATCGAGCGCCCCGTCAATCAGGAACGTTCCAAGCAGGATGACGCCGACGGCGGCGAGAAAGATGACTGTCTTCATGATTCATGTCCCGCTCAGTGGGTTTGACGCGCAAAACGCCCAATGCGTTCGTCATAGACAGTAACGGAAGGTCGGCCTGTGCCTTTCAGGTTGCAGTTGCAGGGTCCGCTGTGCGGACCATTCCACATTTGGCGTGTCGACTTTGGAAATCGGTTCGCACGACTTCCGGCGAATGGTCCGCACAGCGGACCCTACCTGTCTGCGAACGATGAACGGTTGCGGGAAGGGATTCCTGCGAGAAGCGGTACGAGAAGGGAATCTCGTGCCAGCGGCGCGAACGAGGGCGGCAGGAAGGGATTCGTGCGAAAAGGGGATACGAGAAGGGCTTCTCGTACCAGCGTCGCGAATTCAGAGCCGCCCTGTCCTCAGGGCGGAGTGTATGAAATGGGCTCGTACGCGGGGCCGCCACGCTGAGGACAGCGAGGCTCCGATCGCCTTACGCCTTCGGCTTCTGCTGGAAGGTGCGCTCGATGAAGCCCGTGTCGATGTTTCCGCTCACGAAGTCCGCGTGGCTGAAGATGCGCTGGAGGATCGGGATCGTCGTCTTGATCGGTCCGATCTCGAACTCATCCAGGCAGCGTCGCATGCGGCGGATCGCCTCTTCACGATCGGGGGCGTGAACGAGCAGCTTGGCGATCATCGAGTCGTAGTACGGCGGAATCGAATCCCCCGCGCTGATGTGTGAATCGAATCGCACACCGAGACCACCCGGCTGGCGGAACGTGAGAATCTTGCCGGGCGACGGTCGGAAGTCGTGATCGGGATCTTCGGCGTTGATGCGCACCTCGATGGCGGCGCCGTTGCGCTGGATGTCCTTCTGTCGCAGCGTGAGCTTCTCGCCCGCGGCGATGCGGATCATCCACTTGATCAGGTCGACGCCCGTGATGAGCTCCGTGACCGGGTGCTCGACCTGGATGCGCGTGTTCACTTCGAGGAAGTAGTAGTCGCCGTGCTTATCGACGACGTACTCGACTGTGCCGGCGGAGAAATAGTTCGCCGCCTGGACGAGCCGGATGCTCGCCTTGCACATCGCTTCGCGCGTCTTCTCATTGATGCCCGTGGAGGGATGTTCCTCGACCAGCTTCTGATGGCGTCGCTGGAGCGTGCAGTCGCGCTCGAAGAGGTGCAGGCAGTTGCCATGCTGGTCGGCGATGATCTGCACTTCGACGTGCCGCGGTTCCTCAATGAGCTTCTCGATATAGACGCGATCGTCCTTGAAGGCGTTCATCGCCTCATTGCGGGCGTTGCGCATCTGGGTGCGCAGGCTGGCCTCGTTATGGGCGATGCGCATGCCCTTGCCGCCGCCGCCGGCCGACGCCTTGATCAGGACGGGATAGCCGATCTTCCGGCTGATCGCGACGGCTTCCTCATCGGTTTCGATGATACCGTCGCTGCCGGGGACGATGCTGACGCGCGCCTTCTTGGCGAGGGCCTTGGCCCTGGCCTTGTCGCCGAGCAGGCGGATGGCCTCGGCGCTGGGGCCGATGAATTCGATCTTGCTGTCGCGGCACTGCTCGGAAAAGGCGGCGTTCTCAGCGAGGAAGCCGTAGCCGGGATGGATCGCGTCCACGTCGCAGACCTCGGCGGCCGCGATGATGCGATCGGCGCGGAGATAGCTGTCGCCCGGGGCGGCGCCGCCGATGCAGATGGCGCGATTCGCCAGGCGCAGGTGCGGGGCGTCGCGATCGGCCTTCGAAAAGACGGCCACCGTCTCGATGCCGAGTTCCTTGCAGGCCCGCATGATTCGCAGGGCGATTTCGCCGCGATTGGCAATCAGAATGCGTGAGAACATAACGACTCTTGTCTAAAAACGTGGCGACATCGGGCAATGGCCCGGCGTCGCGTGGACTGGCGCCGAACTTTCATGCGGCGGACTCGGCGTCAGCGCCGAGGACGACATCCGGTTGTTAATCGGGGCGAATCTTCAGAAGGACCTGGCCGAACTCGACCGCCGACGCGTTCGGGACTTCGAGCGAGACGACGGTACCCGACTTCTCGGCCTTGATTTCGTTGAAGACCTTCATCGCTTCGATGATGCAGACGACGGTATCCGGCGTGATCTTGTCGCCGGGCTTGACGAAGGGCGGCGATTCGGGGTCGGACGCCGCGTAGTAGGTGCCGACCATGGGGGATTCAATCGTTTCAAGTCCCGCTTCCGCGGCCGACGCCGTCGGCGCCGGAGCGGCGACCTGCGGGGCGGCCTGGACGGGCGCGGCGGCCGGCGTCATCGAAACCATCGGCGCCATGGGCGCCTGTTCGAGCTGGGCGCCACGTCGCCGGAGAAGAATCCGTTTTTCACCGTCGCGGATCACGATTTCAGACAGGTCGTTCTCGACCATCAGATCCGTCAGCGTTTTTATTTCTTCAATATCCATCCAAAGGTGCTTTCTTCTGATGCGCTTGTGCGAACTGCGGCGCCGCGAAACGTCACATTCAGGCGCCGCGCCTGCGGGCGGACCACCACTTCTTCATCGCCCGCGTCGAAGACCGCGCCGTCTCCGAATCGGGTCGCGATTCTATCGATACGCGCCGAGATGGGTCAAGGAACGCCCGGCCGAGGGGAGTCATCGCGGAGCGTCGGCCGAATCCGCCCGATCGGCCGGTAATATCCCGCCGCAATCATGCGCCGGCGCCGTTTTGGCGCGACGAGTGAGCAGGGCGGGGCCGATGAGATCGCGGATCAGCGCGAAAGATGCGCTGGAGGTATGGTTGCCGAAATGGCGATGGTTGAGCCACGACGGGCGCCATCGCATCGACACGACTTTCTCGGGTGGATTGCGGAAGCCGACGAGGCCCGCCGCCGGCGTGTGGCGGCGATCGGCCGTACCGAAGATCAGCGTGCCGAGCCCGAGGATGACAAAGTCGCCGAAGGCCTCGACGCTGATGAGGGCGTGCGTGCAGTTGGCCAGCGCGGGACGCAGGTCGTAGTCGGGCGAGACGGCGGGCGCGTGCAGGGCGACTGTCGAAATCCGCGCGTCCTTCGGCAGCAGCTCGAGGGTTCGAACGGCGATCCAGCAGCCGCCGGACTGCGCGAGGATCGAGATCGGCGCGCATGGATGTTCGCGCTGGTACGCCGTCACGATCTCCGCCACACGCGTCGCCCAGCGATCGTGATGGGATCGATTCATCAGGTTGGTGATGGAGCGAATGAACTGGATCCCGTCGTTCCAGTCGACGCGCATGACGGCGCCGCGATAGCCGGAGGCGAGGAGACCGCGGACCATCTGTGCGCTGAAGAAGCTAGGGCCTTCGACGCCGCCGAGGACGATCGTCAGTCCGCGTCGGCGTCGCTTCGGGGAGTCGGCGCGCGCCGGCAGCCGTCCGCATTCGCAGCAGGAGAGCAGGCGGATGAACAGACCGTTGGGCAGATCGAGCAGCCCCGCGAAGACGGGGATGACGTACGCCAGCAGTTTCCGGATGGATAACATGGGCGCGTCGAATCAGACGCGGGAGATATAGTCGCCCGTGCGCGTGTCGATCTTGAGGACTTCGCCCGTGCTGATGAACGGGGGAACGCGAACGACGTAGCCGGTTTCGAGCGTGACTTCCTTGTTCTGGTTTGTGGCCGTGGCGCCCTTCACAACGGGCGGCGCGTCGGTGACGGCGAGTTCGACCGTGTTCGGCAGCTCGACGCCGACGATGGCGCCTTCGAGGAGCTTGCACTGCAGTTCCTCGCTGCCCTTGAGGTACTTCTCGGCGTCGGGCATCAGGCTGGGGTCGACATGGAGCTGATCGAAGGACTCCATATCCATCAGGATGAAGTTCTGGCCGTCTCGATAGAGGTACTGGAAGACCTTGTCCTCGACGAACGGGACTTCGACTTTTTCATCGACGTTGAGTCGGAAGTCGACGACGTTGCCGTTCTTGAAGTGCTTGAGCTTGACGGACATGTAGCTTCGCTTGTTGCCCTTCGCGACTGTTTCGTTCTCGTGAACAATCCAGAGCTGACCTTCCCAGAGGACCGCCTGTCCGCGCTTGATGTTGACCGCCTTGATTGCCGCCATGATTCTTGAATCCTGTGTTGCGTTACCGTGTCTCATTCGGCACGCAGCGATGGCTCTGCCAAGAGACGAATTTCTGTTAACATCCTGAAAAACCGGGTCTTAAGTATCTTCGGGGGCCCGGCCCGCGTCAAGCTGTCGGAGTCGATTAGAGACGGCGACCAAATGTATAGTCGCGCGTCCGAATATCCGGCGGTATATTGACAAAGGACACGCATGGAGGTGTCGCGTGCCTGTACTTGCGGAAATCGGAAAGTTTGTCGGGGCCAAGGTGGCGGGGGCGCTGATCACGCTCGCGACGATCGCCGGCGGAATCTGGTGCTACTACAACTGGGACAAGGTCGAGGCCTTCGGCGTCGTGTTGCGCCAGATCCTGATCTGGGTCGTTCTGGTCGTGGCGCTTCCCTGGTCGAGCTTCCTGTTCATGAAGCCGCTGCTGGGTTTTCAGAGCAACCTGAACTCGGAGCGCGCGGCCGCGGTGGTCAGCATCGGTCTCATCGGCGCGTACTGCCTCATCGATATCATCCTCGCGTTCTGGCTGGGCGACTGGGGCGAGACGGGCGGCAAGGGCGGCTTCGCGTGGTTCGTGCTCGTTCTTGGTTTCGCCGCGGCCGGGGCCTACAATTTCGTTATCTGCGAGTCGCTTGCGCGGCACGCGGATCGCTGAGCTGGCGAATCAGCGTAACGAGTCGGCGTCGCGCCTGAGCGGTCGCCGGCGTCGTCCAGGGGCCGACAACTGAAAGAGAGAGAGTGGAGTATGACCGGGCCGAAGGCTGGCGATCGCATCAGCGAGTATCTTCTGGACGAAATTGTCGGCGTGGGCAGTTTCGGGCAGGTCTGGAAGGCGCATCATCATATCTGGCGCGATCAACTGGTCGCGATCAAGATTCCGTCCGACAGCCAGTACGTTCGCAACCTTCAGAAGGAAGGCACGGCGATTCACGGCCTGCGCCATCCGAATGTGGTTCGCGCGATCGGTCTCGATCCCTACGCTGATATTCCCTATTTCGTGATGGAATTTGTCGACGGCTGCTCGCTTCGGAAGCTGATCGACGAGAACCCGGGCGGGCTGCCGATCCGGACGGCGCAGAACATCATCGTCGGCATGCTCCAGGCGCTCGGCGTGGCGCATCAGAACAACGTGATTCATCGCGATATCAAGCCGGCCAACATCCTGATCCACGGCGGCGGCCAGAAGCCCGTCGAATCGATCAACGTGGAAGATGTGAAGGTGACGGACTTCGGTCTCGGCAAGGCGGGCGAGATCACGACGCAGAGCATCATGCAGTCGGGCAGCCTGCTGTCGGAAGAGGGCAAGAGCATTTCCGGCACTCTCGCCTACATGTCGCCGGAGCAGCGCGACGGTGACATGTCGCTCGACGGGCGCAGCGATCTCTACTCCGTTGGGATCGTGTTGTTTGAATTGATGTGTGGTGAGCGACCGAGCGGTGGCGACATGCCGTCGCACATTCGCGACGGTCTGCCCTCCTGGGTCGATCGCGTGTACTCGCGGCTCTACACACGGCGCGATCGCCGTTTCGCCAATGCGGCGGAGGTCCTGCAGGAGATTGAGTCGACGAGCGTGCCGCCGCGCGTGGCCGTGGCGAAGGCCTATGCGGTGGCGCCGCCGGTCGCGTCACGCGCCGAGGCGACGCTGCCGCCGATCCCGACGCGCTGCCCCAAGTGTGAGGCGCGGATCGGGCGTGACGACAATTTCTGCATCATGTGCGGAGAACAGGTCGTTCGTCATCCACGACGCTGCACGAACTGCCACGGCTATCCGGCGGCGGATGATCGCTTCTGTATTTTCTGTGGCACGCCACTGCCGGAAGCCGGGAGGGTCTGACGATGGCCATTGGCGCGAACTTCTGGATGCTGATGGTGATCGCGCTGGTGGGCGGGATAGTGAGCGCCGTGTTCAGGGGGCGTTCCCTGAAAACGGGGCCCTGGAACAAAGAGATCTCCAGCCGGGCCTATCCGCAGTTTCCGAGCGTGACGAACACGCACTCCTCTTCGATCCAGTTGAATTCCTGGGTTTGCCTGAAGCGCAACTGTCGCAATCAGAATGTGGCGGGCGCCCGCTTCTGCTCGCGTTGCGGCGCGACCCGCGGATACACGTATCGCTCCGAGCAGAGCGAGGAAGCGGCGGATTAGAAATCCCGCCGATTCTTCGACCGGGCGGCGGCGCCGCCGGGTTCAGGATCGTCGATTTCGAGGCGCAGGCGGGTGTTGGCGTCGGGCCGCCGGCGATCCGTCGGACGAGCGTCCGAAAGCCGCGCGGATATCTTGTCGTTGTTGTACAATACCGTACGGTAAGGAGTTGCGCCTGAGCGATCCGGAAGGATGATTCCGGCGCGGAGGCGGTGTGTCTTCTGACGTCGGCCGGACGAAAGCCGATCGGAAGCTTGGACTGGGCTCGGCATGGCGGACGCGATTTCCCACGCGAAGGAGACGGAATCGGGCTTTCTGGCCGGCGTGACGGACACGTTGCGAAAGGCCGGCGGCCAGGTCGTGGGCGGTACGCAGTTCAAGCGCGAGGATCGCGATCAGGCGGAGAAGATCCGCGGCGTGATGGCGGATCGGCGCGTGTATGACCGGGACAAGTTCTCGAGCCTGCCCCACAACCGGAGTGTGACGATTCGCGGCTACGAGCGGCGATGGTTCTTCTGGAACCGCGTCCGCAGCGTGACGATTGCCGGTGTGCTGGCGCCGACGGCGGATCTGCTCGACTCGCCGGGCGACGCCCCACCCGTAACGCGGGCGCAGCTCGTCGACTACGTGGGTGGGCTGATCACAGATGTCGGCGCGCCCCATCTCGTCGGGATCTGCGCCCCGGCCGGCTTCGAGAAGGATGTCTGGGACAATCCGCCGGAGATGGGCAACGTGAAGCTGGTGCTCGTCGAACCGCGGCCCGATGGCGGCTGGCGCGTGGAGGCGGGCGATCCGAATCTGGATCGACGCCTGATCAAGCTGTTCGACCCGGAAGACGTGATGGCCAAACTGGGGCGCGTCAAGCGGGAGATCAAGGCGCGCAGCGTGGACCTGGTCACGGGGAGTCTGTCGGCGGAATCGATGGCGAAGGACCTGGGGCTGCCCGTTCCGCTCGTGTCGAACGCCTTCGAGCAGGTGGCGGCGGAAACGCCGGAACTGCATGTGTCAAAGAAATCGGGCGTCGCGACGCTGTTTCGCGGCGTACCGTCCGCGTCCTACGAGGAGGACAAGTCGATGTCGATTACCGACTGGATTCGGAGCCTGTTCTCCAGGGAGGGCGACGAGACCAACAAGATCAACGTGCTGGCCGAGCGTCGCGCCGCGCTGTCCAGCCAGCGCGATCGGATGTACGACGACATCGCCGAGCTGGAGAAGAAAGAGGCGAAGCTCGTCGAGGACGGCAAGGCGTCATCATCGAAGGTGACGCGCATCCGCCTGGCCGGACAGATCGAGAGCATCCGCAAGGACATCTCGCGATTCAACACGACGGCGTCGATGCTGAGCAAGCAGATCAACATCATCAGCACGCACATCCACAACCTGGAACTGTCGCAGACGGGTTCGCTGGCGCAGCTGCCGTCGAGTGACGAACTGGCGGAGGCGGCTGTCAGCGCCGAGGAGATGCTGGAGCAACTGAACGCCAGCGACGATCTGGTCAGCGGATTTGAAGTCGGCATGGCCGAGTCCGCCCTGACGGACGCCCAGGCCGAGATCCTCGCGGAGTTCGAGGCGTCGGACGCGCCGGAGAAGTCGGCCGACAGCGCGACGCCGCAGCGCGAGCGCGACGAGCGACAGGCGGCGCCGGATCGGACCGGCGAGCAGAAATCGAAAAACGCCCAGGCGGAGTAGTCGCGGCCCGCGGGTCGGGGCGCCGACCCGACACAGGGTCGAGCGAGGTCGGCGTCCTCAAGGATACGGTGAATTCGACATGGGTCTATTTGACTGGCTGACGCAGAAAACCAAGTCGCTGTCGGAGATGTCGCGCGCCGAGCTTCGCAAACAGGAGCTTCTCCTTCAGCGCGATCGCGATCAGCTCATCAAGCGCATCAGCCAGCTCGCCGACCAGAAGCAGAAGATCTTCGAGAAGGGCAAGATCGAGAAATCGCCCGAGGTCCGTCGCGTGATGGCGCAGGAGTTCGACCTGCGCACGACGGAACAGATGATGGCCTCGCGGCAGCTGAACATCCGCAGCAAGGAAGCGCTCACAGTCACGCGACTCCGCATGCTGAAGGAGAACGCCGAACGCGCCGCCAGGGCGGGCAGCAAGCTCGGCATCGTCAGCGAAAAGGACCTCGTCGCCCTGGAGAAGCTGATCGAGAACGACAAGATCACGGCGGAGATCTACCAGGAACGGCTCGACGGCATGCTGCAGGGGTCACTGACCGAAGGCGAGAGCATGCTGACACCGGGCAGTCAGCAGGTGATGGACATCTGGGAGCAGATGGACACGGGGCTCATCAAGGACGACAACGAGGCGTTCGATGAGGCCGAGCGGCGTGTGCGGGAGCGCCATCAGGCCGCCGAGTAGCTACGCCGCAGGGGCGCGATGATCGAGGTCACGATACAACACTCGAAGGACGACATTCGCGAGGCGATTGTCCAGTTCTGCGCCCGGCGCGGGTATCGGCTGACGAATCCGTGGTACCTCGAAGGCGTGCGTATCGAGATTCCCAATCGCATCCGCGAGGCGATCGAGAAACGCGGGTTCTGGGCGACGGTCATGGACGTGCAGACGGTCCCGCGGGTCGACGTCGATGTAAAGCGCCGCCGCGCCCGATCGAGCCGTGTGAAGATCAGCGTCGGCGATCACGCCGACAGTGTTCGCCTGGCCTACGAACTCCAGGCGTATCTGAACGACGATCGCGCCTATGAGCCGGAATGCCCGCCGGTCTGTCCGAGCTGCGGTTCCAATGTGGCGAACCCGATGGCGCGTTACTGCGGTCGCTGCGGTCATCGATTCGCGAAGGGCAAGGCGGACGACGGCCGGGATGATGTGCTGAGACCACCGCCGGTCGTGGCGTATGAAAAATCGGCGCCGCCGATCGAGCACGCGCTGGATGTCGTCGCGGATGAGGCGGCGACGCCTGAGACGCCGAACGAGGTTGCGGAGGACGCGCAGCCGACGTCAGTGATCGTGGAACGGGACGCGGCGCCGGCGTCGGGTGAAGTCGCCGAAGCGTCGGAGGCCGTGGTCGACGGCGCCCCGATGACGTCGGCGCCTGAGATGGACGCCGACGATATCCGCGACGAAGCGCCGATCGCCGCCGCGGAAGCGATCGATCTCGAAGAGGACGAGGGAACATCGGAGGCGGCGCCGGAGAATGACGGCGTCGTGTCCGAGTCGGATGAGGATGATGCGGACACGTCGATTCCCGACAGTCCGCCGCGGCGCCTGCTGGCCGAGGAGTAGGCCATGTCGGCGAAGGCCCTGAGACGATCGCGACACAATCGAATGATCGCCGGCGTGGTCGGCGGCGCGGCGGAGTATCTCGGCATGGATCCGACTGTCGCCCGCGTGCTGTATGTCGTGGGATCAATCGTGTCCGGCGCGTTTCCGGGGACCCTTGTGTACGTGATCTGCATGTTCGTTATTCCCGAGGAGTAGGGCGGCGTGTGGTCATGAGAGACGCCGGGGCGATTGAATCTCGCCACTCGCAACTGGAAACTGGTCACTAGTCACTGGATAAAACGATGAGTCTATTCAAATCCGCCGAAGAACGACGCATTGAACGCGACATCAAGATTCGCCAGGGCATCCGGCGGATTGAGAAGTCGATCGCCGAACAGAACAAGTTCACGGACGAGTTCATCAGGAACGCCCGTCGCGCGAAGGAGATCGGCGATCAGGGGCAGTACAACTTCATTCGCAACTCGCTGAAGAAGACGGCGACCGTAAAGAAGATGCTCGAGCGGCAGCTGCTCGCCGTGAAGAGCGCCCTGATCATCAAGCGCCAGGCCGAGGCGTCGAGCGACTTCGCCCAGGCGATGGGCACGATGGCGAAGGAAATCAGCCGCATGTTCGGCGAGACGGATCTCGTCAAGACGCAGATGGACTGGGAGAAGGCAATGGCCCAGTCGCAGAGCATGGAAGAGCGCACGTCGATGTTCCTCGAATCGATCGAGAGCGCCGCCGAAGGTGATGTGTCCAGCACACCGGCGGAAGTGATTACGGACGCCGAGATTGACGCGATGATCGAGGCTGAGAGCGAAGCCGAGCACGCCAAGGATGTGGACGAGCTGGACGCCCTGCGAGCGGAACTGAACTCCCTGAAGGATGACGCGCAGAAGGAAGGCAAGTAGGGCGATTGTTCCGAGCCGCCCCGTCCGCAGGGCGAAGAAGCGCCGAGTGGCCCACCCTTTCAGGGGTGAGGTCCCGATGATCGAATAGCATGCGGCTCCGCGATGTTGAGCGAATCGCAAGTCCTGTCCAATGACGACGAGAAACTGCGTAACATGACACGAATCAAATCACTCACACTCCTATTTGTTCTCCCCATGGCCTGCGCCAATAGCGGCGCGACAGTGCAATCCAACGAAACGTCGATACGCACGGGCTTCCCGTCGGACAGCCATCTCGCCGACGCCTACGACAGTTTCAATCAGAACCGGTACGCCCAGGCCATCTACACCTGCGACTCCGCCATCATTCGCAACGAGAACGACGCCGAGGCGTACATGCTTCGCGGCGCCGCCTACTGCGTGTGTGACGAAATCTACAACGGCATCGAAAGCGTTGCCGCGGCGTTTCGCCTGAACCCGGCCTATCAAAATCACGACGCCCCCGTCGATCGAGCCCACGAGCATTACCTCGACGCTGTCGTGAAACTGGATACGACGTCGATTCTCAAGCCGCGCTACGCCGACGCCTTCGTCACGCGGGCCCTCGAGCGCCAGCGGGCCGGTGATCTCGATAACGCCCTCCAGTGCTGCGACGAGGCGATTGCGCTCGTCGGCGACAAGGCCCGGTCCTACTCGGCGCGCGGGAACATCCTGCTGGAACAGGGCGCTGTGGATCGCGCGATCGCCGATTTCCGACAGGCCGCGGCGCTGCAGCCGTCCTGCGCATCGACGCACGCCGCGACGCTGCAGCGATACGCCGGCGCGCAAAGGTCGCAGGGCGATGGAGCGATCGTTGAGAAATGCAACGCCGCGGCACAGGGGTTACTCGGGCGCTGAGGATATCGATCGATGACGCCGGGCCGGACATCGTGAATCCTGAAGAACAAAGACTCTCGAGCGTGCGCGTCGTCGTCCCCGATGCGTGCCCGCGATGCGGGTACCGTCTGGAAGGGCTGCCGACGAAGCACATGTGCCCCGAGTGTGGCTGCGCCTACGAGCCCGACATGCTTGTCTTTGGACGCCCGGTGAAGGCGACATTCGGACCGTACCTGACCATCGGCCTTGTGGGGCTGGCGATCAGCGGGCTCATTGTGTTGAACGTCATGATTGGGGTCGGCGAAGTGGTGTCCGTGTTGGCGCCGATATCGGCGGTTCTCGCGGTACAGATCGTCTTCCTGGCGCCGTGGAAAAAACGCTGGGCGATTGTGCATTCGGATGGCGTTCTCTGGCGTGAATCCTTCTATGGAGACCGCTACATCGCGTGGAAGGACGTCGCCGCCGTGAAGTCAGGAGATATGCCGCCTTACCTGATTATTCGTCCCGTCAAAGGCCGATCCCTCCAGCGACTCTGTGAGATCATTACCACTTCGCGGCGGGAGCTGTCGTGCGCCGCGATCGTGCAGGAACTGAGCGGACGCTGGGTATCGGCGCTGGCCGCCGCGGGCGTCGCATCGGATGTGGACGCGATGACGAGAGACAGCGCCGCCGCGTTTCGTCGGGAACGTGGGTTGAAACAGGGCGCCGCGTGCCCGGTCTGTCGCGGAATCCTGGGGGCCGGGAGGGATGGTGTCAGCGCGTGCCACAACTGCGGCGGGATTTTCAATGATGATGCGATTGTGGTTCCGTACGTCAAACGTCCGATCGCGCCATGGCACTGGTTCAGCCTGCTCGTCGCGGGGATGGTCTTCTGGGCCGGATTCGTGTCCACGAAAGAGACGAATTCACTCGGCTACTCGATCCGTGTCGGGACGGTTCTGGTGGCGATCTTTGTCGCAGCGATTGCATGGAATTACTTTCGGTATCGCCGGCCCCGTCTGTTCGTGATCGACAATCAGTCGATCGCCTGGGAGTCCGTCAACGGCGGAATGCGACAGTTGGCGTGGGGCGGCGTCGGATCGGTCCTCTGTGCGAGCGACCGCAGAGCGATCTGCCTGCGAATGTCCGATGGCCACATCGAACCTGTGCCGGAATACTATCTGCAGGATCGAAGCGATGTCGGCGACCTGGCTCGATATATCAGGGCCATGTGTGACGAGGAACGGAACTCGGCCCCGGTCGCCTCGCACTGATGCGTCGCCGGGGCGTCGACAATCCATCGAGTCCCGACGTCATCGCCGAGAAATTGCCCGGTATTTACGGGTCGCGATAGAATTCGGGCGTGGACCGAACGTTGGGCGACACGCAATTCCCGGGCGTGGGCCGGCCTGGCATGACCGACACTTACAACACTTTTGAACGCCTCAGGCACATAGGACTCGCGCATTTCAGGAATGACGAGTGTTCTGCGGCGGAATTGCCACGTCGGCGACGCAGAAGGTATGTGGTCAGGACGGGCCGATGACCCTGCAGAATCCGGACTCCGACTTATCGAAGGCGCATATCGCTGTTCCCGAGGCGTGCCCGCGATGCGGCTACAACCTGGAGGGGTTGCCGCTGCGTCACGTGTGCCCTGAGTGCGGGTTCGAGTACGAGCCGGACATGCTGGTGTTCGGCAGGACAAAGCTCAGCGCGTGGAATCTCACGCCCGGGGATCTGTTCATCTCGTTCTACACATTGTTTCACATCGCATGGACGATTGGGCTCTGGCTGCAGGGCGAATTGCTGAGCATGCTGCCGATCGTTGCAATTGGCGCGGTCGTTTGCGTTGTATGCCTCCTTCGGGTTGGCCCCAAGTGGGCAATCGTTCGTGACAACGGAATCGCGTGGAGCGCGGGGGCGTTGCGAGCCGGGCGCCTGAGTTGGCGCGATGTGACGGACATCGGGCTCTCACCGGAGAAGCTGCTGACTATTCGCGCCCGAGATCGGCGGACGGCCCGGGCAGTTTCCGAACTTATCAATGCGGGGCAATCGAGGCGTGTTCGCGAGCGGCTGCTCCCCGCCCTGCGAGCGCGTTGGGCCCGCGCGCTGATGGAAGGGCGCCAGTTGCCGATGACGCCACCGATGTCGGAGGCGGAAGCCACGGCGTTTCGACAGCGACACGGCGTTCGTCCGGAGATGAAGTGTCCCGCATGTCGCGGACGCCTGCGCGAGGAGCGGGCGGACGAACTTGTCTGCCATCGCTGCTCCATGCAATACCCAAAGGGATCCGTCGCCCTGCGGTATTTCAGGCGAGGTGAACCCCCCTGGCATCCGATGGTGATGGGCCTGACGATCTGCATCTGCCTTGTCGTGGCAAGGACTGCGATTGACAGCGGCGTTTCGTTCGGCAGGGTGGTCAGTGTGGTCGTGACGCTGGCCGTCTTCATCCTGGCCATGGTCAGCTGGAATTACTATCGGTATCGGCGTCCCGATTTGCTCCGCGTGGACGATTTCGGCATCGAATGGAACGATCGGGGACGTGAGATGACCCGGACCCCCTGGATTCGCGTTGAGTCAATTTTATTCTCCGAAGGCGTCGGAGCAGTCTGCATCCGTCTTGCGGACGAGGATTTCAGAGTGGCGCCGGGGCGATTCTTCGACTCGCCCGCCCAGGCGCAGACGTTTGCCCGATACCTGCTGTACGCCTCACTGGCGACCACCGAGGCTCGCAGTGTTACCAAATAAGCGGGGCTTGGGATAGAATTCAGCCCCGGCTTGAGTTTATTTCGCCCTGCCCCTGGTCGATTCGGAAGGGTTGCATGACCGTCTCCTACAACACGTTCGAACGCCTCAAGGAAAAGGGGCTCGCGCATTTCAAGAATGGCGAGTACTCCGCGGCGAAGCCCTATCTCATGCAGGCGGCCGATGCGATTATCAAGATCGCCGCCGAGACGGAGAACGCCAAGCAGCGCGATCGGCGCAAGGCGATGGCGGCGGAGCTCATCGAGTTCGCCAAGCTCTGCGACAAGCGACAGGATCAGAAGCGCACGAATCGTCGCGCCGCGGCCAACGAGGACGACGAGAACAAGTCCAACGCCCAGGACTGGATCGTCCGCGAGAAGACGGACATCAGCTTCGACGACATCGCGGGGCTGGAAGACGTCAAGCACGAGATCCGGCTGAAGATGATCTATCCCTTCCGTCATCCCGAGCTGGCGAAGCAGTACGGCATCGGCGTCGGCGGTGGTCTTCTGCTGTACGGACCGCCGGGCACGGGCAAGACGATGATCGCCAAGGCGATCGCGAACGAGATCCAGGCGACGATGTTCGTCATCAGCCCCTCGCAGATTCTGAGCAAGTGGGTCGGCGAGGCGGAGCAGAACATCAGCAAGCTATTCAAGGCGGCGAAGGAAGAACCCAAGGCCGTCATCTTCATCGATGAGATCGAGGCGCTGGTGCCGGCGCGGCGGAGCTCGCAGAGCACTGTGATGACGCGCGTCGTGCCGCAGATTCTCCAGGAGATCGAGGGCTTCGATCGCAAGGGGGATCGGCCGCTGCTCTTCGCGGGCGCCACGAACGAACCCTGGGCGCTGGATTCGGCGATGATGCGCCCGGGGCGCTTCGACGCCAAGATTTACGTGCCGCTGCCCGACGAGCCGGCGCGGCACAAACTGCTGGAGATCTACCTGGGTAAGAAGCCCCTCGCCGATGACGTCGATTTCGCCGAGCTCGTGGGCTTGCTCAATGGCTACAGCGGGGCGGACATCAAGGCGATCGCCGGCAAGGCGGCGACGCTGCCGTTCATGGATGCTGTTGGCGGCGCCGACGCGCGGCCGATCAATCGGAGTGACATTCTGAAGGTCATTCAGATGGTCAGGCCGAGTGTCCGCGAGAAGGACCTTGTCCGGTTCCGTGAGTTCGCGGCGGCGACGTGATGGGCGATCGGTCGGGGGTTTCGGCCAGTCGGGGCGGCCCGGCCACGCGGGCCCGCTTCCCTGCGGGCGCAGTTCGGTCCGGCGCGACTAGAATCTTCGGGCAAATGAATAATTCCACGCGAGGCGTCGATCGTTCATACTTTTCATGGGGCCTTCCGCGCCCGGCGGGAGGGGCGCATGGGGCCGAATGTGGAGCGCAATAAGATACGAATACCATGACGACGCGATTTGAACTCGACAATCTGACGCGCGACGCGACGCTGGTCGCCCAGGCCGCGTTTGCCAATGATCTCTTTTCGTTTCTTGCGCGACAGGTGGTTGTGCCGCCGTCGTGCGCCGCCCTGGTGGAGAGTCACGGCGGGCAGCCGCATGTTGTGGCGGCCGGCCAGCCGATCGAGTCCGACGGCGTGCGCGAAGTGCTCTTCGTCCGGACCACGCCGTTTGAGTGCGCCTACGACTTCGCGGATTTTGAGTCTGCGGACGGCTTCCGATTCACCGGACGCGTCGAGATGACGGTCCTCGTGATGACGGATCGGACGGAGCTGGCGTCGTTCAAGCGCGAGCTGATCGGCAGTGGCCGCAGCGTGAATGTCGAGCGACTTCGTCGGCATTGCGAGGAGGCCGTGCAGGCCGGGCTTGCGAAGTTCCTCGCGTCGCGTCCGGCGGAAGAGCTGGTGCGGCCGGATGTGTGGAATGATTTTGACGGCGTGCTGGCCGAGTCGTTCAGCCAGGTCGGTTTCTCTTCAGGTCTGGCCCTCGGGCGGGATCCGCGGCTGTCGTTGAAGTCGCTGGCCTTTGAGGAGTCGCGGACGGAAGCGAAGGCCGCCGACATTCGCCGGCAGCGCGAGGAAGAGGAGCAGCGTCGCCGGGAAGAGGCGGCCGCCGCGCGGCATCGACATCTCGCCGACATCGGCTCGATGCTGGCGAAGGTTCGAGAAATGGCCGACACGACGGGCGCCCTCGATGTCGCCGAGATGATCAGGAGCTTCAGCGCCGATCAGCGCGGCGATCTCTATCAGGGCCTGCTCTCAATGGACAGGGACGCCCGTCCGACGAAGTATGCGCTCGTGGCGACCGGCAGCTCGCTGCTGTGGTTCGATCCGGCGGATCCGCAGGAGTTCAGGCGAAAGCAGAAGTTCCCCGACGCCGACATCGGCCAGCTTCGAAGCGTTCGCGTCGTCGAGTCGATGGGGGCGACGCGAATTCTCGTCGGCGCCCGAAACGGTGTGCTCGTGCTCGACGCGGAAGGTGAACCGCTCTACACGTGTGTCCTTCATGGTCGTCCCGAGCTGCGGGGCGGGTTCAACGCATCGACGATGATCGGGACGGATGTTTATGCAACACACTCGGAAGTGGGACTCGTGCGCTGGCGGAAGGACGCCCCGGAGACGGCGATTCACTGCCTGGATCATCTGACGGAAGGCTGTCACAGCGTGCGGGATGTTCAGCGCGACGACGCGGGCCGGATCTGGCTCGGCATCGACAACATCGTCGTCTCCTGGAATCCGAAGGAAGACGACTCCGATCACGCCGCCGGGGCGCCGGCCGAGGTGACGACGCTCGCCGTTGCGGATGGCTACGCCATCGCCGGTCTCAAGAACGGCGCCATCGTGCGATGGACGATCGGCGACATGAAGCGAATGGAGACGCTTCGCCGACAGACGGGCGGTCCCGTGCGATCCGTGTCGTGGCTCAGCGGCGGCGGTGTGCCGCGGCTGCTCGTGGGCGACAGTCGGCCCTACCTGGAACTGATGGTGCTTGGCGACGCCTACCAGGGGCAGTATCGCTGCTTCCATGAAATGCGCTGGGGATTTGCGGCCGAGGATATTGTCGTCGGCGTGAATGAGCGGCGCGATATCTTCATCATCTGGAAGAAGAACACGCCCGATCAGCCCGCCGCGCACGTGTCCGTGCGACGCCTGACGGGGCGATCGATTCAGGATGTCGCGCTGCTGTAGCGCGGCGCGGGAAACATCCGGCGCCGCAGTCGTCGACGCGCGTCTTCGTGATCAGCCGGTGAAGCGGACGCGATCGGAGTCGCCGTCGTCGCGATCGTCCGCCTCCAGATCCTCATCCGAGTCTTCGAAGGTCTCGCCGAAGTCGAGGGGGTCGTCAGTCGGGGGGACCATCTCAGGCACGAGCTTCCTTCCGAGCATCTTGGCGAATCCCGTTCGGATGGGACCATACAGCGCGTAGGTCGCCGTACCGATCGCCAGCGTGATTTCCGGATCGACGACCAGCGCGATCAACAGAATGATCACAATGGAGACGACCTGCCAGAAGGGCCGCCGACCGCGGAGGATGGCGTTGACCATGTGGGGGTAACGGAACGGGCTGACCATCAGCAGGCCAAGCACGAGCGCGAACGGTGGCATCAGTCGCTCGATGATGACGATCGTCTTGGCGTGGATGATCACAGGCAGCAGGTGTTCGTGGAGCAGAACGGCGGCGATGATTGCGCCGGCGGCGCCGGGCGAGGGCAGGCCCCGAAAGTCCATGTGGGCCGATTCATCTTCCTCGTTTTCAACGTTGAACCGGGCGAGTCGCATCGCCGTGCAGCAGACGTAGATCGCGGCCATGACCCACTCGGCGCGCCAGTAGGCGCGTTCGAGTCGCGTGAGGTCCACCATCTCGCTGAAGATCGCTGGCTTGGCGATCATCAGAACGAGGCACGCCGGTGCGACGCCGAAGCTGACGATATCGGCGAGAGAATCGAGCTGGGCGCCGAACTCGCTCGTCTTGCGCGCCAGGCGCGCGAGGCGACCGTCGATGGCGTCGAAGAACATGCCGAGGATCAGAAAGCAGGCGGCGGCGCTGAGGTACGTGGAGAAGAGGGCGATGACCTTTGTCGGCTCCGTTCCGCTGTCGGCAACGGGTGAGGCGGCGGCCTGCGCAGCCAGCATACAGAGGTAGATCGCGCCGAGACCACACGTGAGATTGCCGAGCGTCGCCAGGGAGGGCAGCACGCCGACGGTCTTCAGGATGCGCTCGCGGCTGCGGGCGCGTCGGGATTCGTGTGTGTCGTGTCTCATCAGAAGCGCTTTCGCTGTGTTGGGTTGCCGCGGCCCGATGGAGGTTACGCTCCGGGTCGCATCAGGATCGTGGCCCCGCCCCTGACTGTATCGCCCAGCTTCACGGCCGGCTCCAGCCGGGAGGACGCGGGGACGATCAGGTCGGTTCGTGATCCGAATTTGATCATGCCGAATCGGGCGCCGCGCGTCACGCGATCGCCCTTGTCGATATGGCACACGATGCGCCGGGCGACGAGCCCCGCGATCTGCCGGACGATGATCGGACCGTAGTCGGCGTCGGGATCGATCGTGATGCTGTTGCGCTCGTTCCGCATGCCGGACTCGGGATGTCGAACGTCGAGGAATTCGCCACGCTCGTAGAGCGTTCCCAGGACAACGCCGTTACATGGCGCCCGGTTCACGTGGACATTGAAGACGGACAGAAAGATGCTGATCTTCAGGACGGGCTCGTCGATGCCGGGCCAGCCGTCCTCGAGTCGGGCGATTTCCGTGACTTTGCCGTCCGCCGGGGAGACCATCAGGCCGGGGGCGTCGGGAATTGTGCGGGGCGGGTCGCGGAAGAATGAGAGAACGAATCCCCACAACAGGAGTGTGGGCACGGCCCCGATCCAGAACCAGGCGGAAACGTTCAGCGCGGCCCATGCGCAGGCGATCCCCGCTGCGCCGAATGTCAGCGTCGTGATTGCGACTTCTTTGGCGCCGTCCCGCGTAATCAATGCGTCACCTGGTTCAAACGAGTCCCGTCGTGCGCCGTCGCAACGAATGCGGCGCGTGGGGGGACATTATACGGCGAAAGCCCGCCGGCGACGTTTGCGCGTCGCCGACTTATCAGGCGAACGATCCGCCTTGGCGAACTTTTCGAGGTTTGGAGGAAAGTGGCGCCCTGGCGTGCGCCACATGGGGAGCGGGGCGATCAGGCGCGATGTCCGAGGGAATCGATGCGATCCTCGACGGAGTCGATGGTCGTGATCCGGATGCCGAAGTGCTCGTTGACCTTGACCGCGACGCCGGCGCCGATCTTGCAGTTGTTGATCATCAGGTCGAGCTCCTCGTCAACCGTTCGATCGAACTCGAGAATCGTTCCGGGGCCAAGTTTCATGATGGAGCCGACGAGCATGCTGCGCTGGGCCAGGCGGACGATGACCGGAACTTTGATTCGCAGGATGCGCCGAACGTGGCCGCCGATCGGTCGCGGCGGGGCGGCCGTGGCGCTGGCGGCGGGACTCTGTGAGGAGACGACGCGCGTCGGCGCCGGGGCGGCTGGCGCGCCACCCCCGAGCTGACCGACGTCGTTGGCAAGCTCGTCGACCGCCTGCTGAGCATCGCGCAAGACAGCATCGATATCTTCCTGCGAGAACATTCAGCCAGGTCCGTCCTTCATGGGTCGATGCGGCGATGGAGCGGCGACGAAACGAAGTCGTTCGAGGCCAGCGCTCTGTCGGATTTTATCGGCCCGATTTCAGGCGAACCTGAAGCCCGGCGAGACACCGCCGGGATTGCGGCAAAATCCGCCGGGCGGATCGGCGAAAGCGGCGCGTGTGCAAAAGAAAAACGACCGAACGCGACGCGTTCGGTCGTTTGGATTCATCTGAATTGAATCGGCGTGCGTCTTACTTCACGCGGCCGACAATGACGCAGGCGTTGTGCCCGCCGAAGCCGAAGGAGTTGCTCAGGGCGATGTCGACCTTGGCATCCTGGGCCGTCAGCGGTGTGTAGTTCAGATCGCACTCGGGATCCTGGTTTTCAAGATTGATCGTCGGCGGGATCACGCCGTTGCGCAGCGCCTGGATCGAGGCGATCAGTTCCACGCCGCCGCTCGCGCCGAGCAGATGCCCGACGGCCGACTTCGTGCTGCTGACAGCCACTTTCTTCGCGTGCGCGCCGAACACCTTCTTGATGGCAAGCGTCTCGGCGATATCGCCGAGGGGCGTGCTCGTTCCGTGCGCGTTGATGTAATCGACATCGTCGAGGTTGATCCGGGCGTCCTGGACGGCGCTTCGCATTGCGGCCGAGGCGCCGATGCCGTTTTCCTGCGGCTGCGTGATATGGAAAGCGTCGGCGCTGGTGCCGAAGCCCAGCAGTTCGCAGAGGATGTTGGCGCCGCGTTTTTTGGCGTGCTCGTACTCCTCGAGGACGACCATGCCGGCGCCTTCGCCCATCACGAAGCCGTCGCGATCCCTGTCGAAGGGCCGCGAAGCCCGCTGGGGATCATCGTTGCGTGTCGACAGCGCCTTCATCGAGGCGAAGGCCGACATGCCAAGCGGCGTGAGGGCGGCCTCGGAGCCACCGGAGATCACGATATCGACATCGCCCCGCCGGATGGCGTGCATGGCGTCGCCCATGGCGTTCGTCGCCGATGCACAGGCCGTTCCGACGGCCGTGCTCGGACCGCAGGCGCCCAGCATAATGGAGATGTTGCCGCTGGCGGCGTTGCTCATCAGTTTGGGGATTGTGAAGGCCGACACCTTGCTGGGGCCCTTCTCGACGAGGCGCCTGTGCTGGTCCTCGAGCTCGGCGATGCCGCCGATGCCGGTTCCCGTGATGACGCCGAATCGCGTGGGGTCCGTGACGCCGCCATCGGCGAGACCGGACTGAGTCCAGGCGCCGTGGGCCGCCACGATTCCCATCTGTGCGAATCGATCGAGTCGCTTGGCGGATCGCTTGTCGACGACGGGTTCGGGCGAAAAGTCGGAGCATTCGCCCCCGAATTTCACATCGAACTCCGTGGTGTCGAACAACTGAATCTGGCGGATGCCGGATTCGGAGGCGATCAGCCGCTCCCAGAATTCGTCAACCTGATAACCCAGGGGACTGACAATCCCCATCCCCGTGATGACGACGCGACGCCGTTCAGACATGCTGGTAATGCCCTGTGGGGCGAAGAGCGCGAGTCCGACCAGAGGCCGGCTTATTCGCTCTTGCTGCCCTGGTGCTTGTGAATGTACTCGACGGCCGCGCCGACAGTCTGGATCTTCTCCGCTTCCTCGTCGGGGATGCTGAGCTCGAACTGGTCTTCAAACTCCATGACAAGTTCGACGGTATCCAACGAGTCCGCGTTCAGATCGTTGACGAAGGACGTGTCGGCGGAGATCTCACCTTCGTCCACGCCCATCTGCTCGCTGACGATCTTTACCACTTTTTCCTGAATCTCATCCTTCGTAAGCGCCACTACTTTATTCTCCATCATCTGGTCTCTCATACATGAGGGTGACGCAAACGCTCACCCGATTGTGATACTCTGCCGAGGGTCGAGGCCGGCGCCAGTCGGCGCCGCGTCACATGTGCAGGCCGCCGTCCACGACGATGACCTGTCCATTGATGTAACTCGCTTCGGCCGATGCGAGGAACGCGACGACGGCCGCAACCTCTTCCGGCTCGCCGAAGCGCTGCAACGGAATCAGTGGCCGAACGCCCTCTTTGACTTTGTCGGACAGCACGCTCGTCATGTCCGTCTTGATGAACCCCGGGGCGACGGCGTTGCACGTCACGCCCCGCTTGGCGAGTTCCTTGGCGACGGATTTGGTCAGACCGATGACGCCCGCCTTGCTGGCGGCGTAGTTTGCCTGACCCGGATTTCCCATGATGCCCGACACACTGGTGATATTGATGATGCGGCCGCGTCGCGCGCGAACCATGACTTTTCCGATTTCGCGCGTCAGCAGAAAGACCGCCTTCAGATTCGTCTGGATCACGCTGTCGAACTGGTCATCGGTCATGTTCATGACGAGACCGTCCGCCGTGATGCCGGCGTTGTTGACGAGGATGTCGATGCGGCCGAACTCGTCGGACATCGATTCAACCCACTTCTCCACGTGTTCGGAGTCGCAGACATCCAGGGCGTGCGTGACGATCCGTCCAGGCAGCTTCTGATCGCTGGCGGCGGCGGCCGTCTCCTGCAGTCGATCCGAGTCCCGGGCGCAGGCGAGTACCGTCGCCCCGCCGGCGGCGAGCTTCAGACATATTTCGCGACCAATACCGCGGGATCCGCCGGTCACAATGGCCACGTTGTCACGAAAATCAGGCATCAAGCCTCCTCACACGTCTTTGTGATTTTCAGCCCGCGAACAGTCGCTGCGGTTCGAAAGTCCTGTCCCGTTCAGGGCGCCTACGCGGGAACCTTCTCCAACGCAGCGGCGGTTGAGAAATTCAACGCCTTTGCGGAGCGATCGATCTTTCGCATGAGGCCTGTCAGCACGCGGCCGGGCCCGACTTCGACGAATCGATCATAACCTTCGCTCACCATTCGCTCGATCGACGCTTGCCATCGAATCGGCCTGGCGACCTGTTCACGCAGCAGTTCTCGAACCGCATTCGGGTCTGCATGATAGTCAGCGGACACGTTGGACACCACTCCCAGCTTGCCGGAGGTGATTGTCGTGTCTCGCAGCGCGGCCTCCAGACCATCGACGGCCGGCTGCATCAGGGGCGAATGAAACGCCCCGGCGACGACCAGGGGAATCGCCCGGGCGCCATGCTTTTCGGCGATGGCGACCGACCGCTCGCAAGCCCCTTTGCCGCCGGAAATTACGATCTGGCCCGCACAGTTGAAGTTCGCCGGCGCCAGGACATCGCCCTCAGCGGCTTCGGCGCAGATAGTGTTCACGGCGGCCTCATCCACCCCCATGATCGAGACCATGGCGCCCTGCGAGGCCTCCGCTGCGGCCTGCATCAGGCGGCCGCGCTCGGCGACGAGCTTGAGCCCCGCCTCGAAACTGAACCAGCCGGCCAGGTGCAGCGCCGTGTATTCGCCCAGGCTCAGGCCGGCCATGGCCGACGGGCGCCACTCATCGACGAGTCCACGCTCCCGGCAGGCTTCCCAGATGGCGACGGACGTGACGAAGATCGCGGGCTGCGACGCGTCCGTCGCGTTGAGTCGTTCCGCGGGGCCTTCGAAGCACAGCGTCGTCAGATCCCATCCGAGGATGCGATTGGCTTCCGCATAGACGCGGCGCGCGGCGTCGGAGACCTCGGCGACATCCCTGCCCATGCCGACGACCTGCGATCCCTGTCCCGGAAAGATGATTGCCGTCTTGCTCACGTTGGTTGATTCTCTTTCCCGCCCGCCCGATCAGCATCGAGGCTGGCAAAGTCGCGCGCGGATCTGTCAGACCCTCAGCAGCGCGGAGCCCCAGGTAAATCCGGCGCCAAATGCGATCAGCAGCAGCAAGTCGCCCCTCTGAATTCGTCCCGTTCGGAAACACTCGTCCAGGCAGATCGGAATCGACGCGCCCGACGTGTTGCCGAAGCGATCGATGTTCATGTAGACCCGATCCTCGGGGAGCCCCATGCGCTCCCGGGCCGACGTAATGATCCGCAGATTCGACTGATGTGGAATCACCAGCTTGATGTCATTGGGATCGACGCCCGTCTCGGCCAGCGTCTGGTCGACCAGGTCGTGATTTCGCTTCACGGCCTTCTTGTAGACCTCGCGGCCGTTCATCTTCACGTAATGCAGACGCTCGTTCAGCGTCATCTGCGACGTCGGCACGCGCGAACCACCGGCCGGCACGTGCAGCAGGGCGTCACCGCTGCCCTCGGCGCTCATGATCGAATGCAGAAGGGCCGAGTCCTCGCCCTCGGGTGTCGCGGAGATCACGGCGGCGCCGGCGCCGTCACCGAACAGGATCGCCGTCGCGCGATCCTCCATGTCCGTGATGACTGTCATGACTTCGGCGCCGATGACGAGCACATGCCTATAGCGGCCCGTCTGGATCATGGCGCCGGCCGTCAGCAGCGAATAGACGAAGCCGCTGCAGGCCGCGACGAGGTCGTAGGCCGGAACGGGCTTCGAACAGAGCGCCTGCTGAACAAAGCACGCCGTCGACGGAAGAATCGCTTCCGGCGTGATCGTCGCAACGATGATCAGATCCATGTCGTCGGGCGTCAGTCCCGCGGCCTCGATGGCTTTGCGGCTGGCCTCGACGGCGAGACTGGCCGTCGTTTCGCCCTTCGAGAGGTCGGCGTAACGGCGCTCGCTGATCCCGGTTCGTTCCCGGATCCACTGGTCATTCGTTTCCAGTCGGCCTTCGAATTCCCGGTTGTGAACGATGCGCTCAGGGACGGCGCGTCCGGTTCCGGAGATTCGAATCCCCAGCGGTTCATGCATCCGGGCTGACCTCCGATAGGCGGGAAAGGATGATACTGTTCAGGTTCTTCCTGACGAAGTCGGCCGAGATCCGGACGGCGTTGTAGATCGCCCGCCGTTCGCTGCTGCCGTGGCAGATGATGCAGGAACCGTTGACGCCCAGGAGTGGCGCGCCACCGTATTCGCTGTAGTCATGCTTCTGCCAGATTCGGCCGAAGATGGGTTCGATGCGACGGCCGAGATCTTCGCTCTCGGCGGTCACTTCGCGTCGGATCGTTCGGAAGAGCCCTTCGGCGAGGCCTTCCGTCAGCTTGAGGACGACGTTTCCGACGAATCCGTCGCAGACGCCCACTTCGCAGGCGCCACTGAACAACTCGCGGCCTTCGACATTACCGACAAAGTCGATCGTCGGATCGGCGCGAAGCAATTCGTTTGTCTTCTTGACGAGGGGACTGCCCTTCACGTCTTCACCGCCCACGGAGATCAGGCCGACGCGAGGATTCTTGATCCCCAGAATTTCGGAGGCGTAGGCGCAGGCCATCTGGGCGTACTGCAGGAGGTGCTGCGGCTTCGGCTGGACATTCGCGCCGGCGTCACAAATGGTCAGGGGACCTGCGAATGTCGGGAGGACAACGGCGATCCCGGGACGAAGAACAGGGCCGAGTGACTTCATCTGCAGCTGGCAGGCGGCGGCGCAGGCCCCCGTGTTGCCGGCGGAGATGACGGCGTCGAGTTCTCCCTGTGCGGCCATCCTGGCCATGACGACGATCGACGACTTGCGCTTCTGCCGGAGCGATTCGACGGGAGAGTCATCCATCTCGATGACTTCGGGCGTGTGCACGATCTCGATACGAGGATCGACATCCGTCGGCAGGTGCGAACGGATATTGTCCTCGCGCCCAATAAGCACAAGGCGATCATCCGGGCCGAGAAACTTCAAACCCAGGACGCCGCCGAGCACGATCTCTTCGGGCGCATGATCTCCGCCCATCGCGTCGATGCCGATGCGCATGTGGGACTAGGCCTCTTCGGCTTCCATCTTCAGGGAAATGCGACCGTTGACGTAGCCACAGTCCATGCAGGCCCGGTGCGGGAGCCGCGCCGTGCCGCACTGCGGGCACTCAACGAGATTGACGGGTCGAAGGGCGTGGTGCGACCTGCGCGCCCGCTTGCATGACTTCGAAACTTTTCGCTTCGGTACCATTGCTCACCTGCAAACGCCGACAACACACGGCGTCAAAAAAACTTGGCCCGTGAGTCGGGCGTTGCGCGCGATCCACTGCCGCGCGTGAAGCAGCTCACTGCGAAACTTGGCAATCTATTCGACTCTCAAAAAACTGTCAAGCGTGTGATTAACGGCGCAACTGCTTTGTCGGCAAAAGGTTGTGGCTGATTCGCCGCGTGACGTCATTCTCCGGCGAATCGCATTTCCCTCGAATGGGGGCCTGAGCAATTCATACGTCATCACCTGGGCTTCTCGTTCGAGAGGCGCGATCCCGCTGCGATGGTTGCTTTCGCGTTCCCGAACAGGGACCGGGGTTTGTGTCGGCGATGACGAGACGCCGGGGCCGGTCGTTCTCGTTTGCGACGGGCGATCCTTCGATCGTGACGCGGGTGAGGATTCATAACTATTGTCATAGAAATTAGTTACGTTGTTGGTGTTGGCTCCGGGTGGTCCCCGTGGCGGTTTCCCGAAGGCTTAGGCTGGACACACGCGTTCAGATCCCGCATAGAGTTGGGTATGTTCGCACGTCGATTCCGTGTCGTTGGCTGCGGAGGTCGCAGCCAGCCGTTGTCGCGCCGGACGCTCGAGTCACTCTTTCGGGGAGACGCATGGGGAACCTGTCGCTCAGCGCCAAGCGGGATCTGGCATTTGTGGGTCTGGCTGTCTTTACGAGCCTCGGCATCTGGAGCCCGGGCTGGGCGGCCCCGCTCTGGCAGACGCTGACGCTTTACGGAATTGCCTTCGTGTTCCTGATTCCCGCCCTGAAGCTTGGGCGAGAGACGGGGTTCGATCCGATCAGCAACGCCGCGGTTCCCGCGGGCGCCGTGGTTCTGATGATGCTCGCCGCCATCAGCTACTTCGTCTGGGAATTGTTTCTGTAGTGTGAATCCGTGATTTCCGCTGTCTCATGATCCTCGACTGACGACCGGCGTATCGGCGGCCGGCGTTGGCGGCGCCCCCCGTTCTGAATATCATGGCCATGCTACAGATGGCTTTGACACACCTTTGAACCCGATCACAGGCGGAGGCGATTCCACGATGGCTGGCAGCAAGATCACCCTCAATTCCGACGGTACGCTCAACGTTCCGGATCAACCCGTCATTCCGTTCATTGAGGGCGACGGCACAGGTCCGGACATCTGGCGCTCGACGGTCCGCGTGCTGGACGCCGCGGTCGACAAGTCTTCCGGCGGCAGGCGCAGGATTGAATGGCTGAAGGTGCTCGCCGGCGAGGAGTCGTTCAACAAGGACGGCAACTGGCTTCCCGATGCGACGCTCGACGCCTTCCGTGACTATCTCGTCGGTATCAAGGGGCCATTGACGACGCCCGTCGGCGGTGGCATTCGCTCGCTCAACGTCGCGCTTCGCCAGCAGCTCGATCTCTACGTTTGTCTGCGCCCCGTGCAGTACTTCAAAGGTGTGCCCAGCCCCGTCAAGGCGCCGGAAAAGACGGACATGGTGATCTTCCGTGAGAACAGCGAAGACATCTACGCCGGCATCGAATTCGAGAACGGCACGGACGACTGCAGGAAGTTCAAGCAGCTTTTCGCCGAGGCCTTCCCCGATCGCTTCCGGAAGGTGCGATTCCCCGAGACGGCCGGCTTCGGCATCAAGCCGACCAGCCAGGAAGGCACGCATCGTCTTGTGAAGGCGGCGATTCAGTATGCGATCGACAACGATCGATCCAGCGTCACGCTCGTGCACAAGGGCAACATCATGAAGTTCACGGAAGGCGCTTTCCGTGACTGGGGCTACAAGGTTTCGCAGGACGACTTCGGCGCGACGGAACTCGATGGCGGTCCGTGGTGCACACTGAAGAATCCGAAGACGGGGAGGGAGATCACGATCAAGGACGTCATCGCCGACGCCTTCCTCCAGCAGATCCTGACGCGTCCCGCCGAGTACGATGTCATCGCGACGATGAACCTCAACGGCGACTACATCTCCGACGCCCTGGCGGCGTGCGTCGGCGGCATCGGCATCGCGCCGGGCGGCAACATCAACTACGACACGGGTCACGCGATCTTCGAGGCGACGCACGGCACGGCGCCGAAGTATGCGAACCAGGACAAGGTCAATCCAGGCAGCCTGATCCTCTCGGGTGAGATGATGCTCCGCTACATGGGCTGGACGGACGCCGCGGACCTCGTCATCAAGGGCATGAATGGCGCGATCGGCGCCAGGACCGTGACATACGATTTCGAACGCCTGATGGATGGCGCCACGCTGATGAAGTGCAGCGAGTTCGGCGACGCTGTCATCAAGCACATGTGAGATTCGGCGGGGGCTCCCTGGCCGGGTGGCATGCTTGCCCCAAAAGGCAGGCATGGGAAGTCGCGAAGACGCAGGCGCGACAGGGCCGACCAGAGTCAGCGACCGCATCTCCATGCTCCCCTTTGTAGGGGAGACTGTCCGGGAATTGTGTCGCCCTTTCAGGGCTAAACCCGAGGAAAAAACGCTAACCACGGGTTGCGCTCCGACCGCTATGCGGTCTCCGCTCCACCCGTGGCTAAAAACTGACGCTCCTTCGGAGCTGTGTTGGCCTTGGAAACATTGGCGTTTACGACGGTTCTGCAAATCGGAAGTTCTCACTCGAATTCCCGGACAGCGTCCCCTTTGAGGGGGAGCGTGGCGCCCGATTCGACTCGGGGGCATCGCGCCCTGAGATACAGCTGTATCCGATCAGCGGCGGCGGCGGAGCGTCATGGCCGCGCCGAACATCATCAGCGCCAGCGTCGCCGGCTCCGGGACGACGGTGACAAGCGCGTCGGTATAGGGGCCATCGTTGTCCTGCACCGTCATGATCGCCGGATCGCCCGGCGCGGGCATGATCCCCACGAAATCGACGGGCGCCTGTCGCGCCAGCAGGGAGACATTCAGCAGGAGCTGCCAGCTCGTGACCTGGCCGAGACCACCGTCATAGTTCCAGATCATTCGCGCCGTGTACTTGCTGGGCTGGCTGGACGCGCCGTCCCAGTCGATGTGCGAGTCCTTGTCGAGCACCAGCAGTTGGTTGGAGTTGCCATCCCACGTCCAGGGCTCGGTCTGCCCGGGGTTGGGCGTTCCCGTCTGGAAGTACGCCGATGTTCGAACCTGCACGCGACCACCGCCGCTGCTCGAACTGCTGTTGCCATTGCCACTCGCGGGCGCGATCGTGCTCGTGGACCACGTGGCGGCGCTCGTCCCGAACTTCGCCTGGAGCTTCGGACCCGTGCTGGCGGGCAGACGACTGTTCACGCCATCGCCACTGAAGGCGCCCCAACCCGCGGCGCCCGCCGTGATATCCGCGAACCGACCGCCAACGCCGATCACGGTATCTCCGACGAGCCAGTCGAGTGACGGATCGTTGGCGTCGTCGATTTCCAGATCCGAACCAGCCTGCACAGTAAAGGCCGCTGAATACGCGTCGTAGCCGTAGTTCGCGCTCCCTTTGACATAGGTTCCGCTGGCCAGTGAATGGCCGACGTAGGCCCAACCCGCGTCGGCTGACGGGTCACCCGTCAGAATCGTCGCATTCGCCGTCGCGGCAATGCAAACGGACAGCGCGCTCAGGATCACAGTCAATCGATACATCATGGCGGCTCCTTTCCTCGGATAAACGAACACTTACACAGACAATGGACTTCGTGCGGAGGTCCCCCCTGGACTCGATTCAGTCCGTCATGGTAAAGCGCCAACGCACTGGAATTCAACGCGCCGGGCGCCTACCGGCCATTGAAAGCGCAATACGCCCGCAATGAGCCAAAGCCCGTCAATGATTGCAAGCAATACAAAGACGACGCGCCACCTGCGCCAAATGAAAAGGCCCCGCTCGCCGGGCGAGCGGGGCCTTCGATTTCAATCATCACAATGCGTCCACTGACGCTCCATGAATCAGGCGGACTTGCGGCTCTTTCGCACGCGTCGCCGCATGCCGGCAAAGCCGACGGCCGCCAGCGGCATGAGCATCATGCCACCGTTGCCGCAACCACACATCTCGGGATTCGGCTGCGGAGCCGGACCGCCGTTGTCATTGCCGTTGTCGCCGCCGTTGTCGTTGCCATTACCGCCCATGTTGTCGTTCATGTTGTCATCCATGGGAGGCGGCGGCAGCGGACAGCCATTCTCGTCCACCTCGACGCCGGGCGCCGTACCGGGGCAGAGATCATCGCAGTTGGGCACGCCGTCACCGTCGAGATCGGGCGCCGAAGCAAGTTCGGGCGCGACGCTGACGTTGCCCGCAACGCCGGCGCCGGCGATGAAATTCAGGATCGCATCGACCACGTGATCCGCGTCGGCGTTCTCACTGATGATCGCGGCGCCACTGACACCTGAGAAATCGTTGCCGCGGAGGGCGGCGATCGCCGTTTCGACGATATCGAAGAGAACGACGCCATCGCTGACATCGCGGAAGCAGTTATCGTCGATATTCAGAACCGTTCCCTCATTGAGTTCGGCGAACGTTCGCACGCCGCGAGCGGTCGAAACGCCGCCCGTGAACCAGTTCTCATAAATATCGACGAGGCTGGCGTTGATGTAGTTGTCGAACCGCACGCCATATTCCGTGAAGCCGTCAATGTTGTTGTTCCGGATCTTCACCTCAGCGCCATAGTCGAAGTAATCCTTGAAGAGAATACCGACGGCCGCGCCCAGGATGTCGTTGTTCCGGAGGGTCACGATCGCGCCATACGAAATATCCGAGTCAAACTCGAAGCCCGCCTTCGTGAAGCCGGCGATCGTGTTCAGGGCGAAATCGAAGACGCTGCCGTACTCCGTGTACTCGACCATGATTCCATAGGCGGCGCCGTCCGGATGGGCCGTCACGTCGTTCTTGCGGACATCGACAAACGCGCCTTCGTACAGCTCGTAGATATAGATACCGGCCCGGTCCGAACCGTCATCCTTGATATTCGTGATCGTGTTGCCGCTGATCGAGCTGAAGAATGCGCCGTATTCGATCTCGTCGGCGATGTAGATGCCGTAGTCGGCGCCGTCGGCGTGCCCCGTGATCACATTGTCGTCACAGACAATGTCACTTCCATAGTAGATGTACGTCGTGCCGACACCGTAGTCTGTGAAGTTGCTGATGGCGTTGCCGACGCACTCGAAGTAGCTGCCGTACTCGACGTAGTCATCGAGATAGACGCCGTAAGTCGAAGGGGTCCCTGCGGCGGCCATGAAGACGTTGTCGTTCACAACCAGCGAACCCGTGTACTCAACAATATCATCCATGAAGAAACCGGCGTCCTGATAGTTCAGACACGTGTTCCCCGTCACAACAGCATTGGAACCGAAGCCGATGTGGTAGAGGTAGATCGCATCATTGGCGCCGTTGTTCACGTCGATCTCGTTGTTCCGGATCCAGGCGTCACTGCCGTACTCGACGTCGTCGATGTAGACGCCGTACCCACTCGTGGCGTTGGTCCGCGCCGACAACGTGTTGCCGTCGATGTGCGCCGTGGCGCCCTCGTACACGTAATCGAGGTAGACTCCCTCATCCATGTAGTCCCGGATGTCGTTGTTGCTGATGACGATATGGGAGCCGTATTGAACGTAGTCCGAAATATTGACGCCCGAATCGGCGCCGGCGCCAACATGACCAAAGAAGTTGTTGTTCGTGATCACGCAGGTCGCGCCGTACTCGATGTAATCATCGAAGTACAGACCGTTCTGCTTGAAGCCCGTGACGTTGTTTGAATCGACCAGAAGATCGGCGCCATAGTCGAGCTTGTAGAAGTAGAGACCGTCCAGGGCGCTGCCATTCATGTCGATCGTATTTCCGACGACCTCGCCGGTTCCGCCGCCACCTTCGATGTACTCCCAGTAGATGCCGGTCGCCGTCGCCGTGTTCGGCGCCGCCGTGATAACGTTGCCGTTCATCTTGCAGACGCCGCCTTCGTACACCTCGTTGACCTTGATGCCGTAGACGTCGAACTGTGAGATCGTGTTGTTGTTGATTTCGACGTACGGGCCGTACTCGAAGTAGTCATCGAAGTTTATGCCGCTGCCGGTGCCGTCACCCGTGAACGTGTTGCCGTTGAATCGGTACTGGCCGCCGTTTTCGAAATAGTCATCGACGTAGAGACCGTAGTCGTCGTAGCCCGACACGTTGTTGGAGAGGACATTGAGAAGCGTCGCCGAGCAGTAGTACAGGAACATGCCGTAATTGGCGCTGTTACCTTCGATCGTGTTCTCGAGAATATCGACAATCGAGTAATACGTGTACTCGTGGTAGATGCCCGCGTAGTCTACATCGCTGATCGTGTTGCGGCTGATGCTCGCCGTGCATCCCTCGTCGAAGTAATAGGTGTAAATGCCGTAGTCCGCGGCGCCGTCACCGATGATCGTATTGCCATCGATCGTCAGGTCGCTGCCGTAGTAAAGGTAGAACACATAGACGCCATACGAAGCGAATCCGTCGAATGTGTTGTTATCGACGTGAAGCGTGGAGCCGTTCTCAACCTGGTTGAAGTAGAAGCCCTGATCGCCGCCGTTGACGGTATTGCTGGTGAACCACATGTTCGAGGCGTCGTAGAGGTAATCGCTGCAGTAGAAACCATAGCCCGCTGCGCCGGCCGCGTTGAACGTGTTGTTGTCGATGACGATGTCCGACGAATAGGCGCTGTTGTTGAAATAGACGGCGCGGGAGTTGAAGTCGTTGACGACGTTGCTCAGGATGTTGAGATTCGCCGTGTAAAAGGCGGCGTTCGTCACGCTGCCGGGGTTCGACGAGTCGAAGTACATCGCCGAATTGAAGCTGTAGGCGCCTCCCGTCTTTGCGAAGACATTCCCTTCGAGATTGAAGGTGATTTCGGCGAGCGCGGCATCGGAATAGATACCACTCGAACCCTGGTTCGCGGCGATGCGATTCCCGTTGATCGACGTCGGTGGCGCGTTGTCCTCGCCGGGGAAGCCGATCATATCGCTATCGACGTAAATGACAGTCGTCGGGCCGGCGTTCAGATGCCGGATCAGAAAGCCCTGGTTCGGACCGCCCAGCGTCGTTCCCGGCGCCGAGATTCGCACGATCGGGTTGCCCGCGCCCGGGGAATCCTGAATCGTCGTCGCGTTGCGACCGGCGGTGGAGAGGATCGTCAACTCCGCCGTCGCGATGTTGAGCGATTCGTTGTAGGTTCCCGGGGCGACAAGAATCGTGTCACCGGGCGACGCCGCGTTGATCGCGTTCTGAATTGTCGCCTGATCCGCCGGGACGTTGATCGTCGCGGCGAACGCGCTGCTCGCCAGACTCACGCCTGCGAACAGCGCGAGACCATAAATTCGATAAATACCTGTCCGTTTCATTTGCATGTTGGGTTCTCCCATGGCTCCCAAATCCTGATTTTGAGACATCTCCCGTCGCCGCTGCGCGAATCGCCCCTGGTGAAGACGACTGAGCCGATCGCTCGGCCATCGCCCCCTGCGGGCGCTGCTTCCTTCGCACTGAGCGGCCTGACGCGCGTCACTGTCAAATCAACGCGTCAAAACTCCCACGATGGGTTGTAAATCGCTGATTACGGCGGAACCGCCGAAGATAACCGTCTTGAAGGCGACGCAACGCGCCACCCGATCACGCAGATACTCCTACCATCCCCGTTCGTTCTCAAACAGTTTGAACGATGTCGGCCGATACAGCAAGAGTTCAAACGCATGTTGAGCCGCCTCGCTCCTGAATCCACATCGATCGCGCAACGAATGCGCTGAGCCTTCGCCCCTGCACGCCTGACATAGCCATGCAAGCGCCAGGCCAGAGTCGATATGAGGCCCCATAACAACCACAGACACGCCCCGCCGCCGTTGGCGCGACAGGAACTGGGTGGATTGGCCCACCTTCGCGCGAGAGAGGGTAACAATTCCCCACCCATCGCGCGTCACCGGGAATTCCATCCCCACGGCGCAATCCGGGAAGCTAAGCGACACCAATCAGCAATCACTCACGCGTTCAGCGCCGCGCGACCAAATCGCGACGCGATCGGTGTCGAATCCGGATCAGGCCGATCACGAACAACGGCATGAGGGCCGCGCTTCCTGCGCCGCAGCCACAGGTGTCCGGCGTCGGCTGAGGTCCGGGCGCGGCGTTGTCGTTTCCGTTGTCGACGTTGTCGTTCGCGTTGTCCGTGTTGCCGTTGGTGTTGTCCGAGTTGTCGTTCGCATTGCCGGCGTTGTCGTTGACGTTGTCATCGGGCGGCGGCGGAAGCGGACAACCGTCCTCGTCGACCGGCGCCCCCGACGCGGTTTGCGGACACCTGTCCTCGCAATTCGGAACACCGTCGCCGTCGAGATCCGGCGGCGACGACAGTTCGGGCGTCGTGTTGACAAAACCGGCGACCTCCAGCACATCAAACCAGTTGTCGATCGCATCGATCGCGTGCTGGGCGTCGGCATTCTCGCTGATGATGGAGCGGCCGGTCACATCCGACAGATCGTTCCTCCGCATCGTCACGGAGGCTGTCTCGTGGATATCGAAGATCACGACGCCTTCCGCAATATTCCGGAAGCAGTTGTCGTCGATGCTCAGCCGCGTGGACTGACCGAGGGGCTCGAACGTGCGCAGGCCGACGCCGATGATCGGGCCGGGGTAAACGCGGTTCTGACTGACGTCCACGACACTGCCGTCGATATGCTGGTTCAGGCGGACGCCATAGTCGCTGAATCCATCGATGTTGTTGCTCCTGACATTGACGACACAGCCTTCAGTGATCTCACCGCCGAAGAGCAGGCCGTTGGCGGCGCCGTACAGATCGTTGTGCCGGAAGGTCGCGACGCACGCGTCGTCGATATAGTCGGACACGAACACGCACGCCTCACTGAATCCGGAAATCGTATTCAGCGAGAAGTCCAGTTCGCTCCCATATTCGAGGTAGTCGATCATAAAGCCGTACGACGCGCCGTCGGCGTGCCCAGTGATCGTGTTCCTGTAAACGTCAAGGTCCGCCCCCTCGTACAGCTGATTCAGATAGAGCCCCGCCATGGCGCCGCCGTTGTCGCGAACGCCGCTGATCGTGTTGTTGCTGATCGAACTGAAGAACACGCCGTACTCGATCTCGTCCGCGATATACACGCCGTAATCGGCGCCCGCATCGGCGCCCGAAAGGACGTTGTTGTCGCAGACAATATCGCTGTGATAGATCGATCGCGTATGGAGGCCGAATTCCCTGAAACCGGAAATGATGTTCCCGACACACTCGAGATACGACCCGTAAACAACATCACCCGCGAGATAGACGCCGTAGGCGGAAGAGATCGCCGAGGCCGCCCGAAGCGTGTTCTCACTGATGTACAGGGCGCCGCCCTGCTCGACATCGCCGTCGATATAAACGCCGGCGTTTCTGTAGTTTTCGCAGGTGTTCCGGCGGATCTCGGCCGTCGACCCGTTTCCCACGTAGTGGACGTAGATCGCATCTTCGGGACCGTTGTTCGCGTCGATGGAATTATCGCGAACCCACAGGTAACTCCCGGTATCGACATCCCCGACATGGACGCCGTACCCCGATGACGGGCTGGGCCGCGCCGTCATCAGGTTCGCCTCGACAACCGCCGAAGCGCCATCCGCGAGGTCGCTGATCTCCACACCGTATTCGTCGAACCCCTCGATCGTGTTCCCGCCGATCACCAGATCCGCCCCGTATCGAAGCGTATCACTGATATTGATCCCGTGCGGCGACCCCGCCGCGAGATCAGACTGAAACGTGTTGTTGGTGATCAGGCATGTCGCCCCGTATTCGATGTAATCGTCAAAATACAGACCGCTCCGCTGATAACCCGTCACGCTGTTGCCGTCCACGAGCAGTGTCGCGCCATCGTCGAGGAAGTAGAAGTAGAGACCGTCGCGATCGGCGCCGTTCATGTTGATGACGTTCCCCGTAACTTCGCCGGCGCCACCCCCATCCTGGATGTCGCTCCAGTAGAGACCGTAGGCGCTGACGCCGCCCGGGGCCGCCGTCAGAGCATTGTCGCTGACGACGCATCGACCACCCCCTTCGCTCAGGCCCTGCATGTAGATGCCGTAAGTCTCAAAGCCGGAAATCGTGTTGCCTGCAATCTCGACGTTCGGTCCGAAGTGAAAGTAGCCGGCGAAATACATGCCATAGCTGGCGCCGGCGCCCTCAAGCGTGTTCCCGCTGAAACGATAGACGCCGCCATTTTCCAGTTGGTCCTCGACATCGATACCGAAACCGTCGAACCCTGATACGTCATTGAACCGCACATCCAGCATCGCGGCTTCCGAATAGCGGTGGTATATCCCGTGAACAGCGCTGTTTCCGGCGATCGTGTTCTCCTCGACATCCACGATCGAGTAATAGACGTCAAGAACGGCGACGCCGTCGCCACTGAAGTCGCGGATTTCATTGTTGTTGATCAGGACCACGCATCCATCCCGGATGTCATCGAAGCGCACGCCCGTGGCCCCGCCACCCGCGATGACGTTCTCCGTGATCGTCACGATACCGCCGTAGCTCACGTTCTCGACGTACACAGAAGAGACGGCGGCGGCGTTGATCGCGTTCCCGCTGACATCCAGCCTTCCGCCTGAATCGACATAGTTCAGGTGGAATCCGCGTTCGAGATCGTTGACCTGGTTGTTGGTATACGACAGTGTCGACTGTTCCTCGAGATACCTGTCGCATTCGAAACCGAATCCGCTCCCCCCGACGCCATTGAACGTGTTGTTGTCGATCACGACATCGCTGCTGTGAATGTTCTCCACGAACAGCACGGCCTCGTCCGTCATGTCGTTCACGACGTTGCTCTCGATCCGAACCGTCGCCCCGTAGAACGACGCCGCGCCAATCGTCCCGAAGATCGTCGACTCAAAACGCATCGGCGTCGCAAACGAAAATGGTCCGCCACCGCTGGCGAAGACGTTGCCCTGGATGTTCAGGCTCACATCCGCAATGGCGGCGTTGCAGCGGACGCCGGTCGCGGCGCCCTGGGCGACGAATCGATTGCCGGCAATCGTTGTCGGCGCCGCGGCGTCCACAGCGGGGGAACCGATCGACGCGCCCTGGATGACGACGACGCTCGCCGCCCCGGCGTCCTGATGCTCGATTCGGAAGCCCTGGTCAGGTCGCCCGAGTGTCACCCCCGCCGCCCCGATTGTGACGATGGGGCTGCCGGCGCCGGGCGCGGCCACGATGGCCGTCGCATTGCGCCCTCCTGATGAGACGATCTCGAGGTTCGCCTCATCGACGAGGATCGTCTCGTGATAGACGCCGGGCGCCACGAGAATCGTATCTCCCGCCGACGCCGCATTGATGGCGCCCTGAATCGTCCCATGATCGGCCGGAACATGAATGGTCGCCGCCGCGACGAATGACGGCGCGCACAAGACAGATAGCGTCAACGACACAATGAGCCCCTGACGGGATAAGCGTGTCATCGTCTGTTCCTCCCCTGGCGAGGTTGTTGAATCTGAGAATCGAGATCGCGCTGGACTGCGCCGTCCCATCCCGTGCGGGTCACGTGAGCGAGCGATCGTCGAGTCTGCGCCTCCGACGCGTCGCATCATCGCAGGATGGGTTCTGTTGCGCCGGTCGGCGCCGCATTCTGAATCGTATCCGATCGCTGCGCCCGGGCGCCGGATGATGAAAGTGCGCCAATGTTGTCCCAAGCCATACAATGACCGGAGCGCCGCCAGGGTTGGCCGGCGCCCCGACGAACGGAAAGTGGGATCGAAATGCCGGAAACAACATGGAGCGCCGTAGACGACTATCTGATCCAGGCGCTTGCGCCGGAAGCGGCGGACCTCGCCTGGGCGCTGGAGGCCAACGCCATATCGGGGCTGCCCGCGATAGATGTTTCTCCGACGCAGGGAAAACTGCTGCAGTTGATTGCCGCCATGATCGGCGCCAGACGCATCCTGGAGATCGGGACGCTGGGCGGCTACAGCACGCTGTGGATGGCGCGCGCCCTGCCGCCCGAGGGCCGGATCGTCACGCTTGAGCTCGACCCGCGACACGCCTCGATTGCCCGAGACAATTTCCGACGGGCGAACCTGTCGGATCGCATCGACCTGCGCGAAGGCCCGGCCATGGAATCGCTCCACGCCCTGATTGCGGCGAACGCCCCGCAATTTGATTTCGCATTCGTCGACGCGGACAAACCAAACAACCCCCTCTATTTCAACGCCTGTATGAAGCTCGTG
Source organism: Phycisphaerae bacterium (assembly GCA_035399845.1). Classification (GTDB taxonomy): domain Bacteria; phylum Planctomycetota; class Phycisphaerae; order UBA1845; family UTPLA1; genus ECT2AJA-110-A. The sequence goes on along the minus strand of DAOPJV010000001.1, from coordinate 129,167 downwards.
CGTCCCGGCGGTGTGATCTTGTTCGACAATGTCGTGCGGGAGGGCGCCGTGATCGACGAATTCAGCGACGACCCGCGTGTCCTCGGCGTGCGACAGCTGTTCGAGATGATCGCCGCCGAACCCCGCGCCAGCGCGACGGCGCTTCAGACAGTCGGAAGCAAGGGCTACGACGGACTTCTGCTGCTGAGGATCCGCAACGACGCCGCCTAGGCGCCTCGCCGTCGGCGGGTCCGCGCGACGAGGTCATTGCCGCGCCGCCAGCCACAGTTCGAGGTATTCGAAGGGGTCCTCCGGCGACGCCGCGGCCTCCTGATAGACGCGCAGCGTTGAACCCCATTGTTGGTTCGTCGCCTCGAACACATCGTCGAACAGTGTCTGCCGTTCGTTGTATCGGCGATAGAGAAGCACGAACGCGTTGTTCGCCGGCATGTTGTGCAGCAGACCGTAGCGTTCCCGGTACTGCAGCGAGGGGGCGATCTGATTCGTGAACGTCGATCTCGCCTCCTCGAACATCGTCGCCTTGTTCGCCAGTTTCTGATCCGCCGAGATGTCCGACGCGTACATCGCATCAAGACGATCCGCAAGATCCTGCATGAACGCCGTCACGATGTCATCGTCGGCGTATCGCGCGGCCGCCTCGATCGCCCTGGCCGAGCCGGCGCCGTCGCGCGACTCGAAATACCATTCCGCCGCGCGTCGGCCAACGTAGGTGGCGACACTCTCGTTGTAGCGGCTGTCGAGGTCCGTGCCATCGTCAGATCGGCCGACGGTCCGATGTGTCAGTTCGTGAAACACAAGCGTCGCCAGATCAATCTCATCCCGATCGAGCATCGGCGACAGTATCGGGTTGGGCAGGACGGCGAGGCTGTAGGCGTCGAGTTCATACATGAAGGCGTCCATGCCCCAGAACTCCAGCTCGCCCACTTTGGATTCCGCCGAGCCGCGATCGAAGTAGTTCAGAAACGGGACCGAGCCGAAAAATGGAAACTCCCACAGGATGGGTTCGAGGGCGTCGCGCCGCGAGGCGGAGACGCTGAACGCGACCGGGGCGCCGCCCGCGTCGTAGAACAGTTCAAATGACGTGTCGACGTTGAGACGGATCTGATCCCGCGCGAACTCGCGTAATTCGACGACGCTCTCCAGACCTTCACGTGTCGTCATCGCCGTGCGACTGTCGGCGATCGCGTCTTCGACCGGGACGGCGCCGAACAGGATGCCGGCCTGTCCGCCGATGGCGTGCAGCGCATAAAACACATCGAGCCCGCAGCCGGCCGCCAGCGCCGGCAGCGCGAGCGCGCAGACCAGCCTGCCCGGCCAACGATGCGCCCGGGACCGCCGTCGCGCGGAGGCCTCAAAACCCACATGGGGCGACGTTTCGCACATACGGCGTATTTGAACCGAATTGCCGCGACGACAGAAGACGGCCGAGCCGCATTGGCGGCAATCGGCTCACGGAACAATGGACAAGCCGGATCCGTGAAAGACGGCGAACCTCTCCGGGCGCGTGACGTTCCGCGGCGCCCCGTTGCAATATGGAGCATCGACGCATGTTTCACCTGGTGAACCTGGACCGACGTACGCGATCCTTCATGCTGCTGGAATTCCGCCGGGACATCCGCGAGGGGTCGCTGTATGTCAGCCCGCGACTCAGCCCCGCAGGGCGTTCCGTCTACCACAACCTGATGCGCGACGCCATCGAGTCAGGCTCCCCGGAATCGCTGGCCCTCGCCCTGGGGAGCCCTCGATACTTCAACGTGATGGAGCTTCGGCGCACGATGACCGGGACGCCTGAGCGGGTACGCGTCCCGTCGACGGCGGCGCTTACGCTCGCGGAAGGTGAATTCAATCGATTCTATATCCGCGGGCTCTGTCGACGCGCCATCGACGACGGCGTGCGGCGCCTCATCATCTATCGCGCAAAGGCGGTACACGATCCGAGAGGCGAATCGCAACAGTACATCGGGGAGGCGATCGATCCCGTCACGCTGCTACAGGACCTGCGCGACAACCTCGACACGCGTTCCGGGGCGCCAATGGGGCCGAATTCGGGACTCAGTGTTCGAATAGATGAAGACGCGCGCCGGCGCCCGGATGGATCACGCGCCGGTCATGGATGAGACGCCGAAGTTCGAGATTACATTCCGAACCGTCTCCAGGAATCGCGGTCGATCGATCGGCTTCGTGACATAGTCATCGCATCCGGCCTGGATGCAGCGTTCCCGATCGCCGCCCATCGCGTTGGCCGTCAATGCAATGATGGGATAGTCATAGTCGGCGTCTCGAAGTTCGCGCGTTGCGCCGTAGCCGTCCAGAACGGGCATCTGCATGTCCATCAGGATCGCGTCGAAGGGCATGGAATCCCGGTCCATCGCCAGGGCCTGGTCGACCGCCTGGCGGCCATCCGCGACGACATGGACCTCGGCGCCCGCTTTTCGCAGGACCAGCGACAGGAGTCGTTGGTTGTCGAGTCCATCTTCCGCCAGGAGGATGCGGGTTCCCAACAGGGGTTCCGTCGCTTCCGTTCGGACAACGGGAGGTCTTGCGACGCTCGTTCCCTGTGGCGCGTAAACGAGCTTTGTTCGGTCGAAGCGGCCCGTGGCGATTCGCACGGTAAAGACGCTTCCCTTGCCAAATTCGCTTCTGACGGCGATTTCGCCGCCCAGCAGCGCCGCCAGCCGCTTGCTGACCGCGAGCCCGAGTCCCGTCCCGCCGAACCGGCGTGTCGTCGAGTCGTCGGCCTGAACGAAGGGGTTGAAGATCTTGCTCAACTGCTCCGACGACATCCCGATGCCGGTATCGACCACATGGAAAACCAACTGCGGCTCAGTGTCGTCCGCCAGGGCGACGTCAATGCGAACCTCGCCCTCCATCGTGAACTTGATGGCGTTGCCGACGAGATTGATGAGGATCTGTCGGAGCCGCGTCGGGTCAGATTCGACGCGATCGGGAATGGGAGTCAGAAATCGAATCGAAAGATCGACGCCCTTCGCGCACGCCCGCTCATGCATCAGCGACTCAATGTCAGCCAGCATTTCCGAAGGCGAGAAGTCGATCCGCTCGACGCTGAGTCGACCCGCTTCGATCTTGGAAAGATCCAGAATATCGTTGATCAACTGAAGCAGATGGCGACCGTTTCGCAGGATCGTATGGATAATGGCGTGCGCATCCCCCGGGGCATCGCAGGGAATTCCGCCGTCCAGCAGCCACTCGGAGTAGCCGAGAATCGCCGTCAGCGGCGTGCGAAGCTCATGGCTCATGTTCGCGAGAAACGCCGATTTCGCGTTGTTCGCCTGTTTCGCCTCGGACGCCATTCGACCGGCATAGTCCGCCTGCTCGCGCAGCTGCGCGTTGGCCCGTCGGATATCCACTTCGAACTGTTTCTGCGCGGAAATGTCAGTCGCAATCCAGAGAAACCCCTTCAGTTCCCCATGCTCGCCACGCATGACACTCGTCTTGAGATTGACGGGAACGCGTCCGCCGTCGCGACGGATGAAGGTCCACTCCCGCTCTTCGACGGCGCCGCGCCGGGCGCCGCCCGCCAGGGCTTCGAATTCCGCCGATCCGGCGGCCCCATCGACCGCCCATTCGTGAGATTCGCGTCGGAGTTCGTCCGGATCGTGCCATTGCGTCGGCTTCACGCGACCGACGACATCCTCGACCGCATAGCCCAGCAGTCGTTCCGCGCCGGTATTGAAGTGCGTGATGAGACCGTCCGTATCCGTCGCGTAGATCGCGACGGTCGTCGCCGCGTCCATAATGCTCTGGAGCCGGGCGGTCGTATCCTTCAGTCGCGACGCGATCGCAACGACGACGGACTCCTGAACCTCCATCGTCTCCTCGATCACATGATCGCGAATACTCGCAAGCCCCGGAACACGCGCGTCATGCACTTCATTCCAGTGCACGCTGTGCGCGGGCGCCCCGGCCTCATCGGCGTCGAACAGCCGCCGAGGTTCCGGATGCTCCCAGAACGCCAGTTTGACGGAGAGCGCGAGGGGCTGAAACAGCTCCGCGACCTGCGCCGAAATCCTGATGCGAAGAAAGAGGATAATGGAGAAGACGGTTCCCGAAGGCAGCGCGCCGCCGAATGCAAGCACGGACACGACGCCGTGCGGAATCACAAACTTCTCCTGCGAGGGCACCCAGCGGCTGCCGCGCGAATCCGGTACGTGAAAGACGCCGAACTGTCGCTTGATGAACGCGTCGGGGCGATCCGAGGAATCCTGAAAGTAGAGATCGCCCCTGATGCCGAACTGATCGACCATCCCTTCGATCATCGGCGCCCGTTTCAGCGCCTCGGCGTCCTTCATGGCGATGGCGCGATGCCCCGTTGATCTGCGTCGATCGTCCCATTCCGGCCGGGCGCCGCGAGTCGCGATCAACGAAAGGCACTGCATGTCGTCGAAGGGTGTTTCCCCGGGCCCCATCGTTCCTCGCGCGATTTCCTTCAGTTCGTCGTCCAGGCGCCCGTAGCGATGCGTCTTGAAGACACGCGACAGGACGACGGCGCGTTCGCCATTGTGATCTCGAAAGGTGTCGTAGAAATAGGTCGCCAGGGCTTCGGCGGTCTCGACGAATCCGCGGGTTCGCTTTGAAGCGGTCCGAATGCGACGACCGCACTCGATCATGTCCCAGAGCGAGAACTTCGGCAGTTCGATCGAGTTGTCAGTCGATGAAGGATTCACGGTTCGCCGTCGAGAATCTGGCGCGCGATGACATCGTCACGCCGCTCGTCACTCCCCCCTCTCATCGGGGCGGCCGTTCGCCCGACTTAGAAGTCCCTCCGAAAGAGGTCCGCTTCACCCATTGAGTACGCGGATTCCATAACCCCGCGCCGTACATTCACCCGCGGTTATTGGCCGATGACAAACCATATCGGCGCCGTCTGGTCGCCCATCTCACCGACATAGGTGCGGCGCTTGAACTTGCCTTTGCTGTCACGGATCGGATCGGACTCAACCTGAACGCGCGCCGGAAAGGGCGCGCCAACGGGAAGCCCGGCTTCGGCCAGGTTCAGAACCGCCTCGAACCGTCGATGCCCCTGCTTGACGCTCGACGCCCCGAAGGCGCGCTCATAGATACTCCAGTCACTGATGGCGTATTTCTTCCAGCGCTCGTTGTCGCCGGCGGGCGCGTCGCCGGTCCAGCGAACCTCTGTCTGGCGAATGCCGCCGAGTTTCTCGCTGGATTTTCCGACGTGGATTCGCTCGTTGACGATCAGCGGCGAGATGTTCAGGTGGTAGTAGAACCGGAGCTGATCGAATCCATCCTTCGTCGTGTCGCTCGGCACGTCGCAGGCGAGGTAGAGATTCTCTCGCGTTGCCATCATGTAGAGCGTTGTGTCGGCGCCGTTCACACCAATCGAGAATCGCGCCGCCTTGTCCCACTCGCCTTCACCGAAGCCCCCGTCCAGGACCGGCGTTGCATCCACGACGGGAATGTGAAACAGCTTCGTCCCCGCGGGCGCCTTGACGCCGGCGGCGATCTTCGTGCGAATCTCCTTGATGCGCGTTTCTTCCGCAAAGTCCTGGAAACCACGACCATTCGAATTCGTCTTGTAGTCGGCGTAGTCCGGGTTGGCGAGCTTCGCCTCGTAGGCGTCACGCAGTTGCTCATGCTCGGACGCCGTCAGGTCAATCTGCGCCGGCGCGCCGGATTCGGCGCGGACCCCCTGCGGTCCACTCGACATCTTGTAGACACCGAATGCAACGATCCCTAACGCGAACACGAGTACGAAGCCGAACCACTGAACCTGTCGCATACCTGAATCTCCAGGACCGCCCCCCCGGGGGCCGGCCGATTTGACGTCTGAGCACGACCCACGAACGCGCGGGCGCCGGATCCATCCTGTCGGGTAACTCGACAAGGTCCGAACCCGGCTTGATGTGTCCCGGAGAGGTTTCCCAGGTCCCGAAACACCCTCCTCCGCCGGCGGGTCCCGGGAGACATTCCCGGGGTATCCCAATTGGGCGGCCGAGACCGCCCGAATCCGCCTGGCGGGCAGGTCCGGGATGGCAAAGATGATTGCTTGACAGGGATTCCACGCAAAGTTAGCCTTACCGAGCTCTTGGCTGATATCAGTCAGGACGTCCGGAATAGGTATCCGGGGCTGTAGCTCAATTGGTCAGAGCGCCGGCCTGTCACGCCGGAGGTTGCGGGTTCGAGTCCCGTCAGCCTCGTTTCCCGGAACCCGCCGCGAGGCCCGATACGGGGCCGCATCTTCGCTTGATTCAAAAGGTTACGACAGGTATCATTGCATGCCGTTCAGGCGACCCTTGCGGTCGCAGGGCATGCTCTGAGGGGAAAATCGCGTAGCGGAGTCCGCAGATCCATCAACTGCGGGACGATCCGTCTCCCTCAACATCTCCTTCGACCCCAGGACGCCGACGGCGGGGCTTGCGACGACGCGACACGTTCGCAGGGCGCGACGACTGCCGATCGCGCCGCCGCGACTGGCGTGTCACTTCGTCACCTGTCTTCCTGGGGGAACACAGTCATAAGGCTTGGACGCCGCAAACGCAATCGAGGCGCGGAACGTGCGCCTCGAACACGCCCGGATTTTCGTCGCCGTGGGCGCCGGTCCGTGCGCGGGAGCCGAAGTCGTGCAGTCATTGAGCTGGTATCGAAACCGATTGCTCAGCATGCCGCCCGGCGAGATCGCCTGGCGCGTGTCGAACCTTGTGCGCGACAAGGTGGATCGCGTTCTTCTCGGCCGACGCCAGAAGTCGCTGGCCACGTTCAACAGGGGCGATTCCGCCCCGGCCTCACGCGAGCGCCAGACCGCGGGCGCGAGCCCGCTGATTCCGAATGCGACGCCCGATTCCGAGTTCGTCAGCGCATGGCGCGACCGGGCCGTCGCGGACGCCGAGGAAATCCTGCGGCGAAACATACGCCTGCTGGGCGCCGATCGCACAGACGTCGGCAATCCGATCCGCTGGAACCACGAGCACAACAAGAACGCGCCGACACCCACCGGCTTCGCCGGCGACATCGACTATCGCGACTATGACGAAACGGGCGACTGCAAGTGGGTCTGGGAGCTGAATCGCCATCATCATCTGGTGACGCTGGGCCGCGCCTACCGACTGACAAACGACGGACGGTACGCACGAGACGTCGTCGACCAGATCCTCTCCTGGATCGAGGCCTGCCCCTTCGGAACGGGCATGAACTGGCGAAGCCCGCTGGAGCTGGCCATCCGCCTGATCAACTGGACGTTCGCGCTGGAGATGATCGAACCGGCCGATGTGATGAAGGACGCCGAACGCGGTCTCATCGAGGCCAGTGTGTATCAGCACCTGTGGGACGTTTCGCGAAAATACTCGCGCTACAGCTCGGCCAACAATCACCTGATCGGCGAGGCCGCGGGTGTGTACGTCGCAGCGCGCCACTTTCGGCGCCTGCCCAACGCCCTCGCATGGAGCGACGAAGCAAAGCGCATTCTCTGCGATGAGATCGTTCATCAGGTCGACAACGACGGCGTCCATCGCGAGCTCGCGACGGGATATCATTTGTTCGTCCTGCAGTTCTTCATGATCGCCGCCGCCGTTGGCGGGACTTCTGACGACGCCTTCCCCGCGGACTACACGGACCGACTCCTGGCGATGTGCGACTTTCTGTCGTCGCTTTCGGCCGCCGGTCCCGCGCCCTCATTCAACGACTGCGACGACGGCTACGTCCTCGATCTCGGCGGTCCGCGCGGAGACGGGCGAGCATGGATTCAGGCGGCCGAAGCGCTTCGTGAGCCAGGTCGAACCGGGGAGTCAGCCTGCAGTTCCGTTCGCGGCGACGATGGCGAGACCGCGTTCTGGCTCTTCGGCACAGGTCCGCAACATGGCGACAAGGCCGGCGATCAGGCGCTCGAATCCAAGCGCTTCGACGAAGCCGGTATCTTCCTGCTTCAATCGGGGTGCGCCGGGAATCAGGGCGCCATCAGCGCGACAGTCGACGCCGGACCGCTCGGCTTCAAGTCCATCGCCGCCCACGGTCACGCCGACGCCCTGAGTCTGACGCTCCGCGCGTTCGGCGTTGAGTTCCTGATCGATCCGGGCACCTACGACTACTTCACGTACGCCGAATGGCGCGACTACTTCCGCAGGACGCGGGCCCATAACACGATTGAGATCGACGGTCTGGATCAGTCCGAGATGCTCGGCAAGTTCCTTTGGGGGCGTCGCGCCAATGCGACCTGTGTCGAGTGGACCACCAGCGCGAACGGCGCCCGACTCGTCGCCGAGCACGATGGCTATCAGCGGCTCGCCGATCCCGTGACGCATCGGCGAACGGTCGAACTCCACGCGGCGTCCGGGGTCCTTCAGATCGAAGACGAACTCACGGCGGCGGCGTCCCATAAGGGGGCGTTGTTCTTCCACTTCGCGCCGGAGTGCCGGGTCGAACAGATCGGCGAACGCCGGATTCGGGCGACGCGCCCCGAGGGCGCGATCGAGCTGTCGCTGCCGGATCACACGAACGTAACGATTTACCGGGGAAGTGAGTCCCCGATTCTCGGCTGGTGCAGCCGGGCGTACCACGAGAAACAGCCTATATCGACGATCCGCGCGGACTTCGGAATCGAGGGCGGGACTTCGCTGAAAACGACGGTCCAGATATGCGGCGCGTGATACGGACGCATGAATGACTATCACAGACACGTAGCCATAGAATCGAGCGAGCGTCGGACGGAGGGGATCATGTCCGTTCGCTCACAGGGGGACATCGGGGGAAGATGTACACACATGCATCGGGCATCATCTTAGCCGGCGTGCATCAATGGCGCGCTTCGGCGTTTGAGCGATGGGTACCACGAACGCTGGTGCCGATCGCGAATCGCCCGCTCGTGGCCTATCCACTGAGCTGGTTGCGCGACGGCGGCGCCGACGGCGTCCGCATCTGCGCGAACAGCGACACGCAGTCCCTTCGTTCCTGCCTGGGCGCCGGCGCCGATCACGGTGTCGACATCGAATACTACGAAGATCACATGCCGCGCGGTCCCGCCGGCTGCGTCGCCGACGCCACGCGGGAGATCGCGGGCGACCATTTTCTCGTCGTCGAGGGCTGCGTCATTCCGCAGTCGATTGATATCGATCACCTGATGCGGACCCACGCGGACAGCGGCGCCGTGCTCACGGTTGCGGCCATCGGCGGGAACGACGCGAGCCGACTCGCGCCGGCCGGCGTCTATGTCTTTTCGCGAAAGGCGCTCGAACACGTCGGCGAGTCCGGCTACGAAGACATCAAGGAAATGCTGATTCCCAGGTTGCACGCGCGGGGGCTGAGCGTTCAGCGATACGTCCTGAACGAGGCGCCGCTCCGCGTGACGGGCGCGAACTCCTGTTTTTTGGCGAGCCGGCTGATCCTGCGGCAGCTGTTCGAATCGGATCACGTTCCTGCGGGCTACTCGCTGCGAAACGGCGCCATCGTGCACGAATCGGCGATCGTCTCCGACGACGCCCGGATCGAGGGACCGAGCCTGATCGGGCCCGGCGCCCGCATCGAGGCGCGCGCCACGATCGTCGGACCCACGACGATCGGCGCCGACTGCGTCGTCGAATCGGACGCCATCATCTGCCGCTCGATCCTGTGGGACGAAGTCGCCATCGGGGCGGCCGCGTTTATCGATCGCTGCATCCTTACGCATCGCTCCCAGGTCGCGCCCGGACAATGGTCGACCGGACGGATCCATCACGGACTGCAATGCGCCAATCGCGCCTAAGTTGATCGCGAGGAATTCCTGATGAGCCAGACGCCGAACCACAACAATCCTCCCGCCGGCGACGCGGGCGCCAGTCGAGACGCGATCGTCCGCGCGGCGGCCCCGTACGGTGTCGACCTGTTCACGGGACCGATCGCGCCGCCGGAGCTCCCGCCGACCTTCGATTTCAAGGCCATCTGGCGTTATCGCTGGACGATGCTGGCGATCTTCGCCATTGTCGCGCCGGCATTGATCGCCGTCGTCTGGAATCGCGTCGAGCCGCAGTACGAAAGCACGGCCGTCATCCACGTGGCGTCCGTCGTCCCGCGCGTCCTGTACGACACGGACGACAACGGCAAGATCCCGCTCTACAGCGCGTACCTCAACACGCAGGTGTCACTGATCCAGAGTCCGGAAGTGCTGGAGCGCGTCTTCGATCGCGAAGACGTCCGACAGACGAGCTGGTTCCAGAATTCGTCCGCGGCCGCGTCGAACGACATCACGGGCGCCGCTGAGCGACTGGCCCGCCAGATCGCCGTCAGCCCGCGGCGCGGCACGGAGCTGATCGACGTCTCCATCGAAACGCTCGATCCGCGCGAGTCACAGATCATCGTGAACGCCATTGTCGAGACGTACAAGGCCTACTGGGACCAGCTCCAGGTGAAGGCGGACGAACGCCGCCTCGCGACGCTGCGACAGCAGCGCGACGAAACGGATACGGAAATCGCCTCGCTGTTCGATCTGAAATACCGGCTCGCGGAAGAGCTCGGGAGCAACGTCCACGGTGAGGTCCGCACACAGCGCCTGGGTCAGCTCAACGCCATGAAGGCGGAGCTCCAGCAGATGCGTTCCGAACAGGAAGTGCGGAAGTACGAGCGATCGACGCTCGATACCACGAAAGTTCCCGAGGCCGACAACAAGGCAATGGCGCGCGCCACGGGTTCGACGGAGCAGATTCCGAGCGTGCTGTCGCTTGATCCGACATGGCAGCAGCAGTTCGCGGCCTTCGAAGACGCCAAGCGCCGGCTGGCGCTGGCGCAGAAGCAGTTCGGCTCCGGCCATCCTTCGTATCAGGCCGCCGTCGCCGATCTGGAGAACGCAGAGCGCATCCTTCGCCTGACGGAAGCGCGGCTGCTGCCGGGCGGCTATTCCCTGGATCGCGCCGACGCCGTCATGGGCAAGCGCGAGGAACAGCTCGTCGCCGCCATCGACAAACTCCAGCGGGAACTGACATCGGTCGACCGCGTGGTCAACGAGCTCGGCAAGGCCGAAGAACGCTACGCTGAACGCAAAACGCTTCGCAAGGAACTGACGGATCGGCTTCACGCCCTCGAAATGGAACGCAACGCGCCCGCCCGCGTGAGCATCCAGTCGCCGGGAACGCTTCGACGCAAACCGTCCAGCGATCGCCGCGTGATCTATTCGATGTGCGCCATCGCCGCGACGATCGTCCTGGCCGTGGGTGTCGGATTCCTCCGCAGCCGAACTGACTCGACGATTCACGCCTACGCCGATATCTCCGGCGCCGTCCCGAGCGGCATCCCGTTCCTCGGACAGCTGCCGCGGGCGCGCGACGCCCTCGGTGAGCCGGAGGACTCGCTGCTCGGACGAGCCATCCACGAGAACATGCGCATCGTTCGAACGATGCTGCTGCAGCGTCTGCGCAGCCCGAAGGGGACGGTCGTTGTGACCAGCCCCGAGGCCAGCGCCGGAAAGACGACCGTCTCGATCCTGCTCGCCCGCAGCCTTGTCCGAATGGGCAAGCGCGTGCTGCTGGTCGACGCCGACATGCTTCACCCGTCGGTCTCTCAGTACTTCGAACTCAACGAGCGCGTCGGACTTCGCTCGGTCATGGCGGGCGATGTCGCCGACGAGGCGGCCTTCTGCCAGACAGATGACGATCGACTCGCCGTTCTGCCGGCCGGCGTCAGCCACGGCCCCGCCAATCGCGATGTGCTCGCGAACGGGGCGTTCACGTCGGCCCTGGCGCGCTGGCAGTCGATGTTCGACTATGTCGTCATGGACAGCCCGCCCGTTCTGGCGATGGCCGATGCGCGGATCGCCGCGGGCCACGCCGACGGTGTCGTCATGGTGCTTCGCGCCGACGGCTCCCGTCGCGACGACGCCGTCGAGGCGTTCGCCGGACTGGCCGCCTGTGGCGCCAAGCTGCTGGGCACAATGCTCGTCGGCGTACGCACGGGCACGGGCTACTACCCGTATCAGTACCATCGCATGCACGCGGACACGGCCGACCTGCTGGCGTAACGCGCCGGCAATCGGGCGTACGCTGCGCGGATACTTTCGTTGGGGGAAACGAATGCTGATCTGCACGATCATTCACGATCGCACGATGCGCGACACAAGCGGCGGGGATGATGTGTCCCTCCTGACGATGCCGCTCGGCGCGACGAGTGTACTCGATCATATCTGCGCCCGCGCCCGGGCCGCCGGCAGCGACGAGATTGTCGTTCTGTCGGATCGCACGTCGACGCGCGACGCCATCTGCACGATGGCCGCGAACTGCGACGTCCCTGTTCGGGTGGTCAGCGCGGACGAACTCGACAGCCACATTCACAGCCTGGAACCGTCGGATCGACTGCTCTTCATCGATCCGCGCGACTGGCCGACGAACGACTACGACTTCACGGAGCTGCTGCGCGAGGCGAGATCCTTCAGCGGCGCCATTCACGCCATTGCCATGGGTTCGGACATGGGCGACGCGAGCGAGCGCGTGCTGCTGGATCGCGACGGCCGCGTCCGAAGTATCCGGCGCTTCTACCAGGGCGTCACGCGCGTCGATCGTCCGGCCGGCTCGATCGCCTACGCCTACGTTCCCGTCGCCGCGATGGCCGACATTCATTACGACGAACTGACGGCGCTGCCCGTCGCCCTCGCACAGCGCGGCGTGCTGGTCCGCGACATTCCGCTTCGCTGCGACCTGTTCGACGCGACGACGGAACACGACTTTCTGGCGCTGAGCGAGCTGATCCTGATGCGCACGCTCGCCGGCGTGACACCCGATCAGTACTCGCGGCTCGACACGCAGATGGTCAGCGGCCGCGGCGCCATTGTGCACGCGTCGGCGCGACTCGTCGGCCCTGTTATCGTTCAGGCCGGCGCCAGTGTCGGCGCCAACGCGACAATCATCGGTCCGACGATCGTCGGGGCCGCGTGCCGTATCGGCGCAGGCGCGCTGGTCGCGCAGGCGACACTTCCGAAGAACACGATCGTCGAAGCCGGCGCCTCCGTGCGACATTGCGTGGCGCCGCCGAGCGTCTCGCGCGAAACACCGGCCCTCGGCGCCGATCCGATGGACTTCCAGGCGCCACCGCAGCTCGACGCGCGTGGCAGTGAGGCCGTTGCGCCGGAACTCGAGGACGCGGGGATCATTCAGGGCGGCGCCCTCATCGGGAAACGCGCGTTCGACATCTTCGCCAGCGCCCTTGGACTCATCGTTCTGTCGCCGCTGATGCTGATTGTGGCGATCCTGATCAGACTGGACTCTCGAGGTCCCGTCTTCTTCAGGCACTATCGCGAGGGCCGGCACGGCAAGGTCTTCCCCTGCCTGAAATTCCGAACGATGCGCAGCGACGCCCATCAGCTCCAGCGCAAGCTGCTGGAACAGAACGACCTTGACGGTCCGCACTTCAAGATCTCGCGGGATCCGCGCATCACGCGGCTGGGGCGACTTCTGCGCAACACGAACATCGACGAACTTCCACAGCTCTTCAATGTGCTGATCGGCCAGATGAGCCTGGTCGGACCGCGACCGTCGCCGTTCCGCGAGAACCAGATCTGCGTCCCCTGGCGAAAGGCCCGGCTCTCTGTGCGGCCCGGCATTACGGGATTGTGGCAGATCTGCCGATCGGAGCGCGGCAGCGGTGACTTCCAGCAGTGGATCTACTTCGACATTCTCTATGTCCGTCACATGACGTGCTGGATGGATGTGAAGATCCTCTTTGCCACAATCTGGACACTCGCGACGGGCCGCGAGATCAGCATCGACTCCTTCCTGCCCACGATCCCGACGGACTCCCTGATTGACTGGCGCGGTATCGGCGTGCGGCCGTGGGTCATTCCGGCCGAACAGCGCCGCAAGGCGGGCTGATCCGCGGCGCCTCTCGCCGGCGGCCCTGACAGGGCGCCCGAATTATCGGGCCGTGCGCGGGTCTTTCGACTCCCTTCCGGACATTCCCCGGCTTTCAACGTAAGTCGCGCTTATCGGCGGTCGATTCAGATAGCGGACTTTGATCACCGCTAGCGCGAGGAATACGCCATGCGCCGAAGTGTACACGGACGTCGATTCGGACTTTCACTCAGAACACTGGCCCCGGCCGTCATTGCGATCGGCTTTCTGCTTCTGACGGGCTGCGAAGACTCCCGGATCAGCGTGCAGGAATTCATCGCGATGCAGGAACGCATGGCTCGCGAGTCGCAGTCACGCAACGAGATTCCGCAGTCGTGCGCCCCGCGATCCTGCGTCTCACGCGAAGACGCGTGTCGCCTCTCCAGGCCATGCCCGCCGAAGGCAAGGAAGCCGAAGCCGGCGGCGGCGGCGCACACTCCGACCATCGACGCCCCACGTCCCGAACCAGTCCACTCCGGTTCAAGCGCGGTTCGCGACACCAGGATCGTCCAGGTGCGCGCGGAATCGCAACCTGAAGATGAGGCGAAGGGCAATTGGTACTTCGACGCCAGGCGCGGTGAATGGGTCCGCGTGAAGCTCCCGCGCAAGACGAAAAACCGCCCCACGTTCCGCACATCGCTCGTCGCCAACCAGGACGAGTCCTACGCCGCCCCGCCTTCCGAGTCGGACGATGACGGCGCCGAGACCTCCAATGAAACGACATCGGCGCCGGCTGATTCAGATGAGACGCCACACTTCGTTCCCGTGCAGGCGAATGTGCCGCTTCGAAACGAACCGCTGCAGCCGGTCGAAGACCTGGTGCAGCTCGCCAAGCGGCCCTACCTGCTGGGACCCGAGGATCTGCTGACTGTCACGCTCACGGGCCTGACGGGCATCGATACGATCGCCGAGCCGGCGGGCATCGAGGCCCGCGTCGCCCACGATGGAACGATCAACCTGCCGCTGGTCGGCGCCATTCACATCGCGGGGCTGGATATCGTCTCCGCCGAGAATGTGATCCGCGAAGCCTACGTACCGAAGTTCGTCCCGACGCTGGCCGTCGGCATTCGCGTGGAGGCCTTCAAGACGGCGGACGTCGTCGTGGTCGGCGCCGCGGAACTGCCGGGCATCGTCAACCTGCGACGCAACCAGCAGACCGTGCTGCACGCAGTCGCCGCCGCGGGCGGTATGACGCAGGCGGCCTCGGGCGAGGTCGTGCTTCAGCGCATGCGTGATCCGGAAAACAAGATTCGCGTCTTCCTGAGAAACTCGGCGGACCTGAAGGCGGTACTCGCCATGGATCCGCTCGAATCGGGCGACGTCATCGAGGTTGTTGCGGCGCAGCCCAACACGATCTTCGTGGGTGGTTTGGTGAACATGCCGGGCCCCCGCGAATTCCCGCAGGGAACAGAGGTCACGGCCCTGCAGGCGCTGGCGGCCGCCGGTGGTCCCGTCGAAGCTGTCTTCCCGAAGGACGCCACGCTGATCCGTCGCATGCCGAACGGCGAAGACGTACACGTGCGCATCGATCTTGAGAAACTGCGCAGCGGTGAAGAGACGAACCTCAAGCTGGCGGCGGGCGATATCTTCTGGGTCCCCGAAACCTGGGGCACGCGGACGATGGCGTTCATCAACCAGTCGTTCTTCATCCGCGCCGGCGCCACGGTCTCCTACAACGTGACGGGCATCGAATTCCTGAACCGACCGCGACAGCAGGTCGGCAACGTCGGCCAGACGGGCGGTGGCACGCTTCAGAACAACGTCGACCCGCTGGGCTTCCTGGCCCCGTAGGCGAACAGAATTTGCTCTCTCCTTTCGATCAGAGGCCCCGTACAGGGGCCTCTTTTTTTTCATCTGTAACGCCCTTTCAGGGCAGATCAGGGATGGCGTCCGGAACCCAGGGTTGCGTTTCGCCTGCTTCGCTGGCTTCACTTCACCCTGGGCTCGGCATGTGGCACGCCGTTGGCGTGCAGGCTGCGTTCGAGCCACGCGCGTCAGCAAGTGGCATGGCGACCGGCATTGCGCGGCGGCGATCCCCAGCGCGATACGTCGCAGCCGAATTGCGCCATCGTGCGTGGCACTTCGGTCCCAATACGCGAGCCTGTTCAGGCTACGCTCGACCGACTCCCTCACGGTCGCGGCTCGGTTCCGACGGCGCCCCCAATGGGCGGGCTCGCGAGCGATTATCGGCGGGCGCCTCCGGGACCACGCCGCGGCCGACTGCGTTATTGAACACTCCGCAAATCCGGCGGGATTCCGCCAATCTCGGACGCCCGGGGGCTTGCAATCCGGCCTACGATTGTGCATGAAGTTTCAGCTTGCCGACATGAGTGCGCTCGCCGTGCGGGCGCTGGGCCGAATGTACCGACCCGCCGATCAGATCTTCGCCTTTCGCCTGCGAATGCCCGGCGATCGCGACGTACTGGAAGGCATGAGCGTGCGCTACACGGCGTCCGTTCTCATCGGTCTCGCCGGCAAGCCCGGGGAACTCATCGCCGACGCCCTGCACGGGCAGACGGCGGAAGATCTCTGTAACAAACTCATCCGCAACATCGACACGACGACGAACATGGGCGACGTCGCCCAGATTGCCTGGGCCGCGCGGCTCCTGGATCTGCCCGACGCCCATCGCGCCATGCAGCGACTCATCGACCTCAATCCGCTGTCGGATCGACATCCGACTGTGGAACGGGCATGGGCGCTCTCCGCCTGCACGGCGGGATCGCGCATTGAGCATTCACTGGGCGAACGCGTCGCCGCCTCGCTGCTGGAGGCGCATCATCCGGCGTATGGCGTGTTCGCCCATCAGGCGCCAACAGCCCGGACGGGCCGCCTTCGGTCGCACGTGTTCTGCTTCGCCGATTTTGTCTATCCCGTGATGGCCCTCGCGGACTGGGGCGCCGCAGTTGGCGACGACAGGGCGCTGTCCGCGGCGCGGAGCGGCGCGAACCGAATGCGCAGCACGCAGGGCCCCGAGGGCCAATGGTATTGGCACTTCGACGCGCGGAACGGTAGGATCATAGAGAAGTATCCGGTCTATTCCGTTCATCAGGATTCCATGGCGCCGATGGCGCTGTTCGCCGCGGGGGATGCGTGCGGCGAGGACTACTCAAACGCCATTGCGGGGGGAATGCGATGGCTGCTCGAACCATCTGAGATCGAGCGATCTCTCATCGACACTGACAGGGACGTCATCTGGCGGAAGGTTTGCCGGCGCGAGCCGTCGAAGCTGACGCGATCCGTACAGGCGGGACTCTCCGCCGTGTCCGCCGGCTGGAGGGCGCCGGGCGTGGATCGCATCTTTCCGCCATCACGGATCGACTTTGAGAGCCGGCCCTATCACATGGGCTGGATTCTCTATGTCTGGTCCGAGGCGAGAATGACACACATAGGGGAACTTCTTTTCGGGGGAAAGAAGCATGTCTCAAAGGAGCCCGTGGCCAACGCGGCGCCTGTTTGATGTCCGGATCGACGCGCTGTCGATGACGGATGTCGTCGGCGCCGTCGCAACGGCAATCGAATCACGCGAACGTCTGCTCATCGGCGTCGTCAACGCCGCCAAGATGGTCAAGATGCAGCGCGACAGCGCGCTGCGCCGCGCCGTCCTTGGCGCCGACATGATTCTCGCCGACGGCATGTCCGTCGTGTGGGCGTCACGACTCGTCCGCGCGCCATTGCCGGAACGGGTGGCGGGCATTGACCTGATGGTTCGCATTCTCGAGCTGTGCAACGAGAAGGAGTACCGCGTCTTCTGTTTCGGCGCGACGGAGGAAGTCCTCGCGTCGCTCCGGAGCGTGATCGCGCGAGACTATCCGGGGGTCCGGCTCGTCGGCGCCCGCAACGGCTATTACGACGCCAGTGAAGAACCGGCCATCGCCGAACAGGTCGCCGAATCAAAGGCGGATGTGCTCTTCGTCGGCATGACCAGCCCGCGCAAGGAGATGTTCCTCGCCAACTGGTGCGACACGATGGGCGTGCCCGTCTGTCATGGCGTTGGTGGCGCCTTCGATGTCCTTGCCGGCAAGGTCCGACGGGCGCCGCAGCTCGTCCAGCGCGCCGGCATGGAATGGGCCTTCCGTGTCACCCAGGAACCGCGACGACTGGCCAAGCGATATATCGATACGAATTCAGCGTTCATCGGCATGCTGGCCCGCGAGAAGTACCGGGACTTCAAGACGCGGCTCTTCGGAAAGCGATCGAACAAGGACCCGTGGAAACGTGTGCGCACGGACCATCATTGAGTGTTGCGTGTGTGCCACCAATTGTGTGCCACTGCTCTCAAGCAGTGCGACGTCGAGTTTGCACAGTCGATACCGAAAGATCACTCTCTGAATCATGAGCGCCACGACGACCGCCAATCCGACGCCTGCTGAGACCCACGACGTCTCGACGGGCGCCCCTGCGCGGGAACTCGTGAACACGCTCCTGCTGACGAGCAGCCTGGAGCGTGGTGGCGCCGAGCGGCAGGTCGTCGAGCTCGCCAGGTCGCTCGATCCGAACGTCTTTCGCGTCTTCGTCTGCTCGCTATCCGACGACAATCCCCTCGCCGATCAACTGGGACCCGTCGCTGAGCGCTTCAGCGTGATCGCCAAGCGCAACAAGTACGACGTCGGTCTCATCCGCCGCGTCGCACACTTCATGCGAGCGCATCGAATCGACGTCGTCCACTCGTTCATGTTCGACGCCGAAATCGTCGGCCGGCTCGCCGGTCGGCTTGCAGGCGTTCCCGCCATCATCTGCTCCAACCGATGTCCGCACTGGCAGCGCCGGCGCTTCAAGCTGTGGGTCGCCCGGGCCACGGCCGGCTGCTTCGACAGAATGATCGCCAATTCCCGCGCCGGCATGCTCTACGAGCGGGACGAACAGAAGGTTCCTGAGCGAAAGCTCTGCGTGATTCCGAACGGCGTCGACACGAATCGCTTCCGGCCGGACAGGTCGCCCGCCCTGCGCGACGCGCTCGGCATTGCACAGGACGCCATCGTCGTCGGCATGATCGCACACTTCCGCGGAAACAAGGATCACGATACGTGGCTCCGCGCCGCGGCCGAGGTCCTGAAGACGCATCCCGACACGATCTTCGTGAGCGCGGGTTCGATCGACGGCGAAACGCCGGATCACTGTTTCGGACGCGCCCGCGATCTCGCTCGCACGCTGGGAATCGAACACGCCGTGAGGTTTCTCGGACCCCGCGGGGATGTGGCCGAGCTCTATTCGATGCTCGATATAAAGACGCTCAGTTCGCGATTCGAGGGGACGCCGAACGTCGTCCTCGAGGCGATGGCGGCCGGACTGCCCACGATCGTCACGGACGTGAGCGACAACGCGCTGATCGTGCGCGAAGGGGAAACGGGCTTTGTCGTCCCGATGGGCGACGCCGCCCTGATGGCGCGTCGCATGAGCGAACTCGTGGGCGACACGAACCTTCGACGACGCATGGGCGACGCGGCAAGGTCGCGCGCCGTCCAGGAATATTCCGTCGAGGCCCTCGGGCGAAGGACCGGCGAGGTGTACCTCGACGCGCTGCGCGCAAAAGGCGCCGCGAAGGTCGCGGGACGATCGGGAGCGGGGAAGAACGCATGACGACGACGATGGCAAGCAAGGTGCGCAGGGGCGTGGTTCTTCCGGCCGCCTACGCGCTCGTGCGCGACGCGCGCTTCGCGCTTCTGGACAAGGTCCTGGAACGCGACACATGGACGCTGGATCAGATCCGCGCCCATCAGGCCGAACGGCTGACGTCGCTCTTTCGCATGTGTCGCGAACACAATCCCTACTGGACCGCCAGGTTCTCGGAGTTCGGCGTCAACCCGAACGCCGGCGATCCGTTTGTCGAACTCGCCAAGCTGCCCGTCCTCACAAAGGATGAAATCCGCGCCAACTGGAAGCGCATGCGGTCAACGCACCTGCCGCAGGGCGATGTGGTCCACGAGACGTCCAGCGGCTCGACGGGCATGCAGATCAACTTCTACCAGACGCGCCACTATCGTCAGCTTCACGCCGCGATGGAGTACCGATCGCGCGCATGGATGGGCGTGCAGCCCGGCGAACCTTACCTGTCGATCCAGGCGCACGGCGCCCACATGACGCGCAAGACGCGACTCTTCCGTGGCGCGCGGGCGTGGCTGGAAAATGGCTACATTCTCGACGCGTTTCATCTGGATCCGGCGAAGATGCGGGATCAGCTCATCCAGGCGCGCAAGCTGAATCCCGTCCACGTTCACGGCTACACGACGAGCTGCGTGACAGTCGCCGAGTTCGCGCGGGACAACGGCCTGACAGACTGGCCGAGCGTCCGCGCCGTCAGCACGACCTCTGAACAGCAGACGCCGCAGCATCGAAAGACGCTCGGCGACGTCTTTGGCGCCAACGTCTACGATCGCTATGGCAGCCGAGAGGTTCTGTCGATCTCGATGCAGTGCCCCGAGGGCGGTCATCACATCTACGCCGACGTCAACCTCGTGGAATTCGCGCCCGTCAGCGAAGTGGGCGGCGATCTGAACGCGATTGTCGTGACGCCACTCGATAACGAGGCGATGCCGCTGTTCCGCTATCGCGGCGGCGATGAAGCGTCGCCGATCGACGGCGCCTGCCCGTGCGGTCGCGCCCTACCGCTGATGACAGGCTGCCGGGGTCGCGTGTGCAACAACTTCATCACGCCGGACGGTCGCATCGTGAACGGCACCTACTTCCTGTACTACTTCTACTACCAGGAAGGATTCAAAAGCTATCAGTTCCATCAGACGACGGCCGATCACATCGATCTGTACGTCGTGCCGGACGGAACACTGACACAGGAACGTCGCGACTATCTCGCGGCGTCGTGCAGGAAGATCAGCGAGGACTATCAGAGCCAGTTCAATGTCGCGCTGCACATCGTGGACAGCATTCCGAAGCGGCCCGGCGGCAAGCACCTGTACACGATTTCTGACGTGCTCCGGCATATCTGACATCACGGCGAATGACGCGAGCCGGCAATGACGACAAAGGCCGACACGAAACACGGGAACGAGGCGAGACGCCCTGGGCAACCATGCACGCAACGCTGCGAACCATCGAATCGATCGCCGCTCGACTCGCCGTCACGCTGATCCTCTCAGCGACGGCCGTCGTCAGCGCCGCCGCGCGTCGCCTTCACCGCCCCGCCGCCCCTCCCGACACGAATCGCCGTCGCCTGATGCTCGTCGGCACGTTCTACAACGACGCCTGGTTCGACGCTCACATTGCCCCGCTGCTCGCCTGCGACAGCGTCGAGCACATCACTGTCGTCACGGATAAGGCGCTTCGACCGTCGCCGGGCGTCACCTACGCCATTCCTTCCCGAACGCGCACGCGCATCTTCGGGCGAACACTGGCGCGCCTTCTGCAGGTCTTCGGGGCGGCGCGCGCCGATCGATGCGATCTGCTCATGGGCTATCACATCATGCCCAACGCCCTCATCTGCCTCATCGTCGCCCGGATGCTCGGCCGACAGTGCGCCTATCAGATGACCGGTGGCCCCATTCAGCTCATCGGCGGCGGCGTGGGAAGCGAGAACACACTGTTGCGACGTCAGCGTAAGAGCGGCCGCATTCGTGAGCGCCTCATGCAGCGCCTGGCTCGACAGTTCGATCTTGTCATCGTTCGCGGCGAGCTGGGGCTCCGCTACATGCGTTCGCTCGGCGCCGAAGGGCGCACGGCGATCATTCCCGCCGGCATCGATACGGAGCGCTTTGCCTCCGCGGCGCCACAGCGCGCGGAATACGAACTCATCAGCGTCGGTCGACTCGTGGAAGTCAAGCGATACGACCGACTGCTGCGAATTGTCGCCGAACTGGTCGGACGCCGACCCAACATCGGCTGCGCGATCGTCGGCGAAGGCCCCCTTCGCGGCGAACTCGAAACCCTGGCGGCCGAACTGGGCGTCTCTGACAACGTGCGATTCATGGGCCGGCGCAACGACGTCGCCAATCTGCTGCCGCAGGCCCGCATCTTCATTCTGACGTCCGCGAGTGAGGGCCAGTCAATCGCCATGATGGAGGCGATGTCGGCGGAACTCGCCGTCGCGGCGCCGGATGTCGGCGAACTGACGAACCTGCTGCGTGAAGGCGGCACGGGCGTCGTGATCGATCCGGAGCAATACGATACGGCGGCGACGAAGCTCGACGCCCTGCTCGACGATGATGCGACACTCGCGCGCATGGGCGCCAACGGGCGCAGAATCGTGACCGAGTTTGCATCGACGGCGGCGGTCGCCGCCAAGTGGTCTGTGGCGCTCAGCGGCCTTTCCAACGATGACGCCTCGCGCAGGACGGCGCGAACCAACCAATCGGCAAAACCCGAAGCGCCGCTGACGGGCGCCGTTGCCGGGAGCGATCGATAAGACGATGCGAACCGAATCGCGAACCAATCGGCGTCAACTCGTCTGGGTCTTCCTGGCAGCGCTGATCGTGCGCGCGGTCTTCTGTTTTGTCGCCATACCGCTGCTCCATCTGAACATCGGCCCCAATCGGAGCGACTTCTTCACGTCCACAGACGGTTACATCGATCTCGCCGTGAACCTCGTCGATCATGGCGTCTACGCCTTCGCGGCGGACGCGCCGCCGACGAGTTATCGCGGACCCGCGTACCCCGCCGTCCTCGCCATCGCCTACGCCATTGTCGGTGACGCCGCCCGCGCGATCCTCATCGTGAACTGCCTGGCGTCGTCCGCGGCGTGTGTTGTCATTTTCCTGCTGGCGCGACGCCTTTTCGCGGAACGCGTCACGCCCGCGTGGGCGGCGCCGATCGTTCTCTTCCCGCTATCGATCTACTACTGCGCCAACAGCTTTTCCGACACATTCCTCACGCTGACGATCGCGCTTTATCTCTGGGGGCTCATCGCCCTCATGCGAACGCCGCGTTGGCCGCAGAGTCTCGGAACGGCCGCCGCCTTCGCCCTCACGGCGCTGACCAAGGCTGTCATCCTCCCGATGGCGCCGCTCGTCTGTGTCTTCGCCGCGGTTCGCAATCGCCGCGCGTTGCCGCAGTCGATCGTGGCCATGACGCTGGGCGTCGCCTTCGTCGGCGTATGGACGCTTCGAAACTACAACGCGACGGGCGCCTTCACCCCCGTGTCGGGCGGCGGCGGATTCAACCTGCTGCTCGGCAACTTCATGATCGATCGGGGCGGGGACTGCGACGCCAGCCTGAAGTACGCCCGCAACGCGGCCGTGGACTATCTGCGTGAGCATGACAGCATCGCGATCGACCTCGGCGCCCTGGATACCGACGGTCATCTCGACGTGCCGCGCACCATCGATCAGACCTACGGCCGCGCCGCGATCGGGATGTTCCGCGAGAACCCGACGCTGCTGTTCCGCAAGATCGCCATCAACAGCGCGCGATTCTGGTATTTCTCGTCAAGCCCGATGAAGTCGCTCGGGAACGGCGTCGTGAATATCGCAACGCTGCTTCTCGCGCTTGTCGGTTGGCGCGAACTCCATCGTCGAGAAACGGCGAGCGCCGAGCTGATCGCCATTCTTGTTCTGGCGTTCATGCTGCTCTACGCCGTTGTGATCGTGCATTCGTCGCGGTTCAGCCTTCCGATCGTCATGGCGCTGCTGCCGTTGGCGACGGCGCCGATCGCGTCGATGTATCGGGCGCTCGTCGGCAAGTCCAATCGCGAGCCGAACGAGCCGCCGGGCATCTCCAATCACGCGCTGTCGGGGGCCAAGTCATGAGCGCCCTCTCGCGCAAGAATCTCTGGGAGAAGACACCGACTCGCGTGAAGCGAGCGCTCGGCGCCGCGTTGAGCGTCGCTCCGCCGACATTCTGGCTGGGTCGCGCCTTCCGCGAACAGCTCGCCTTTGCCGAGGCGTCGCAGCACTGGTCGCGGGACAAGGCGGACGCGTGGACGCTGGAGCGACTTCGCGACATCCTTCGCCTCGCCGCTGACCGATCGCCGTTCTACACGCGACACTTTGCCGACGCCGGCTTCGACGCGGCGGACCTGAAGTCGCTCGACGATCTGAGTCGCCTGCCAACGATTGACAAGTCCACGATCCGGGAACACGGCGACACGATGCTGACGCAGTCGAAGAACACCCCGGGCGTCGACTACGTCACGACGGGGGGCTCCGGCGGCGCTCCCATGGGCTTCCACATCGGCGCCGATCGCTCGGCCATCGAGTACGCCTATCTCGTCGCCGGCTGGCGTCGCGCCGGCTTTGGTCCGAACGACACGCAGGCCGTCTTCCGCGGCCAGGTCGTCGCGCCGGATCGGACGGGCCTGCGTCACACCTTCGATCCGATCCTGCGCCGTCATTACTACAGCAACTTCCATATGACGGACGACAACATGGATCGCTACCTCGATCATCTCGCGACGATCGGCGACTGCCATCTCCATGTTTATCCGTCGTCGATGGCGACACTGACGCGCTACCTGCAGCGCGCAAAGCGACGGCTTCCCGGCAACGTTCGCGGCATTCTGGCCGGATCGGAAATCGTCTACGAGACCGATCGCGAAGCGACGGAACGACTGACGGGACTGCGCTACTACTCCTGGTACGGTCACTCCGAAAAGCTCGTCCTCGCGGCCGAGTGCGAGCATTCGTCGCTCTATCACGTCTGGCCGACCTACGGCCACTGCGAACTGCTCGACGAAGCGGGCCGGCCGGTCACGACGATCGGCCAGCGCGGCGAGATCGTCGGCACTGGCTTCATCAATCGCGTCATGCCGTTCATCCGTTATCGCACCGGCGACTTTGCGACGCTGGCGGGGTTGCGCTGCGAGGCCTGTGGCCGAGATCACATGTTGCTCGCCGACATCCAGGGGCATCGCACGCAGGAAATGCTCATCTGCGCCGACGGCGCCGAGATCAGCTGGACGGCCGTCAACATGCACGATCGCACGTTCGACGGCGTGCTGCGATTTCAGTTCCGGCAGACGACGCCGGGCGTGGCCACGCTGCGTCTCGTTCCGGGGGCAGGGTTTGATTCTTCCCGGACGCGCGAGATCAAGCGAAGCCTGGACCGAAAACTCGAAGGACGGATCGTGTTCGACGTCGCGCTTTGCGACGAAATAGAACTGACGCATCGCGGAAAGACGACGTTCGTCGACCAGCGCATACCGGACGTTGGGCGAATCGAGGCGGGGGCGCATTCGGCATGAAGCAGGTGGTTCAGAATTATCGCGACGGATCGCTCTCGCTGGAGGATGTCCCTGCGCCGCTCTGCCGCGCCGGCGGCGTCCTCGTGCGCACCTGCTACTCCCTCGTCAGCACGGGCACGGAGCGCATGAAGGTCCAGCAGGCCCGCATGAGCCTCATCGAAAAGGCCCGCGCCCGGCCCGACAAGGTTCGACAGGTCATCGAGAGCGTCAAGCAGGTCGGTATCGTCGAGTCCATGAACAAGGTCCGCGAGCGTCTGGAAGCGCTGACGCCGCTGGGCTACAGCATGGCGGGCCGCGTTGAGGCCGTCGGCGCCGGCATCGACGACATCCACGTCGGCGACCTCGTCGCCTGCGCGGGCGAGGGAATCGCCTGTCACGCGGAATTCGTCTTCGTACCTCGCAATCTCGTCGCGCGCGTGAACGACGCGACCGATCTTCGCGACGCCGCCTTCACGACCGTCGGCGCCATCGCCATGCACGGCGTGCGCCAGGCCGATGTGAAACTCGGCGACAGCGTCCTCGTCGTGGGGCTCGGGCTTGTCGGTCTGCTCGGCGTTCAGATTCTCAAGGCCGCCGGATGCCGCGTCATCGGTGTGGACATTGCGGAAGACAAGCTTGATCTCGCGCGACAGTGCGGCGCCGAGGCGGCCCTGCATCGCAACGATCCGGCGCTGAAGGACACGATTCGCCAGCTCACGGACGGCGCCGGAATTGACGCCGCCTACATCGCCGCCAGCACAAAGTCGAACGATCCCATGGCGCTCGCGGGGGAAGTCGTCCGCGATCGAGGGACTGTCGCCATCGTCGGCATGGTTCCGGTCGAGGCCGACTGGCGCGTTTATTACGACAAGGAGCTGCGTGTTGTCATGTCGCGCTCCTACGGCCCCGGGCGTTACGACGCCAACTATGAACGCCGCGGCATCGACTACCCGATCGGCTACGTCCGCTGGACGGAGAACCGCAACATGGAGGAGTTCCTGCGGCTCGTGGCGGGCGGCGCCGTGCGGCCTTCCCTCCTGAAGCCGACGACCTATCCATTTGACGAGGCGCCCGAGGCCTACCGCAGGCTGCACGAAGGCGGCGGACACGCCGGCGTCGCGATCCTGTTTGAATACCCGCGCGACGCCCGGCTCGCGACGCGCATTGAACTGCCAGATTCACGCGTTGGCGACACCAAGGCGCACGGCGACATCGGTATCGGTCTCATCGGCGCCGGCAACTTCGCGACGGCGACGCTCATTCCGGCCCTGAAGAAGGCGCATGGCGCGACGCTTCGCGGCATCTGCTCGGCGGGCGGTCTTTCGGCGCGCAGCGCCGGGAGCAGACACGGATTCGACTACTGCACGAGCGACATCAACGACATTCTGAAGGACGACGACGTCCACGCCGTCGTCATCGCGACGCGGCACGACACGCACGCGGCGTTCTCGGCGCAGGCGCTCCGCGCGGGCAAGCACGTCTTTGTTGAGAAACCGATCGCCCTGAAGCCGGTCGACCTGCGCGACGTGATCGCGGCGCATTCGGCGTCCGGCCGGATCCTGATGCCGGGCTACAACCGGCGTTTCAGCCCGCTCGCCATCGCCGTGCGGGACGAATTCGCCGGCGCCCGAAGCCCGATCGAGATTGTGTGCCGCGTGAACGCGGGCGAGATCAAGGCCGACTCCTGGTATCAGGACGCCGACGAAGGCGGCTGGCGAATCGTCAGCGAGGGCTGCCACTGGGTCGATCTCATTCAGTTCATCGCCGGCGCGACAGTTGAGCGCGCCTACGCCGAGATGGTCGGCGGACTCGCCGGACAGTCGAATGACAACTGCGTCGCGACGCTGCGCCTGAGCGACGGCTCCATCGGCACACTGATCTATGTCGCGAACGGCGACACGACATCCGGCAAGGAACGTGTCGAAGTCTTCGGCCAGAATCGATCGGCCGTCATCGACAACTGGCGCACGGCGACGATCACAAGCAAGGGCAAGTCACGCAAACTCAGCGCCGGCGCCACTGGCAAGGGGCACGCCGCAGAGATGGAGGCGTTCATCAACGCCGTTCGCAGCGGCAGCGACGCGTGTCTCCCGTTCGGCGACGCCGTGGCGTGCACCGCCGCCACCTTTGCGATCGCGACATCCCTGCTGACGGAGGTCCCCGTGCGATGCGACGACGTGATGCGCGAGACGGACGAATGTGAGAATGACTGACGAACGATCGCAGATGACGAACCCATGACGACGACGCCCGTACAACGCTGCACAACGATTCGCGAGCGCTACTATCCCCGCGCCGAATGGCCCGGGATTCAGTACGAGAACGCCGTCATGCGCCGTCACAACGGCGACGGCGTCCTGCTGGAACTGGGTTGCGGCCGCGAAGCAAAGCGTCTGAAGCGAATGGCGCAGGCCTTCGCCCGCGGCGTCGGCATCGACCTGGAAGTCGCCGGCCGATACACGGCGACCGACCACGCCCGGCTGATTCACGGCGACGGTCACTGCATCGCGCTGCAGGACGCCTGTGTTGATGTCGTCGCAATGGCGAACGTCGCCGAGCATCTCGAGCGGCCGGCGGAAACGTTCGCCGAGTGCCGGCGCGTGCTGAAGCCCGGCGGCCGGCTCGTTGTGATGACTGTCAACCAGTGGTTCCCGCCGATCGCCGCGGCGCGACTGATGCCGCACAGCCTGCGACAGATTGCGAATCGCGTCGCCTCCGGAACGGCGCACGAGGACACGTTCCCGGCCTACTATCGCGCCAACACGACGCAGGCCCTGAAGCGTGCGGCCCACGACGCGGGTTTCACGGTCGATGAGCTGCGCTACATGCCGCATCATCCGCACTACCTGATGTTCTCGACGATCGCCTATCGCGCCGGCATTCTGCTCGAACGCGTCATCCGCCCCATCGAGGGGCTGCAGCACATGATCCTCGGCGTGTTCAACAAGCCGATCGATCGCGCGGAGGCGACACAATGACGACGCGCCCCGCGCAACAGGACAGGGAAGCCCTCGCAGCCGTCGTGCAGCAGCACTTCGACGGCGCCAGCGCCGACTGGACGAATCGCTACGGCGGCGAACCCCGCAGCATGGCGGATCTCGATCTGAACCTGCGCCGCCAGAACGTGCACCAGCTCATTCGCCCGCTGCTGGCCGCCGCCGATCGCACGCTGCAGGTGGTCGACGTCGGCTGCGGTTCCGGAGACGTTCTCGACGGGCTGCCGCGGGATGTGATTCGCGTGACGGGGATGGATTTCTCGCGCGAGATGGCGCGCCAGGCCAGCGCGACGCATCCAAACGACACATTCCTGCAGGGGGACGCGACGCGCCTGCCCTTCGCCACGGACTCAGCCGATATCGTGACTTCGCTGGGGGTGCTCGAGTACGTGCCCAATCCGATCGACGCCATCAAAGGCATGGCGGACATCCTCCGACCGGGCGGACACTTGATCGTCTCCTTTCCGAACTTTTCGAGTCTCTTCAGAAAGCTGCTTCGCGCCGAGCGGGCGGCGGAGAAGTCACTGGTCCGCCTGCGGGACATGATCCAGGGCACGAACAAGGCCGACGCCTACGCCTCGCAATACAAACACACGCAGTACACGCCCGCCCAGGCCGCCTCGCTCCTCGCCCGGGCCGGCCTGCAGTTCGATGCGATGCTGCTGAATTCATACGGTCCGTGGGGCCGGCTCGGTCGCATTCGCGCGATGCGCTCGATGTCCGCAAGCCTGTCGCGCCGCTGGCCGATCCCCGGCGTCCTGACAAAGCGACTCGCCTGTACGATGGTCATCCGGGCCCGAAAACCCGGCGCATGACGGAAGGAAAACGAGCGGCTCATGAGCATCCGCCTGGTCGTCCTGTACATCCTGATCGCCGTCCTCGCCGGCGTGTCGCTGCGCAAGTGGTACTGGTCGCTCTGCGGTCTGCTCTTCGTCACGGTCCTCACGCAGAACCCGAGCATGCCGACGATGATCGGCGGCGTGCAGGGCCTCAACCCCTGGAACGCCACGTTCGCGTTCATCGCTTTCGCATGGCTGCTCGATCGCCGACGCGATCCGAAGCGAGCCGGCGCGTCGCCCCAGGTGGTCATGCTGGTCATGATGTATGTGGCGCTGCTTTGTGTGATCGGCCTGATCGCCGCCTTCGATGTCGGCGGATTCCGCGGCGAGTACGCCGGCCGATTCACGCGCAAGGACGTCATTATCGAAACAATGATCAACCCGCTGAAGTACCTCGCTGTCGGCGTCATGTTCTACGACGGCGCCCTGACGCGCAACCGCGTGAAGCTCGCCCTCTTTTCCGCCGTCGGCAGTGGTCTGTGTTACTCGCTGCTGATGTTCAAATCGCTCCGTGAGAAGGTCTTCACGATCAATTACAGCCAGGCGCGACGCGTCACGGACAAGATCATCGGCCTGTTCGCCAACGACCTCGCCGAGCTCACGGCCTTCACGCTGCTGGCGGCGTGCCTGCTCGTCCTGATTATCCGACCCGCCTGGCTGAAGGCGCTGTGGCTCTCCATCGCCGTCGCGGCAATCCCCGCGTTCGTCGCCCTGAAATCGAGAGCGGGCTTTCTCGCCTTCTGTCTCGGCGGTCTGACCCTCGGTGTCCTGCGATACCGAAAGCTGCTGCTGCTGCTGCCGGCCGCCGTCGTATTCGTCATCGCCATCAATCCGAGCGTGCTGGACCGCGCCCTTCAGGGGGTCGGCGCCCACAGCTATCAGACGAACTGGGATGAAGTCTCGGCGGGACGCACGACATACCTCTGGCCGCCGACGATGGAACAGATTCGAGAATCCCCCATTGTCGGCCACGGCCGCTACGGCATTCTCCGGACCGACTGTTACGACGCGATGATCGCCGCCGGCGCCCGCGGCGTGCCGCAGCATCCCCACAGCGCCTACCTGGAAATCCTTCTGGACGCCGGCAGCATCGGTTTCGTGATCTGCATGACCTGTTTCGGCGCGATCGCCTGGACAAGCTGGACACTGCTCCGCAATCGCCGCGATCCGCTGCTGGCCGTCCTTGGCGGGATCGGTCTGGCCGCCGTCGTCGTCGAGCTGACGGCCGCCCTGACGGGTTCGAGTTTTTATCCGACGCAAAGCGCCGTACCATATCTGTGCGTTTGGGGCGTCGTACTGCGCGTCGCCGCCGAACAACGGGCCTACGTCGCGGCGAGGAAGTCCGCCGCAGCGCGTCCGATCATGACAGAACCACTTATTGATGGACAGGTTGACGGCGCATGATTGAACTGACGTACATCGCGGCGCCGAGCTATTCCGGCTCGACGCTGCTGACATTTCTGTTGAACACGCATCCGGACATCGCCACGGTCGGCGAACTCAAATGGGGAACGATCGACACGAGCAGCTATCGCTGTTCCTGCGGCGAGCGACTCATCGACTGCGCGTTCTGGCTCAGCATCAAGGCGCGCGTCAATCAGAAGGGCCTGCCCTTCGACTTCGAGAGACCACCGACGGATTTCCGCCTGCACAACAAGTCGATCGGCGATCGCGTCATGCGCGCCCGCAATCGGGGCCCCCTGTTTGAGGGTTTTCGCGGGGCCGCCATGTCCATCCTGCCGAAATGTGGCAAGCGGATGAAGACGGCGCGGGCCGTCAACAAGGCGGCGATGGAAGCGATTCTGTTTCTGCAGAAGGGCCGTATTCTGCTCGACGCCTCCAAGGATCCCGTGCGGCTCATGCACCTCATGAACACGGGCGACTACAACGTCCGCGTCCTGCACCTCATCCGAGACGCCCGCGGCGTCATCAACTCCACGATGAAGAAGAAGGGACTCGACGCCGAGGCCGCCGCGCGCGACTGGTCGCGAACGCATCAGCAGATCGACCGGCTCGCCGCCAGGCTGCCCGAGGGCGTCTACCGACAGGTTCGTTATGAGGACCTCTGCAAGGGGACCGCCGTGGAGTGCGAGTCCATCTTTGCGTTTCTCGGACTCGAACCGTCGAAGGCGACACTGGCCATGGACGAAACGCCGCATCACATCCTCGGCAACGCCATGCGTCTCGGCGCCATCGACGCGATCAAACTGGACGAGACGTGGCGGCATGAAATGGACCAGCGATCCGAGCGAATCTTCGAAAGCGTTGCAGGCGTGCAGAATCGACGATATGGATACGTATGACCGCAGGTCCCCCAACGCCGGCGCCCAACGCCTCGTCCGCTAATCGCGGCGCCGCCGCCCCGTCGACCACAAAGAACGTCATCGCAAACTGGCTCTGGTACCTCCTCGTCCTGGCCTCGGGATTCGTCATTCCGCGCCTGATTTCCGATCGGCTCGGCAAGGAAC
Organism: Phycisphaerae bacterium; assembly: GCA_035399845.1. Taxonomy (GTDB): domain Bacteria; phylum Planctomycetota; class Phycisphaerae; order UBA1845; family UTPLA1; genus ECT2AJA-110-A. Next base: position 97,940 of record DAOPJV010000001.1, on the reverse strand, counting down.
AACTCGGCGCCTGGGATCTCGGCTGGACCTTCGTGTTCTTCGTCCGCTGGCTTCAGCTCGGCGTGACCTCCTCCGTCAATCGCTTCATCGCCCACAGTCGCGCCCGCGACGATCTCGATGACCTCAACGCCGTCTTCAACACGAGCCTCGCGATTCTCTCCTCCGCCTGCGTCCTGGGCGCCGTGGCGTCGGCCGCGTTCTACTGGTTCGTGCCGCACATGCTCCGGGAGTCCGCGTCCGAACTGATCGCAGAGGCGCAGGTGGTCGTCGTCCTGCTTTCGCTGACGGCGGCCTTCCAGCTCCCCGGCGGCGTCTTCAACGCCGTTATCACGGGCTACGAACGATTCGATCTGCTCAACGCCATTCGCATCGCGCGCGACGGCGCCGTGCTCGTCGCCATCGGCGTCATCCTCTACCGGGGCGGAACCCTCATTCACGCCGCCTGGGCCTACCTGATCGGCGAAGTCCTCGGCGATGTCGCCAAGATCATCGTCGCGCGACGCATCTGCCCGCTGCTCTCCTTCAGCCCGACGTACTATCGCTGGGCCACGCTCAAGTCCCTGCTCGCCTATGGCAGCAAGACTGTCGCGCAGGGGCTCGCGCGCGGAAGCCTGTACGACATCAACCGACTGCTCGTCACGTGGTATCTGGGGGGCGCCGAGTCACTCGCCATCTACTCCCGACAGGGCGCCCTGCTGAAGCATGCGCTTCGCTTCATGAAGCAGTATGCGCAGGTCTTCATTCCACGAAGCAGCGCCCTCGACGCCGGCGCCGATCACAAGGCGCTGGGGAAACTCCTGATCGGAACCTCCAAGTACGGTCTCTATACGACGCTGCCGATGATCGCCCTCTTCTGCGTCATGGGCGACATCATCGTTCGCCTCTGGATGGGCCCCGGCTACGAACGACCCATCGTGCTGGCGATCATCGCGCTCGGGCATGCGCTGCTCGTCCCGCAACAGGGCGTGTATTCCGTCCTGCTCGGCATGAACCGCCACGGCCGCGTGGCCATCTTCGACTGGATCGGTGTCGCGCTGAGTTTCGCGCTGGGCTGGGTGCTGATGGTCCCGGCGAACATGGGCATGATCGGCGCCGCCATCGCGCTCGCTGTCCCCATGATGCTGACAGGCGGCCTCGTCATGCCGATCTACGCGTGCAGACTGCTGAATGTCTCCACGCTGAGCTATTTCCGGGAGATTCTCGTCGGTCCGTCGCTGGCGGCGATTCCCTTCACGCTTTGCCTCGTCGCCGCGCGCCTGACGCTGCATTCAGACGTCGTCGCGCTCATCGTCGGGCTCGGCGTCGGTGGCGCCATCACGCTGCCGATCTACTGGCGCGTCGTCGTACCGAAACACCTGCGTACGGCGATTGTCGGCAGATTGTCCGGCCGTCGCGCCATCGCGGGGAGCGGCCGAAGCGTCGGAGAGGCGTCACAGCGCCTCGCGCCCGAAAACCCGTAGCCGGCGCGGCTATTCCGCCTGAACGTTCGCGCGGGCGATTGCCCGGGAGCGATCCCGCCCGACGGCGAACTGATCCTCGGCGATCGGCGCATTCAGCTCGATTGAGTCATATTCGCAGGAGACGATCGGGGGATCATCGACATCCGCCCCCCTGCGCTGGACGGCCCACCCGCGCAGCAGGTTCGTGTCCTGATCGATCCAGATCGCCATCATGAGATCCTCGCGATCGATGGAATAGGGATGGGTCAGGACGTGGCAGGGTCGCTGGCTGACCCAGCGCACACCGTCCAGGCGCCACTCGGACGCGGCGCTGGCGCCGAGGGCCGCGGGCCCTTCGATCGGCAGCGCGATCTCCGGCATCGGGGCGCCGTCCGTCATAAAATAGACGGCCGTCTGAATCGGGTCGCCGCCGAGCCCTGGATGTCGATGGTAGGCGTCGCGCATCGGGTCGTAGCGAAACCACTCGCCATCGCGAATCACGGCGACGCGTTCACCCACGCGAAGCCGCGTGCGCTGCGGCCTGGCGAAGTCCCAGGTCACGAGCCGCGTGTGCGATTCGGCGTCTCCATGCAGAATCAATCGCCCGCGGGCGCGAATCGTCTCCGCCTCGGCGTACTTTGATGCGCATCGCTCGATGAGTTTCGGCGCGCTGATTTTCTTCGACTCGATCGCCACGTCGCTTCGTGACGCCGAGCAACCCACAACGCCCGACATCGAAACCACAATGGACATCAGCGCCACAGTCGCGCGCGAGCGCGCACAGCGTTTCGTTACGCGTGTCATCATGACAGGTTCACTCCCAATCCATCAGGCGCCTCGCGCGATACGGCGAATCGCGAAAGGCCAACCAAACAACTTGTGCGGCGAATTACTTCCTGAGAGGTAAGCGAGAGACTAGCGAGGCGCCCTGGGGCGTGCAACCGAATTCGAATCAAGGTGCGATAACTGCAGGAATCACTTCCATGCGCGTGACACCCACACGTATAATCTCGTCGTGGTCACGGAAGATTCACAGCTTATCTACAGAGGTGAACCATGATGAAAAAAAGCGACTTCAAGCGAATTCAAACTCAGCTTGTCGCTTATCTAAAGCCTGTGTTCGACGATGTTACCGTCGAGGTCGGCGAGAACATTCACTACAAGGGTGTGAATATCGTCGTCACCAGTAAACAATTCACAGGCCTGCTCGCCGAGCAGCGTTTTCACCATGTCGTGCGCGCAATTCCCGAAGATCTCTACAACAACGAACTGCGAAAAGGAATTGTCTGGTTCGAACTCGCGCCCAGTGAAACGGGCATGGACCTGATGAAGATGGCCCGCGCCATCGACATCCGCGACAAGGAAGCGGCCCTCGAGTCGAAGCTTCGCGACGCCGGCTTCTTCTCCGCCCTGCGCACTCACTTCGAAGAGAATTCGGGCGCGCCATCCATCATGCGATTCGACGCCACGCGACAGACGCTGAGCGCCTGCGGACTTTCTGATTCCGAAGTCGAAGAAGCGTGCCTGTTCCTCATCAGCCGTGGCGCCTACTGCGACGCGCATGTCCTGAAGGATCTTGCCCCGCAGTTCCTGTCTGAATCCGCAGCGTGAGATTCACAGCGCGCAGCGACTCGGCGGCGCACACCCGGCGGCAACGACGTCAGATCGACGCGAGCAGGGACTGCAATGGCAGCAGCAGGAGTGACTGGAACGTTGAAAAGAACAGGTTGGGCAGACCGTTGACGACCGTCTGGCCGACCATGCTCGAGAACGTCGTGCACTGCGACAACTGAAACAGCGGCGCAGCGGCCACAAAGATGGCGACAGTCCGAGCGATCTTCACCCGTCGAAGCGTGGATTTCTTCATAAGTCAGATAACCTCGTCAATGCCGGACGAATGCGCGAGCGAATCGCCGCGCGACGCCGCCTGTTTCTCAAAAGAACGGCGAGCGATTGCCGCCCAACAGAATCTGAATCACATCCGCCTCGGGCAACAACTGCAGAATCGTCGCATTCACGGCGCCGACCACGAGCGAAAGCGTGCCACTGGCCAACTGACCGAAGACGGCGCCCGCAATGTCGTTCGTCGTACACGTCGCAGCCTGCAACAAGGGAAAGGCCGCGAGCGGCAGCAGGAGCCTGTTTCGCCATCGATAGATTCGCATGCGGCGTTTCATTGCCAACTCCAGTGTGGGCGAGGTTGTCTTGCCATGCGTCGCGCCGGCCTCGCGCGACTCGAAAGGCCCACGCCCTGGCTTTGGCGAACGACCTTCCGGAGGAACCCCGGATTCTAGATTAACCCCCTCCTTCCGGCAAGATTTGCCATCGATCGCAGAGCCCCATCCCGACGCCGCTGACAGCTCGTTACAATCGCCCCGATGCCCGTTTCGAAGACGTCAACTGGTTCACGCGGCGCCCTCGGGGCGCGTCGCCTCGCCGCCATTCGACGCCGACTGCTCGCCTGGTACGACGCGCATCGCCGCGATCTTCCGTGGCGCCGGACCGAAAGTCCTTATGCAATCTGGCTTAGCGAAACGATGCTCCAGCAGACGCAGGTCGCGACGGTCATCCCCTACTACGAGCGATTCCTCAAACGTTACCCGAACGTGAGCGACCTCGCCGCCGCGCCACTTGATGACGTGCTGCGCCTCTGGGCGGGCCTCGGCTACTACTCGCGCGCCCGAAACCTCCATCGCGCCGCGATCGAGATTACCAATCGTTACAAAGGTCGCGTTCCCGATTCCGTGGAACTGTTGCGCACCCTCCCCGGCGTCGGTCGCTATACCGCCGGCGCCGTGGCGTCCATCGCCTACGACAAACGCGCCGCCGTCGTCGACGGCAATGTCTCGCGCGTCCTGTCGCGGCTCTTCGACATTCATCTCGACATCAGATCTCCGGCGGGCGAACGGCGCATCTGGGAGACGGCCGAGTCGCTGCTGCCTCGATCGCGCGCCGGCGACTTCAACCAGGCGCTCATGGAACTCGGCGCGACAATCTGTCGCCCCGGCGACGCGGCGCAATGCCTGACCTGCCCGCTTCGCAATCACTGCGACGCGCTCGCCGCGGGAAACGTCGCCCGCCTGCCCGTCAAACTGAAGAAGACGCGCGTCCGGGAAGAGACGCACGTTGTGATCGTTGCCGATCGCGCCAACAAACGCCTCTGGCGCCAGCGGCCCGCAAAGGGACTCTGGGCGAGTCTCTGGGAATTGCCCAGCGCCGTCAGCAGCGGCGCGTCAGCCCACGCGACAGCCGTGGCCCTGGCGCGCGATATTTTTGGAGAGTCTGTTACCGTCGATGGACGCCGCCTCTGCGAAGTGAGCCACCAGCTGACGCATCGTCTCGTCAGGTTTGTGGCCTATCGGGCGCACGCGCCCGGCGCCCGGGTCCGCACAGACATGGCGACGCCCTTTAAGTGGCTCAGTAACAACGCCGCCGAGCGCGTCGGACGCTCCACGGCCATGCGCAAGCTCATTGCGGCGATTCCGGAAACGCCAGTCGAGCCGAGTCGCGCCATGGGCGCGCGGGGGACATGACCTTCCTGTACACTGGCGCGCCGAATAACGGCGTCTATCGCCGGATTTAGTCCCAACGCCGCTCTGAAAGGAGCCGCCGAAATGACGCAGTTCCCATCCCACCCGCCGGCGCCAGACTCAGACGCATCAACAACGGACGACACGGGCCCCGCCTCGACGAGCAAACTCGCAATCGCCGCCCTTGTCTTCTCGCTGCTCGTCTGCATTCCGTACGCCGCGCCGCTGATCGGCGCGATTCTGGCGGCGGTCGCACTGATCTCGATCGCCGGCGCGAATGGTCGGCTTCGCGGCAGGGGCATCACCATCACGGCGCTGGTCCTCTCGCTGATCGTCCTGGCCGTCGACATCGGCGGCATGCTGTACGTGGTCCATCGGACGCGGGTCATGCTGGTATCCACGGTTCGCGGATTCATCGAGCGCCTGGAGGCCGACGATCTGGAAGGCGCCCGCGCCAGAATGACGCAGAGCGTGTCCGACGCCGTGAGTGACGACGAACTGCGGGAATTCGAGGCCTGGATCAAAGAGAACTGCGGGACACTCGAAAACACCAAACTCGACGACCAGGGCCGCGCCTACAGCATGGGGCTGGAGAAACCCAGGAATTCAGAGGCGAACAACCCACCGAAGAACGCCATGGTGAACGAGCCGGCATTGGAATTCGTTTTCGACAAGGGCGTGTTCTTCGGCGCTCCGTCGATGACGATTGACACGAGCAGGATCACAACGAAGCACTTCTTCGACTTCGCCACCCTCGATCGCCTCGTCATCCTCAATGGCGATGAACAGTTCCGTTTCCCCGCGGAAGAGTAACGCCGTACGACGCGCGCCGCTGGTGGCGCGCGCTCAAACAACCGAACTGTGACCGCAAGGGAACAGGCCAGCATAGCGGAACAAGACGCGCCACCAAGTAGCGCAGCAAGACGTGTCGCCACACTCCGAGCCGCCGCAGTCATGCGGCGGTCGACATGCAACAGCCATCGCTCATTCGTACTCAACTGTTCGCCGAAACGCGCATCGCCCGACGGAAAGACCGAGCCATGACGGGCTCGGAACGTCGCGCGCTCGCCGGCGCGACCGGGTGGCGTTGTTGGTTGCCAAACGCACGCCAATGGTGGCAAGCGCCCAATAATCCGCTGGATTCTTGTGGCGCCAATTGCCAGCCCACTTGGATTCTCGGGCGCCGTCGCCGTAAAATAGGTCGAGGGACGCCGGAGAACACGGGGAAAGCGACACGATGGGCCAGAGCATGCGCACGGCAATCATCGTATCAATCATCGCGGTCGGTATCTCACTTTCGGCGGCGCCTGTTCTCGCCGGACCAGGGACGATGGATGACCTGATCGTCGTCGATCATCAGCCGACACGTGTCGGGGGCGGAGCGGCTGACTCACTATTTCGCGACAATTTCGGCGATCCGTATTCGAATCGCGTGGCCGATGACTTCGCGCTTGTCGAATCAACGGATATCGCCGCGCTTCGCTGGTGGGGCTTTTATAACCTGGACAATCCTCCCATGGCGGAATCATTCCAGATTCGCTTTCTGGAGGCGCGTTCAGGAGACGGGCTTCCTGATGACAGCAACGTTGTCTATGAAGCAATCGTCGCGAATCCATCGCGGGTAGTAACTGGGGAGCATGTCTTCGTTGGAGTCGACCCGGCGGAGTACCTCTATGAGGTCGTCCTATCCTCGCCTGTCTCGCTTGCGGCCAATAGGACCTATTGGCTGGAAGTGCAACAAATCGGCGATCTGGAAACCGCGTTTCGTTGGGAATTCAGCCAGAGCGATGCAAACGGTCAGGCGTTCATGAACGCCGCGACGGGTGACTGGAGACACTCAACGCTCTCCTCCGACACAGCCTACCAACTCATCGCCACGCCGGAGCCCACCAGCCTCTGCATGCTCGCGGTTCCGCTTGCGGCCATTGTGTTCGAGAAGCGGCGTCGTTAGGCGGCCGAGTGGCGCCATCGTGCCCAATGAACACCAGCCCGACCAGACGCGCATCGTCCGGCGGAACGACCGAGCCATGACTGGCCCGGCTCGGAGCGTCGCGCGCTCGCCGGCTCGCACAACCGAACTGTGACCGCAAGGGAACAGGCCAGCGCAGCGGAACAAGACGCGCCACCAAGTAGCGCAGTAAGACTGCTTCGCCGAGCAGCACAGCAGGGCGCATCCGCCGATCAGAAATCCCGCGCGTCGCCACATTCCGAGCCGCCGCAGTCATGCGGCGGTCGACATGCAACGACCATCGCTTATTCGCACTCTAGTGTTCGCCGAAACGCGCATCGTCCGGTGAAATGACCGGGCCATGACTGGCCCGGCTCGGTACCGCGCGCCGGCGCTCGCAACCGCAGAACAAAAAAAGCCGGGCCATCATTGGCCCGGCTCGTTATGGCGCGTTCACATCTCAAATCACGTTGTGTCAGGGGCTGACGATCGCATTCAGGAACGGCGCAATGTCCAGGCCGTTCGCGGCGCTGTCGCCATTCAAATCACTGCGACCCACGTGCAGCGGTTCGATCGGCGAGCCGAGCAGTACGCTCACGAAGGGAGACACGTCGTCGATGTTCGCGAGCCCGTCTCCATTGATATCGCCGACAGGCGCGCCAACGCCCGGCAGGATCGAAAGAACGCGATGCCCGCCGTCCGACGTGCTCTGGTATCGCATATCAATCGCGAGCACGCGCACGCGAAGGTCTTCAATACCCTCGCTGGGGGGCAGAAGCCAGTCATACGCCGTCGCGTCCGCCGGCAGCGACTCCGCGATGTTGTGCCACGTTCGACCACCATCGTAGGTCGCCTGAATATCAAACGATCGCAGCGCCTGATCGTCCGACGCGGTCCAGGCGATGTGAACCACGGAACCACCCGGGATGCTCGCGCCGGCCGTGGGAGAGGTCATGTTCACGATCGGCGGCGCGTCGCCGAAGCGGGTGTCGGGGCGAATCACGAATTCATCACTCAGAAAGTACTTCACATTGTTCAGGCTCTCCTGGATCACGAGGGCGATGCGGGCCGTATCGGTACTGACGAACGGCGCCTGCTTCACGCCGGAAAGGCAGGTCAGGTTGGATGTCACACCACCAAGCCCCTTGCTTCGCATGTCGCCGTCGTAAAGGATGGCGGCGCCGACCGTGAAGCCAAGCGGATTTGTACCCTCGGGCGTCCAGCAGATTTCACCGATGGGCTGGCCCGCGACGAATGGACTCGACAGATCGGTCGTGATGTTCAACGTTCCCTGCACGTCGCCCGTGGGAATGAGAAACGCCTCCTCATCCCAGCCCTCCTGGCCCGCGGCGTCGATCGCGACGACGCGCACCGTTGGCGCGATGTTGTTCACGATGAACCCGACATCCGGAACCGTCCATTCAAAACCGCGTTGTCCCGCAGGGATGTTGTCGGCCAGGATCGATACGCCCTGGATCGGGTGATCGAATTCGACGCGCTGCGAGACAATGCCGAGATCATCCTCCGCCCGCCAGGTGAAGATCACCTTCGCACCGGGCTCCAGCATGAAGGAGTGGCGGTTCATTCGCACGACTGGCGGATTGTCATTGAAGTCCGGCGCGGCGGTGAGGAACGGAAACACATTCACGCCGGGCCCCGGGACGGGCTGCCCGGTTCCACCGGGATTGTTCGGCGACGCGGGCCCCGAAGGATCCCCCCACCAGTTGTTGGGGGCGTCGATCAGTTGACCATTAGACTCAACCGCCTGCGTGTTGCCTTCGAAACTGTTGGCCCCGACGGCGCCGTCCAGCGCGTCCGTCCAGTTGTCACCCCAGGAGGCGATACCGTTGTTGACGAAATGCGTTTTCCGAACAACGACATCATTCTGCGTGCCGAAGTCGCAGTCCTTGATGACACAGTTGTCGAGGTAGCCGACGAGACTGTTGGAATGGAAGCGAGCGCCGATCTGCCCGCCCGTAATCTGGCAGTTCTCAATTCGATTGAAATACTGCAGCCCCTGCCACGCCTGCAGCGGATCGAGGCGTTCGACAATGACCGGGGCATCGGGAAGACCGCGAACCTGGACGAAGCCGGGCTCTCCCCAGAATGTCGTATCGGGTCCGAGTTGCACGACAACACCTGGGTCGATGCGCAATCGACCGCCGGTGTACGACGGTTCCTCGATCACGTAGGGAACGCCGATATCCGTCCACACCAGATTGGACGCCGCCACACTCAGGTCTTCCACCAGCGCATAGTTGTTTGTGTTGCCCGTCGCCGGCAGTGCGCTTCCGGCGAGTATCCCGGATCCCCCGACGCGGGCCGGGTACTGGTTGCCCTCCAGGTTGACGGAACCGCCGATGAAGAAGTTCCCCCCGACAAGATCCAGGGCGGAGGCGCCGCAGTTCGTTACGCTGACGTTGTTGATATGCAGGGGCTGATTGTCAAACTCCCAGAGTGACAGCCCGGTGAACGGGGCGCCGTCGACCGTGACGTCATCCATATTCAATAACGAGCCGTTGATCTCGCAGAAGTTCCCCGTGAAGGATGTGTTGGCCATGCGCACGGTGCTCCCGCCCAGGCGGACGTATGAGCTGTCGAAGTCGCATCCGTCGAACTCGATCATGGGGGCGGCGCCGCCGCCGAAGACGTACCCGTTTGACTGAAACGTCGTGTTCAGAAAGGACTGGAATCCACTCACCGGCTGAATCAGCACGTTGACGATGGCGTGATCGAGTTGCAGGTTCCCGGCCACAATCATCCGTGTCGGAAACACTGACGAGCCCGTCAGCGTAATCGGCTGCGAAGGCGTACCGATTCCGACCATGCTTCCGGCAACTGTCAATTGAGCGGTCTGAAGAATGTCCACAACGACGCCGGGCTCAAGCGTCACTGTCGCCGTGGCGGGAATTGTGACGTTCTCGCAGATTTCGTAGGGACCACCGGCGGCCGTCCACATGACGGATTCGCCGGGATTCGGAATCGGCGGCTGCGCGCAGGGAGGTCCGGCAGGTCCGATCGTCAGGTTATCAAGATAGTAGTAGGCCCAGAAACCGTTCTGCGATGTGCCGGCGGGAATGTAGTAACGCAGCGCGATCCGGCCGCTGCCGGGCAGGGAAACGTTCATCTCCGTCCAGGCGGCGTCTGTCGCCGGCGTTTCGGCGAGCAGCACGGTGAACGAACCGACGTCGTCAGAATTCGATCCCGTTCCTGTTCCACCCGAGGGCGAGTAACGCACCTGAAGCCGGCCATTCGGTACCAGGGGTGGCGCGGGGGAATTGAAGTAGAAGAATCGAAGCGTGTCGCCGGCGGATTGCCCGGCGACGGCCGGTAGGATCGCCCAACTGCTCGCCTCAGCGTTGGCGCCGCTGTAGAACGCGACGGACTGGTAGATGAGCATCGATCGACCACCCTGATAGGCCCAGGCGGCGCGGTCCCAGTCGCCACTGGACGCTGGATCGCTCTGATTGCGAAACTGCCATCCCGCTGCGATCAGTTCGGCGGGACCGTGGTTCGAGCCGGACGGCGTCGAAATCGTCTCAAAGTCCTGTTGGTAAAGCGTCTGGCCCGAGAGTCGATTCGCGCTCACGACGCAGATCGCAAGCAGGCATGTCATGGTCTGAAGGCGTATGTTCATGGGTCAACTCCGTATTCTGTGGTCCGACAGGACTCACAACTGGTTTCAATTGGCGCGTTTCGGAGGGCTTTGACGGCGTTACATTCCCAACAGGGCGGCGACGAACATCTGGGCGTCGCCGCCGTCGGCCACGCTGTCGCCGTTCAGATCGCAGCGCTGAATGTCGACAGGGTTCGTGTTGTTTCCGAGCAGGACGGCGATGAACAGATCGCGATCGACGACATCCACGTCGCCATCACCATCGATATCCCCCGCCTGCCGAATGGGCGTGAGAACAACCATGCGGTAATCGGGGACGTTGTTGTCGAAAACCTGGACAAGGATCTGCCCCGCGTCGTTGATATCTCTCACGGCGAGGATGTTGAAGTTCTCGGCGACGGTATCTATGAGCGTTGCGATGTCCGTCGAGCCGGCGCCACCGGTCCACAGCCAGTTGAGATCCAGGCCCGATCGCGTCGAGATCCCGACAACGTGGCCATATCGATTGACCGAAACAGCGGCGCTCGTGTTCGGCAGCGCCGACGGAATCTCCCGCATGCCCTCTGTGTCCGAGTAGATCCACGCTCGCCGCGTATTGCCTGTGCTCGAGGCGGCGTATCCAACAACTTCGCCGGATTCGTTGATCCGGGTTGCAAAGCTGAAGGACAGCCCGAGCGTTCCAAGGGGCTGGGCGCCGTTCGTGGCGTCCCATCGATAGGCGGCGAATCCGCTCGGGGAGGAGAAGTAACCGCAGACCTGGCGATGGTTATTGAGGTCGGTCGCGCGACCTCCTAACGGCGTCAGCGACTGCAGGGCCCCACCGTTGACGTCGAGCCAGCCGTAGTCGGATGTTGTGATCTGCGAGTCCTTCGCGGTTCCGGCCAGATCCCCCGCGTCGTTGACACCGCCGAGGTAGGCAATGGGCAGGCCTTCGGCGTCGCCCGTCACGGTGTAGACGCCGTTCTCGTATCGCCACGCGAGACCAATGTCGAAGCCGCCGTCGCCCGCGACGATCCCGGTATCACTGATGTCCATGGCGCGCGAACGGCCAAAGAAGAACCCGGGAGGAGGAGGCAGAATTTCGAAGCCTGTTCCGGGCGACCAGACCCAGCCCTTGATGCTGGGCTCACCTTGACCGAAGTACTGCGACCAACCCGCCACCTGGCCGCGGTTGTTCAGGCGAACACCCACCACGGAGTCCGCCCCCGGAGGCGCCCCCAGATTCACGGCCGTGTAGCTAACCGTCCCGGCGATCGCGTTCGACGCAATGACGCAGCCGACCAGAACCGCCGCGACTCGGGAGGCCAACACGCCCCACGGGTGCGACTGACGCCGAGTAATTTCAGACATTGCCATGTTTCGTTCCTCGCAACTTGAAGACCAGCATTCCGGACTCTCGTTCAGGAGGAGAAACAGGAACCCCGCCACAATCGCGCCAACGATTTTTCTGCGACTTCGCGCCGCCTCCTCGAAATCCGAGCGACGGCCGGTATGTCGATTGCATGGAATCCATGTGCCAAACGGCGACGACGCGAATGTGCAAGGCGCATCAACGGCGCAAACAAACGTGGAGAAGACAGTTAGCACGAATGCGAGACCCACGGCGCGTTGACGCCCGCAACGAGTTCACACATGTGCCAACACACACCGTCGAAACAGGCGTGTGCCCACACACAGAGGACAGACTGATGGTCATAGAGGTGTTAAGTCGGAGCGTGACCCCGGAACTGGCGCCGCAGCGAATTGCTGAGGAAGACCGCGCGCCGATCACGCGAATGCTGTGCGAAGCCACGCTGCGTGATATGGATGGCGCCGGCGCCGTCTTTCCGCTTGTCTACGACGAACTCCACCGCCTCGCCGCCAGGTCGTTTTACGGGCAACCGGCGAACCATACATTGCAGCCGACAGCCCTGGTGCACGAAGCGCTGATTCGCCTGATGCGGAACGGCCGCGGGCAATGGCGGGACCGGCGGCACTTCTACGCCGTCGCCGCGATGGCGATGCGCCAGATTCTCGTGAATCACGCCGAGGCGCGTCACGCCGCGAAACGCGGGGGCGATCGTCAGCGGATTGCGATGGATCCGGCCGAAATTCCTGGCGCGGTCTCCGATTCGTTCCTGTTATCACTGAATGAGGCGCTGACGGCGCTCGCCGCGCACGACGAAGAATGCGCCCGCGTCGTGGAGCTGCGATTCTTCGCCGGCCTGACGGTCCCGGAAACGGCGAAAGTCCTCGGCATGGCCCCGCGATCGGTCGATCGCTGCTGGAAGTTCGCCAAGGGATGGCTGCATCGTGAACTGACGCGTGAGGATTAGGTCGAATGGACGAACGATGGCGTCGAATGAGGAGTCTGTTTGACTCCGCCTGTGAACTGGATCACGACAAGCGCCAGCCCTGGCTCCGTCGCGCCTGCGACAATGACGCGTCGATGTTGAGCGAACTCCAATCGCTGCTCGACGCCCACGACTCAGCGCCGTCGCACTTCGAAACGCCGGTCTTCCAGCTGAGCCATCATTCGCCCGCCCCCGGCGACGACCCGACGCTGCTGATCGGCGCACATCTCGGCCCCTACGAGATCACGCGGTTCATCGCGTCCGGCGGCATGGGACACGTCTTCGCCGCGCGCCGAGCCGATGATCAGTATGACAAGATCGTCGCGATCAAGCTGATCCGACAGGACGTGATGAATGGCGCCATGGTCCGGCGATTCCAGCGCGAACGCCAGGCGCTGGCGACCTTCGATCATCCTCACGTCGCGCGGCTGCTCGACGCCGGCGTCAGCGCCGAGGGCTGCCCCTACTTCGTGATGGAGTATGTCGAGGGCAGGACCATCACGGATGTCTGCCGGGAGGACCACCTCGATATCGATGCGCGACTTGAGCTCTTTCTGCAGGTGTGCGACGCCGTGCAGTGCGCCCACGAAAACCTGATCGTTCACTGCGACCTGAAGCCGAGCAACATCCTCGTCTCCGATGATGGCGCCTGCAAACTGCTCGACTTTTCCATCGCGAAACTCGTGAACCAGAAACCGAATGACGCAATCGGCGTGACAACGGCCGGGCGACACATGACGCCGGCGTATGCGAGCCCCGAGCAGATCCTGGGCGAGCCTATCAACACGCGGACCGACATTTACATGCTCGGCGTCGTTCTCTACGAACTGCTGACGGACGTCCATCCGTTTCACGGAGCCCATCGGCCGCTCTACGAACTGGAACGGATCATCTGTGAAATCGATCCCGACAGGCCCAGCGCGGTCCTGGCCCGGGCGGCTCAGGACAGTGATTCGCAGACGCTGCGGGCGAGCATTCAGCGCCGGCGTCGCCTCGCGGGTGATCTGGACGCGATTGTTCTGAAAGCGATGCGCCGCTCGGCGGAGGAGCGATACCGATCCGTCGAGCAGTTCGCCAATGACATTCGCCACCATCTGCAGGGGCGCCCGATCGAGGCCCGACCGCAGACGACGATCTATCGACTGCATCGATTCGTGAAACGCAATCGTGGCGCCACGATCGCGACGCTGCTGGCCGTCGTCGCGATGCTGGGCGGGACGATCGGCATGAGCCTGCTCTATCGCGTCGCGACAACGCAGCGGACGAGCGCGATCGCGGCCCGCGAACTCGCGGAGAAACAGGCGCAACTCGCCGACGCCGAATCGCATCGATCCGCCGCCGTCGTTGAGTTCCTGCAATCGATGATGACGGCCGCCGATCCCTCTCAAAACGGAATTGATGTCAAGGTCGTCGACGTGCTCAAGGCGGCCTCAGCGAACATGGCCGCCGAGCTGGCTGACGATCCGGCCCTTGAATCCGCCATCCACTCGGCCATCGGCAAGACGTACGCGGGCCTCGGCCTCTACGCCGATGCGATGACACATCTCCGGCGCGCCCTGGACATCGAGTCTCGGTTCGCAGAGCAGGTCCCCGAAGACGAACACGTCGCCCGATGTCGGAGCGAGCGGCTCGCAGGCGCGCATCGTGAGCTTGGCGCCGTCTGTTACGAGGCGGGCCAATTGGATGACGCCCTGCAATACGCCCGCAAGGCGCTCGACATCAGCCGCGGGTATTCGGGCGCCGAGTCGGCGGCGACGGCCCAGGACCTCAACAACCTGGCGTCGATTCATCGTGCGCGGGGCGAACTGGATCGGGCGCTGGCGCTGCTGGAAGAGTCCGCAGAGATTCGGGAGCGCGTCTGCGGACCCGTGTCGCTGGAGCTTGCAGAGTCGCTGAACAACCTGGGGAGCGCTCTGCGGGCGCGCGGCGACTTCGCCGGCGCCGAAACGCTCGGCCGCCGCGTGCTGGAAATTCGCCGCGCGCAACTGCCGGAAGACCATCCGACGATTGCCCAGAGCCTCGACAACCTCGGCGTGATATTGGCGCAGCAGAATCGCATCGACGAGGCGATCGAACTGGTTCGCCAGGCGACGTCGATTTACCGCCGGGTTCATCCGGAGGGTCATCCCGACCTCGCGACCAACCTGCTCAATCTCGGCTCACTCCTGTGCCTGCGCGGAAAATTCGCCGAGGCCCTCGAGTACTTCGACGACGCGTCGAGCCAGCGAACACGGTTCTTTGACGCGTCGAGCGCCCCCGTCATGACAGTGGAAATGATTCGTGGCGAATGCCTCATGCGGCTGAAGCGATACGACGAGGCGAAGACGATCCTGCTGGCGATCGAGCAGCGCGGCGAGGAGATGGCGCCGGTGAACCCGGCGATGATCCATCGAATTCGAGACGACCTGGCGATCCTGTTCGACAACGTGAACGCCCCGGACCAGGCCGCGGCCTGGCGCCAGCGAAACTCCGTTTCTGAATGAGCAGCATTGACCACTACCGGCCCGGCTCGGAACCGCGCGCCGGGCGCACATGACCGAACTGTGACCGCCAGGGAACAGGCCAGCACAGCGGGCCAAGCCACCGCCTTCACCGTCCTGACCGCCGACTCGCGCCACGCCGAATCGCCCCACACCGAGCCGCCGCAGTCATGCGGCGGTCGCCATGCAACAACCATCGCTCAATCGCACGTAACCGATCGACGAACCGCGCAACGACCGACGGAGAAACCGAGCCATGACTGGCCCGGCTCGGAACTGCGCGCCGGGCGCGCATGACCGAACTGTGACCGCCAGGGAACAGGCCAGCGCAGCGAGACAGGCCGAGCCACCGCCTTCACCGTCCTGGCCGCCGACTCGCGCCACGCCGAGTCGCCCCACACCGAGCCGCCGCAGTCAGGCGGCGGTCGCCATGCAACAACCATCGCTCAACCACACGTAACCGATCGACGAACCGCGCAACGACCGATTCGAGTTCCAATCACGCCCCCGCATCAACAATGCCCGTGACAAAGGGAGGTTTGACAGCGAATTGCCCGATCGCGAGTGCGAATGACCCCGGCCGTCCCACCCACTTCCAATGGCATTGCGGGATCGAATGCCATTCGGTCCAGATGGGACCCTAATCCGTCGGCGGTATTTGAACCGTCCGCCGCCCCTGATCGTGTCGGGTCCCATCGGATATCCCGTGTTTTCAATGAGTCGCCGAATTGGTTCTGGTAGGATGTCGGTCATGAGGAGCATACGTAACTACCTGCATAGGTCGTTCGCATCTGATTCAACAGGTGGCTTTCTTCTCATGAACAAATTGGGATTCTGTTCGGCGCTATTGGGGCTTGGCTCGGTCTATGGCGTCGGAATTCTGGGGGGAGGGAGTCTTGACCATTCGACTGTCATGCTCTTCGGCGGACCCCTGGTTGCATTCTTTGATCTGCGCATTCGATACGAGTATTGGAAGTCCTCCCGCCGTAACAACGCACACTGGCTGACGTCGTCCTACGGCGGTTGGTTTCTGGTAATACCGACGTGGGTGTTGGGAATCGTCTGGTGCATCATCGGATTCGTTCGGACAATAAATGGTGGCGAGTGATCGACAACAGCACGCGCAACGACCGACGGAAAGGCCGAGCCATGACCGGCCCGGCTCGCAACCGCACGCCGGGCGCGCATGACCGAACTGTGACCGCCAGGGAACAGGCCAGCGCAGCGAGACAGGCCGAGCCACCGCCTTCACCGTCCTGGCCGCCGAGTCGCCCCACACCGAGCCGCCGCAGTCAGGCGGCAGTCGCCATGCAACAACCATCGCTCAATCGCACGTAACCGATCGACGAGCCGCGCAACGACCGACGGAAGGGCCGAGCCATGACTGGCCCGGCACGGAATCGCGCGCGACAACCGGCGCGCGATCCGGAAGGACCCCGGCGTGTTCGTCATTGATTCGTAAGCGTTACGTCGTGAAAAGAAGTGAACTGGGCGCTGAGGGACTCGAACCTGGCGACGTAACGAGCTGTGATTGCAAGGACTTACGAATCTCACCCAAGGCGAGCGCTGCAGAATGCGCTGCGAGCGCTGCAGTTTCGGGCGAAATCGACCCCGATCTGGCTCGGATCATCGCGGCTTGGCCGAAGCTATCGGACGTCGCGCGACGAAAGATCTGCCAACTAGTTGAGATTTGTGATTGCTAGACTTGCGATGCAAGCTCCTTGAAGTCCGTCTCCCTGAGAATACGAATGGCCCCCCCTTTTTCTATGATTTGCTCGGCCTTGCGATGCTTGGCGCTCTTCTTGTGGCCGGCCAGTTTGGTCACGTCCTGATCGCCGACAACCAACAACGTCGTGTTCTTCGTGACGCCACTATCCACACGACAACCGAGCTGCGCTGCAATGTCGGCCGCCGCTCGCCTGGGCAACTCAAGTGCCCCCGTAAAGACCAGGATTTCGCCGTATAAGGGTCCCTCTGGATTCCCTTCCCTTCTAATCGGTTCGGATTCCGTGGGGTCAATCGGCTGTCGCACTCGTTTCATCCATCCGTCTAGTTCCAGCCCGCATTTTTTCCCCGCCGATATCAGAATGTGTCCGCAAGCCTTCGCATCCTCAAGCGCGTCGTGATGTCTGAATTCGTAGGAAAGCGATTCGCAGATACTCTTGAGCCCATATCCCTGCGAAGCGAACTCCGGCCATGCCCTCCGAGCTACACACGCAGAATCCAGCCATGTGCATTGTGGCGCAGGCACTTTCCAGCCATGGGAAGCTCGGTTGATTGCGACGCGGTCAAAATGCGTGTGGCAAACAGCCACGCGCGCCCCTAGAACCGCGCGTAGCTGTTCCGAAACCTCTTGAAATGTCGGCGCCCCATCGACAGTCTCCTCGTCAATCCCGTGTATCGAAACGTTGCAGGGATCGAAGTAGTCATCGGGATCGATGTATGTCGCCCATTCATCGATGGCGCGTCCATCCTTGAACGTTACGACAGCAAGCTGGCAAATCGACGCCAGGTCGGGATTCGCCGTTTCGACATCTACTGCACAGAAGTCCATGAGACATCCTCCCATCGATGTCCGGCCTTGTCGCGCCCCAAGTCTTAATTCGAATTGTGCCCTGATTCCAACAATTGCATATCATATTGAGCGGATCTATTGATTCAAAGCCCCGTTGATGCATCAGCAATGGGCTCGATCATCATTATTGCTCAAACATAGGATTCCGGCATGGCTACTCGTGGACGCCCCAAGCTGAAGTTGAGCGCCGAACAGCTCGCTAGAGTCGAGTCGATGGCCGTCGCCCAATGTCGGGACCTGACGATTGCCCGATCGTTGGGGATAGCGGAAGAGACGTTCCGACGGAATTTCGGGGAACTTTGCGCCCAAAAAAGAGCGGCGGGCAAGGCGGCGCTCCTGCAGGCGCAATACTCGGCGGCAATCAGCGGAAACCCGACGATGCTGATCTGGTGCGGCAAGCAACACCTACAGCAGTCGGACCGACAAGACTTGACATCGGGAGGGGAAAGAATGCCGACGTTATTCGCTGCGATCGCCGCGATGCGGAATCAGGAGAAATCGTGAATCGTTGCGCATGTCCCGATTGCGGCGCCACGCCCGCCAACGATCGCATCGTGGCGTTCGCGGGCGCTGAAAGTCACGCTATGTCGCTTTGCACAGATTGCGCTCGCGCCGCATTCTCGGCGATCCTGGCGGGCATCTACGATCCGGGCGGGATAACGCAAATCGAAATCGGGAGCGACGTCTTCGCATTCCTGTCGTGCGGGAGTCACGATGAACTGGGGCGGCTTGTTCCGGCCAAAATAATACGGGGCGTGGACTTTTCTTTTGTCTAGTGGAACGATACACACGAGCAACGCGTGTGATGTAACGATAGCGGGATCGTCATCGGCGTCAGTGACCTAAGAGCGCTGATACGTAGAGCTGAAGGTCTACTCCATTCAAGAGACAATCATCATTCATGTCGCCACGCGGGCGACCGTCACCGTCAACTGCGGTTTCGGGATTGGTGAATTGGCATAGGTCAAACTCGTTTGGGACGCCATCCCCGTCCACATCGTCATCACAATCATCGATGACGCCATCACCGTCAAAGTCACACTCCTGATCGTCTGGCGTTCCGTCTCCGTCGCAATCATTCGTGGCGCTCGGGCAGGCCCACATGTAAACATCGTAGCTGGCCGCAAACACGGCGGAAGGCGTTGCGAGAATTCTCGTTACTGGGCTTGGCAGACCTTCTCCAACTGGCTCCCAATTCACTCCATTCCATTTCGCAATCTTGTTCGTGATGGCGCTGCCTGCAAACGAGAAATCGCCTCCGACATATAGTCCGTTCATGAGTCCGGATTCAACCGCCGACAAAGCTTGAACCGGCCCATTTGTCCCCGCTCCAAGACGGCGCCACTGTACACCGTCCCATGCGGAAATGTTGTTGGTCCCTGGAGCGCCACCAAATGCGTCAAACCCGCCACCCGCGAAGAGGTCGCCGTTCCACGTAGTGAGATTGGTTGCGAAGCTGCTGTTGGCAATATCAACCCAACCTCCGGGCGCGATCGACCATACACCACCACCGCTCTCGAACGACTTGGCCACGTAGATACCATTGGAATACTCTACAATGTCTCGCACGCGATCTGTCGTAATCGTGCTCGCACCGAATCCGTCCCAAGTGAGGAGCCCGCCCGGCGCGTCGTCGCTGCCTATATACAGGAGCCCGCCGATCGACTCGACTGTTGTAGTAACCGTGAGAACGCAGTCTCCGAAGATAAGATCCCACAAGGCTCCGTCGAACCTGGCAACGTGATTGCACCCGAAGTTACTCGGGAAGCTGGAGCCGCCGATAAACAACTCACCATTGAATTCGCCAATTGCCCGGATTCGCGTCTGATTTCCCGTTAGGAATCCGTCCCCCGGCAGAGGCTCCCATCCCGAGCTGGTCAGTCGTGCGATGTTGTTGGCGCTCACGCCATCAATAGCGCTAAAGTCGCCAGCCACGTATAGGCTGGGACCTCCCCCCAGATCGATCATCGCAATATCGAATATCGCGCCGTCTACATCTCCAATCAGAGTCCACTCGGGATCACATGCACTCAGTGAAGACGCAATACCCAATAGGACGATCAACGACACGCCGAAACATGCCCGCTCGGTTGACGTGATTCTCATATGTCCACCTCGATTCACGCCCATTCTACGGTATTCTCGGTGTGTGCGCCGCCCCTTACAATTGAAATACCGGCCCAAATCAGATTTTGGGGCGCTGGACGCGTCGGCGGCATCGATACCCGACTGTCGACGCGTTCGGCGCGATCCGGCGGCGAGGGTATCACCGATGCGAAACGCAGCCAACGAAGTCGATTTACTATACGACCCCTGGAAGCGACTCTCCGATTACCTATCTAACTCGGGGTTCGATCTAGTGGGCAATGGCATGAAGGGATTCTTCTTCAAGGACATCGCATCGCTTGTGTTACAAGCGGCTCGATCGATGGACATCCTGCGGCGACGGCTTCCGCGTTCGGATACGCATGAAATCGACCAGCGTTTTGGCTTCCTGCGAATGCAGGTCGAGCCGATGTACAAACACAATAACCGGAACACCCCCCCTTTTTTCTTGCACAGGCCAATTGTTCCCGGCGCTAGTGCCGGATTTCGGAACACGCCACCAGACACAGTTTACGTTGAAACGGACTTGACAATCGAGCCGCTCCGAAAGTGGCTCCCAAAGCTGCGACACCTGCTCGAACGTCAAGCCGAGATAGCTGAAACTGGAGACCACTCACGAAACCGGATAAAGCCAGGCGAGAGAGATAGCCGGGCCTATGAGAACTTCATCACGGCATCACAAGCGCAACAGCATTACGGCGTCCTTCCTCATGAACTGTCGCGGGCGGCAAACAGTTGTCCACCGAAGATACGTACCCGAAAAGCTCCACGTGGCTTCCACGATGACCAAGGCAAGAAGGTACGAAAACTCTACCATCGCGATGACGTTCGCAAATTCGCCAAGTAGCAAGGCCAGAACCCACGCCTCGCAATTATCATTACGAATTTGTTTCGCAGCAATTCCTAGGCAATCACTGCAATTCTGCAATTAGCGCAATTGCAAATTGCAGAACCGAATCCGGACTTACGTTTTCTCTCGTCCGCAACGCGATTGTGTGTTGCCGACGGGAGAATTGTTATGTCCGAACTCGAAACTGCTCGAACCGTCGCCAAGCGACTGTGTATCTCAGAACGCCAATTGTGGAAGCTACTGGCCGCCGGGAAGTTACCCGAACCGATCCGCTTGGGACGTTCCGTTAGATGGCCCTCCGCCCAGATTGACGCGTGGATCGCCGAACAATCTGATGCGGCTCAGCGGGAAGGGGCGGGCCGATGACGCGTTGGACACCCGTTACTAAGCGCAAGCCCTGTCCCGCCTGCAAGAAGCCGGACTGGTGCGCGTGGGCCGACGATGGCGCACTGAAGTGCGAACGATCAACCGGAGCGCCGCCTGGAATGCGGCTCGTGAAGCCGAAGGATGGCGGCGCGATATTCCGGCCCGTCGATGACTGCGGCGGCTCGCCGCGGAGATCGTCGCGGAAGCCGATCCGCCAAGATACTCGCCCCCCCGCCCCGTCGGCGATCGACTGGAACACTGAATCGAAACGGCTCACGGGACAGCTCGCGGACGGCGCACTGGCAGAGCTGGCGGCGACGCTCGGCGTCTCGCCCGACGCGCTTCGATCCATCGGCGTCGGCTGGGCGACGACGGCGGACCTGAAGCGATACCGCGCGAGCGGCGGCGACTCCTGGAAAGCCAAACGGCCCAGCGGCGCATGCGCGTTCCCCGAGCGGGACGGACGCGGGCGGATCGTCGGCGTATCTCTTCGCGCTCCCGATGGCGCCAAGGGCTCGCCGAAGGGCGACACGGGATCGCGCCGCGGCCTGATTGTCCCAACATCCCTGCGGAATCGCGCCGGCCCCGTCCTGATCGTCGAAGGCGCGTCCGACGTCGCGGCCTGCGAGTCGCTCCAGCTCCGGGCCGTCGGGCGTCCGTCAAACACCGGCGGCGGTGAACAGCTCGCGGAGCTGCTGGACGGCGTGGCGGTTATCGTCGTCGGTGAGAATGACGGGAAGGACGGCGGCGCCTGGCCCGGTCGTGATGGCGCGAAGTCGATCGCAAAACGGCTGGCGTCCGAATGGCGGGAGCCTGTCGCGTGGACCCTACCGCCAGATGGCGCAAAGGACATTCGCGCATGGCTCGCCCAACGGCTTACCGCGGGCCTCGATACGTCGAACGCGGATGCGTGCAAGGCGGCGGGGGCGGAGCTGCTCGCCACGCTGAAGGAAAACGCGAAGGAATCGAAGCCCGGAAAACCGCCGACGCAGGCGGAGCTGCTGATTCAGCTCGCGCAAGACGAATACCGCATCGGCCAATCCAACGACGGGGAACCGTTCGCTGTTCGTCGGGGCGGTCCCAACGTCGCGCTAATGCTCCGCGGGGGAAGGGACGCCGTAAGAAGCGAGTTGTCGCGGCGGTATCTTGCGACCTACCAAAAGGTCCCGAGCGCGTCGGCACTGAATGACGCAATGACGGCGCTGAGCGGACAGGCGTATCACGCGGAGCGCGAGCCGATCCACCTGCGGATCGTCGAAACTGACGGCCGAATCGTCGTGGACATCGGCGACGCCGACGGTCGGGCGATCATCATCGAGCGCGGCGCGTGGCGGGTTACAGGCGAATCGCCTGTGCTGTTCCGACGGACAGCGCTTACAAACGAGCTGCCCGAGCCCCTGCCCGGCGGCGATGTCGCCGAGCTGCGCGAGCTGCTGAATGTGTCGGACGATTCCTGGCCCCTGCTGCTCGGATGGCTCGTAGCGGCATTTAAGCCGGACATCGATCACCCGATCCTGATGATTGGCGGCATGGCGGGAAGCGGTAAGTCAACCGTTGGCGGCATTCTCGTCACGCTGTTCGATCCGAGCCCCGTCCCGCGCCGGTCGCAACCGAAAGATATCGAGTCTTGGGCGACGGCGGCGGCGGGAAGCTGGGGCGTGATGATCGACAACGTCTCCGCGATTCCGCATTGGTGGAGTGATGCGCTCTGCAAGGCGTCCACGGGCGACGGTCATATCCGCCGCAAATTGTACACTGACGGCGATCTCGCAATCACACAATTCCGGCGAGTCGTTGCAATCACGAGCATCGACGCCGGATCACTTCAAGGCGATCTGGGCTCGCGTCTGCTGCTCGTGGAACTGGAACGCATCGACGAAACCCGGCGACGATCCGAGTCGGCGCTACACTCGGCATTCGCCGAACGATGGCCCCGGATACTTGGAGCGCTTCTCGATATCGTCGCGCCCGTGATGGATCTACTCGAATCGACGGAGATCCCCCCATCGGATCGCCTCGCGGATTTCTCTCGCATCCTGGCGGCGATGGACGCCGTATTGGGAACGAATGCGCTCGACCTTTATCTCGGCCAGCGTGGTCAGATTGCGGCGACGATCATCGACGACGATCCCGTGGGCGCGGCGATCGTCCAGCTCGTGCAATCATGCGGCGAATGGGAGGGACCGGCGGGCGAACTGCTCAAGCGGATCACGCCCGAGCAAGCGCCGCCGAAGTGGCCCCGCAACGCCTGCGCAATGTCGGGACGCCTGAAGCGCCTCGCGCCTGCGCTCGGCGCTGTTGGCGTTGATGTCATCACCCCGCGCAAAACGGACAAGACTCGCAGATATTCCCTGCGACGAACCGCCCAGACCGCCCAATCCGCCAGTTGCGATGTGCAGAGTCGAAACGATGCGAACGGCGACGAACGAACGGCGGGCGATCGTCGGGCGGTTGACGCCCCCGATCCGCCCGGACCGCCCGACGTACCGCCCGAATCCGATGCAAGCCAGTGCGCTGCCGATGCGAGCGATTCAACAGCCGCGGGCGGTATGGGCGATTCGGGCGATTCAATCCCCGAACAATCTGCGGACGAGCTGCGCGACGCCTACGAAGAACGCGCCGCCATCCTCGAACACGAAGGCGGACTATCGCGCGACGACGCCGAAGCCGAAGCGCGGCGACTCACGGGTTACATCGGCACCGATTAGAGAATCATGCATGGAATTGAATTGCGCCGCACGGAAGCGCAAGGTAGACTACAAGTGTCTACTTCAGACTACCGAAGGATTGAAACATGGCCAGTATCTCGAAACTCAAAGACGGACGCCGCCTGATCCAGTTCTACGATCGCGCCGGAAAGCGCCAGACGATCCGGCTCGGCAAGGTCGCGCGTCGCGCCGCCGAGTCGGTCAAGCTGCGTGTCGAGGATCTGATCTCGGCGTCGATCACGGGACACGCAGTCCCCGATGAAACCGCCCGATGGATCGCCCAGCTCGACGCCCCAATGACGAACAAGCTCGCGGCAGTCGATCTGATCCCCAAGGCGATCATCGCAACGCTCGGCGAATTTCTGGACGCCTACTTCGCCGAGCGATCCGACGTGAAGGACTCGACGCGCACGATCTGGGGACACACGCGCCGCAACCTGATTGATTACTTCGGCAAGGACAAGCCCCTGCGGACGATCACGGAAGCCGACGCCGACGCGTGGCGGGCGAACCTGAAATCGACGGAAGAGCTGTCGGACAACACCTGCCGACGACGCTGCGGGATTGCCAAACAGTTCTTTCGCGCGGCGGTCCGTCGGAAGCTGATCCGCGAAAACCCATTCGGCCATCTGGTCGGGGCGATCCGGGCGAACAAGACCCGCGAGTATTTCGTCTCCCGAGCCGACGCCGAGCGGATCATCGACAAATGCCCGGACGCCGAATGGCGGCTCCTGTTCGGCCTGTCGCGATACGGCGGCGTCCGATGCCCCTCCGAGACACTGGCGATTCGCTGGGATCACATCGATTGGGATCGGTCCCGGATCACGGTCCCGAGCCCCAAGACCGAGCATCACGTCGGGGGCGAGTCCCGCGAAATCCCGATCTTTCCCGAGTTGCGCCCCCTGCTGGAGGACGCTTTCGAGCTGGCCGAGCCGGGGGCGGAATTCCTGATCTCCCGCTATCGGGATACATCCGTCAACCTGCGGACCCAGCTCAAGCGGATCATCGCACGGGCCAAGCTCCAGCCGTGGCCGAAACTCTTTCACAATCTCCGATCGACCCGTGAGACGGAGCTGGCCGAAACCTATCCGGCCCATGTCGTCTGCGCCTGGATCGGGAACTCGCAGACGGTCGCACAAAAGCACTACCTGCAGATCACGGACGAGCACTTCGATCGGGCGGCGCGCTGCGAAGCGCTGCAGAATGCGCTGCAGTCTGTGCAGGAATCGCCTTGCACGGACGAGAACGCGATCGACGACGAACGCGCGGAAACCCCTGCAAATACAGGGGTTTTCGTCACTATTCAATCTGATTCGTATTTAGACAAAATGGCGGGATTGGGCGCTGAGGGACTCGAACCCCCGACCCTCTCGGTGTAAGCGAGATGCTCTAGCCAACTGAGCTAAGCGCCCGGCATTCTTCCGGCGCAGGGCTCAAACGGCCCCGACACCGAACGCGGGATTCTATCGAGCATTCCGGCATTCGTCACGCGGGATCACGACTGTCGAATGATCGGGGTGTCGCCGCGGCCCCCTAGCGGATTTCGCCGGGGCCGAGGTCGTTCTCGCTGAGGACGGTGAACTTGCGACCGCGAAGCAGGCGAACGGCCGTCTCCAGGTCGTCCGTATGAATCGCCAGGGCGGGGCGCCCCGTCGGTCGGGTCAGAAGCGGATAGGCGTAGTCGATATTGATCTCGCCGGCGATCAGGGCCGAGCAGATGGATCGCAGGCCGTGTCCGGCGGGCATTTCCACAACAACGAGTTCCGCCTGGCTGACGGCGAACTTCCGGTTCTGGAGGGCGCTGATCGCGTGGTCCGTATCGTCACAGATAATTCGGACGATCGCACAGTCAATCGCGTGGACGACCGACATGCCGACGACGCGGATGTCCGTCCCTTCGAACGCCTGGAACAGGTGCATCAGGGCGCCGACACGATCGTCCAGGAAGACCGACAGCTGTCGAACACCGGGTGAAGCGAACCCTTCCGCCGTCTCGTAACCGTATGCATTCTGGGTCATACCCGTATCCTATCGGCCCATGATTGGCCCCGAAACAACATTCGGGACCTTTCCCCCGTTTTTGGGCGCCGGCGAAACAACTCGACCGGGCGACGAGATTCTATCGGCACAAATTGCCGCCTCGGATAGCTTGGGATCCCGACATTCGGACGTGAAATCCGCCACGAAAATCCCCCGAAGTCACGCCTGTCCACGACTCGTCTGTTGCCAGGAGAATCCGGCGCCCCGGGGAAAAAGTTCGGGCGGCGGGCATGTCTGTTCGATCGCGAGTGTTCGGGCCGGAGAGAGGAAGGTCGCGGTCAAACGTGGGCTGACACGCCCGTCGCCCAAATGCTTCGTGCCTCGAATTATAGGCGCGCCGAAAACGCCAAGGCGCATCGACAACAGCGAAACAAAAAAAGCCGCGGGTCGGCGTACGACCCGCGGCGTCATTTATTACAGAAATGTAACGGTAACCTTTACGCGCCGAGCAACAGGGCGGCAAACGCCAGCAGATCGTCGTTATCGATCACACCAAACGGCGCCACCAGATCCGCACACGTGTCGTAGGTTCCGATTGCGGCGCCGACAAATCCCTGGGCGTCGAGACCGTTGATGTCGCCATCGCGATTCATGTCGCCGAGGAGACCTGTCTCGCCACTGGCGCTGGCGCTGAGGCCCGTGTCACCACAATCCGTCGAAGCGCTGACGAAGTAGAAATACGTCACGCCGTCGGCGGCGCTCGCATCGTCAAAGCTCGTCACGCCGATCGTCCCCAGTGAGACCGCCGAACCACCATCGTCGACCGTGTTGCGGAAGACTTCGTAGCTCGTCGCGCCGGCGACGCTGTCCCACGTGACCTCGACGAGACCGCACGCGTCATTCGTCGCGGCGACGTTCGTCGGCGCCATCGGGGCGTCGGAGGTGACGCCGCTGTCGCCCGCGCTCAGCGGACCGGCGGCACAGGCGTTGCTGGCCGAGACGTAGTAGAAGTACGTCACGGACGGCGTCGCCGTGTTGTCGTCAAACATCGTCGCAGCCGTCGTTCCGAGCGACGTCGCCGTGCCGGGGTTGTCGACCGTGTTGCGGAAGACTTCGTAACTTGTGGCGCCAACGAGGGCGTCCCAGGTCACGCGAACCATGCCGCACTGATCGTCGGACGCGGCGACATTGGACGGCGCCGTCGCCAGCCCGCCGACGCGAATACCCGAGGCGGAAACCGTCGGCGTCGCGGCGCCGCACGAGTTGGTCGATCGCACCCAGTAGAAGTAAGGGGTGTTCACGAGGGCCGAGTTATCGATCACGTCCGGCGCGAACACGACATAGGCCAGCGACGCTGTCGCGAAGTTGTCGACCGTGTTTCGGAACACCTCGTAAAGGACAGCGTCCGGCACGGCGTCCCATGTCACGCTCACGTCGGTGCAGCGATCATTACTGGCGGCCAGATTCGCGGGCGGCGCGCCAGCGGCCAGCGCCATGCCGGGGTTGCTCAGTGAGAAGGCCCCGGCGCCACACGCGTTCGTCGCCCGAACGAAGTAGAAGTAGCCCGTGTAGGCGATGGCGGCGTTGTCGGTGTAGCTCGTCGTCCCCGACGAACCGATCATCGTCGCCGAGCCGCTGTCATCCACGGTATTGCGGAAGATCTCGTAGCTCGTCGCGCTCGTGACGGCGGACCAGGTCACCTGAACGTTTCCGCAGTTGGTGTCCGTCGCGTTGACGCCTGTGACCTGCGTGACGGCTGTCGCGGCAGCGCCCGACGCCGACGGGCTGCTGAAGCCGCTGCATCCGGCGCCGTTGCACGCCTGCACCCAGTAGAAGTAGTTCACGCCGGGCGTCGCGGTCATATCGTCATAGCTCACGCCGAGAACGCCCGACTGAAGCAGCGTGGCGGAACCGGAGTTATCGACCGTGTTTCGATAGACGTCGTAGTCATCCGCATCGACAGACGCCGTCCATGACAGGCTGACGCGATCGCAGAAGCTGTTGGTCGAAGCGCTCACGCCCGTCGGCGCCGCCGGGGGCACCTGAGCGTCAACACACTCAGTGGTCGTCACTTCGATGGCGTCCAGGCCGCCCTCGACAACCGTGCCGGCGCCAAGATCGGACACGGAGAATCGCACACGAATCGTCGATGACGCCGCGACTTCGGCGCCGACAGTGATCGAGTCGGATCGCCAGGCGCTCGACGACGTCGTGTAGGTGCGAAGCGCCGTCCAGTTCGTACCTCCGGCGTCCGTCGCCACTTCGACGACATACGTGTCGGAATCGAACTGGCCGCCCGTCGTGTCATTGAACCAGTAGTCGTAGCTGATGACACCGCCGTTCGAGAGATCGAATACGGGCGACGTCAGCGTCGTCGTTCCGCCGTCCACGTCCGTGTCGCCATCCGCCCGGTCCGTCAGCCAGCACTGGCCGGAACCATCCGAGTCGGCGGCGGGATCACCGCGATCACCACCACCCAGCGGCGCGCCACGATTCCAGATACCGGCGGTTGCGTTGCCTGAGACCGTCCAGCCCATGTCGGTATTGCCGTTGTCGGAGAAGAACGTCGTCTGACCGCTCGAAACGATCGGCCGGAACTGATCCGTCGGCGCCCCGACGGGCATGCGAACGAAGGTCGACGTGTTGGCCACAGTGGCGAAGATCGAGATGAAGAAGGACGGCGTGTCATCACACGTCGCCGGCGGGAACGTCGCCTCCCACATGTTTCCGCCGAGCGGCGTCAGCGGCGTCGAGTTCACCTGGCCGCCGAGCGAATAGACGAGGACTTCGCTGCCCGGCGTAATCGTGGCGTCGTTCGGATCGATCTGAACCGGGAAGGTCGTCGGCTGTCCGGGCGTCAGCGTGGATGGCGCCCCGTTGGGGAGCGAGATCTCCGCCTGAACGATGGAAGAGGTCTGCACCTGAATCGACAGGCTGTACAGCTGACTCTCCGTCGGCGTGTTTCCTTCATAAACGCGGATGAAGTAGGTGCCGGCCGCGCCGAGAACGACGTTCGAGATCGTTTCCGGCAGCCCGACGCCCTGCGTGTCGGCCGTCGCGAGAACGGATGTGCCGTTCGTCGAAATCACCTGCAGCTCGAGGTCGGCCATCGTCAGGCTGTTGATGACGTTGCCGGAGCAGCAGTCATCGCCGAACGTGCCGCACGCCTGAACGCTTGAGTCATACGAGAACCCCAGCGGCGACACGGTGACGATGAGGCTCGTCGGCTCGGATGTCGTGATGCTGTAGAAGTCCTGATCACCGTTATTGTGAATACTCAACAGCGAACTCGCCGACGTGGGCGTGGGCGCGGGCACTGTCCCGGGCGTGAGCGTCTGGCCGATCGACACGGCGCCGAGATTGGTCGCCGTCGCGGACGTGTCATTCGATTCGAACGCATCGCCGTAGGCGAACTGCACGACGCGAATGTCGTCATGCTGCGGTCCGTCGAAATTCGTGTTGATGAACGGCTCCATCAATCGGCCGTTGGACGTCGGAATAATCGGGCAGACGTGCTCGAAACCGAGACCGTGGCCGTGTTCGTGCATCACGACGTCGCGAAGGAACCGGAAGTTGTTGGACGTCTGGTCCCACGTTTCCGACCGATCGAGCACCATGTCGCCGCCCGTGCCGCTGCCGGGGAAGCTGTTGAACGCAAGAACGTTGTTCGGCCCGTCGAGATTGACCATCGCAATTCGGATGTCTCCTCGACCCGCGCCACCCGAGGTTCCCCATGCGGCGCCATCATCCCAGTCATTGCCGCCGGACGTGATGCGCGTGTAGCTCGTGCCCGAGAGTTCGGACCATCGATCGAAACAATCCTCGAGCAGGCCGATCCATACGGCGCGGCCACCATTGTTCGAGAACTGCGAATCCAGTCGCGAAAAGACCTCGCTGCCCGGGCTGCCACCGACGGACGTGATCGCCACGCCGTCCGGCACAATGCTCCATGTCAGCGAACGAGGAGTTCCCAGGGTTCCCGGCCAGCGGAAGGCGAACTGAAACCGCGGGCTGCCGTCGGGCATCTCTCCACACAGGAGAGGATTCACTTCGCAGAACGACGAAACCACTTCCTGCGGCGTCCCGGCCTGGAAACAGACCTGCATGCCCGATTCCCCGGACGCCGTCATCCCCGTCGCGAGTTCCTGGACTCGCGCGATGCTCTCATCCACAGACGCCGCGGGCGGAATCTCCGTCTCCGCTTCCGCAACAATGTCCACGTCCGTCGCAGGCGCCACCCTCGGCGCTTCAGCCTGAACCGCGCGGGCCGCCCTGTCTTCATTCTGACGCGACGCCGTCAGCGCAGTCGCCCCCCACATCACCAGCGCAACGGCGCCGACCACACCGCTCGCGCGGAACATGAACTTTGAGAACATCAACTACCTCCAGAATCAGAATGGGGAATCAACGAGACATCCTGCGCGCGTGCCGCTCGCACGTGTCACGTCCACCCTGACGATTGAGAACGAAAACCACTCCACCTTCCGCCACCCGCAACGCCCCCGGATGAGATCGCAATGCGGGAAACGAACATAAATTATAGGCGATTCGCAGCCGCAAACCCCAGTCGTCGGTTGACGATCGCCCCATATTTACTCCGACTGATAACGCTACCAACGACCGATCACGACGTCGTTACGGGCCAACGAGGATCGAAACGAAGGCGGCGGCGTCCATCGCGTCCACAACACCGAGCGGCGTCGCAAGGTCCGCACAGGGCGCCAGCGAGGCGTCGCCCAGCAGTGCCGCGACCATGCCGCTGATGTCGTCACCATTGCGAAGCCCATCGAGGTTGAAGTCACCACGAATTGCGGCCGCGCCCTGAGCGGCGGCGCTTTCATTGCCGACGCCACACGTGTTCTCGGCCGCCACCCAGTAGAAGTACGGCGTGGGTATATCCACGTCGGCGTCGACCAGTGACGTCTGACCAGCCGGAACCGTCGCGAGATCAATCGCCGTACCGAAGTCGGACGTTGTATTTCGATAGACGCGATACTGCGTCACGCCGGCCAGCGCGGACCAGCTCACTTCGATGGCGCCACAAACGTCGCCGCTCGACGCCGACACGCCCTGGGGCTGCCCCGGAACATCGGCGCGAGAACCGGAATCCGGGAGGCTGAAGCCACTGCATCCGGCGCCGTTGCAGGCTCGGACCCAGTAGAACGACACGTCGCCCGGCGTCGCCGTCGCGTCAACGTAATTCGTCGCGACCAGGCCCGTCGCGATCAACATCGCTGTTCCCGAATCATCGACAGAATTGCGATACACGTCGTAATCGTCAGCCGTCGCGGACGCAGTCCACGTCACGACCACATCATCGCAGGATGTCGCGTCCGTCGCGCTCACACCCGTCGGCGGCTGGGGCTCCTGAATCACGACATTGCAGTCAACGCCGCTGATCTGAATGGCGTCAACGCCCGCCTCCACCACTGAGCCCGAGCCCGTGTCCGACGCCGTGAACCGAATCCGGAACGAAGCCGTCGGCGCAACGAAATCGGAGATCGTGTACTCCACTTCGAACCAGCCGCCCGACGACTCGGCGGTCGACGGGCCGATCGTTTCCATTGTCGTCCACGAACCGCCGCCGTTGTTCGAGACTTCGACGACCATCGTGTCTTCGCCAGCGGCGCTGCCGGCCGTGTTGTCGAACCAGCGCGCGTAGCGAATCGTCGCATCGGGAAGCGCCGAGAGATCGATCACCGGCGACGTCAGAATCGTGCTGCCGCCGTCAACGTCGGAGTTGGTGTTGCTCGGATCGTTGTCCGTCAGCCAGCACTGTCCGCTGCCGTCGAAGTCCGCCGGCGGATCGCCGCGATCATTGTTCTCCGGGACACCGCGATCCCACTGGCCATCTGTCGCATTGCCGGAGACGCTCCAGCCCAGGTCGGTCTCACCATTATCGCTGAACTGGGTTGCGAAGGATCCGACGATGGCCGTCAGCGGCGCGCCTGCGCCACCGGACGGAAGCGTGACGATTCCGGAGACGGCGCCTTCCGCCTGAACATAGAACTCCGGCGAATCGCCGCAGTTGGCGGCCGGCAGCGTCACTTCGAAGACATTCCCGCCGAGCGGTGTGGCCGGCGCCGACGCGAACGCGCCGCCGTCGAATCGATACTGCAGCTGGACGGAACCTCCGACCAGCGTGTCGTCACCGGGCGTGACGATCACGACAAACGTCTCCGGCTGTCCGGGCGTCAACTCGGTCGGGGCGCCACCTGGCAGCGCCAGCGACAACGGAATGAACGGAACCGTGTCGAGCGATACCGTCAGCCAATAGAGCTGCGGCTGACTCTGCGACGCCGTCTCAAAGACGCGAATGTAGTAATTCCCGGCCGGATTGAGGACCACATCCGAAAGCGACTCGGCGACACCCGCCGCGGCGCTCGTGGCCGATCCCAGCACCGTCGAGCCGTCTGACGCGATGACTTCCACGCCGAGATTCGCCGAAATCTGGCTGTTCGTGAATGTCCCCGTGCAGCAGAAGGCCGTCCCGAAGGAACACTGCTGCGGCGCGTCCTCGTAATTCGTTCCGATCGGCGTGACTGTCACCGACACGGCAGCCGGCGTTGCGACAGTGAAGCGGAAGTAGTCCTGCTCACCGTTGGCGTCGATGCTCAGTCGCGAACCGAAGCTGATGGCCGGCGAAGTGACGAGACCGATCGTCTGGGTCGACGAAATCGCCAGCGCCCCGATATCCGTCGCCGTCGCCGGCGTGTTGTCGGGTTCGAACGGATCACCATAGTGGCCGTGGGCGTTGCGAATGTCATCGTGCTGCGGACCGTCGAATGCGACGGACGCGATCGGTTCCATCAGCTTGATTTCATCAAGCGGGCAGACGTGGAGTTCGCCGATGCCATGGCCGTGCTCGTGCGCCGCGACATTCCGCAGACGCAGCGAGCTGTTGCTCATGTCATTGAAGAAGCTGTCGCCGGCGTCGAAGACCATGTCGCCGTCATCGGGAAAGTTGTTGTACGCCAGGACGCCGCTGTTGCCGTCCAGCACCTTGCCGCAGATACGAAGGTCACCGCGAACGCCGAGAATACCGGGCGAGAAGTTCGTCTGGGCGCCGTCGTCGGCCGGCTCGTACACATACGTGATGCCGGCGACCTGGCTCCATCGCGCGAACACACCGGCGAAGATGGGCCGCCAGACGAGTTCGCTGCCGTAGAGGCCGTTCATCCACGCCCGGAAGGAGTTGATGCCCGCAGGAAAACTGACGCCGTCGATCACGGGAATCGTCGTGCCGTCCGGGGGAAAGCTGTACGTGAGCGTGATCGGATCGCCCGCACCACCTGTCGGGCCGTTCGCCGTCAGCGACCAGCGATCGATCTGAAAGAACCGCGGGCCGGCTGTCGCGGCGTACTGCGAGATCACGTCATCCGGTGTATCCGGCGCGAAGCACAACTGCGGAATCGGAATCGCGGGGCGATCGCAGCGCTGCTGAAACCGCTCGGCCATCTCAGCGAGTCGTTCAGGCCCCACGCGTCGCCCGGTATCCGCCACGATCATCCGCCCCAGCGCCGAGGCGACCGCCTCGGAGCCGGCGGGAATCTCGGCGATCGTCGGCTGAGCCGCCGCCTGCGCGTCACCCGCGCGGGCGCCCGATTTGCCATCGAACGAGGCGATCAGACCGAACGACAACAGAGAGACGACCAGACATCCCGCGATGAACGCAGGCAGACATCGTTTGCTTTTGATCATGGATTTGATTCCCAATAACCTGAACAATCGCACAAAGACGCCAATGCGGCCTCGCACGACCAAAAAGACCACTCCACCTGTGGGACGCCAACGCCGAATGGGGAATCCGACGAACTACCGCAAGGGTTGAGGGGACGAGAACCCTGCAGGAAAAGGCTACCTACCCACTTACCTACGCGTCCAGTAAATCAGAAACGCCCCTCTGATTCAACAAAAACCCCTATTCTGATCATTAATGTCCCTTCATGTGGCAAACTTTGCAGTCGCCGCCGCGTCGCCACGGCCTCCTGGCAAAGGCGCCTTGTCCCCCGCGGCTACCCACCAAATAATCCCCTCGTGATGCTCATCGACGCGGTTTGCCGGCATCCCGCGATCCAGGCCCTGTGTGAGCGACTTCGGGGCGAGACCGCCCCCCTCGCCACAATCGGCCTGTGGGGATCCTCTGCGCCCGCAACCACAGCCGCCGTCGCCAAACTGCTTCGGCGGCCTGTGCTCCTGGTCACACCCCATCTGGAGCAGGCCGATCGGTCGTTCGACGACCTGGACACACTGATCGGCGGGAATGTACTCGGACTGCCGGCGTGGGAGGCGCTGCCGGGAGAATCGGGCGGTGACGGCGAAATCGCCGACGCCCGCAATCATCTCTGTGCGGAACTTGCCAATCAGAAGAAGAACAACGACGCAACCCCCTGGATCATTGCCGCGCCCATCCAGGCCCTGATTCAGCCCGTACCGACAACGACCGCCCTCACAGCCAACGCCCTCGAGTTCGCCGTCGGCGCCGAGACTGACCTCGACGCCGTCGCCCGCTGGCTCGTCGATCGCGGCTTCGAACGACTCGACCAGGTCGAACAGGCGGGCGACTTCGCCATCCGCGGCGGGATCCTCGACATCTTCCACTCGACGGACATCGACCCGCTCCGCATCGAACTCTTCGGCGACGAGATCGAATCGATCCGTCGTTTCGACGTCGCCACGCAGCGCTCAACGCATACCGTCAGCAGCGCGACGATCACGCACGTTTCGAACGAAGCCACGCTCGATCCGAATCAGACAACGCACTTCGCGAGCTACCTCCCCGACAACTGCGTCGTCATTTTCCACGAGCCCGTGGAAGCCGCCGAAGTCGCGAAGACCGTACTCGAGCGCCTCGACCATCCGAAGGGCCATTACCCCTTCGAAGCCGTTCTGCGCAACCTCGCCAGGTTCACGCAGCTCCATCTCGGCCGTTTTCCGCTTGCAACGGTGACGGATGCGGCATCCTATCGCGTCAGGACGGAACCGCCGCCGAAGTTCGACCCGAAGCCCGCCGACGCCGTCCAGCAACTGCTCGCCCTGTCGCACGACCAGCCGGTCATCGTCTATTGCGACAACGCCGGCGAGCGCGAACGCCTCGGCGAACTTCTCGCCGAGATCTCCGTAACCATGGGCGAACAGGGCCTCGGCGCCCACAACGTCCACATCGAGACGGGTTACCTGACGGAGGGCTTCCGCTGGGCCAACGACGACGCGCCCGACGACGCCTTCCTCGCGCTCGCGCATCACGAGGTCTTTCATCGCCACGTTCAGCGCCGCAAGCTTCGACCGATCACGACGGGCCGCGCCATCGACTCCTTTCTCGACCTGAAGGAAGGTGACTTCGTCGTCCACATCGCCCATGGCATCGCGCGCTTCGCGGGCCTGCGCACGATGAAGAAACGCGGCGCCCGCTTCGGCGAAGAGTTCCTCACGCTCACCTTCGCGGAAGGCGCGACGATGCATGTGCCCGTCGCGCAGATCGACCTCGTGCAGAAATACATCGGCGCGAAAGGCGCCAAGCCGCCGCTGACCAGGCTCGGCGGCGCCCGCTGGAACAAGACCAAACAGAAGGTCGAAGAGAACATCACGGATCTCGCGTCGGAACTGCTGCGCGTGCAGGCCGAACGCGCCGGCAGCGACGGCGTCGCCTTTCCGCCGGACACACACTGGCAGCGCGAATTCGAAGCCGCCTTCCCCTACACGCCGACGCCGGACCAGATCGACGCCGCCGCCGCGATCAAGAACGATCAGCAGCAACAGCGCCCCATGGATCGACTCATCTGCGGCGATGTCGGCTTCGGCAAGACGGAACTCGCGATTCGCGCCGCCTTCAAGGTCATCGAGTATGGTCGGCAGGTCGCCGTCCTCGTCCCCACGACAGTCCTCGCCGACCAGCACGAACGCACCTTCCGCGAGCGCATGGCCGAATACCCGTTCCGCATCGCCTGCCTCAATCGCTTCCGCTCGACGAGTGAGATCAAGGACATCCTCTCTGAAACGCGAAAAGGACGCGTTGACATCCTCGTCGGCACGCATCGCATTCTCTCGAAGGATGTCGAGTTCGCCGATCTGGGTCTCGTGATCGTTGACGAGGAACAGCGCTTCGGCGTCGAACACAAGGAACGGCTCAAACGGCTTCGCACGACGGTCGACGTCCTGACACTCACGGCCACACCGATCCCGCGCACACTGCACATGTCCATGATCGGTCTGCGCGACATCTCCAGCCTCGCCACACCGCCGATGGATCGCCGCGCCATCACGACGCGCGTCGCCGGCTGGGACAACGAGATGATTCGCGACGCGCTCGTGCGAGAGCTGAATCGCGACGGACAGGCCTACTTCGTGCATAACCGCGTCCGGACGATCTACGACATCGCTGACAAACTTCAGATTCTCGTGCCCGACGCGCGAATCGTCGTCGGCCACGGACAGATGGGCGGCGATGAACTCGAGAACGTGATGGCGAAGTTCATCAGCCACGAGGCCGACATTCTCGTGTCGACCACGATCATCGAGGCCGGGCTCGACATTCCCAACGCCAACACGATGTTCATCGATCGCGCCGATCGCTTCGGTCTCGCCGATCTCCATCAGCTGCGCGGCCGCGTCGGTCGCTACAAGCATCGCGCCTACTGCTACCTGCTGCTGGACGCGACGCGCCCCATGACGGATGACGCGGCGCGCCGACTCAAGGCGATCGAGCAGTGCAGCGAACTCGGCGCCGGCTTCCGCATCGCCATGCGCGACCTCGAGATTCGCGGCGCCGGTAACATCCTCGGCCCCGAACAGTCCGGCCAGATCGCCGCCGTGGGCTACGACCTTTACTGCCAGATCCTTGAAAGCACGGTCAAACGCATGCGCGGCGACAAGGTCGAACCGCGCTCGAGCGTGCACCTGGAGCTGGACGTCGAGGCGTACATACCGCGGGGATACATCGAGTCGGATCGACAGCGCATGGACTGTTACCGCCGCGTCGCCACCTGCCGCACGCCGGAGGAGGTCGAGCAGCTTGAGACGGATCTGCGCGACACGTTCGGCCATCTGCCCGCGACAGTCCAGACGCTGCTGACACTGGCGGAGATCCGCGTCCGCGCCGGGCAGTACGGCATCAGGACGATCATGCGCAGGGAACTGGATCTGATCTTCACGTTTGATGGTGAAATCAAGAAACTGGAATCGCTCTTCACCCACGCCAGCGGTCGCGCCAGCCTGCCCGATCCGAACACGCTCCACTGGCGCCTGCCGGAGCACTACTTCCATGGCGACTCGATGCTGCCCGTCCTGCGGAACCTGTTCCGCCGCGAGAACACAACGCTGGAATCGCCCAACGCCAAACGCGCAGCGCCCGCCAGACCGACCGCCGTCGAGCCGGCGCCGCCGGAAAAGACGCCCAACAGGAAACAGGGCCCCCTGCGAGCCACCCCCAACGCCCGCCCCGCCGACGCCCCCATCAAGCGCCGCCGCAAGAAGTCGAATCGATAGGCCCGATCGTTACGCAGTTGATCTCGTAGCGAGGGAGCCCTCAAAACCGAACTGCGCCCGCCAGGAAGCAGGCCAGCGCAGCGAATCCGCGGTGCAGGCGCCTCACACCCGAAGGTTCGCTGTATGGGCGCCTCGCGCGTTTTGCTGAATCAGCGCAACCCCGGCCATAATGGCGACAGTCGGCGTGACTGAGTTGATCTCGGGCGGGAGGGGCCCACGCTGCACGAACGACAGGTGAACCGTGATCGAATTACCCGATTCAACACGCGAGCTCCTCAACGCGTGCCTGCGAGAGCATGGCAAGGTCAGTTGCGTCGCAATGGTGCGCCGGATGACCGGATGCGATCCGGGCCAGGCGGTTCAAGTGGTGAACGCCCTTGCTGAGGTACTTTCACTCACGCCGGATCCCGCCGCGCCGCCGACAGGGCAGTTCATCCTGGCGGTCGTCCATCTCGAACGACGCGTCATCGTCGACTATATGGACTTCTTTCTGCCCATCGACGACGTCAGGACCTGCATCGGCCGACCTCCCCAGATCGACGACGAGGGGATCCTCTCGTGGGGAAATGTCACTCCCGATGAGGCCACGGCGCTCATTGACATCGACGAACCGGAGATACACGACGCGACTCTCCGGGAATTTGCCGATCTGATGGCCAGGCATGCTTCAACGCCGATCGCGCTCTCACTCTACTGCTCACGGAGGCTGAGGTAATGGCGAGCGACGTCAATCTCGTCATCTTCGATCCGCAGATGGGCGCCATCGTTTGCGATGCGTGGATCGGAATGAGCGACACCATCGCGAAGGCGAGATCGGTCCTCCGGCGCGATCCGGATCACGCCATCGGCTTCGAGTGCTGGGCTCGCCTCCAACTGGACGAGATTCTGGAGATCTCGGCGACCCACTACCTGGAAGGCGCCGGGCCAGACGAAATCCAGGAACTGGCGGCGAGGTTTCCTCCGGATGGAGCCTGGTGGATGCTCTTTCACGATTATTGATTTCGTGGGGCGAACGCCTACCCAGGACCGAACTGCGCCCGCCAGGAAGCGGGCCAGCGCAGCGAATCCGCGGTGCAGGCGCCTCATACCCGGAGGTTCGCAGGGCGAGCGTCTCCCGCGCCGCCCGGTCATCGCCACGCGCAAGACAATATCGCGCGCAGCCGCTGCAACCCGCCGCCCCAATCTCGCTATATACCCATAGCAACTCTTAACGCCGGAACCATCCATCGCAGCGCCGCTCCATTCAGGAGGCCTCACATGGAGTCACAGGATCGAACGAACAGACGTTCCACCCACGCATGGGAAGCGCCCACGAAGAAACGTCAATCCACGCCAGGTCGAGATCGTGCGCCTGCGGGAGTCATCGGAGCCAACGCACGTTTCCATCGTCGCGCCCCCATTGCTGAAGCAATGGGACACCCACGCGTCGTCACGATCCTGCTTGGCGCGACGGCGCTGCTCATCACCGGATCAATCAGTCTTCCGCCCGTGCCGACGGAGGAGGCGGATGCGAATGCGCCGCTTTGCGTCGGCATGACAATCAACGCCTCCCCCGAGGAGGCCTTCGACCTGTGGACGACGACATACGGTGTCAAGCAGTTCTGGGCCGCCGACGCCATCATCGAACCCGAAGTGGGTGGTCGTTACTACCTGATGTTCAACGACCCGGAGAATCCCGAAGACGCAATTCGGTTCATGCACGAAACAAAAGTGCGCGAGATCGACTGCGGCAGGTCACTCGCAATTGACTTTCGCATGTTCACCTGGAATCGAGGCCTGCCGACGCGATCGGATGTCGCCCCGCCCACATTATTGCGGATCGACGCGGGCGGATCGGGAATTGTCGAACGCGAAGAGTTTCGCGGCTCCTGGGTCGAATTGCGATTCGACACCGCCGAAAGCGACATGACGAAAACGCGCATCCAACTGACGCACCACCAGCTTGAAGAAACTCCGCATGCGAGGCTCTTCGCAAAGTTCTATTGGCTGAATGTTCTCGGAAAGATGCAGCGCCACTGCGCCGAGGAGGCGGTCGACGTCGAGGCGGGATCGTAGGGCGGCCCCCAACCGAACTGCGCCCGCCAGGAAGCAGGCCAGCGCAGCGAGGTTGCAGTATTGGCGCCTCACACCCGAAGCGGACATGGGATGCTGTAAGAGACCTTTATCGATGCCGCGCGGATGGCGCCCACCCTGCACGGCTCAGAAAAACGCGCGGGCCATCTGTAATACGCCAAAGGCAATCAGGAATGGCGCGACGACCTTCATCATGCCACCGAATTTCTGACGCCATTGTTCCATCCTGACCTGATGTTCAGGCTTCTCCGGCAGTCGTTGATGGACGAGAAGCAGCAGATAAATGCCAAGCGCAAACGGTATGAACCCATCCACCAATTGCCCGATTTGCACGCGTTTCCCCTCCTCAGATCAAAAGGTGGGCGCCTCCGACCTTACGTGTTTCTGGCTTCGCACGCCGTCGATCACGAGACCGGTGCTGATGCCGGGCGGGCGGCGCCCAACCCACACCGCTCACTCCTGCTCGCGCTTCAGCACGACGGACTTGTTGTCGTCTTCCGTCTTGCCGGCCATCGAGTAGTTGTTGTCCTGTCGATCGCTGTTGATCTTCAGCTTCTGCTGGTAGAGGTCCATGACGTCGTGGGCGTTGAGGCCCACGCACTGGGCCATGCTGATCCAGAAGAAGAGCAGGTCAATGACTTCGACGCGGGCGTTCTGAAGGTCATGGATCTCGAAGCGCCGGCCATCCTTCGCCTCTTTGCACCAGTGCTTCCAGAACATGCAGTCGCGCAGCTCTTCCAGCTCGTTCGCCGCCGCCATGATGTAGTTGTTCAGCCACTCCCCCGCCAGCTTCGGATCGAAGTTGTCGTGGAGCTTGTCCGGATCGAAGCCGATCTTGCGATTGAGCGCCGCCTGGTGTTTGAAGAGGTCTTCGAGCATGGGTGTTCTTTCGGATCCTGTCGGGATCAATCGAGAATCTCACGCCGTCACTCCGGGACGGCGACGATCGGGGGCATTCATCTTAACCCACCCCTGAAAGGGTGGGCCGTGTTCTTGTCGTCCCTGTCGAGACGTCGCCGTGGGGACACGGCGGCTCTGAATGGCGGCATTGTAGCACGCCGGCGTCGTATCGCATTCAGCGCCGGCTGACGATCCGCGTTTCGGCCGGCGAGACCATTTCATATTGCGTGTCCCGCCACCAGATTCGCCGTTTGCCGATCGACGCCATGAAGAGGTTCATATGCAGCCCGCCGCCGAAGCTCAGCGTTGATCCCACGTCCCACGCAAAATCCCGCCACGTGAGATCGGGCGGCGACAACAGTCGCCGCAGCGCCACCTGCCGCGCGACGGCCCGGGCCCCCGCCAGCGCCATGATCACGAGCCAGCCCGCCAGGGCCAGCCAGCCCGCCGTCCGCGTCCCATACCAGCCGGCCAGGCCCGCGATCGTCAGCCCCGCGACGGCGAGTCCGCCGATCGTCAGATTCACGATCAGCATGAACCCCGACATCCACAACGCCGGATGGCAGATCCGCGTGATGATCATCTGCCGTCGCGCGAACTCCAGGAAGCCCGACAGCGTCGTCCGATCACCGCTCGCCACGATCGCCCGCGGGACGAATCGAATCGTCAGCCCGGCGTCGCGCACGGCGCGCGTCAGCTGGTAATCGTCGCTCAGGGCGCCATTCCAGTAGTCGCGCACCCGCATCGACGCGAACGCCTCGCGCCGCAGCGCCATCGAGCCGCCCCAGCAGAAGTTCAGTCGCTCGTCCGCCAGGAGCGACGCCGTCGCCGCGTTCCACGCGCAGCGCACCCCCGCCGCCAGTCCGCCGAACGCCGTGTACCAGCGATACCCCGTGCTCACGCCGACGCGCTCGTCGCGCAGCGGCGCCACGAGATGCGCAAGCCAGTCGTCCCCCGGCACGGCGTCTGAGTCGAGGAACACGACCACGTCGATGTCATCGCCGACGCGCGCCTCGGCCGCGAGCAGGTTGTGCACCTTCTGGCCGCGATGTTCCGCCAGCCCGGCTTCGACGAACTCGTAGGCCAGGCCCCGCCATTCCGACGCCCAGCCCTCCAGCGCCTTCCAGGCCGGATCGTTTCGCGATTCCAGCGTGAAGATCACGCGCGCGGGTCGCAGCGTCTGCGCCGCCAGTTTGCGCATCGTCTCGTGCAGCTTTTCGTCGACGCCCTTGCACGGCATGATGACGGCGACGCGCGGAACGTCGCCTCCCTTCACATCCACACAGTCATCGCGCCGCAGCGCATCGCCGACGAACCGATTGAACTTCAGTCCGTCCCAGAACGAATACGCCGCATGCAGCGCGGCCAGCAGCCACAGCGCCGCGACGATCCAATACACTGACAGTTCGGAAATCATGCGGCGACGACACCGATGGCCTGGAATTCAACGGGCGCCGACGACGCGCTCGATCGCATCAATTCGCTCGCCCCGACAGGGACTTCGCCGAACCCGCGGGACCGATCGCGACGAGAACATCGTTCACGTTCACCACGTAGTTCGGTCCGGGATTGACGTGCGACTTTCCGGCGGCGTCATGAACGGCGACGATCATCAGGTTCGCGCGCGTTCGCAGGTCGAGCTCCTTGAGCGACTTGCCCTCCAGCGACGAACCCTTCTCGACGAGGATCTCCTCCATCTCCCATTCCGTGGCGTCCATCGTCAGATCGACGAGTTTTGCGACGGCGGGCCGCGCCAGGAGGTTCACGATTCGCGAGGCGCCGATCGACTGCGGACAGATCACGCGCGTCGCCCCGGCGCGAATCAGTTTTCGCTCTGTATCCAGCTCCTCGGAGCGGGCGATGATCGGCAGATCCGCCCGCATTCCCCGCGCCGTCAGGGCGACAAACACATTGTCGGCGTCACTCCGCAACACGGTCACGAGCGCCGAGGCGTGCTCGATGCCGGCGTCCTCGAGGATCTTCTCATCGGCGGCGTCGCCCAGAACGTAGCTCATGCGCTGATCGGAGATCTTCGCCGTGTGCTCCGCCTTGTGTTCGACGACGACCACCTGCTTGCCGCGACCCACAAGCTCCTCGGCGATCTGGCTGCCCATGCGACCGAAGCCGCACACGATGAAATGACCTCGCAGTTTTGCGATGCGATCCTTCAATTTCTGACGCCCCAGTACGGCCCTGAATTCACCGCCGACAATCATAGCCTGCAGCGAGGCGAAGGCCAGCGAAACGACGAGCACGCCGACGATGATGACCAGGATCGTCCACCACTCTCCGCGGGCGTCCAGGTTGAACTCTTTTCCGTAGCCGACGGTCGATACGGTAATGACTGTCTGGAAAACCGCCTGCTGGAAGGAGATCCCCTCGACGATGAAGTAATACCCGAGCGAGCCGACGAAAATGACGCCGAGCAGCGCGAGGATCGAGAGCAGCAGTTTCTGTCGGGCCGGCATGGATCGAATATCGCCTCTCTAAACCGGCGTTGAATATAGCCAACGTTTCACGGCGACTCAAACACGTACCCGCATCGCACATTCCACGGTATGCTCCCGTCGGAGATTCACCGCAATCGTTGCGGTCCATCTGCCGCGGCCCGCATGAACGCGGCGCGAGTCGGGGAATCAAATGAAAAAGCGTATTGCCGTCCTGGGCTGCGGTCGCATCGGCGCCGCGATCGCGCGCGATCTCGCCGGCGACAACGATCTGGAAGTCTGCGTCTTTGACGCCAGTGAGAAGAACCTTGCGTCCGTTCGCGCATCGGCGACGGTCCGGACGGAGATCGCCGATCTCGCCGACATCCCCGCCCTTTC
Organism: Phycisphaerae bacterium; assembly: GCA_035399845.1. Taxonomy (GTDB): domain Bacteria; phylum Planctomycetota; class Phycisphaerae; order UBA1845; family UTPLA1; genus ECT2AJA-110-A. The sequence continues at coordinate 54,727 of DAOPJV010000001.1, read as the reverse complement.
CGCGAAGCTGACGCCGTTCGACGCCGTCGCCGGCGCCCTGCCGAGCCGCCTCGGGTTCGACGCGCTGAAGGCGATCGCCGGGCTCGGCAAGCCCTGCGCGGATATCTCCTTCATGATCGAGGACCCGCGCCAGTTGGACGACCTCGCCCGAGCGAGCGGCGCGACGATCGTCTATGACTGCGGCGTCGCCCCGGGACTGGCGAACATCTGCATCGGCCGCAGCCACGCCGAACTCGACGCGCTGGACGACGTCGTCTATTACGTCGGCGGTCTGCCCTGGCGCCGCCAATGGCCCTTCGATTACAAGGCCCCCTTCGCGCCGTCGGATGTCATCGAGGAATACACGCGACCGGCGCGAATGATCGAAAATGGCGCCACTGTCGTGAAGCCCGCCCTGACGGAACCGGAGCTGCTCGACTTCCCGCAGGTCGGCACGCTCGAGGGATTCAACACGGATGGCCTTCGCAGCCTGCTCGACACGATTCCCGCCCGGAACATGCGCGAGAAAACGCTTCGCTACCCGGGCCATTGCGCGCTGATGCGGGCCTTTCGAGAGACAGGCCTGTTCGACACGTCGCCGATGCGCGTCGGGGATGCCGACATCCGCCCCATCGACATGACGTCGAAAATCCTGGCGGACATGTGGCTGCTGGAAGCGGACGAGCCGGAATTCACGGTCCTTCGTGTGATCGTTGAAGGAACTCGGGAAGGGCGGCGCGAACGCCACACCTACGACCTGTTCGATGAGCGGGACGCGGCGACGGGGATGTCTTCCATGGCGAGAACGACGGCCTTCCCCTGCACAATCGTCGCCCGCATGCTCGCCCAAGGACAACTCAGGGCGCCGGGCGTCCATCCGCCCGAGTGGATTGGCGGACAATCGCAGGCGTATGAAACACTGATCGAAGGACTCAGGCGCCGAAACGTTCACGTGGCGCGAACGCAGACTGAACTGTGAGCGTGTGATCGAGTGGACCACCACCTCCTGTTGGTGGAGGCGCGACGATACGCGCGCGACGGAACCGCCTACTTCTTTATCCAGAGTACATTCCAGGGTTCGATCATCGCGATGCTGGTGATGCTGGTGATGCTGGTACGAGATTCCCATCTCGTACCCCTCACTGCAGGAATCCCTTCCTGCACCCGCGGCGTACCCACTCCTCCAGAGTGGCCATGCGCTCGTCAGGATTCAACAGTTTGCTCGCACTCGCATCTTCGTGGCCGCCAGCCCTGAAGGGATGAGCCACCCATGAGACGACCGCCTGCGCGACTTACACATGCCTGCCTTGTGGGGCAAGCATGCCACCCGCCGGGAATTGTGTCGCCCTTTCAGGGCTAAACCCGAGAAAAAAACGCTAACCACGGGTTGCGCTCCGACCGCTATGCGGTCTCCGCTCCACCCGTGGCTAAAAACTGACGCTCCTTCGGAGCTGTGTTGGCCTTGGAAACACTGGCGTTTACGACGGTTCTGCAAATCGGAAATCCTCACTCGAATTCCCGGACAGCGTCGCCTTGTGGGGCAAGCATGCGATCCATTGGGCGGGGTCATCCGCCGTAGAGCAGATAGTTCACGTAGGGCTGAATGTCGCGGCCATCGGCGGCGCCGTCGTTGTTCATGTCGGCGATGCAGAGATGGGCTGGATGAATCGGCTGGCACAGAATCGCCGCCACGAATTCGGGGATCGTCAGCGGCACGCAGATTCCGTCGTTCAACTGGACGTACAGCGACTTCAGTTCATTCCAGTCGGCGCAATCCACGTCGCCGTCGAAATCCTGATCGAACGTGGCGCAGGGATGCGGCTGAACGACGATCGTCCCCGCCAGTCCCGTCGCGACGTCCGGCTCGCTGAAGTACGGATAGCTCGCCTGCGGATTGGCGTTGAGAAACGCCATATCGAACGACACGTCGAACGACGCCCCCGCCCCCGCCGGCGGCCCCGAGTTGAAAGCGCCATCCGGTACACCCAATGAACCACTGACGATGTTGTGAGGCCCGTCCAGCCACGACCACGAGACAACGTCGCCGACTTCGATCGAGAGTAATCCCGGCGAGAAGACGGCGCCCGGACCGACATCGACCGCGTGCGTGATGACGCCGGTATCGTCATAGGACGTCCCATCGCCCGAATAACAACCGACGAAGGCCTCGCAGTCCGCGTCCGTCAGCTGGCCATCGCCATCGAAGTCGCCGGGAACACGAAGCTGGATCGCGCTGTCGAGCACAAGCTGGTCGACATTGCTCGTCTTGAGAATCGTAAAGCCCGTGATCGCATCCGTCGGCGCCAGCCCCAGCTCGCTCGCCGAGGCGAACAGGGCAAACGTGCCGCCGCCCGTTGAGATGAAGATGTCGGCGGGGCTGAACGATGTCCCCAGCGATGGCGACCCCGGCGCCAGCGTAAACAGGACGACAGGCCCCGGCGCGCCACGACCCGGCCCCCCCAGGAAAACAGTGAACCCGCTCATGTCGTCGCCGGTCCCGTCCGGCGTGAGGATCAGTCCCATCTGGTCGGCGCGAAGAAAGAGCGTCTCACCGCCCGGCTGCAGCGGGGAATCGTCAAAGAAGATGTTGGCGGGGCTGCCCAGTCCGGGGAGATTCCCAAGGCTCGGGCTGTTGCGCCGCAACGAAAAGAAAATGGAGGAGGGAATCGCCGGATCCGTTCCCGGGCCGGATCCGCCCGGCCCACGAACGCCACCGGCGCGGGCGCCCGTCGATGTGCTCGACGCGCTGACAACGGCGTCGACATGATCCTTCATCGTGCCGCTGAGCTGCGCCTTCGACGGCGCCTTCTCCGGCATGAGATCATTATCCACGCCGCCGGTATCCCCCTGGTTGATGACCAGCGTATTGTTCGGCGTGAACGTTCGAGCGCCGCCGCCGGGGATCAGGCCACCCGCGTCGAAGTCGCGCGTCGTCATGAAGATATCGCCCATGGCCTGATTCAGGCCCGCCTGGTTCAGCACGTTGAAAGGACGATTCGCCGCGACGAGCGCCGGATCCGGCGCCGCCATGCCCGTCGAATTTCGCGAAACACTGAAGATGAAGACAAACGGATCATTCGGCAGAAACTCGCCCGCGTCGGCGGAAAGGCCATCAAGTTCGTCGAGCGGCGTGAGGCCCAGGCTGAGCGACGGAATGATCACATGCGGCCCCGCCTTCATGAGCACGTCGGCCTGTGTGATGCCCCCGACGCCGATCGTCGGCGAAATACCATCGATCGAGAACTGAACGGGATCGAGCGGCACGTCGGCGTGCGGAACCTGCGCATGCGCCGTCGACAAGGGAATCGCGGCGAGAACGCCGACAAGACTCATCACGAAGAACGCGCGAATAGGGAGATGAGTCGCCTTACGCATATGCCTGTCTCCTGCCTCCGTCTGATCACTGGGCGCGCGAACAACCCGACCACCGCGATGAGCTAGAGCGAGGCATACACGGATGGACTGGCGGATCGAGCAAGAACGGGCGCAACGGCCACGCGACCCGCTATTCTACCCGATTCCCGTCCAGAAGAGGACGATCCGGGACGACAAACGGCTACCGGGCCGCCGAAAATTCACGCGAACTTCCGAAATCGATCTGATAACCCGGCCGCCGGGGCCCCGGTTGGCGCGAGGTCAATTCCCGATGTCGGCGTTTCGGGGCGCCCAATTCGGCCAGCTGGGATCGGCGTCCATCCTTCGGCGCAGCATTCGGGCGAGATAGCCGTAGTCTTCGTAGTCGTAGCACTCCTCGCAGGCCACGAGCCACGCCCGGGCCGCCTTCCGATCGCCGGCGCCGAGCGCGACGACACCGCGAAAGAAGAGCGAACACGCCCGCGCGTTCCTCGGTACGTCGCGATCGCCGCCGGGGGCGACATCCGCATTCGCGCCTGGATTCACCAGGATGTCCCACGCCGCCGCTTCGCCGTCGCCGAAATCCACGGCGCCGCGCCGATCCGACAGAAACGCCGACGCCGCGTCCGCCCGCCCGAACAGGTGGCGCAGGCAGGCGATCCCGGTACACACACGAAAGTCCTTCGAACCGGCCGACGCGTTGGTGAGGGAATCCAGCGCCGCCTCTGCTGCGTCGACACTCCTCCGCTCGGCGTCAATCAGCAGTGGCGCCAGCCCCGTGTACCAGATCCATTTCTGATGCGTCTTTGGCGCCAGTTCCGCCACCTTCCCGAGATCATCATCCGCGGCGACGAGATCCCCGAGCCAGTAATTGTCCAGCCAGCGATACTCGTGGAACTCCAGCTCATCTTTGTCGTTCAGGCCCGGCAGGCCGATGGAACGCTCCGCGACCGCCCGGCGCAGCGCCTCGTCTTCCGGCGCTGCGAGCCAATCGCAGAATTCGCAGGCGCCCGTTCCATCGGCGTGCTCATATTGCGCGTGCGACTCGTGAAACGCCTTTCTCTCGGCGTCATTCTTCAGCCGACCCAGCGGCTCGCAACGATCACTGACGGATTCCCAGAATTCGGCGCGCGCCGCGTAGCCGCGCGGCGATCTCGGTTCCGCATCCACGGCGTTCTCCGCGTGCGCCAGCGCCGTCGCAAATCGGCGCCGCGCCCGGTCAACATCCCCCTGGGCGAGATAGATCTCCGCGTTGATTCGATAGGCCAGCGACAGGAGGTAGTGTGGATACGCCTGCTCGGGATGAAGCGTGCAGGCCATGCTCAGGTTCTTTTCGATCGCCGTGAAGTCCTCGGCGCTGCGCGTGTGATACTGCGCGTTGTTCTTGGCCCGCCCGAGATGCAGCCGCGCCTGGTAATAGGCCCCCCCCTTGGACATCAGGCTGTATGTTGCGATGGCCTTTTCGTAACTCTCCTCCGCCTTCTCCGGCTGAGACCTCACGATCGCCGTCGCCCGGAAGAAATGGACCGTCGGCTTCTGCGCCCACGTGGCGCTATTCGAATCCAGTATCCTGTCCGCCTCTCGAATCAGGGCGTCGCATTTGTCGGGCTGCTCCAGGCGTCGCAGCGTCCACGCAAGAAGATACATGCACTCGACGTCATCCGGCCGCAGGTCGAGCGCCTTCCGAAGATCTCCCTCGGCTTCCTCCGGCTTTTCGATCACACGGCTCAGGCCGAACGTTTTCCAGTAAAGCGCCTGATCCGAATAATCCGGCGCCGCTTCGGCGATCTTTTCTCTCGCCTTGTCGCCGTCACGATAGTTCTCGTAGGCGAGTTCGTTGAACGCCTCTTCGATCTTTCGATTCGCGTTCCGCGTGATCTCCGCCCTCACCTGCGCGTACCACGCGATTCCGCCGCCGACCATCACCAGGAGCAGCACGCCGATCGTGAACTTCGCCGGATGTCGCCGAATCCACTTGATCCCCTTCTCGAACGCGCTCACGCGCCGCGCGTGAATCGGCTTGTCTTCGGCAAAACGCCGCAGGTCCGCCGCCAGCGCCTCGGCCGTCTGGTACCGGCGATGCGGCGACTTATCCATCGCGCGCAGGCAGATCGTGTCCAGATCGATCGGAATGTTCGGATCGTGCCTTCGCGGCGCAACGGGTTCGCGATCGCGCACCCGCGCAATGACCTGCTCGCGGCTTGTCCCATCGAAGGGCCGCTTGCCGGTCAGCAGTTCGTACAGCGTCACGCCGAGCGAGTAGATGTCCGTTCGCGCGTCGATTCGTTCGCGATCCGCGTCCACCTGCTCCGGCGACATGTAGGCCGGCGTGCCCAGCATCTCGCCCGTCACAGTCATGTTCGGCTCGTCCAGCAGGCGCGCCAGACCAAAGTCCGTGATGTGAAACTCGCCGTCCTTCCCGAGCAGCAGGTTCTGTGGCTTGATATCGCGATGAATCACGTTCAGCCGATGGGCGTGTTCCAGCGCGTCCGCGACGGAGGCGATCAGATTGGCGATCCGTCGATAGTCGGCCCGGCGTCGAGGTCCCGATCCCTCCATCCGGGAGATGCCGCTGAGTTCGGTCGACGATCCCGTTCCGCTCAGGGCGACGGCGTCCAGGCCCGAGAGGATCGCAGAGCGATCGTCCTTCATCAGACGGCCCAGGTTGGGGCCCTCGATCAGCTCCATCGCATAGTAGAAGTGACCGTCGGCCTCGCCCTGCGCGTAGACGGGCACGATGTTCGTGTGATGCAGCTTGGCCGCCGCCTGCGCCTCGCGAACGAACCGGGAAATCGCGGACTCCGTCTGGCAGACGTTCGCCGGCAGCACCTTGAGCGCGACGACGCGATTGAGCGTCACCTGCCGCGCCCGGTAGACGACGCCCATGCCGCCGCGACCGATCTCGTTGATGATTTCGAAGTCGCCCAGCAGGCGTCCGGGCTCAAAGGAGAACGACCTGCCGCGCGCCGACGACGAGGACACGCCGGCCGACTCCGCGCGCGACGCCTGCTTCCACGCCTGCTCCTGGCGACGGCGCGCGTGCTCGATGGCGTCGATCAGTTCACGCGTCTCGCGCAGAGCGCGGCGGCACGTCGGACACGTGTCGACATGCGCGCGCATCGCATCGGCCTGCGCCGCGTCGAGCTGGCCCTCGAGATAATCGAGAAGACACTCTTCGGCGGTCTCGCAATTCATATCAACGCATCTTACAGAGAGGAGTCGTCCAGCGAGCGAAGTTTGGTGCGCAGCTCGCGCGTCGCCCTGGAAATGCGGGCCTTCGTGCCGGAGAGCGTCAGTCCGATTGCCTCGGCGACCTCGTTCCGACTGAGCCCCTGGAAGAAATAGAGGATAACGACTTCCCGCAGATCGTCGTCCATCGCCTCGACGACCTCCTGCACGCGACGGGCCCGATCTTCCTTGAGGGCCTTGCCGGCGGGCGTCGTTGTCGGATCGAGCGGCACCACGGCCGCCGCCCAGATTCGACTGGAGGACTGCATCGCGCTCAGCCGGACCTCCGGCTTCATCTTTCGGATTTCGTCAATCGCCCGATTTCGCGCCACGCGATAGAGCCAGCCGCGCAGGCTACCCGACGGCGCGGCGCCGCCACCCGGGCTCAGGCACTTCATCATGACTTCCTGCACGATGTCTTCGGCGAGGGCTTCGTTGTAGACCATCCGCTGGCAGAAGAGGACCAACTCGGGCGTGTACCGATCGCGAATCTCCGCCACCACGGACTGATCGCCGTCGGCCAGGCGCTCCATCCATTGTGCGTCGCGATCTTCAGCCATGTCTTACGGCGCCTTTCGGGAATACCGGCGCGGACGTCCGGTCTCCGGCCCATACGCGAAGCGCGCGCCGCCTCGGGGCGCCTCCGTCGAAACTGGTCGACTTAAAGGTACCGCCACACGGATTCAACAGCAAATCCGAACCGGCCGCGTGAATGAAACGGGGGAACGACGCGCCCGCGGAGCGAAATGTCGCCGGCGCCCTGCGCCTGTCGCGCCGCGCAGGGCGTTGCTTCGGCGTTCGGATCGCGAAACGACAATCAGAATTCGCGGGGCGACACCAGCGTACCGGCGGCGGGATCGCGGAAGAGGCGATGACACGCGTTGCATGTCGTCACCATCTCATCGAGCTTCCGCTGGACGAGTCGGGAATCGGCGCCCTTCCGCGCGATTCGACCGAGTTCCTGCGCCTCTTCCCGCAGGTAGCCGGCCAGTTCGACGAAACTCGTTTTCTGCGATTCCGTCAGGTCCAGCTCGTCGACCATCTTCGGCAGCTCCGTCGTCGACGCCGCCAGCCGCTCGGCAATCGCCCCGACCGACGACACGCGCCGACGCTGACTCAACGAGGTCCCCATCTCCTGCGGGAGGCGCGCGAGCGATAACTCGTTGATTTCGCGCATCAGCGTTCGCAGCTTCACGCTGTGCTTGATGTGTGACACAGGCTCCGTCCGCGTGGAGACATTCTGGATGGCGTCGCTGCGCGAAGGCGAATCACACGACATCGATGCGAACGACATGAGTCCGCACAGCGAAACCGCGAGGAGATGGCCCGCCGTGCGACGTAAATAGGAATGTTTTGGCGCCATTTCAATACTCCCGATCGTGATGATCGACCGGCGAAAACAGGCGAACAGGTCCGTTCACCGAACTGGATCATATCGCGTCCCGACGACCGCGTCGGCGATACGCGACGAAAATGTCGACAAAAATTCGTCGAGGCCGTTGACGCTCATACCTCCGAGGATTCTATTGATCCTGAAGCGCCTTCGCGCCTGTGATCGCCGAATGGCGCCGATGAACCCGCCGCCGAAAAAACTCATGATGCGATCTTCTCCTATCACAACCATCGTATTTCTGTTCGCCGCACTGGGTCTTTCTCCTGACGCGCTCGCCGAAGAAGGCGCTGAAGCCACGTCAGAGAAACACGGCTACGCGCCGCTTGCCCTCGACTCGCCCTACATGACCGGCGACTGGGGCGGCGCCCGAACCACGCTTGAAGAACACGGCGTCGTCACGCAGCTCTATCTGAATTACACGACGCTGTGGAACGTCGGCGGCGGTCTGGCCAACGGCGGCAAGCCGGCCGCGACCATGGACCTCCTGATGCATCTCGATCTCGGCGAGATGGGACTCGTCGAACGGGGCCGCATTCTCGGCCACTTTCAGCGCATCATGGGGAGCGGCGTCAATCCGTGGATCGGCTCCAACTACCAGGTGGCCGACGACAATGACGGCGAAGGCAACCTCTATGTCGCCCAGCTCTACTACGAGCACGAACTGATCGAAAAGAAACTCTGGATGCGCCTCGGCTTCCTGGACCAGCAGACGGTCGTCGACCGCAATCGCTTCTCGAACAGCGAGGACAAGCAGTTCCTGTCCCAGGCGCTCGACAACAATCCGCTGCTGCCGCTGCCCGAGAGCATTGGTGTCGAACTCGAATATCGACCGGTGGACTGGTTCAGCATCGTCGGCGGTGTCGCCGACATCGACGAGCGCCGGCACCACAAGCCCATCAAGTCCGCCTTCGATGGCCCGGACAACGCCGTGTTCTATCTCGAGCCCGAGTTCCATGTGAACTTCGACAACCCGTGGGGCCCCGGAAAGCTCGAAGGCAACTACCGCTTCGGCATGCTCTACGACGGCGAGAAACACGAGATCTTCGAGCGTGCGGGCGAGGGCGGCGAACGATTTGAGGATCGGAAAGGTGACGACGTCGGCTTCTATGTCAGCTTCGATCAGGACCTCTTCCGGGAGAATGACGTAGACGCCCAGGGCCTCGGCTGGTTCTTCCGCTATGGCTTCCGCCACGGCGACATCAGCCGTATCAGCAACTACTGGTCGACAGGTTTTTCCTACCTCGGACCGATTCCGACGCGCGACAAGGACACGCTCGGCCTCGCCATCTTCCAGAACATCCCGTCGGACATCTATCAGTCACGCGTGAATCCGTTTGCACATGACGAGACCGTCTTCGAAGCCTATTACTCGATTCACATTGCGGATTGGCTCTACATCACGCCCGACGTGCAGTACATCTCCAGCCCCGGCAGCGGTGACAGCATCGACGACGCCGTCGTCGTCGGCGTGCGCACCCGCATCAGCTTCTAGTCGCCGGATGGCGCCGCCCTAACCGAGCCGCGACCGTCAGGGAGTCGGTCGCGCGTCGCCGATCGCCGCGTTCGCGCTTCGTTCAATGCGAAACCCTCGATCTGGAACCGGTCGGCGGCGTGGGTATTGAAATCTGATGACGCCGTCCCGATCGTTTTGTCGACGAATTGCGTCAAATCGAACGTGCGCGACATGTCGGCGGACGCACGGCCACTTGCTGACGCGCGTGGCTCGGTCGCGGCGCCCCTCGTTCACTGGCGACTCGCCACTCAAAGAAAATGCCCGCCGCTTCGCGCGACGGGCCCTGGCTTCGACTTGAAACTCAACGCCTCTGTCAGGCGATCCTCTTCTCCCCACATTCACCGCAGAGACTCGCGCTCGCCGACGTCCTGGCGCCGCAGTTCGACCAGCACTTCGCTATTCGCCCCGCAATGGGATCTCACTGACATCCAGTCGACGTGGCTCGCCGTCCTGAACGAAACCCCAGTCCGGCCCAAGAACGTGACGCCACGCCAAATTGCTGCCCGCAAACGTATGGGTTTCAACGATCGGCCGCTTTCCGGCCAGGTCGACCCCGAAGTCCTGAAGCGTTACGAACGCCTTCTCCCCGATCACAGCGACGCCGATGAGTTCGTGTTGCTGACCGGGCTTTCGCTGTGACAACTTCGGAGACAGCCAAAGATGCTTGGAAAACTCGTAGTCCGGACTCGACGACCTGGGGGCCACGAGTATGTAGCCCGCGTAGTATTCGTACTGCTGCACATGCGTATTGAAGACCTCGATCACGAACGCAACGGGGAGGTAGATTCGCGTGGAATCTCCGCGCCTCGGTCTCGCATCCGAAGTCGAGACGTAGATGCGCGTAAGCTCCCACGGGCCTGTTTCGAGTCGAACCGAACCGACCACTTCGCCGTCATGATCGCCATGGACAATCTGGACTTCGTTATCAGCGCCCCGCAATGTTATCAACTCGCCCTTGTCGGAAATCGGAAACTGGGCGATCGGCGATCGTTGTTCCGAGTACACGACCGGCTTGACGTCCTTCCCTTTGTCGGGACCGCCTGCCGCAATCACAAACGGAAGGCCCGCACACAGGAAAACACCAATCATCACAAGAATTCGGCCTGTCCGCATTCTGAGAATCCGCATCGCACGACCTCCTTTGAAAATGAGACGACTCACTCGGCCGGGAAGCGCAGCACTTCTCGTACCTCGACCCGCGAAAACTCCGGCCCATAACGTCAATCTAACGGAAAAGCCCGTCGCAATGCGCGACGGACTTTGTATCAATCGTTTATCAAATGAGATTGCCCGCTCAGGCGGTTTGCTACTCCCCGCGTAAGACCGAGCCGCGACCGTCAGGGAGTCGGTCGCGCGTCGCCGAGCGCCGCGATCGCGCTGCATTCAAGGCGAACAGCTCGATCTGGAACCGGTCGGCGGCGTCGGTATTGAAATCTGCTCGCAACGATCCGATCGCATTGTCGACGAATTGCGTCAGATCAAATGTGCGCGACATGTCGGCGGACGCACGGCCACTTGCTGACGCGCGTGGCTCGGTCACAGAGTCCCCCGTTTTTTGGCGATTCGTCATTCAATGAGAATGCCCGCCGCTTGGCGCGACGGGCCTTGGTTTCGACTTAAGACTCAACGACGACTTTCAGACGATCCGCTTCTCCCCGCGTAAAACCGAGCCGCGACCGTCAGGGAGTCGGTCGCGCGTCGCCGAGCGCCGCGTTCGCGCTTCATTCAAGGCGAACAGCTCGATCTGGAACCGGTCGGCGGCGTCGGTATTGAAATCTGCTCGCAACGATCCGATCGCATTGTCGACGAATTGCGTCAGATCAAATGTGCGCGACATGTCGGCGGACGCACGACCACTTGCTGACGCGCGTGGCTCGGTCGCGGCGCCCCCCGTTCTTTGGCGATTTGCCAGTCAATGAGAAAGCCCGTCGCATTGCGCGACGGGCTTCGTATCAATTGCTTATCAATTGAAAAAACAGTCTCTGTCAGACGATCTGCTTCTCCCCGCACTCACCGCAGAACTTTGCGCTCGCGGGCGTCTTGGCGCCGCAGTTCGAGCAGAATCGCGCCGTCGCCGCCGCCGCGCCGCAGTTCATGCAGAACTTCGCGCCCGCCGGCACACTCGCGTTGCACTTGCCGCACGTCGTCGCGCCGGCCGCCGCGGCCGCGCCGCCGCCGCCGCCGCCCTGCGCCGCCCCCGTACTCGGCGCCTGCTGCGCGCTCTGCATCGCGTTGGCGATCATGCCGGGCATCATCGCGCCCATACCGACGCCCATGCCCATTCCCATGCCGGCCGAGGCGCCGCCGCCGCCATCGTTCTGGGCCGCGTCCCGCATCGCCTTGGCCGCCTGCATCTGCATGTAGCGGTTCACGTCGCCGATCGCGCCCATGCCGGCGCGCTCGTCCATCGCCTTCTGCACTTCCTCCGGTGGCGTGATCGCGCCGACGAACAGATCGACGAGCTCAAGGCCCAGCCGCTGGAAATCGCTCTGGGCGCCGCGCTTCGTGGCCACGGCGACTTCGTTGTAGTAACGCGGCAGGTCGAGGACCGTCGTCATCGTTTCGCCGAGCACGTCCGTCAGTCGCGCGACGATCTGATCGCGCAGATAATCCTCGATCGACGAGGCCGTCAGGCAGCCCTGCGTGCCGACGAGTTCGCCGACGAAGAGCTGCGGGTCGTTGATCCGCATCGAGAATTTGCCGAAGCTGCGCAGTCGCACCATCGACAGCTCGGAATCGCGGAAGGCGATCGGCTGCTTTGTGCCCCATTTCAGGTCGATGAATGTCTTCTTGCTGATGAAATAGACCTGCGCCTGGAACGGGCTCTCCTGCCATGGGATCGTCAGCAGGCGCGTCAGGATCGGAACGTTCGCCGTCGTCAGCGTGTAGCGGCCGGGACCGAACGTGTCGTGGGCCTTGCCGTCCTTGAAGAAGACGGCCTCCTGGTTCTCCTGCACGATGAGCTGGGCGCCGAGCTTGATATCGGCCGAACCGCCCGGCGGCTCGCGATGCACGAGCGTGTCGCCGGTCTCGTCAAAGAACTTGATAACCTCGAGTCGAATGCCCATCGCTTCAGCTCCCGTCTGTTGCGGCCCATCTCGTCGTCGCCCGCCCCGCAGGGGGCGAATTTCCCCATTATGTACCCTAACGTACGCCCGCGACAAACCACAATTACAAAAAGACCCCGATTCTCAAACGAATCGGGGTCCGGGTTCGATCAGGTCGGCGATGCGGTCCTTACTGACGCCTACTGGCCGTAGGCCTTGTCGAGAATTCGCGTGATGACAACGTCATCCTTCAGGCGCCATCGCGGTACGACCTTTCCGTTGACATAGACCGTCGGAATGCCGCCGCGATAGAGCAGCGTGCTGCGCGTCTCCCTGGTCCGCTTGCAGCCGCGGGCGTCTTCCATGATCGCGGCCTTCACTTCCGAGGAATCCATCTTCTTCTGGAATGCGTTGGCGTCGAGGCCCATGGCGTTCGCCTGCGCGACAACAGCGTTGAGCGTCAGCTTGCCTGTCTCCTGCGCGTAAACGAATTCGTGCATCTTCCAGTAGGCGTCCTTGCCGCCCATCTGGCCGGCGGCCTCGGCGGCGCGATGGCCGATGCACGACTTGTCGAAGATCGTGCGGCTCGTCACGTCGTTGCAGGACTCATCCACGGGGAAGTGGCGGAAATTGTAGCGGGCGTTCGGCTTGTCCCTGATCCATGCGCGGATCGCCGCGTCGCACTCGCGCGAGCCCGGCTCCTGGTAGTCCGCGTAGATATCGATCTGAACCTTCGCGTTGTCCGGTCCCATCGCGTAGGTCGTGTTGTCCTCGGGCAGACGGATCGCGCGCTGCGCTTCCCAGTCGCTGACACATTTCATGGCGCCGGGCTGCGGATCGTCGAACTCGGGCCCCATGCGGTCCGGCTTCTGCGCCAGCGCCAACTGCGCCGCGCGCACCACAGCGTTGTTCGCGAAGACACCCTGCACTTCGACGCCGTTGATGAAGACCATCGGCGTGAAATGAAGGCCCAGCCAGATCGCGTCATTGATGTCGCTCTTCACGAGATCGAGCGTCGCCTGGCCCGTCATCGTCCGGATGAATTCCGCGTGGTCATACCCCATCTTCTGGAGCGCGGCCGGAAGTGTGTCATCCGTGAAGGAGCCGGATTCGCCGAACAGCCACTCGTGCATTTCCCAGAAGCCGTCGTTCCCGCCGAGGATGCCGGCGGCTTCCGCGGCCCGCGCCGCCCAGCAGGCGTTCGGATGCATGTTGTAGTTTTCGAAGTTCGGATTGCAGTCCTTGCACATCGGGAAGTGCTTGATGCTCAGGGAGACATCCTTGTTGTTCTCCTTGACCCATTTCATCACTTCACCCTCGATGCGCTTGCAGTCGGGGCACTGATAGTCCGTGATCATCACGATGCGGACGCGCGCCTTCTCGGGACCGAGTCGATAGCGCCCCGTGAACGCGCCCTTCCACGGCTTGGCGTTCGGGTCCTTCTCAGTCGTCTTGTCCGAGCTGTTTGCGGCGCCGCCGTCCGGGCTGGTCATCGGCCGGTTGGCCGCGTCCCGCCGGGCCTTTTCGTCAGCCTCCTGGCGCCGTCTCTTCGCTTCGTCTCTCTGTTTCTCAATCTGCCTTTGCAGCGCGTTATTCGTCTCTTCGAGCTTCGCCTCTTCCTTCGCCTGAAGCGCCGCCCTGGCCTGGTGATCACCGATTCCCAGGCCCGCCGACGCCAGGGCGAAGACGACCGCCAGCGCCCCGACAGGTCGCCAGCCGGGCGATCGGCCGTTTCGTCGATTCGTTTCCAGCAATCCGAGGAAGAGTAAGTTGCTCACGTGCGCTCCCAGACAGTACTTACAGATCATCATCTTGTAGAAGATGATGACGATGAAAAAGATCGACACCAGCGCGCCGAATCGAACGACCCAACGCAACGACTTCGACACGCCCCGCCGGCTGAGAAGCCAGGCGACGAACAAACCCACGAAATACGCGCAGCCGAGGAAGGAGACGGGCCAGACGTAGCCGGCCGGGATCTTCCCCGTCGGATCCATCCGGCCGAGCGGGACCTTCCCGAAGACGCTCGCGGCCGCCTCGGCGCAGCCCTGGCCCTTGCCGCAGCCGGGCATGGACGTCGCGTCGAAATGGCCCATCACGAGGATAATCGTCATCACGACGGCGAACGCCAGCAGGACCAGACCCGTGACATACCGGCCGGTCGTCATCCGGGCGTCGTCGGTCGTGGCGGCCTCGGCGTCCGCGTAGTCAAGTTGTGCCGTCGTCGTGGAGGTCATTCCTTCACCCCGATCGTCCAGACTGCGAGTGGTGATTCCCGAATTCACAAGATGATAAACTCGGCGGAATGCGGCGTAAAAGTCATGCGCCCTACTCGGACGAACCGCGCCGGCGTCGATCCGGGTTTCCGCGCCGCAAACCACGCATGGCAACTTTCTGGTTACAAAGCAGTTGCGCCATCTCACGCCGCCCGAATCCGTGGTATACTGTCTTCAGAGCGGAGCGGGCCAGGCGATCGCCTGTCGGGGAAACCCGGCGGGAGGAAAGTCCGAACTGGTCAGGGCGCGGTGATGGTTAACGGCCATCGGGAGCGATCCCAGGGAAAGTGCCACAGAAAACACACCGCCGATGGGCGCCTCGGCGCCACAGGTAAGGTTGAAAAGGTGCGGTAAGAGCGCACCGCGCGATTGGTGACAATCGCGGCAGGGTAAACCCCACCGCCAGCAAGCTCACATAGGCGGCGAGTTGGTTTGCAGCGTCGTTCGCGCGAACGCTGCAGGCCCGCGAGGCGGCCCGTCTCGCACCACGCCGCGGGTAGAGTGCTAGAGGCTGCGAGCAATCGCAGTCCCAGAGAAATGGTCGCCGCCCGCTGTTTGGCAACGAACAACGGGAACAGAATTCGGCTTACCGGCCCGCTCCGCTCTTTTCTTAGTTCGACAGGTCGTCGGAGGGTGGCATGCTTGCCCTCAAAAGGCAAGCATGCGGAAGTCGCGACGGCGTTTGATAGACACGGCAAGCGTTTCCCGATGCCGTCCTGGTACGAGATTCCCTTCTCGTACCCCTCCCCGCAGGAATCCCTTCCTGCACCCGCAGCGTACCCACTCCTCCAGAGATGCCACGCGGTCGTCAAGGCCCAAAGGTTTGCTCGCGCTCGTATCGTCGCGCCCCCACCACCAGAGGTGGTGGGCCACCCAGCCACCCGGCGCCCGCTGGTACGAGATTCCCTTCTCGTACCCCTCCCCGCAGGAATCCCTTCCTGCGTCCGCGGCGTACCCGCTCCACCAGAGTCGCCGTGCGCTCGTGAACCTCCAACGGTCTGTTCGCGCTCGTATCGTCGCGCTGGCGCCACCGGAGGTGATGGGCCACCCGGCGGAGGACACGCACACCATTCAATACAGCAAGCGCGTCGCCGGCGCCTCACCACATTCCGAACATCGGACCCGATGACCACGAAGGTCGAATCCACAAAAAGCACAACGCCCCTGATCGAGACGGCGCCGCATTCGCCGACGCCGTAAACCCATCCTCCACAAACAAAAGGCCGGCGGCATGAAGGTGAGCCAATACGGCAGCGTGATCCAGGACCTCGACCAGCGATTTCCACCCGTGGACTCGAGATGAACTCCCGGCGCCCAGAAACGGGCCACGCCACACATCAAAAGATCGGATTCATCCTCTCCACGACGGCTTCGCTGCTCGACAGTCGCAATTTCGTGGGTGACGGAACGACGAGGACCGTGGGCGTCATACCACGACCAGACAATCGCCCCGTCGTGCGAAATGATGTTGTGTCGCTCCGACGCCGAACTCCACTCCCACGATTCGATTGTTGCGCAACTTACACAGGACAACGACCCCAGCGTCCCCAACGCGAGGACTGAGACGGCGAACGTGGCGACACGAAATACAATGAATCGATCGCTGTAGATACGGCCTGACATCAAAGGCTCACTCTCCCGATCTGTTCGAATCGCTGGGTCGCACGCGTCGCTGGTACGAGATTCCCTTCTCGTACCCACCCCCCGCAGGAATCCCTTCCTGCACCCGCAGTATTCCCATTCCCCCAGAGTCGCCATGCTCACGTCAAGCTCCAACGGTCTGCTCGCTCTGGTATCGTCGCGCCGGCGCCACCGGAGGTGCTGGGCCACCCGCCGTCGGGGGGTGGCATGCTTGCCCTCAAAAGGCAAGCATGTGGAAGTCGAGAAGAAGCTCAGTAAGCGCGGCAAGTTGCCGGAGTTGCCGGTACGAGATTCCCTTCTCGTACCCACTCCCCGCAGGAATCCCTTCCTGCATCCGCGCCAAACTCGGCAGAACACATACGCGCGACCGACTCCCTCACGGTCGCGGCTCGGATGGCCGGGGCAAAACACCCGCCTACTCGCTTTAATACCCTCAATGCCAGACGCCACCGCCAGCCCGTTCGATCGCAAGCCCACGGAGCGCGCTTACGCCGCCATCGGCTACGCGCTCATGGCCATCGTCGCGGCCATCTTCTGCTACCTCCGATTCATCCCCACGGATCGCGCCATCGCCTTCCGACTCGTCGTCACGATGCTGCTCCTGATGAACCTGCTCTACTGGCGCCTGGCCGATCGTCGGCTGAATCGATACGTCCTCGATCCGATGCGCAGCCGCGCATGCCGCACCCTGCTTGCCGCCTTCATCCTCCTCATCAACATCCCCGTCGCCGACATGGTCCTTCGCGGCCGAATGCCCGGCTATCTCGTCACGCTGCCCAGCGCCTATCCCGACGCCGTCGTGATGTGGCATCTCAGCCTGGTGGTACTGCTATCCGCGATTTCGCTGGCCCGGCTCGTGGTCGTTCTGATCTGCCGTGTGGGTGTGTGGATTCGTCGGCGCCCGTCCTCCGAGCCGACTGCGCACACCGCAGCGCCGACGAATGGCCCCGCCGATCGCGCCGGGGCGCGTGACGGAGACAGTGACGATCCCATCTCTCCCGCCGACCCCGGTCGCCGCCGCTTCCTCCAGACGGCCTGCGTCAGCCTTCCCGCCATGGCCCTGCCGATGGCCGTCGTCGCCGCACGCCGGCAGGAAAACGCCCTGCTCGTTCGGCGACTCCCCCTCCCCGCGCCCTGGCTGCCGGATCGCCTGCGGGGCCTGACAATCACCCACTTCAGCGACCTGCACGTCGGTCGCCACTATCGCCCCTGGATGCTCCGCAAGCTGGTGGACATTGTCGGCGACCTGAACTCCGACCTGATCCTCGTGACGGGTGACATCGTCGATGTCTCCAACGACATGCTGCCGCCCGCAATGCGCGCCCTCGGCCAGATGCGGGCGCCCTATGGCATGTTTCACTGTATTGGGAACCACGATCAGATCGACAATCGCGCCGAGTGGATCGCCGCGATGCGGGAGCGCTTCGACCTGTTGATCGACCAGCGCCGCAGTATTGAAATCGGGGGCGAGCGCCTCACGATCGCGGGGCTGGACTTCGCCCGGCGGGACCTCTCCGAGCTGAACGTCCCGAGCCACGCCTATCACGCCCAGGAAACGCTGCTGGGACACGATCCGGCGTCCGACGGTCCGGTCATCGCCCTGGCCCATCACCCGCACGCCTTCGACGCCCTGCGTGCTCGCGGCGTACCGCTCACCCTCTCGGGGCATACCCATGGCGGCCAGCTCATGCTGACGGCGCCGGAGTCCTCGCTGGAGATCGGCGCCGGAAACGCGCTGTTCCGCTACATCCGGGGCGTCTACCAGCGGGACGCGTCCTCCCTGTTCGTCAACGCCGGCGTCGGCAACTGGTTTCCTCTGCGAATCAACGCCCCCGCCGAGATCGTGCAGATCCAGCTCGTCTAGCCACCGCAAAAGCGCAACATCTGCGCCCATCGAAAGATGCAGTCACGCCACCCAAGGCTGACGTAACTTTTTGTAATCACAGTGATAATTGACAGCCCATCGCGCTAATCTAGAATGCGTGGCTCGCCCGAGCTTCGGGTCGCCAGGACTCTGTGGCCCACTCGCCGTTAGATATTTTCGTTCAGCTTGAAAGGCCCGGCATGTTGTTCCGCCGCCCCTTCGCGATTCCACTGACGCTCGCCACTCTGCTTCTCTCAGCATCGATCGGCGCCGCCCAGAATGACATGACCCCCGTCGGCGCCGCCAAGCCGTCGACACTGACGATTTCGCCAAAGCCCGGCGCAGACTCGCGGGCGATGCCGGAGTTCAACAAGTTCGATCGCGGCGCCCCCGCCGGTCTGCCGACCGGCCGCCGGGATGAGACCGTGACGCTTGATACGACGATCTGGTATCACCTGCCCGATCCGATCAAGGCGCCGCAGGTCCTGGACAAGCGGCTCGCGATCACGGAATTCGGCCAGGACCTGATCCGACGCGAGCACGAGGAGATCTACAGCACGACGAAGGCCCTGATCCGGGAAATCGATCGGCCGGACAAGATCCGGCTGTCGCTGGACGACTGCCTCCGTCGCGCCGTGACGAACAACTACCAGATCAAGAACGACGCCTACGCCCCGGCGATCAGCACGGCGCAGATCGTTCAGGCGGAAGGCGCCTTCGATCCCGTCTTCTTCTTCAACGCCAATCGCAATAACACGGATCGGCCCACGCCCTCGGCGCTGCAGCCGTCGGCGACGGACACGACCGCCTACCAGACGGGCATCAGGAAACTGCTGACAACGGGCGCGACTGTCACGTTGACGGAAGCGATGGCCCGCGTGGACAACCCTGGGTTCACCTTCCAGACGCTGAACCCGTCGTGGACGCATAACTTCATCGCGGAGCTTCGCCAGCCGATTCTTCGCAACTTCGGCGCCGACATCACGCGATCGCAGATCAACATCCGCAAGCACGAGCGGCGGATCAACGAGGAGCAGTTCCGCGGCACTGTCACGGAGATTCTCTCCAATACCGAGCAGGCCTACTGGCAGCTCGTCGCGGCCCGTCGCAACGTCGTGATCGCGGCCGAGATCCTCGCCCAGGCGAAGCTGACCTACACGCAGGTCAAGGCCCGCGAGGATTTCGACGCCTACCAGGTCCTGCTCAAGCAGAGCGAGGCGAACCTCCGCGGTCGCGAATTCCAGTACATCGACGTGAAAAACAACGTGCGCAACGCCGAAGATCAGCTGCTCAACCTGCTGAACGACCCTGAGCTGCCGATGTCGGCCGACTTTGAAATCGTGCCCGTGGACGAGCCGATCGTGACGGAGATCATTCACGATCGATTCGACGCCGTCGAAACGGCGCTCGAGCGACGCCCCGAAATCATCCAGTCGCGCCGCGCCGTCGATATCGCCCGCATCAATCTCGGTATTTCCAAGAACCAGGCGCTGCCGACACTGGATCTCGTCTATCGCGCGACCGTCAGCGGTCTCGGCGCCAGCAGCGACAGCGCGTTCGATCAGATGACGACGAACAACTTCATCGATCAGTACGTCGGCGTGGAATTCGCATGGAGCTTCGGCGAACGCGCCGAGCGGGCGGGCATTCGCATCGCGGCCTTCCAGCAGTCGCAGGCGGTTCTCTCGTACAAGCAGGCGCTGGACAACATCATCACGGACTGTCGCGTCGCCCTGCGAAACCTGACGGTCAACTACGAACAGATGGGCCCCAGCCACAAGGCGCTGCTCGCCGCAAACGAGAACCTGCGATCACTCCAGGAACGCCAGGAGCGCAAGAGCCCCGCCGAACTGGACGCCGTCTTCAACGCCCAGGCGAGACTCGCTGACAGCCGCAGGGCGCTGCTCCAGTCGGCGATCGACTACAACATCGGTCTCGTCAACGTCGAACGCGCGAAGGGCACGCTGCTTGAATACAACAATATCTCCCTCGACGAGGCGCCCTGAGGCGTAATCTCCGCGCGGAGCTTATAATCCGCGCGGCGCGCGCCGATAGCGATAGGTGGAACCGGGTATCGCCATCGTCAACATGGACAGGCGCCGGCGGCCATTGGCGTCGCCCTCTTGATCCCCGTTCCCCCGACGCGAGATAATCCGGCGCCCATGCTCCTTGCGACTTCCAATTACTGGACCATCGCGATTGCCGCGTTCATCGTCGGCGCGGGCGGACTTGCCGCCGACAGGCGCCTGCCGAATCCGCTCGGCCTGACGCTCTTCTGCATGGGCCTGACAGTCGCCGGCGCCGTCTGGGCGCTGGAGAGCATTCGCGGAGAGCAGATTCGGCTCGACGATCTCTCCGTCGCGCTGAGTGTCGCGGCGTTCGGATGGACGCTCATCGGCGTTTTTTCCCGGGACACATCCAGCCTCGGCGCCAGACTTCGCCCCGCGACGTTTGCGACGGCGCTCGTTGCGGGTGTCGGCGCCGGCGGTGTGCTCGCATTCACAATGGCGGCCGCCATCTGGCTGCGCGTGCTTGAACCGGACGCCGCCGGCTCGGCCCTGAACGCCGAGGGACTCATCGCGTTTGCCCCGCTGAGCGCAGCGATCGTGCTGGCGATGTCGGCCAGGCTGAACAACACGCTGCCGACGGCGCTATTGCTCGTCGCCGCCATGACGGCGCTGTGGGCGAGCCTGATGATTCCGGCCGTCGTCTGGGGCGCCGACATACCGGCGGCGATGCGCTTTCCGCTGCAGCCCCGCTGGTGGACGTGGACGTTCAACTTCCAGGCGTGGCTGAGCGCCATCATCGTTGGAGGGGCCGTCATTCAGGATCGGTATTTCCGGCGACGGCGCGCCGCCGCGTGGCCGGATCGGCTCGACGTACTGCTGGAACCCTACTCCCGCTGGCCGGCTTACATCCACCTCGAAGCGACGCTCGCGGCGCTGGTTCTGGTGCTCGGCGTGTTTCAGATCATTCGGCCGGCGCATCCCGGCGGGCGCCTGCCGCTGGCGACCTGCGCCTGCGGTTTATCGTCGGGCGTCGCCTGTCTCTACATGACGCATCGCCGATGGAGCGGCAACACGGCGCTGCTGGGCCTGACACTGCTTTCACTCGCCTACGCCGCCGCGGTCTGTGCGATCGTCTCGCTGCTGCCCGACGAAAGCGACGCCGTCGAATACGCCAAGCGCATCCCGATCACGCTGAACGCGTGTCTGTTCGGTCTCTGGATCGCCATCGCCCACTGGCTGTGGCTGGCGCGGTTCTGGGATCAGCAGCTGCTCGAAGGAAAGCCCTGGACGACGGCGGGGCGCATGATTCCGTACGCGCAATCGTGCGCGATGTATCTCGCGGCGCTCTGCGTCGTGATCGCGTTTCAGATGGCGATCTGGCCGGAACGCGCCCAGTACCCGGACGCCGACGA
This sequence comes from Phycisphaerae bacterium, assembly GCA_035399845.1. Taxonomy (GTDB): domain Bacteria; phylum Planctomycetota; class Phycisphaerae; order UBA1845; family UTPLA1; genus ECT2AJA-110-A. The sequence goes on along the minus strand of DAOPJV010000001.1, from coordinate 33,011 downwards.
CGGTCTCTATCGCATCCTTTTCGGCGCGCTCGCGCTCGTCGTGCTGACACGACTGACGGCGCGCGCGGCGCGGCGGCTCGACAGCAGCGTCTTTGCCAGCGTCGCCGTCGCCTTCGCCGTTGCGCTCGCCATCTTCACGATCGTTCGACTGCCGCACAATCGCGGCCGCGGATGGCTGATCCAGTACGCCCCCGTTCTGCTCGCGGCCCTGACGCCGCCGCTGCTGCTGTTGGCCGAACGCCTTGAAAAGAAGCGAACCTGGCGCGTGTTCGCCGCGCCGACGTGGTTTCTGTCGCTGCTGTTCATCCCCGCCATCGCCATCACGCAGCTGCTGGGTTCGCTGCGGCTGGCGGAAGGATGGATCCAGCCCGTCACACTGCTGACACTCTCCGCCACGTATGCGATCGCCGGACTCCGGGAACATCGACGCGCCTTCCTCGTGCTGGCCGCCGTTCTATTCGTCGCCGCGTGCCTTCAGCCCTGACGGATCGCGGGCGCTTGTTTGCGTCGAGGCCTTTCCCTAAAGTGAGCGTTTCGAAGGTAAGACACGTCACTGACGAGCGATCCCCAACGCGCCGCCCGGCCTGTCGCCGCTGACCGAACTGAATCGTCGCGATTCCGTATAGGAGCAAAGCGCGATGAACGTCGACCGCGTCCGCCGACTGCTGCAACTGATCACCCTGCTTCGATCCGGCAAGGCCTTTGGCGCCGACAGGCTGGCCGCCGAACTCCAGATTTCGCGGAGAACAGTGTTCCGGGATCTGAAACTCCTCGAGAGCGCCGGCGTTCCGTACAAATTCGAACACGACGAGGGCAACTACAAACTCGAAATGAGCCTGTCGCTGCCGCCGACGCAACTGAACATGGATGAGGCGCTCGCGCTGCTGCTGGCGACGCGGGTCATGATGTCATCGGCGGCGCACCCGATGTACCGCGCCGTGTCCGACGCGGCCCTGAAGATCGAAAGCGGTCTGCCGGGCTCCGTGCTGCGGCATTGCGGCGCCTGGCTGGAGGGGCTCGACGTTCTGCCGGAGCCGATGTCGTCGATCGAGAGTGTCGCGGATCTGTTTGCGGACCTGCAGGCGGCGCTCGCGCGGCGGGAGCGCATTCACATCGTGTACGACTCGGTCTACGACGGCGGCGAGATTCGGCTCTTCGTCGATCCGGCGCGTCTGATCTTTGCGACGCGCGGCTGGTATCTCATCGCGTGGAGTCATCCACACAAGGCCTACCGAACGTTCAAGGTCGACCGAATCCTGTCGGTGGAGTTCACGGGGGATACCTTCGAGCCGCGAACGGATTTCTCCTTCGAATCGTATTTCGGAAAGGCGTGGCGCATGATTCCCGACGGTGTCGTTCACAAAGTGCGCCTGCGCTTCGACGCCGAAGTCGCGACGTCGGTCGAGGAAGTTCAATGGCACGCGACACAGAATACCTATCGCGATAAGGCGGGGCGGCTTATCTTCGAGGCTGAAGTGGATGGCCTGAAGGAGATCGCGCCGTGGATCCTGGGCTACGGGGAGCACGTGGAAGTGCTGTCGCCAGACGAACTGCGTGACGTGATCCGCGCGAAGGCGGCGCGGATCCTCGCCAACGCGCAGCGGGTGGAACGGGAGGCGAACGCTTGAGAGCGATTGTTCAGCGTGTGGCGTCGGCCAGCGTCGATGTGGAAGGCGAACGGATCGCGGAGATCGGCGCGGGGTTGCTGATTTACCTCGGCGTCGGCCACGCGGACGACGCGAAACACGCCGAGTATCTCGCTCAGAAGATCCGCCACCTTCGCATCTTCCGGGATGATGAAGGCAGGATGAATCGCGACGTCGTCGAGGTGGGCGGCGCGGCGATCGTCGTGAGCAACTTCAGCCTTTTCGGCGATGCGCGGAAGGGCCGTCGGCCCGCCTACACGGCGGCGGCGGCGCCCGATCGCGCGGAGGCGTTGTACCTCGATTTCTGTGAGCGGCTTGGGGCCACGGGGCTCGCCGTGCAGCGTGGCCGATTCCAGGCGATGATGGACGTGGCCGCCGTCAATGACGGACCGATCAACCTCCTGCTGGACTCGGAAAAACTGTTTTGAGGCCGGCTTTCCTGTCGAAAATGAACGTGGGGCGCTCCCGAGATCAGGGGTGACAACAGTACGGGACGCGCCTAAAATAAGCCGCGGAGACACGAGCCGGCTCGCAACCGATCGTCACGCCCCATGCCGGATGACTCGCCGGTTGTGATGACACGGCGCCGGGTCTCCAAGTGTCATGTCAGGGAATTGCGTCCCGGTCCCAAGCAGAAACTCCCAACCGATCGCTGAACACGTGAAGTCAGTCGGATGTCGGAAAGGCGCTTCAGCCGGACGTTGACTCTCTGATCGGAGATACACAGACGAGCAAGGTTAAGAACGACCATTACCGAAAGCCCGTTGTCGGACTCGCAGGGGGAATCGGCTCCGGAAAAAGCACCGTCTCCGCAATGATGGAAGATCTCGGCGGCGGCATCATTTCCTCTGACCGACTTGGCCACGAAGAACTGCAGGCGCAGGATGTGAAGGCGACGCTCCAGAAGTGGTGGGGAGATGTCGTCCTCCTGCCGGACGGGAATGTCGACCGGAAGAAGGTCGCATCGATCGTCTTCGCGGATCCGGCGCAGCGTCATCGACTTGAGGCGCTGTTGCATCCGCGGATCGCCGTCAGGCGCCGGGATCGCATGGCGGAACTGGCGGAGAAGCCACGTATTCGGTTCATCGTCATCGACAGCCCGCTGCTGTACGAGAGCGATCTTGACCTCGTCTGTGATGTCGTGGTCTTTGTTGACGCCGGGATTGATGCGCGTCGGGAGAGGTCCGAGAAGCATCGTGGATGGCCCCAGGGGGAACTTGAGCGACGAGAAAAGTCGCAGCACCCTCTGGACATGAAACGGGCCAGAGCCGATTATGTGTGTCAGAACAACTCCAGCCTGTCCGACCTGCAGCAGCAAGTTGACCACATTGTGAACAGTATCCTGTCGGAGTTCAGCTCAGTCTGAAGGTTGATGTCAGCGACGTGGCCCCGCCCATACGACGGCCCCGGGCGACATCGAGATTCCCTGGTGTTTATTCAACGCGCGTTCGTAGACGCTATGCGATCACGCGCCGTGATATGCGGGCCTTCAGGACCCGCGCTCGATTTGGAGGATCGATTCGATGGCTAAGACGCAAGGCAGTGCGCGACCCCGCAAGAAAGTCGCTCGCCGGCCGGCCGGTTCAGATTCGCGAAAGCCGGGGAAACCCGTCGCCCGGCCCGCGCCTGCCGTGAATGAAGATGACGCGCCGATGATGGATGAGAGTGTTGCGACGGCCACGGCCGACGCCGCCGATACGCCGAAGGGCGCCGGCGAGCCCGCAATGCACGAGAAGTACGAGCGCGTCAAACAGGGCGATCTCCACATCACGACGCTCCAGCGCATGAGCATCCCTGAACTCCACGAAGTCGCCAAGGCCGAGGGGATCACGGACTACACGCTGCTGAAGAAGCAGGACCTGATCTTCAAGATCCTCAAGGATCGCATCAACCGACACGGCCAGGGCCTGATGTACGGTGAAGGCGTCCTCGAGATTCTGCCCGACGGTTTCGGCTTCCTGCGCAGCCCGGAATACAACTACATCCCCTGCCCCGATGACATCTACATCAGCCCGTCGCAGATCCGTCGATTCGGACTGCGCAGCGGCCATGTCATCCACGGTCAGATCCGACCGCCCAAGGAGTCGGAAAAGTACTTCGCGCTGCTGCGCGTCGAGGCGATCTGCTTCGAGGAGCCGGACCGCGTCACTGAGAAGACCGCCTTCGAAGACCTGACGCCGCATCATCCGACGAAGCGCATCATCATGGAGACGGATCAGACGGAAGTGAACATGCGCGTCATCGACCTCGTGACGCCGATCGGCTTCGGCCAGCGCATGCTCATCGTTGCTCCGCCGCGCACGGGTAAGACGGTTCTCCTCCAGAAGATCGCCAACGCGATCACGAGGAATCATCCCGACGCCTACGTGATCATTCTCCTGATCGACGAACGCCCCGAAGAAGTGACGGAAATGCAGCGGCACACGAAGGCCGAAGTCGTTTCGTCCACGTTCGACGAACCCTCGAGCCGACACGTGCAGGTCGCCGAAATGGTCATCGAGAAGGCGAAGCGCCTCGTCGAATACGGCCGCGATGTCGTCATCCTGCTCGACTCGATCACGCGACTGGCCCGCGCCTACAACACGGAAGTGCCGCACTCCGGCAAGATCCTGACCGGTGGTGTCGACGCCAACGCCCTCCAGAAGCCGAAGCGATTCTTCGGCGCCGCCCGAAACATGGAGGAAGGCGGCAGCCTGACGATCATCGGAACGGCACTCGTCGATACGGGCTCGAAGATGGACGAAGTCATCTTCGAGGAGTTCAAGGGCACGGGTAACAGCGAACTGCACCTCGATCGCCGCCTGGTCGACAAGCGCGTCTGGCCGGCCATCGACATCTCGGCGTCGGGCACGCGAAAGGAAGAGCTCCTGCTCGATCCGAACGAGCTGCAGCTCACCTACAAGCTGCGCCGCGTCCTCGTCGATATGAACCCGGTCGAAGCGATGAGCCTGCTGACGACACGACTCAGCAAGGTCAAGTCCAACGCCGAGTTCCTGATGACGATGAACCTGGCGTAAGCCACTGGAGCAAGATCCCCGCTGGCCACTGGCCGCTGGAGCGAGAATCCCTTCTCGCTCCCTTCACGGGGTTTGCTGGAGCGTGAATCCCTTCTCGCTCCACTACTGGCGGGTTTCCCATCCCGCACAACATGAGTCAACCTCAACGCCGCGACGACGCCCAACGTCATCGCGGCGTTTTTCTTCTGTCGATTCACGCGATGGCGAGACTTCCAACAACCCGACTGAATTCGTCGCCCCGAGGACGGGGCGGCTCTGATTGTGCGGCGCTATGATAGGATTCGCCACGAGCCCGGGAGACACCTATGTGGGATGAACGCTACAGCGGCGACGACTACGTCTACGGTACGCAGCCCAATGACTTTCTCGCACAGCGACACTCCGCCCTGCCCAAAGGTCGCATTCTTTCGCTCGCCGAGGGCGAAGGGCGCAACGCCGTCTTTCTTGCCAAACAGGGCTACGACGTCACGGCCCTCGACGGCTCTGAGGTCGGCCTCGCCAAGGCCGTCCGACTCGCCGAACAGAACGGCGTGCGCATCCACACGATCCACGCCGACCTGACAGACTTCGATCCCGGCGTCGCCGAGTGGGACGGGATCGTCTCCATTTTCGCCCACATCCCGGAGGACGCCCGGCGACGCCTTTACAGCCGCGTCGCCACGAGCCTCCGCCAGGGCGGCGCCTTCCTGCTGGAGGCCTATACACCCGCGCAGATCGGCCGAGGGACCGGCGGTCCGCAGACTCCCGATCTGCTTCCCACCTGCGACAAGCTGAGGTCCGAATTGACGGGCATGACGTTTACGCGCCTCGAAGAACTGGAGCGCGACGTGATCGAAGGCGTCTTCCATACGGGCCGCGCCGCTGTCGTTCAGGCCATTGCCGAGCGCCGCTGAAGCGAAGGCGCAGCCGCAACATCATCTCCTGTCCACCTGGTTCAGCGCCCAGTCTTCGACGCGCTGCCGCCGGTACTGGCGACCGCCCTCCGAGCGGTACAGGCGGGCTGTCAGCCAACACTCAATGTGATTCCACGCGAAGAACAAGGTGGTTGCCGATTTGCGATTTTCCCAGTTCCCCGCCTCGATCTCGCTCAGTGCGACAAGCTGGCTCGGCACAGACGGACAAATACCCCAGACGCCCATGGATTCGACATACACCATTGACTGGTATTCCTTCCGCTCTCTTTCCTGCATATGGATTTCCATGAGACGACGCAGTTCATAGAGGTTTGCGGGGGGGCTCGTGTCGTCCATCATGTATGACGCGACGGCTGATATTCTCATGCCGTTCAATATTGAGGTGTATTCAGACCGGATGAGCGCTTCCCCGACGACACGCGGCCCGACGACGGACGCCGCCGCGGCATTCGCCTGAATTGCCCGCCATGTGCGATCGGTTCGGAGCGGTTGCGTTATCATTTTTCCAAGTTGCCGGATGCTCAGAAGTATGAATACCGGCACGGAGGCCCTGCCCTCTTCCGCCAGGCGCATCAGGTACCGGAAGTACACCTGGCGGAACATAAAGACGATGCGCCCCGACGACAATTTCGCGCTTCGACGGTTGCCCTGAAGATGCGCCATCTCGCGACAGATGAGCGCCGCCAACTGATTCACCTGGAGATCGCAGACGAGTTCCGCCCCGACCTCGAGTCGAGGCCCGCCCGATGCGCCGCCGCGCGCGACGATTGACATCGCGTGGTAGGGCGACAGCACACAAGACGTCGGCGCCGGAACCCCCATGCGCTGGCTCAACTGATGAACTAACTTGTAGAACCGCGGATGCCGCATCGGGTCGAGTTCCATCAAACATGGAGCGGCTCCGTCTGCGCCTTCACGCAGAATTCGCCATTGCCGATACAGGAACCAGCCCCCGTACAGCAGCGGCAGGTGCGCCAGGACAAGGCCAACGTAACTCATCGCGCCGCCGGTTCCATTCCGGAGACTGCCTATAAGCCGCAGGTCAATCGCGCCGATACCGATGAAGCAGACGGCGGCGACCACCAGAGTCACGGTCGCATACAGGGACAGTATCGCCGTGGCCCTCAGCCTTGCCATGATGACCTTCGCGGGTTTCCTCACCGCCAGCCCTCATCGAAATGGGGGCTGGAGCGGCCGGCGCGTCGTCTGGTGTACGCCGCGGAAGCCCTCCGACCGCCCGTGATCCGATCTGCGAATTCGAGTATATTACGCTCTGCAATAACACGCGTATCGCACCAGTAATTGCAGGACCAGACCCAGGAGACCGCCGAACCATGTCCGCTCACGCCTCTGTGACCGCCGCCGAACCCGACGCCCTCGATTTCTACAACGTTCGCTCGATGCTGACGGAAGACGAGCGACAGATCCAGGACGCCGTCGCGCGATTCGTCGACGAGAAAGTCATCCCCGTCATCGCCGACGCCTTCGATCATCATCGCTTCCCGAAGGAACTCGTTCCCGAGATCGCGGCGCTGGGCCTGCTCGGCTGCAACATCGACGGCTATGACTGCGCCGGCCTGAACAATGTCTGCTACGGTCTCGTCTGCCAGGAACTCGAGCGCGGCGACAGCGGCATCCGCAGTTTCGTCTCCGTGCAGGGCTCGCTCTGCATGCATCCGATCTTCGACTACGGCAGCGAGGAGCAGCGGCAGAAGTACCTGCCGGGCATGTCGCGCGGCGAGATCATCGGCTGCTTCGGCCTGACGGAGCCGGACGGCGGCAGCGATCCCGGCACGATGAAGACGAACGCCGTGAAAAAGGGCGGCGACTGGGTCATTAACGGCGCCAAGATGTGGATCACGAACGGCTCCATCGCCGACATCGCGATCGTCTGGGCGATGACGGACGACGGCGTTCGCGGATTCATCGTTGAGAAGGACATGGAGGGCTTCACGACGCGCGACATCCTCAAGAAGTACTCGCTGCGGGCGTCGATCACGAGCGAACTGTTCTTCGACGACGTACGCGTGCCCGAGTCGAACATGCTGCCGAATGTGAAGGGGCTCAAGGGCCCCCTGGGCTGCCTGACACAGGCGCGCTACGGCATTACCTGGGGCGCGATCGGCGCCGCCATCGCCTGTTTCAGGGAGGCGCTGGAATACGCCAAGGTTCGCAACCTGTTCGGCCGGCCCATCTCGCACACGCAGACGATTCAGCGGCGCCTGGCCGACATGTCCCGCCGCATCACGATGGCGCAGCTGCTCTCACTCCAGCTCGGTCGCATGAAGGACGAGGGGACGATGCATCACTCGCAGGTGTCGATGGCCAAGTGGAATAACGTCCGCATGGCGATCGATATCGCCCGCGACGCCCGCGACATCCTTGGCGCCGGCGGTATCAGCGTCGAGTTCTGCCCGATCCGCCACGCGATGAACCTCGAGAGTGTGATCACCTACGAAGGCACAGAGACAATCCACGAGCTGATCGTCGGCAGCCAGCTCTGCGGCAAGCACGCCTTCTAGGCGCCACTCGCAAAAAAATGCGCCTGCAGGAAGGGATTCCTGCGGAGATTGCGTGCGAGAGGGGATTCTCGCACGAGCGTGGCCCCGTAAGGTGGGCCCCTCCCGCAAGGCCGACGACAGCGCTCGACGGTCCAGTTGATCTTGAGATAACTGGAGAACCGACCGACGACGAGGGCAAGCGGGAAGCGCCCACTTTGCAGGACCTCGCGTCAAACCGGATGGCGTCGACCTTGCTGGCATGCCACGCTACGTGCACCGATGAAGCGCCCGTCAGACAAATCCAGGACGAGCGGCACACACGTCTATCCGCGCTTTGGCCAACCGAAGATCGGCCGCCTGTTCCTGTTGAACGTCGCCGTGGGTCTGTTTGCCGTCACCGGTCTCCTGACCAGCATGGTCTCACTCACGTCCGCCGTTCTCGCTGCGCTTGCGACCGGTTTGTCAGTCGCCGTCACGCTTTGCTGGCCGATCTGGATGATGCGACGATACTATGTCGCGATCCTGACCACACGACGCGCAGCCTGGTTGGGTCTTGGCTACAGTCTCGGCCTCTTCGGTGTTCTGCTTGCGATCGCATTGGTCATGCTCGTGCTCAAACCACTCGACACGACGAACTGGCTGAGGCTTGGCGCCAATCTCCTCGCAGACTCGATCATCGCCATTCTCTTTGCGATCGGATGGAACCTGCTCCAGCGATGGATGCCGGATTTGGTGCGTCAGAACGGGACCCTCTGTCCGACATGCGCATACTGTCTCGTCGGTGTACAATCCATGCGCTGCCCGGAATGTGGCGCCGCATTCAGTTTCGCCGACCTTGAAACCACGGAATACGAATTTCAGTCGCGAACGGAGCGGGCAACCTCGGAATAGATGCCGAACTCTGCGTGTGTTCCAATATCAACGGGTCCATCAGGCGCTTTGGACTGCCTTGCGCGCGGCTATCGCCTCGCAGGACGACGCAATCGCCGGACCGAACCGCGACCGCAAGGGAGTGGGCCATGAGCGTGAAAAACCCGCAGTTTGGGCGTTTCACGTTTGCATTGTCGACATGACAGCGCCGCGAGAATCCCCATGAACCCGTCCGACGTCCCAGGCTCGCCGCGGATATTCGTCATCCCCCGAAGTGAAATGCCGTCGCTCGGGACACTCTTCCTGACCGCATTTGGTCAGGGGCTGCTCATGCTCGTCATATTGGGGTCGCTGCTCACCATCTGTGGATTGCCGCGGACGCTCTACCAAATCGCGGGCTGCGCCGTCGCGCTCGTCGCCCTCCCTGTCTGGCGCATGCGCGCCAACTATCGTCGCATCGTCACGTGGCCCCGCGCCGCATGGCTCGGGCTCGGGTATGGGTTCGGTCTCTTCGCCCTGATCGCCGGGCTTCAACTGGGATTGGGATTGGGTGAAAGTATCGGGAGCGCGCGAACGAGGTTTCTCGCGGACGGCGGCTGGTTCTCCCTGCTCATCCTCTCCCCCGTCCCTGTCTTTGCGATCGCGTGGCGAGTGGTCCGCCTCACGCTTCCGGACTTTGTCGCTCAGAATGGCACACTCTGTCCGAAGTGCGCCTATTGCCTCATCGGCGTCGAATCCATGCGCTGCCCCGAATGCGGAAGCGCCTTCAGTTATGAGGATCTCGAAACTACAGAAGAAGCGTTCATCGCGCTGGCGGACAACCCATAGGAGCGCCCGCAGGAAGGAATCCCGCGGCACAGGCGTGCGAAAAGGGATTCTCGCACGAGCGTGAGGGCCAATGGCGTCGATCGATCCGAATTCATCCTCTCGTCGCGTCGTCGTGATCTCATCCTGCGCAGGACCACTCTCCGTACGCGAGCAGGGCGCGGCGTTTGGCATGGGGGCGCTCGGTGGGCTCTTCGCGATCGTCCTGCTGTTCCTGAATAACCTGGTGGGCCCCATGCCCCGCATCGTCATGGCGACCGGGCTGCTCTCGCTGTTCCTGGCCTGGCCAACCTGGAAGCTCCGCCGGGACTGCCGGCGCTTCGCCCGCGAGGATCGTGTCCTGATGTTTGGTTGGCGATACGGACTCGGCGTGGCCGTTGCTCTTTACGTTCCACTCCCCTTCGTGATCGTGGCGGCCGACGAAGTCGATGGCATGGCCCTCATTGGCTTCATGGGCTTCGCCATCCTGCTGCTGATCGCGCTCGCCGTCGTCGCCACGATCGCCCTGCAGGCCTATTGGCGCCTCCTCCGCCTGACGCTCCCGACGTTCGTCAAACAGGATGGTTCGCTCTGCCCGCAGTGCGCGTATCGATTGATCGGTATCGAGTCTATGCGATGCCCCGAATGCGGAACCGCCTTCACGTATGAAGATCTTGAAACCACGGAGGCGGCGTTCAGGGCGCTGGCGGACGGCCCGTAGAAGGCGCCTGCAGAAAGGGATTCCTGCCGAGTTTGCGTGCCAGAAGGGATTCTCGCAGGAGTGTGATCTCGTCGGGCGGCGCCCACCTTACACGAGCACACTCACCGACTGGTCCGCCTTGCCGCGGGTCGCATCCAGCAGTTGCTCGTGCAGTGACTCCGCCTCATCGATGAGCGCTGAGGGTGTTCCTGATCGATCGATCTCTCGGGCGCGGACCGGCCGGATGTTTCGGGCGTTCTCCATCAGCTTACCCGCGTCACGACAGTCAATGATGCTCGCCAGCGCGTGCAGTTCCCGCATCGGCTCGGCGCACAGTGACTCGTAGGACACAAACACGGCGCCATGTGGTTCGGCCATCAGCGATCGATACGCGGCGTTCCAGTAGCTCAGCCAGAAGGCGAGCGTTGTCGGTTCGTGATCGCACGCGTCCAGCCAGCCGCCGAAGTCAACGGGCTTCAGATTGGCGCCGAAGTCGAAGTGACCGATCGCGCGCATGTACTCCACGGCGAATCGATCCTTGGCGTGAATCTCCAGAAAATTGCGATGCTGATGCAGCAGCGACGCCGCATGTTCCAGGGGCCGTCGGAACGGAACGACCAGCGTCGCGTCAGGGAACATCTGTCGAAGCAGCGCCAGCCTGGCGATGTTCAGGTTGTTTTTCGAAACGTATCGCACGCCCCCCGGACAGAGTGGCCGACGCAGCGCGATGACCTTCCGCATATGGCTCGTGAAGAAGTCGGCGAATTCCTCGTCAACCGCATCGCTCCACAGAGAAATCCGTTTTGCGGCGTACCGCTTTCGCCAGAACGCCATCCATGCGACTTCCTCCAGGGCCTCGGGGCTGTCGAAGTCTATCCGCATTCCGTCGCCGTGGGCGCGCTCACGCAGTTCACCACCTTTGCGGAAGGACTCGCAGAATCGCCCCCACAGCATCGGCGTGAGCACAAACGGCATGTCACGATAGCAGTGCGCCGCGAATTCCGGCATCCTGGCGAGACACTCGAGCAGAAGCGTCGTCCCCGCGCGGGGCAGCGCCGTCACAAAAACAGGCCGGGCGATCGAGCATTCCGCCAGCGTCTTCGCAAAGAGACGGTCCTCGACATCGGCGACACCGAGCTGCGCCGTCGTCGTGTGAAAGGCGAGTCGATGCAGCAGGCGATCGAGACGCGTGTAGCCTTCCGTCGCCTCCGTTCCGCGCCGCCAGGGTCTCCAGAACATCGCGACGCACGCGGCGAGGCCACTGACGGCGAGAAAGACCGGCGAGAATGAGACGTCGAGCACGGCGTCCAGTGAGATCCAGCCGAACGCATCGGCAATCCACACCACAAGCAACGGCGCGAACAGGGCCACCCCGCCACCCAGCGCCAGCGTGAAAAAGCTGCGAAAGAGCTTCTTCGCCGACTGCTGCAGCGCCTTCTCCTTCTCGTCGTCGCTAAGCGCCGGATTGCGAACGACGCTGACGCTCTGGCGCGCCTCGGCGACGGACTGGCGTCCCGTCTCCGCGAGCCCGAGCGCGCGAAAGACGGCGACGAAGCCCGCAACGAGGAAAGCAGCGCCGAGAAGCGGTATCACGTGATGTTTCCTTCATGGCGCGGCGCCGATGACTTGTCCCTGCGACGCAGCATCCGCTTGATCGGATACCAGAGGAAGCCGAACACGGCGGCGAAGAGCCCCGCAACGACGGCGAGCAAGGCGCCGATCGCGGCCAGACCACCCCCCGGCCCCACGTAGGCCAGTTGTTCCAGCGGCGCCCCCATCGCCCACATGCAACTCGAAATAACGTCGTGATCGATCATGATGTCGTCACCCTTTGTCCAACCCGATCGGCGAAGCGCCCCGCGCCACACCGGTCGGTCTCTCGAACAATCGCTTCATATCCGCCGGCAGTCGCGTGACTTCCTGAACAATGCCGACGACGTGAGGCTTCACGAAATTGACGTACTGCCAGACGATCCGGCCGGCGCCGTCGATTTCGAAACCTCGACCGCCATCGGTCTCCGTCACGAGGACATTCCCGTTCGGCAGCCATTGCTGCTTGCCCATGATCTTCGTGTAGAAGGGATGCTCGGGCGCGCCCGTGAATCGGATCTCAGGTTCACTTTCGCCGGGCGTGAATACCAGCAATCGACTGGCCGGCGCGTCTCCCGCCAGCACACCGCCGCCCTTGTTGTCGAAGACGGCGATGCGGTTTCCATCGATGAAGTCGGGATCGTGCTGCCAGACCATCTGGCCCGTCGTGAGATACTTGATCTTCCCTGTGTCACGTTCGAACACGAAGATCGTGCTGATGTTCCGCAGTGAAACGAGGATGTCGCCCTTCTTGAAGAAACCCTCGGCCATGGACGCCGGAAAGGTCTCCACATCATTCAGGTGCAGGATGTCCTGTCTGGCGTAGCCGTTGGTGAACCCATGGCTGAGGCCAAGCAGCCCGGCGTAGCCATTCTTTCGCAGCAGGCCCTCGACGGACCATTTGGTCAGGATTTCGCCGTTCGGAGAAATCTCGAGAATCGTCGATGCGTCGTACGGCGCCGTTCGCCAGGGATGCGCCTTTTCATCCTCGAACATCCGCTCCTGGCCACAGACCCAGAGACGGCCATCATCGCTCAGGTGGACGGAGTGATGCGTCTGATAGGGCAGACGCCATTTCGTGGCGCCGTCTCTCCCGAGCCGCATCAGACCGAGGTAGTCGTAGTTGAACACCAGATCGCCATTGGGCGCCACCACGGCGCCATGAATCTGGCACCCGGGTCTCGATCGCGGCTTCACTTCTGAGGGTAAGTACTCCGCGTCCGGCCAGCGCTCGAACCAGTCGACGTTCCACGTCTGCAGCGGCCGACCCTCCATATCGAGGACCTCGGCGACGAGACGGTCATCGTCGCCAATCCGCGTGACGAGATTCAGCCCGTCACAGGCGTCGGCTGTGTTGAAGATCGGCTTCCAGTTCGGGTTTCGAACGGGATGGTAATAGACGATGAAGTTCCCACCGTTGAGCTGGCCGAGGCCCTGTAGCGCTGACCTGATGAAGGCGTATGGAAAAATGTGGAACATCCCGACCGCAACGCCGTAGCTGAACATCAGCAACAAACTGGATGCGATAAACGTACGATATCCGTCGCGTTGCGGCGCCGAGTCCATCATTCCCCATCCAACAGGCCTGCGATCGGGCGCGCCACGGCGCGCTCTCGTTAGGCCATGTCGGCGGATTTCGCCGGCGGCTTTCGGCAATCCCGGGCCCCCGCCTTCCCTGACGCTGCGCCGGCCCCCCTGGCGCGATAACTCATCGCCACGCTCGGATATCGGCCACACATGCGCGACGGCGGGGCAATCCGATTATTCGGACCGCCCCGCCGTCACAACCTTCCATGCGCGGCGTGAGCCGCCACGGATTCCTACTTCGACGAACGCCGTCGACGACAGCGTTTCGTCGCGACGAGACCGACAGCCATCAGCGGTCCCAGCGGCAGAACGCCGAGTCCGCAGAAGGAATCGCACACGTCGCCCACACCGTCGCCGTCGTAGTCATCCTGCGCCGGGTTGAACTCCACGACACAGTTGTCGATCGCGTCGGGAATGCCATCACCATCCTGGTCGGGTCCGATGCCGCCCTCACAGGCGTCGCCAATCCCGTCGAAGTCGGCGTCCGCCTGGAGCGGATTGGCCACGGACGGGCAGTTATCGACGCTGTTGCAGACACCGTCGCCGTCCATGTCCGGGCAGCTCGGCGACTCACCTTCGACGAGGATCACGATGCGATATTCCGTATCCGGCGCGCCGCCACCGTTGCTGATGCGCACGAAAAACGTACCCGTCGAAGGCGCGGACAGCGCTCCCAGCGCGTTGGCGTTATTGGCGGCGCCATTGTCGCCGGCGGCGAGAATCGTCATCCCGTCGGTATCGATCAGGTCGATGTGCGTATCTGTCAGCGAAGCGTCGTCATCGGGATCATCATCCACAATCACGACAATCGACTCTCCGAGCGTCGCCGGAAAGGAGAAGACGTCGAAGTCGGCGCCCGACACGCTCCCGGTCATCATCGGTCCGGCGTACACCTGCGCCATGGCGGCGGCGTCATTCGGCTCCGCTTCCGGATGCGCGTCCGCCGGATCGACGATCGAGACGTGGATCGTGTACGGCGTGATCTCGGCGTTGGCGCCGTCTTCGCTCACGCCCAGGAAGACATCGCCGTTCAGCGGAACGACGGCGCCCGCAATCGCCGACGCGGCGCCGGGCCCGTCGGCGTCATCCGACTCGATCAGCACGATCGAGTTGTCGAAGGCGAACAACATCGAATCCATGCCCTGCGATGAACTGGTCGTGTCGACATACGCAAACACGAGATCGCCCGCCAGGTTGCCCGGCAGATACCAGAAGTCGACATCCGTCATCGGGTCAATGTTGCCCCGCGCCATTTCACCCAGCGCCAGTTCTGTCGCAGTGAAGATGGAGTCGTTTGTCGGCTCGGCCTCGAAGACCATTGCCGCGCCATGGGCCGCCGATCGACCCGCGAGCGTCGCGACGCCAAGCGCCATGACACACGCAAGCCGTTGCATTCGCGTATTTCCCGAGTGATTCGTATTCGTTCTGAACATTGGTCGTCTCCCATTTGCGAGGAGCGTCCATACGCTGCACGCCGAAGAAGATCGTTTTCCGTCGAATCGCAGCGAGACACGTCGCTCCAGCGAGCCTGCGAATGGCGAATGTTCCGCAACAGGTTTCATGTCTCACTCCCTGCGACCAGACGATTTCGTGTCGTCCTTCGCGAATCTCCCCGGAGAGCAACCCCCGTGCCATGCGGCGCCCAATGACGGCGCACGGACCGGAAAAACGTATTCACGCCCCGCACAAAGACAGGCGTCTCAACGGAGTGGCCCCCACGTTGGGGAACTCGGATGGGGGAATCCAACCCAATCATTGGAAAAAACGGGGTGGTTCAGCGCGCGAGTGCTGCACGCAACGCGGCGCCGTCGTGATAGTTGCGTTTCTTTGTGTGGCCGAGGCGCCGTGATAACGCGTCTACTTCCTGTGAGCGACGATGACCTCGCCGGTTCGGCCGCTATTCCATGATGAAGACGAAACGTCGTTTGAAGTGCAGGTAATACAGACCGATCGTGCGCATGGCGACAATCGTGAAATAGACGCTGATCCAGGAGAGAACGATCCGCATCGCAAGGCCGGAAAGGAATCCGCCGGCGGACATCGAGACAAGCGACACGCCGATCAGCGTGCTGAGAACGGTCGCGCCGCCCTGCGCCAGCACGATCAGCACGGAGACGAGCAGGAGCATCCCCCAGATCGCCAGGTAGGGGAGAATTGTCTTGGCAATGGTCACGAGGACCAGATCGAGCCGGAAAATCGTCGACGCCGAACGAAACGCGAAGAGCATCATCGACATCGGAAGCAGGAACACGCCGCCGATGAACCAGATCGGTATCAGTGACGTCATGAATGACGGAAGCCGTCCGGCGCCCTCGGCGATCGTCAGGAAGATCGCCGGCGCCAGGACGACGGCAATGGCGCCCAGGTAGCGAAACGCCGGCGCGAAGATGCCGTCCCACCATCCGTCCTCCAGCGTCAGGCCGGGCATATCCTCCGAACCCGACGCCGTTTCCTGAATGACGGCGAAGTACATCGACGCGAACCAGCCGCCGATGATGACCCATACCAGGAACTTCACAAAGATCATGAAGCAGCCGTTCGGCATGACTGAGCAGAGATCGCCGGCGGCGGAGACAGCGAACACGATCGCCAGCGTCACGAGGTTATTCACACTCTTGCATGGATAGATGAAGCTCGTCCCCATGTCGGCGAAGAACCCGCGCTTCGGCCCGGAGATCGGATCGGCGACGCGGCGATCTCCCTGGATCCGCGCCGTCGGGTCCGCGGCGTAGGCCACTTCGTTTGGTCCGTCGAGGACCGTCAGCGCCGCGGGCGCCGCCTCGCTCTCTGCGCCGTCACCCTGCAGCTTCAGTTCACCAGGGAGATCGTCCTGCGACAGAGCGATCGCCCCGGATCCGGCCGCCGTGAGATCCTCGTCGAGGCTTGCGGGAAGCGCAACGTCCGACTTCGGCGCGACCGGCGTTCCCTCATCCGACCTGCGCCGCCGGACCGCCTCGAACTTCTCCGCCGGAATACGGAAAGGGCGCTCACACGCCGGGCATGAGAGCTTTCTGCCCGCCAGTCGCTCCTCAATCTTCAGGGACTTCCCACACTTGCATCGCACGCGAATCGTCATGGCCCGTTTCCTCCGGCGCGTACCGTTCACTGTCCGGCGGCCCGAATTGCCGGATCGCAGATGCCCCCATTCTAACAATCGCTCCCTCGAAAATCCTCGCCAACGACGCGGCACATTCGCCATCCGACTTGCAAACAAAACCGCGCCGCCTTACACAGAACGCTCAAAGACCGGCGCGCGTTCGCCGCCGGCGCGACAATCATGGATTCGCCTTCCGTATGACCACGAAGAACGAGATCACGAGCTTCAACCTGCCGCCGGGCCGCGTCATTGGCGGGAAATACGTCGTGGATTCCTTTATCGGCGGTGGATGGGAGGGCGAGGTCTACAAAGTCATCGAGCGCCGCACGGGCATTCAGCGCGCCGCCAAGCTCTTCTTTCCGCAGCGCAATCAGCGCGATCGCGCCGTGAAGTTCTACGCGCAGAAACTCAATCGCCTGCGGAACTGCACGATCGTCATTCAGTACCATCATTCAGAAGTCGTGCGGTTCAGGCGCGGCGCCGTGACGTGTCTCATCAGTGAGTTCGTCGAAGGTGAACTGCTCACGAAATTCCTCGCGCGACAGCCCAACCAGCGGCTCGATACCTTTCAGGCGCTGCACCTGCTGCACGCCCTCGCGCTCGGGCTCGAACAGATTCACAAGGTGCGCGAATACCACGGCGATATCCACGACGAGAACATCCTGATCGAGCGCAAGGGCATCGATTTCGACATCAAGCTCGTCGATTTCTATCACTGGGGCGCCGCCAGCGCCGCCGCAATTCGCGAAGACGTCATCCAGCTCGTGCGTGTGCTCTACGACGCCGTCGGCGGGAAGGAGCATTACAGGAACCAGCCGCCCGAGCTGAAAGCCGTCTGCTGTGGCCTGCGCCGCGACCTGATCTCCAAACGTTTCCCAAGCGCACGGCAACTGCGCGAGTATCTCGAAACGTTTACATGGACCTCGCAATGAGCGAAGACGACAACCTCATCATCGCGTGCGAACGCGACATGACGACGCCGGATCGACACGATCTGCCGCAGGGACGCGTCGTCGTCTTCACACGCGGCTGGCAGGATCCCAGTCCCGAGGTCGTCGATCTTCGCGTCAACCAGGACGCCTTCCTCATCGCTTCCGCCGGAGATGAACGCCTCATGCTCGCCGTCGCCGATGGTCTCGGCGGTCACGCCGGCGGCGAAAAGGCGTCGCGCGCCGCCCTGGAAACACTCGCCGGCCACGTGCAGGAAGCGATCACGACGGGCGCGGACCTGCGCGACGCCATTCTCAACGGATTTGAAGCGGCCAATACCGCCGTGAAAGAGCTGCGCATGGACGCCGGCACGACGCTGGCTGTCGTGGACATCGATGGCGACACGCTGCGCACCTATCACGCGGGAGACTCGGCGATTCTCGTCGTCGGCCAGCGCGGTCTCGTCAAGCTGCAGACCGTGGCGCATTCGCCCGTGGGGTACGCCGTCGAAGCCGGCATCCTCGACGAGAAGGAAGCGATGCATCACGAGGATCGGCACATCGTGTCCAACATCATCGGAACCGACACGATGCGCATCGAGATCGGACCGATCCTGAAACTCGGCGCGAAGGATACCGTGCTGCTGGCCACGGACGGTCTCTACGACAATCTGCATACGAAGGAGATCGTCGATACGGTTCGCAAGGGCCCGCTGCTCAAGGCCGCGGAGACGCTGCGAACCCGCATCGAAACGCGCATGATCGGCGAACAGGCGCCCACACGCCCCAGCAAGCCGGACGATCTGACCTATGTACTGTACCGACGAACGTAGGTCAGTCGCTGGTACGAGAATCCCTTCCCGTCGCTGGTACGAGAATCCCTTCTCGTACCCCTCTTGTCCCGGCATCCCTTCCGGACGCTGGTGCGAGTCCGTAGGTCGGGTCATCGACCCGACAATTCCCGACGGTCCCGTGTCACCTATATGGCGCCCGTAAGCTCCAGTCTCCTATGACGCCAAATGAGGACGGGCTACGCTCTGGCTGTGCCAAATTTCCGCCGCTCACACCAACCTGGGGGAACGTTTTTCTTCACGGTCGTGACTCACCGACGCCACCCCATTTTTGCCGACTCCCTGGCTCGTGAAGTTCTCCGGCATTCCATCGATCAAACCAGACGCCGCCGCCCATTTGAGATTAACGCAATTGTCCTGCTTCCGGATCATCTTCATTTGATTTGGACCCAGCCAGAGGGCGACGCTGACTTTTCCACCCGTTGGCGAAAAATCAAGGAATCGTTCAGTCGGAACTACCGGCGACAGGGAGGTCAACCCGGCGCCATCTCTCAGGGACAGCATCGCAAGGGACTGACGGGATTCTGGCAGCCTCGATTCTGGGAACATACGATTCGTGACGACGTGGACTTTCGGCGACACGTGGACTACATCCACTTCAATCCCGCAAAACACGGCCTCGCATCATGCCCACACGCTTGGGCGTGGTCGTCGTTTTCGAACTGGGTACGTTCAGGCGTCTACCCATTGGATTGGTGTTGCGCGTGCAACAACCGAACGGCAGCTACGCCGGATTTCTCAGGGACTTCCGAAGCAACCGGTGAGTGATGTCGGGTCGATGCCCCGACCTAAGGATCTAATTCGGCGTGTCGGCCCTTAATGACGCCCCAGGTAATCCATCAGCAACCGCACGCCAAATCCTGTCGCCCCGACGGGCGACGTCGGCAGCGCCTTGTCCGTCGTCGCCGTGCCGGCGATGTCCAGGTGCGCCCACGGCGTCTTTTCCGTCACAAACTCCTGCAGGAATGTCGCCGCTGTAATGGCGCCACCGGCGCGACTGCCGATGTTCTTCACGTCGCTGTCGGTTCCCGCGATCTGCTCGCGATAGATCGGCCACAGCGGCAGGCGCCACAATCGCTCGTCCGTCGCGTCGCCGCTGGCCAGCAGCGCGTCGGCGAGCTTGTCGTTGCGTGACATCAGGCCCGCGCACTCGTGGCCGAGCGCCACTTCGCAGGCGCCCGTCAGCGTCGCCAGATCGACCATCGCGCTCGGCTTGAACGTCTTCTCCGCATAGTGCAGGCAGTCGGCCAGGACGAGCCGTCCCTCGGCGTCCGTGTTCAGCACTTCGATCGTGCGGCCGTTGCTCGCGCGGATGATATCGCCCGGTCGATACGCCTCCCCTGAGATCATGTTCTCGGCGGCGCCGATGATCCCGATGACACGCTGCTTCACGCCCAGCATCGAACACGCCGCGAGCGCGCCGATGACGGCCATGCCGCCCTGCTTGTCATACTTCATGTCCGGGATGCTGGCGGCCGGCTTGATGGAATAGCCGCCCGTGTCCAGCGTGACGGCCTTACCGACGAAGGCGATAGGCTTCGACTTCGCGCCGCCCTTTCCGGCGTACTCCAGGATGATCATCCGCGGCTTGCTGGCCGAGCCCATGCCGACGGCCAGGAACGCGCCCATCTTCTCGCGCTCCATCCGCCTGTGATCGAAGACCGTGCACTTGAGCTTGTACTTCTTCGCGATCGCCTGGCACATCCGCGCCAGCGATTCCGGATGCACGAGATTCGGCGGCAGATGACCCAGATGGCGAGCGAGGTTCGTCGCCTCGCTGAGCTTCGCCGCGTTCGACGCCAGTTTCCGCGTCTTTGCCATTCGCTTCGCCGACGCAATCAGGGTCATCACCGGGGCGCCGACGCTGGCTTCCTTCGGCTTCTTCTCGCGCAGCTCCGTAAATCGGAATCCGCCGAGACAGAATCCCTCGACCCAGGCCGACAGCGCCGCGTCTGAATCCAGCGCGTCCGACCAGACGGCCACGCGCCGTGCCCGAATCGACCTGCACCAGCCCTGCGCCGAGCCCGCCGCGTTGCGCACGTGCCTGTCGCTTGCCTCGCCATCCTTCGTCACGCAGACGAGCGCCGCCCGACCAAAGGTCGAGCTCATCGGCAGCACCTGCGATTCAATCGCGCCGACGTTTTCGCCGCCGTGATAGCGCTGAACGAGTTCGTTGACCCGGGCGACGATTTTCGAATCCAGGCCCGTCAGTCTGACCGCCGACACCTTCCCCTTCGAGACACTCACGGGAATCAGCAGGACGTCGGCGCCGAGGCGCGGCGTCAGCGGTTTGCATTCAACAGTCGGCATGTCGATTTTCATGGATGTCTCACTTCCCTGTATGAACACTCACAAAGCGATCCATCGATCGCCGCGTCAATTCGAATCCGCCTTCGGGAATACGCCCAGATGCCCGCGCCAGGGTCCAACGGCCTCTTCATACTGAAACGCCATGGCCTTGGCGACCTGGTGAATGTGGTTCAGATCGTGGGCGACCCACGTTGCCAGCAGCTGGCGCATCGTGACGCGCCCCAGCGCCGGATGTTGACCATACAAGTCAAGCTGCGATTCACTCAGATTCAGCGCCGCCAGCTCCGCCAGGCGCCCCTCTCGGACAGACGCAAACTCCGCCAGGAGCCGCCTCATCGACTTGCCGCGACTCGCCTCGTACATCGCATATCGATCGAAGGGCTCGAAGGGCGCCGTTTCGCCATGCTCGAGAATCCAGCGAACACGGGGGATCCAGTCCGCCTGGTCCGCATGAATCAGATGGCCGACGACGTCGAAGGGATGGAATGTCCCCTCGCCGTAACGCCCCTCCACCCAGCAGGCGCCCAGCCCTTCAAGCATGGCCGTCAGCGCGCCGGGGGTCCTCCGGAGAACGTCCATCGCCTGATCAAGCTCAAACCGCATGGATTGCCAATACCCCTGCTCTGGCGCCCGCCGAAACCGCGTCTTTCGCGTGCGGAGCTTAGGTCAGCCGTCAGTGCAACGCAATCTCGGACCCACGACCGGCCGGCGCGACTTGGCGCCTCCGCACGGCTTATCGCCCCGCCGCGTGTTCCGGCCGTCCCAGATTAGTCCGCGGCGGCGGGCCCAATCAGCAGTCGCCTCGCATTCTCGGCGCCTCGATTTGAACGGGCGCTGACGCGACGCATACCATCGACGACGCGGTAGCGCATACCGACGTCGGAATACTGACACATTTCGAAGTGGCATGAAATCGGGGGGATTTTCGCCATGACGACCAGAAACCGAATCCGAACATTCTCACTCAGTCTTGTCTCCGCCATCGCCGTCGCCGCCAGCGCCAACGCCGGCGTGATCGACTTTGGCGGCTTTTCGCACGGTCAGATCATGACCAACCAGCTGCAGGGGTCCGACGGTGTCACGATCTCGGCGAACAACCCGAATCGGGCCTTCGACATCGCGGCGATCTTCAATACGGAGTTCGCCGGCTCGACGCCGGATCCGGACCTGATCGGCCCCAACTGGGACGCCGGCAACCTCGCGCCGAATACGTCGCTCGGCAACGCGCTGATCCTGTCGCAGACGAGCGCCCTGTCGTCGCCCGGCATCCTTGCGACGCCGAACGACGAAGGCAGCCGCCCCGCCGGCGAACTGATCCTCGACTTCGACACGCAGATCACGAGCGTCGGCTTCGACCTGATCGACGTCGAGAGCATCACGTCGGAAGACGGCATGATCCAGTTCTACCTCAACGGCGTGCTTCTGGACTCGATCGCGTTTGACGAGTTCGTCACGGCCGGCCAGTACTACGATCCGACAGTCGTGTACGGCAACAACTCCGCCAATCGCATCAACCCGATCGGCATCAACGACCTGGACCCGATGTCTCGGGGCACGGCGACGGGCTTTGACCGCGTCGTCTTCGTCCTCGGCGGGTCGGGCGCCATTGACACAATCCAGTATGTCCCCGAGCCGGCGACGCTCTCGCTGCTCGCCCTCGGCGGCGTCGCCCTGATTCGCCGACGCCGAACGGCCTGACATTCTGACGGTCGATCCACGCTCTCTCCTACGATGCGCCCGGGGCCCTTTCGCCCCGGGCATTTTTGTGCGCCAAGCCGGGGACCGTCCGCGTAACGAGGCCCGGCGCCCCGATCGACGCCGATTCAGATATAATCCCCCGATTCGCCGAATCGTCGCGTCCGGAGGCGCCCGCCCGCCCCGGTGCGAATCCCCGTTTGGAGCCCGAACCGTATGCCGATGCCGAGCGTGTCTTTCGTATCCCTGGGTTGCCCGAAGAACCTCGTCGACTCCGAAAAGATGCTCGGACTGCTCGCCGAGGCCGGATGCCCCATCGTCAGCGACGACTCCGGAATCGGCGACGTCGTCATCGTCAACACTTGCGGCTTCCTCAGCGCCTCCCGCGACGAGGCTGTCGACGTGCTTCGCGAGATCGCCGAACACAAACGCAGCGGCCGCGTCCAGCGGATCATTGCGGCGGGCTGCCTCGTCCAGCGCGACGGCCAGGGGCTCATGCGGGACGTTCCGGAAATCGACGCGCTCGTGGGCGTCAACAACCGACAGGACATCGTCCGCGCTGTGAAGGCCGCGGCCGAACAGTCGGCGGACAGCGACACGCCGGCGTCACCCGGCAGCGTGCTCTTCCTCGGAACCTACCACGAGTCCTCGTGGAAGGACGCCAACAAGTCCGATCGCGCCCGACTCCGCCTCACCCCCGCCCATTACGCCTACCTCCGCATGAGCGAGGGCTGCAACCAGAAGTGCACCTTCTGCACGATCCCGTCCATCCGCGGTCCCATGCACTGCAAGGGCGTCGACGAGATCATGGACGAGGCGAGGGAACTGATCGCCGACGGCGCCGTCGAAATCAACCTCATCGGACAGGACACGACGAGCTACGGCCAGGACATCGGCTATGCGCCAGGACTCTCAGGGCTGCTGAAGACGCTCAACACACTGGACGGCGCCCATTGGATTCGGCTGATGTACGCCTATCCGTCGGACTTCACCGACGAGATGATCGACGCAATCGCCGAGAATGAACGCATCGCGAAGTACATCGACATTCCGCTGCAGCACATCTCCGATCGCGTGCTCAGGTCGATGCATCGCCGCGTCACGCGAAAGGAAACGGAAGTTCTGCTGGAGAAACTGCGCGATCGCATTCCCGGCGTGAGCATTCGCACAACGTTCATCTCCGGCTTTCCGGGCGAAACACAGGAGGATCACGACGAACTCCACGACTTCATCCGGGATTTCGGCTTCGACATGCTCGGCGTCTTCCCCTATTCGAATGAGCCCGGCACGCCGGCCCACAACATGAAGACGCATCTTCCGCAGGAACTGATCGAGGAGCGCGTCGAGGAACTCATGCTCACGCAGCAGGACGTCGCGTTCGAACGAAACGAAGGCCGCATCGGCGCGAAATTCGACGTGCTCATCGACGACTACGGCGAGGATGGTATCTACCCGGCGCGACACGAGGGCCAGGCGCCCGAAGTCGACAGCATCGTATACGTTGAAGGTGGTGAATTTGACCCCGGCGACATCGTCAAGGTGCGCTGCACGGGAACACACGAGTATGATCTCGTCGCCCGCCCCGCCGACGGAAAGCTGCCGATCATTCAGTAGTCGCCGGCCCCACGACAACTCAGACCCCGGGAGAAGACGTAACCGACTGCGCCGCGGGTCACGCGAAAATCGCTCTTTTTTCAGGCAATTTCGAGGCCTGCCCACCTCCCGTTCCCCAGTTCTCGCCCATTCCCCAGTCTTCAGACATTCCCATCCCGCTCAGTGACGATCCAATCGCCGCTCGGCCGCAATCCACGGCGGTTCGCCGACTCTGGCACGCCCGTTGCATTACCCGAACTCGCCATGAAGACGCGATCGACTCGAGAACTTCGGGCGCGATTGCAGACGGGAGACGATAGTGATGTGCGGCAACGCCAACAAACAACGGAAGCTGATCAGGGCGATGGCGGCGGGACTGATGATGATGGTCGCGGGCGCCGGATGCGAAACACCGCCGACGCAGATCGACCCGATGGGCGATGTGGGACCCATCGACTGCAACGACCTCAAGCTCGGTCCACTGCTCATCGCCGAGATTCCATTCCCGCAGGAGGACTCACACATCGTCCACGCGGACACGATGTTCCACATCCGCTGGTTTGCGGAGTTCGAACGCGGCGCCAACATGAACTACTTCGGCGCCACGGGCGAATACCGGGTCCGCGTCACGATCGAGGAGGATGACGAGGAGATCATGTCGATCCTGCTCGACGCGACGCCCCTGAACGTCGCCAGCGGCGCCTACGACGAAGTGGTCCTCGAGGACGGTCTGCCGGCGGGAACCTACACGATCCGCGTGATTCTCGACGTGGACAACGAGGTGGACCAGTGTCATGACCTCGTGTCCGCGCTGAACAACGTTCGGCAGACGGAACTCGTCATCGAACCGCAGCCGCTCGACCTGGAATCGACGCCGACGGGTCAGTCCGGGGATGACGACGACGATGAAAGCTCGAGCCCGTTCAGAACGCCGACGCGTCGATAACGACGCCTGAAGGGCGACAAGACCAGAGACAGCGCCGACGCCGCATTGCGGGCACAAGCTCGCAATGCGGCGTCTTTGTGTCAGGTTCGCCGCCCTCGACGTCACTGACTCAGCAACGCGTTGATCATGGGCGGAATGTCCTCGACAGTCAGTTCGCTGTCTCGGTTCGTGTCGGCGGCCGCCTCCTGCCACAGCGTCCGCCCTGCGCCCTGGATCGCCTCGACAAACAATGCGATGTCGTCGCCATCGACAGTCCCGTCGCGATTGATATCGCCGTTGAGCGCCGGATAAGGTGTCAGCACGAATGACTGGAAGGACGGCATGAGAATCTCGTCGCCATCGAACCTGACGTTGATCAGGATCTGGCCGGCGTCATTCATCGACCTCAGAATCCAGTACGTCTTGTTGAAGAGCTCCACGCGATCGTCCGGATAGATGAGCGTTGTCATTTCATCGAGCCGACGCCACGCGGCCCCGTCATACAAGTACGGCCTCGGCAGGTAGTCGGCGGGATCCGTGGAGTTCGAAGGTGTCACATCCATCGCCAGGACCTCGCCCGCGGCGCCGAGCGCTGCGGGAACAATTCGACGGTCCGGCGGCAGCGTCGGCGTGAGGTCCGTCAGTCCGCCGTGGGGGCGCCACGTATACAAGCCCGCGTATTCGAGACGCTGATCCAATGGCGGCGGGCTCCCTGTCGGCGCGAGCCTCTCCGACCAGGCGAGAACCTCTCCATCATCCCGCAGGGCGACCGCCCGAGGCAGTTCCACGCTCGCCACATCGTTCGAGAGCCTCGGAAGAATGTGCGATACCGCGTCGGCGTCGATGTAGACGATCCGTTCGCCGTCCAGTGTCGTCGCCTGTGCGAGAAGCCCGCCCGCGTTGTTGACGCCGACCGCCTGTCGAACCGTGACGCCGGGACCGGCGGCGAACTCAAGATTCGTCAGCGTCTGCGTCGTGGTCGAATACAGGTAGCCGCGCCATTCACCGCTCAATGCGTCGGCGCCGTCATAGGATCCGCCGACGACATCGCCGAACGCGTTCGTGTCGCCGATGGAGGTCTGGATGTTCGGCAGACCGAGCTGCCCGCCGAGCCCCGGAATCAACTGCTCGACACCAAAGCCGTCGCGATTCCAGAGGACATTGCGTTGTTTTGAACCGAACGGGAGCGCCGGAATCTGAGCGCTGGAACAGGGCGTCGGGGCGCCCGCGTCGATGTAACCGCCGAAGATGCCGCCGTCGTCACTGATGTGCGTGGCGCTGACGCCGAAACCCAGGTCGTTCTGGGGATACAGAGGACGCATGCCGTCCGCATAGGTCCAGAGAAAGGGCCGATACCCCGTGACAAGGAAACACACCTGGCCATGGCCGACAACAGCGCCTTCGTTGTTCAGCGCGTTCGCCTGCGTGTATTCGCCCGTGCCAAAGGCGCCGACATTCTTCGCGTGGTACCGGTTCTGCGCGACAGCCACGCCACACGTCAGCGCGACGCCGATCGTTGCCGTGGCGATGGCGGTCGCCCGCCAGGGGCGACAGTTCGAGGGGTTGAGCATCGAGAACTTCCTTCAGAACAGGGGTTGGGTTCCGGGCCAACGAAAAGAACGCCCCGCCGACGCCATTGGCGCCCGACGTTGCGTCAGTTTTTCGTTTGGATCCCGAGGCTCGCAATCACGTAAACGCACGCGACGACGCCCTCTCACCCGATCGCTGAAGGAATTTTGCCGGCCTCGTCAGCGCCGCGACGCCGTGGACCGGCTCGCAATATCCAGCGCGACGATTTCCTTGTCATTTCGCACGAAGATTGTCCGATCGGCGTACGCGGGATAGCTCCAGACAACGTCGCGACCGAAGGCGCTGGTCGTTGGCTCAAGGACATGCATGTGGCCTCGCGCGTGGTAGCCGGCGCGATCGAGCGTCGCCATCGAGAGCTCGCCCGTTTCACCGAACAGAAAGTACCCGTCCGACGCGCCAAGTTGTGTCAGAAAGGCGGAACCCGCGCGGATGCGTCGCTTCTCATCGGGACGCACGGGCTCGAAAGTCTCCCAGAGCCGATTCCCATTGCTCGCGTCGATCGCCATCAGGCAGCCGTCGCCGTGATCGCAGCCGAAGATCACGCCGTCGCCCCACATGTTCGTCACGTTGCCTGGATAGAGCGATCGCGGTGTCGCGCCGCGCCAGAGCTCCTTCACGGCGGGCCGCCTGTCGTCGAGCTCCAGCATGACGCTGGTCCGCATCACGCCCGCGATGAACAGCTTGTTTCCCTTGCGCTGAGGTCGCCCAACGGACATGCCGAAGTCCGGCTTCAGCGGAAGCGTCCAATGGACATTTCCGTTCTTCGGATCGAGCGACGCGACCTCCTCCGGATGCCAGACAACGAGCTGTTTGGCGCCACCCGCCTCAATCATGACGGGCGGACAATAGCCCGCGTCACTGCAGCTGAGCGCCTTCCACTTCACGGCGCCCGTGTTCAGATCGAACGCGGCGACGGCCTGGTTCTCGCCGCCGACGACGACAAAGACGACGCCGGCCTCCACAAGCGGATGCCCCGCGAAGCCCCAGAGCGGTACAGGCGCGTTCATGTCCTTCGGCAGGCTCTTCGCCCAGATGACGCCGCCGTCTTTCGCCGACAGCACACGCAGATCTCCCTGGGCGCCAAGCGTCACGACCTTGTCATCGACGACTGTGGGCGTGCAGCGAGGCCCACCCGGATAGCTGATCTTGTAGGCGCAGGGATACTCGTGGGTCCAGATCGTCTTACCAGTCTTCGCATCCATGCAGAGGACGCGCTCCATGCCGTCGAGATCCACCTTCTGTTGCGGCTCGTTCACGACCTTGCCGGACTTCAGGACGTAGTCCATGACATAGACGCGCCCCTTCGCCACGGCGGGACCGCTGTATCCGCCCGCCAGTGGCGCCCGCCACTTCACGGGCAGCCCGCCATCCGGCATGCGATCGACGATGCCCGTCTCCCGGTAGACACCGTCGCGCGTGGGCCCCATCCACTGGGGCCAGTCATCGGCAAAGGCTGTCGTGGCGAGACCGGCCACGACAAGCGCAGTCAGAAGGTGGATCCGTCGGCGAAAAGCGAGATGGCGCATAGCGGAGGCTCCTGTCAGGTTCACGTGAACCGGCCCGGTTTTCCGCAATGATAGTCCGCTCGATGGGCGAATGCTTGCGGGGAAACAGCGTGGATGGACTCAGTGGGCCCCGGCGTCGCGTCCCGCCGCCGATCAGTCCCTCCGACCCAGCCTCAGCTTCGGGAATCGGAGCTCCTTGGGGTAAATCTCCGCGTAGCCCTTGCGCCGCGCGATCTCCAGGCTCGGACGCAGGACAACATCGACCTCCTGAATCGCAAACGAGGATTCCGCGTCGCGCATCCAGGTTCGATCCACCTTCCTGTCGCCCTTGCGACCCGAAATGGCGCCGATGTGGACCTCGCCATCCTTTGTCATCACGAAGATGTCGAAGGCGATCGTGACGGGCAGTTCGGGCCACACGAAAAAGAAGACCCTGTTCCGGTCGTGGCGACGCCTCCCGCGATTTGTTGTCGCATCAGGCTCACTTACATTCGGCCGAAGCGCCTCGCCCAGCGCCTTGTCGATCTCCTCCGATTCCTCGGCGAGTCGACTCCACGCGTGATCCTCGACAACGATGTCCACGACGTGTTCGAGCTTCCAGGACCTGATAACAACTTTTCCGCGACAGAGGTTCAGTTGTCCGGAGAACTCCACATGGCGCTTTCCCGTCGTCAGCGGATTGTCCACTGTAATGGACGCATTCTCGCGAGAAACGCCGACGTGGCTGCCCGGATTGATATCAATGGCTTCCTCATCGACCACATCGCCATCAATCAGGATCAGTGGTCTTGCGACTCTCAGATGAAGACCGCCGGCCGCCGTCGCGCCGTCGAAGGTGATATCGAAACTGAGCAACTGTGTCGACATCATTGTCTGAGGCGCGCCGACAACGAGGTTTCGGACGCATTGATCGTAATATTGCTCCCGCTCTTCCTTCGTCAGAAGGGCGCTGACATCCATCGTTTCCAGCAGCTCGATCCAATCGTAGCGAGCGTGCTTCTGCGCCGAATCATCCACCTGGATCCGCAGCGCCCGCTCAGCCAGTCGTCGATGATCGTCCGCGTCCAGCGCGCCACTGCGGATGCGCCCCGTGATCTCGGCCATGACGCCCAGATCCCCCTGGGCGGACATCCACGACAGGACGCGGAGCGGCAGGTAGCCGCTGATATGGCGACCAATGAGGGGGCGAATCACGGTGAACATGCCTGCGCTGACCAGAACCGCGCCAACAACCACCCATCGCCGCCGACGATGTCGCTGGCCGAGGACGACGGGCTGGCCTTCGAGATTCATCCCGCATTCGGAACAGCGAGCCGCCGCTTCACCCTCGACGAGGATGTACCCGCATTGGTTGCAGACGCGCATGTCGCCGATGCGCCGGCCCCGCAGGCCTTCCACAACAAACTGAAGGCCCACGATCACGGCGATGAGGATCAGGATGAAGCTGAGATTGATCACGGAACAAGTTCACTCCGCCGATTGACTTCCCCCGAGAATGGACAATATAACCAACACACGCCGCAGTTCACAAATCCGGATCCGCGGCGCGCCTGCAGCCGGGCCACGACACGATGCAAATCACTGGAATCGAACACATACGTCAGCTCCTCGAGACCGGCGAGGGCTTCGAGGCCAAATGCGTCTTCAATCGCAATGGCGCCATCTTCTTCCCGGCGCAACTGCAGCATCGCGACCAGAAGGCGCCCGGCGTCTCCTATGCCGACAACTACAAAGGCGGCGCCATGGCCGCCATGGTCACGCGGGAACGATTCGAGATTCGCTATCACGAACGATTCAGAGATGCGGATGTCGCGGAGATTGTCACGACGATGGCGGCCATCGATGGACTCGACTTCCTGCGATCATGCAGTGTGACGTATCAGGGGCGCGCGATTTCGCTTCGGTAGGCGCCTCCCAATTCCCAATACGCGAACGATCGGTTGCCGCGCCGCTCGCTCCGAAGGAGCGAAGCAACGTAGCCACGGGTAAAGCGCAGGCCACGAAGTGGTCGCAGCGCAACCCGTGGTCGCCGCGTCCCCATCCTGAATTCGCCCCGAATGGGGCGACGAAGGGCGCCAACGGTCGCTTGCCCGCAGGCGCACGCAGCACAAACTCGCTCGTCATGGCGACGCCGCGCGACCGACTCCCTCACGGTCGCGGCTCGGAACACTCGCGCGGCTTCTCATGCTTGTCTTCTGGGGGGTGAGCATGGCGCCCAGCATTTGTGCGACTTCCGCATGCTTGTCTTTTGGCGTAGGCCGGGCGCCCGACATCAGGGAAGGCGGGGGAAACCCGCCCTACAAATCCATGCCGACGGCGAGCATCAGCATGACACCCGCCGCGCGAATCTGATCAGGAACGCGATGCGTCGCGCAATGAAGCCCCTGGCGCACAGATGACCCAACAGTCGTCAGCACGCTGAAGGCGTGCAACAGCCAGAGCCCAGGGCAAGGGCGGCCCGCGAAGCGGGCGCCCGCAGCCCTGGGTATGCGATCGGTTAACGACCCGAGCACTGAAAGTGCGTTACAAGCCAGCGCGACGCTAGCGGGCGCCCGCGCAACAACCTCGCTCGTCATGGCGACGCCGCGCGACCGACTCCCTCACGGTCGCGGCTCGGAATGTTTGCGCGACTTCTCCATGTCGACGTTGGATGTCGGCGGCGACCACTTGTGTGAGTATCGGACGTGATGAGCGGGAGGTCGTTTCCAGCAGAATTGTCAAATCCAGGCAATCCAAAGTTTGTTGACTGTGCGTCCGGAGGTTGGATAGCATCAGTGGTATCGGGCGGAGGGGCCCCGGAGAAAGGCGCCCCCCATTGGGGCCGGACATGGTGATTCGCAATCCCCTGTTTATCGCGGTGATGATAACGGCGTTCGCGCCCCGACTCGCAACGGCCGGTCCCGGCGATATGGATGATCTGATCGTTGTGGATCAGCCGCCGCTCAACACCGGCGGCGCAGCGTCGGATACGGAATTCGAGAACATCTTCGGCCAGTCGGTATCGCAACGAGTGGCGGACGACTTTGTCCTGAGTTCAACCGCGCCCATCAGCCATGTGACGTGGTGGGGCTACTATGAGTTGGACAACCCGCCCGCGAACGAGACGTTTCGACTTCGATTCTACGAAGCCCGACCGGGGGATGGTCTGCCGGACGAGGACAACATCGTATTCGAACAGATCCTTGATACGCCGAATCGCACGGCGACCGGGCGACGAATTTTCGCGGGCGAAGACCCAAGGGAATTCCAGTATCTTGCCGAACTCAGCTCTCAAGTGTTGTTGAATGAGCAGACCACGTATTGGCTTGAGATCTTACAGATCGGTGATCTTTCCACCAGTTTCAGCTGGGAAGTGTCCCTGGCATCCGGAAACTCGAATTTCGCATTCAACAATGTCAACGCGCCAAATTGGGCAACAACAAGTATCAACGCGAACGTTGCGTTCCAGTTGTCGGTCGTACCGGAACCACGGGCATCCGTCCTGGTGATCCTTATCGTCGGGATCGCGACGCTACGTCGAAAGCGAGGCGGCCACATGAGATTACGCAACGCGATGATTACCTGTGTACTCGTGATGACGATTTCCCCGCCAATCGCATTGGCTGGTCCCGGCGATTTGGATGATCTGATCGTGTTCGATCGACAGCCGAGCCGAGTCGGAGGTGGGGCCTCCGACACTCTCTTTCGCGACATGTTCGGACAGTCAGTTTTTCAGCGGGTGGCCGATGACGTGCGTTTCGACAGCGCCGTCGCATTGGGACAACTCCGCTGGTGGGGTTTTTACGATCAGGACAACCCGCCGGCGCAGGAGACGTTTCGGATTCGGTTCTACGGCGCTCGATCCGGAGACGGTCTTCCCGACGAGTCGCAGATCGTGTTCGAGCAGACTGTGGATACGCCAGATCGGAGTGCGACAGGTGAAACTGTGTTTGTGGGCGTTGATCCGGATGAGTACGTCTACAAAGTCGATTTCACTTCCCCAATTACGCTGGCCGCCGACGCGCCGTACTGGCTGGAGATCATTCAGATTGGCGACATCGACACCTTCTTTCGCTGGGAATTCTCCGGAGGAGCGGCGCCAATCAGTCTGGCGGTGAATAACTCCGCCAGCAACGGATGGTTCGAATCGGTGCTGGATGCGGATAACGCCTTTCAGCTCATTGCCGTTCCTGAACCCGCGGCATCGAGTTTGCTCATGGCCATCATCGGACTCGCAGCCTTCCGCCGACGGCGATCCTGACAACGCTCGCTCCGAAGGAGCGAAGGAACGTAGCCACGGGTGAAGCGCAGACCACGAAGTGGTCGCAGCGCAACCCGTGGTCGCCGTGTCCCCATCCTGAATTCGCCCCGAATGGGGCGACGAAGGGCGCCACTGGTCGCTTGCCCGCAGGCGCACGCAGCACAAACTCGCTCGTCATGTCGACGCCGCGCGACCGACTCCCTCACGGTCGCGGCTCGGAACACTCGCGCGACTTCTCATGCTTGTCTTCTGGGGGGTGAGCATGGCGCCCAGCATTTGTGCGACTTCCGCATGCTTGTCTTTTGGCGTAGGCCGGGCGCCCGACATCAGGGAAGGCGGGGGAAACCCGCCCTACAAATCCATGCCGACGGCGAGCATCAGCATGACACCCGCCGCGCGAATCTGATCAGGAACGCGATGCGTCGCGCAATGAAGCCCCTGGCGCACAGATGACCCAACAGTCGTCAGCACGCTGAAGGCGTGCAACAGCCAGAGCCCAGGGCAAGGGCGGCCCGCGAAGCGGGCGCCCGCAGCCCTGGGTATGCAATCGGTTAACGACCCGAGCACTGAAAGTGCGTTACAAGCCAGCGCGACGCTAGGCTCCGTCTGAAAACCCATCAGGCCAGCGTTCTCAAGTAGCGTTGGAT